>SUXW01000019.1 GCA_015060765.1 Bacteroides sp.
AGTTGTTTGATATAAGCAAAGCACAGCGTATCGGTGCGGTGGTAATGTCGCTAAATCGTTACCAACAGCTTTTGACCTCTTTATTGACCTCTGTCACTCAAATAGATACGATTTTCTTTATTATCCGTTGCAAAGATAAATAAAATTTATCTAACATGGCAGTTTGCGATTCGCGAAGTGCCACTTTCCGGTTGGTAAAGTGGCTCTTTCTCTCTGCTAAAGTGCCACTTTCGTCGAATCACGATGCAAAGGTAACATCCTTCGGTAGGCTAATGTCCGTATTTGTCCTTATTTGTCCGTAATTGTCCGTATTTGTCTTTATTTGTCCGTATTTGGGTGCTTTTGTGCCGAAACAGGTTCTTACAGTCTTACAATCTTACAATTACAATTAGCCGAAAGCGGCTGCAAAAAAACTTACACAAAAGTTATATATTATTATATATATGTTATATATAATAATATATAGAATTTTCTTTACAATTTTTTGCCGTTTGGACTAAGTATGGCATAGAACTAATTGTCAATTGTCATTTGTAAGATTGTAAGATTGTAATACATTGATGCTCAGTGTGATTGTATGTTTGCAACTATTGCTTTTATGCTTTATGACTCGACAGGTGGTGAGTAGCAAACCGTCGGTTTACGTTCTATTGATTTTGGCAATATTTAGTAAAATGATGGGTTAGTCTATAAAAAATATTACCCCAATATTCATTGTATACAAAATGCAATACTGAGTATTCATAAATGCTGTACTTAATATATTTACACTCAAAATGAGAACGGGTCAACGGCTATATCTCATTACATTTACACTCAAAATGAGAATACATGAAAACAGAATTTCAATATGAGGTGATTTCTCGTCTGAAAAAGGCAAGAGAAGATAAGAATTTTACACAGGCTTCCATTGCTAAACACTTGGGTATCAGTCCGGGACAATTGGGCAATATTGAAAGTTACAAGCAAGACCATAAATTTACATTAGCTCAAATCTTGAAGATTTGTGATTTGTTAAAAATTAAGATTGAAGAAGTCTTGCTTCCTGAAAAAGTAGCAGATGCAGAAATCAGAGATGTGATTGAAGCGATAGTGAAGTATCAGGAGAAAATTGAAGAATAATTAATCATTATAGCTATGGATATCAAAGAATTTGCAAGGGAGTTTATTGAAAATGTAAACATGTCAGTTGAAATGACTGGCGCCGACTATGATCAAGAATTAGCTACAAGTATACTGGAATATATGGAAGATAATGGGGAAGTGAATGCTCCACAAATATGTTCCTTCCAAAAGACTCGTACTCGCATTACAGCCTATGACTATAATGATGAAGCCGAATCATTGGATTTGTTCTATTTGATAAAGGCTGATACATTGTTGGGTAAAATTAACAACAGTAAGGTCCAACAAGGCTTTAATTATTTGATGGCATTTTATCGCGAAGCTATGAATGGGCAATTGTTCAAAAATACAGAAGTAGCTCCAAGTGATGAAATTGTAGAAGTTGCCAAACTGGTACAAAGCACAAAGGGGCAAATCGATCAGTTGCGTATTTATGTGATAACAGATGGTTTGACCGACCCTGCAGCTGTCCCTGCTGCTGTTGAAAGTGAGGATGAAGATTATGTAATAGAATTCAATGTTTGGGATATCCAGCGAGTTTATCAGCAGCATAACATCCGTGCCGGTAAAGAAAAAGTGGAAATAGATTTTCCAACTACATACAACACAGAACTACAGTGCTTAAAAATGAGCGAACAGAATTTATTTGTGGATGCTTATTTGGCCATTATACCCGGTATTACATTGGCAAAAATATACAAACAATACCAACAAGTGCTTTTAGAAAAGAATGTGCGTACTTTTTTGCAATTCAAGGGCAAGGTAAATAAAGAAATACGCAAGACATTGCGTACGGCTCCCGATATGTTCTTTTCTTACAATAATGGCATTTCAACTACAGCAAGCGAAATAGAAACCAAAGAAATAGATGGTGTGCTTTATATAACCCGTCTTTACGATTGGCAAATCGTGAATGGTGGTCAAACTACGGCATCCATTGCAGCTTCGCTTACTGATAAGGATGTAGATTTAAGCAAAGTGTATGTACCTATGAAAATCAGTGTTATACGCGATGCCGAGCATGATGATGAAATAATCCGTTCCATTTCTACTTCGGCCAACAGTCAGACTGCTATTAAGAATTCAGACTTTTCTGCTAATGATCCATATTTGGTAGAACTCGAAAAATTCAGTCGAACAGAATGGGTACCCAATGGCAACAATAAGCCTGTTTGCAAGTGGTATTTCGAACGTACACGCGGACAATATCTTGACCAATTGGCGCAGCTCAGTGGTTTCAATGAAAAGAGTTTTAAGATAGAATACCCCAAGAAACAGAAAATTACCAAGACAGACATTGCAAAGTACGAGACTGTTTGGAAACAGCGCCCATACGATGTTTGTCGGGGTGCAGAAAAGAATTACCAGATGTTTGTCTCCGATATCAAGCGCGAAAAGCCAACCATTTCCGCTTTGTATTTTAAGAATGTAATAGCAAAGGGAATTCTTTTCAACACCATCGACGGTATTGTAAAATCGAAGAATTTGGGTGGTTATAAGGCTAATATGAATGCCTACCTTATGGCTGCTATTTCTTTCTTGTCCGGTGGTAATTTGGACTTGACCTACATTTGGGAAAATCAATCAGTTCAAGGAGAAGTAATTAAGAAAGTGGAAAGATTGGTTCCGATGGTTTGGGAACATCTTACAAGTTCGGCAAATGGTGGAAATCAATCGTCAAATGTGGGTGAATGGACTAAGAAACCTGATTGTTGGAATAAGCTGAAACTGAAGTTAGGTGAGTTGGAAAAGTTCAGTGAAGATTTGATGCAACCCGACACTAACGACGATGGCTCTTACTTGAATGAAACTCAGCAAAGCCGCATCCAAGAAGCATGTGATATTGAACCTAACTATTGGTTTGGCTTGGCCAATTGGGCTAAAACGCGCAATTTGCTTACCCCAATAGAAAGGAAGGCTGCATTCAATTTTGGAACCATGAAGTCACGCAATAAAAATATTGCATCATTAAAACAAGCCGTATTTGCATTGAAAATTGTAGAAAAGGCTAAAGAACTTGGATATACAGAGGATTAATATGGCAAAGACAATATATACATACTTAGATAACGACGATTTGTATGGTTCACGTATAGTCTATATGGATAATTGTTTCTGTAAATTGTATAGTATTCAAAGAGTAGATTTTGAATTTTTACAGAAATTTAAGGAAGAATTATCTAAACCGGCTCTTTATATACTTTTCAATAAAGAGTTAGAAAAAGCCTATATTGGAGAAACGGATAACTTCTTGTCTAGAATCCAGCAACATATTTCTAAGAAGGATTTTTGGAATGAAGCGCTTGCTTTTATGGCAAGTGACGATTCTTTGAGCAAAACTGAAGTTCAATTCTTAGAATATTTGGCTTATGAAAAGGCTTCAAAAATGAGAGTTTTTGATTTAACGGAAAATACTCAAACGCCTAGAGCACCTCATATGAGACTTGAGCAAAGGGGTAAGTCAGAAGAGTTTTTTAAGTATGTACAATATCTGGCTAAATTTGTAGGGTGCGATTTGTTTGAACCTAACAAATCGAAAACAAATAATTCTGTGACTTTGGTAAAACCAAAAGTTTTACCTGTTCAAATTAAATATACAAGTGAAGATTTAAGAGGAACAATTTATATGTCTCTTAATGGTCAAGGAAAATACAACAAACGCAAAATGGCTCTTGAAATTGTCAAGGAATTTTTGCGAATATTTCCAGATACAACTTTTGAAGAATTAAAAGCTACATTTAAAAGGGATTACCTTCAAAATTATGCTCAATATGAATTCATACAAGATGATATTGAAGCAGCAAAGAAATGGAAAGAATTAGGCGAAGATCACGTTCATTATTTTGTTTCTGATAATGATATTCTTGTAAGCGGTGATGGTATCCGATTTGTAGTTTGTGTAGAATGGGAAAGAAATAATATTATTAATGTACTTGGTATAGCCCAAGCTCTTGGCTGGGAATACGAAATATTATAAATAGATGGCAATTGTCAGTGTAATACATAAAATGGTGGATCTTTTTGCTGGTTGTGGAGGATTAAGTTTAGGTCTAGAGCAATCAGGTTTTACACCGTGGTTTGTAAATGAAATAGTTGAGCAATTTTGTAATACATATAAAGCTAATCATAGTTTGTCAGATAGACATTATTACGTTGGTGATATTAATGAATTAAACAGGCATTTGGATGATTACAATGATTTACTAACAGACATAACTTTAGTTTGTGGCGGTCCTCCATGCCAAGGTTTTTCTATGGCAAATCGTCAACGAATTATAGATGACCCTCGTAATAATTTGTATAAAGCTTATTTGTATTTTTTGAGTAAGATACGTCCTAAATTCTTTATAATGGAGAATGTAAAGGGGATGAGTAATAAAATCAAAGAAATAGAGGAGAATTTTAAGGAATATTTAGGTGATGAATATCAATTTGATTACGCATTATTGCGTGCTCAAGATTATGGTGTTCCTCAAAATAGAGAACGTTTTATATTGATTGGTAATCGAGTTGGTGTCGAACCTAAATTGGTATTTGAAGAAATATATAAACAGAAAAGGTCTGCTTTTATTTTGCGTGATGCTTTGGAAGGATTGCCACATTTGGAATCAAAAAAAGAAAAGGGAGCTAAAAATATTGAAGATCCTTTATCTGGCTTTACTGAATGTAATTTTCAATACCCAAAGACTGAATTTTATTATTTTATCAATGGTGATAAAGATATAACAAGATTGTATAATCATAAAAACCGATATAATAACGAAAGAGATATAGAAATATTTAGAAGATTGCCTCAAGGTGCAAATTCTCTGCATGAATCAATAGCAGATATAATGCCTTACAAAAGAAGGAATGACATATTCAAGGATAAATATTATAAATTAGATGAGACTCAAATATGCAAAACTATAACGTCTCATATGAAATTTGATTGCAATATGTATATACATCCTTGGGAAGCTAGAGGATTGAGTCCTAGAGAAGCTGCAAGAATACAGACATTTCCAGATGACTATATTATAACAGGTTCACAGAACATGTGGTATGCACAGATTGGGAATGCAGTTCCTGTGAAGTTAGCGTATGTAATTGGTAATGCAATAATGAAATTCTTATGAATCATTTAGAATTGTTTGCTGGAATTGGTGGTTTCCGTAGAGCATTGGATCTCTTGACGGAAGATGGTGTTATGAACTTTGACACTGTAGGATATTCAGAAATTGACATGAACGCATTACGTACATATACAATTAACTATCAAACACAAGGCGAAATAGCATTAGGCGATATTGTTCAATTTACAAGTAATAATGATAACATAAATGCTTTGCCACATTTTGATCTACTTACTGGCGGATTTCCATGCCAAACATTCAGTATGATGGGACAGCAAGCCGGTTTTCAAGAGGACAGAGGGAAAATGTTTTTTCGTATTATGGATATAGTAGATGTAAAACGTCCTAACTATATTTTATTGGAAAATGTGAAGAACTTGACAACACACGATAAAGGACGAACACTTTCAAGAATTTTAAAAGAATTGAATGATAGACACTATATTGTACATTACGATGTTTTTAACAGCTCAGATTATGGACTTCCACAGACAAGAAATAGAGTAATAATCTTTGCTAGAAATGAAGAGGAAGGTGAATTTGAATTTAGCGAACGAAATGTGCGTGCTCATTTTGAAGCAAATTTAAGAAACAATTGTGGATTGAATTTTTATAATTCTACAATTGACATACTTGATAGGGAGGTTGATTTTAAGTATTATCTTTCAGAGCGCATAAAGCCAACTATATTAAGTGATGGCTCTGCAAAATTTAAATCTAATTCTGATATAGATAAAATTATAGCAAGACCATTGACTGCGACAATGAATAAAATGCATCGCGCTTGTCAAGATAATTATTATAGTGATATTTATATTCAAAGTAGAGGAGTTGACAGACCTTCTACAAGAATGTCAAAAGAAGAATTGGCTCAAATAGCCATTCGTAAACTAACGCCACAAGAAGCATTTAAGTTACAAGGCTTTCCTGCTTTTTTTGCAAGTAATGCAAAAGAAGGTAATGTTTCTGATGGAGCTTTATATAAGCAAGCGGGCAATGCGGTTAGCGTAAATACTATTTATTCCATATTCCATTATTTAATAACTAATCTAATAATACATGAGTAATATGTTTTTCTTCTTTTTCAACCCAGAGAAAAGAATTGGCTTCAAGAAATTAACTTTGGCTGATTTAGGATTGTCTACAACAAGCAATCAAACACATATTGGCTTATATGGTGAAGTGTTAACATTTTTAGATGATAGCGATGTTGTAAAGTCGGCTATGCTGATTTATGACAATTATTGTGACATATTGTCTTGTTTGTTTGATAGAATTAAAAATCCTGATGGAACTTATCGGAGCCCTAAAATACGTATGGGTGACAACCATACGGAAACAATCGTTTCTAAAATAAGAGAGTTTGCGAAACAAAAACCACATTTGGAATGGTTTCTTATATGGACAGGTCTTGATAGCGAGGAGTTGGTTTTCTGGTTATTAAATAATGAATCTAAAGAATATTCTGAAATAAGACATTTATTGCCTAAATATGATGTTGTTTATAAGGAGGATTCAAAAGAATTGTCTGATGCTCTTAATTTTATTATTCGGAAAGTAAACTTTGTGAGCACAGAAATTCAAAAAGATTTGGAAATTGTTTCCCAGATTGAATCTCCGTCAAAACCATATAAGCCTAAAGACATTGAAAAAGCTGAAATACGTTTCAAAGAAACAGGGAAGAAAGGAGAGGAATTAATAGCTGAATATTTAGAGAAAGAAAAAAGTGCAGGTAGAATTAGTTGTTTTGATTGGGTTAATAGAAGTTCAGAATCCGGGCTCCCTTATGACTTTTATGTAAATAATCAGTTGTATATAGATGTAAAATCAACGATGTATAATTTTGAACAATTGCTGTTTTTTAGTAATCAAGAAATTGATTTCTTAGTTGGAAGAAAAGATTTAGAATATTCAGTATTTAGAGTATTTGATTTAAATAAAGAACAAACGAAATTACGTATTTGCAATAAATGTCTTACCTATATGACTGCAATGCAAAAAAATATACTTGATTTTCAAACAAAAGTAAAGAATCAAGATGCTGTGTTACAGAATATCAAGCTAGGTGTTAAACCAACGAACTGTTTTTTAGAAATGCAACCAACAATTGAATTGTAACTATGGCAGAAATAATTAAGCATATAAACGACACCAATGCAAGTTATCGTTCTTTAACTGCGGGTGATGCGAAAAATACAGATTTGTTTTTCGATCAAGGTCATTATAGTTTCTTTGGAGGTGTAAATCGTACGATTAAAGTTCGTTTACATAAAACTAATTTGTCACAATCTATCCTTTTTATAGCTTCTATTTTACCGCGTAAATATGATTTGGGTGCGAAGCATTATAAAGTTGAGTATTCTTCAAAATTTGTAGAAGAGAATTTGGCTATACTTGATTCCTTTTTTATTGTTGATGGAATAAAGGTGGAGACAAGAATTGTAGAATGGAATGTTCGTAAAGATATATTGCAAAAAAATGGAAAGATAGATGATAGATTATATTTGAATGGTTTGCAATTTGATTTACCATATGCATATAACGGAAATGAACTGGTTAATAAATTTAGTATCCGTAATTATTTGGCTGGTGGTTATTCGAATGTAAAGATGGTAAGCAATGAGGATGATATCTATGATTTGTACATCTCAAACACAATAGAAGCTTACATAGAGGATGATGGCATTGTGGATGAAATAGAGAATACGATTCCTGTCAAGGATTGTAGTTTGCAACAAATCTATTATGGCGCACCCGGAACAGGAAAGTCTCATGAAATCAACCGATTGACTAAAGGCAAAGAAGTTGTCCGTACGACTTTCCATCCGGATAGCGATTATTCTACATTCGTAGGCGCTTATAAACCGACATCCATTGAAATTCCGGTAAGAGATGTAACAGGGAAGGTTATTGTAGAAGGTGATAAACAGGTTACAGAGAACCGTATCGTTTATGAATTTGTAGAACAAGCTTTTTTACAAGCGTACATCAAAGCTTGGAATGCTTACATAGATGCTTCGGAAGGAGAAAAGTCGAAAGATATTTATCTGGTGATAGAAGAAATAAACCGTGGAAACTGTGCACAGATTTTTGGTGACCTTTTCCAATTGCTTGATAGAAATGGAGCCGGATTTTCGGATTATCCCATTCAAGCCGACAAGGATATGAAGAAACAATTGGCAAAGGCTTTCAGTGGGAAAAACATTGCCGATGCTGAACGTATAAACAATATCTACGAAGAAGATATAGTGGCACAAGTGCTAAGTGGTGAAAAACTCCTTTTGCCGGACAATCTCTACATCTGGGCAACCATGAACACCAGCGACCAAAGTCTGTTCCCCATTGACTCGGCCTTCAAACGCCGTTGGGATTGGCAGTATACACCTATCTGTGAAGGCAAATCAAATGATGGTCAACCATTGGGATGGAAAATTAAAGCAAATGGTAATGAGTATGATTGGTGGACTTTCATACAGAAAATCAATGCAGAAATCGAAGAACTGACAAAGTCGGAAGACAAGAAGTTGGGATACTTTTTCTGTAAGCCGATTAATGGAATAATTCCGGCAGAAACATTTGTAGGTAAAGTAATTTTCTATCTGTGGAACGATGTGTTCAAAGACCAGGATTTAGGAAACATATTCCATGACAATGAAGACAAGGAACTTACATTCAACTCTTTCTATGGAGTGGATAATTACGGAAAGGCTGTCGTTAAAGAAGAAGTGGTAGAAATGTTCCTGAATAATTTGGATTTAAAACCGATTGGAGGAGAAACTATTGACGAAACAAAATAAAAGAATGGGAATCTCGAACTCCAATAATAAATAAGGATAAAATCGTTTTTTATAAACGAGTTATAAAAAGCTAACAGCTTATTGACTTTTTGAGGAAAGTGAATAACACCAATTGGTGACCAAATATCGACATCTTGAAAAAAGTCAGCAAGTTGCTGACCTTTTAAAGATGTTGTAAATGTTTGAACCATACAATAGCAGAGGTGAGGTTTTGAAGGTAAGACATTATGAGAATTTTGATAGAAGAATACAGGTATAAGGCTCTTGATGTGAGGGAAACCATCTATGGACTAGATGTGCTTGAAGACATCGAAGGCTATGTGAGCGTAAACTACGTGGGGTATTATTTTAATTCCCATCCGCAAGTTTACGACTGTGTATTCATTCTACCCAAAGTGTTGTTGGAAGTAAAGGATGGAGAGGAACTTGTGTTCGGCCAATATCGCCCGGAAGAAATTATTTGTGTGAATGAGAATTCACTATTGACAGAAGAACAGAAAAATTTTATCTATGACTTTTCGGTATGGATATATCGCGCTATTGTGGTGTTTTATAACGACAAACGAAACGACACTTCCATTGTTTACCACAAGAAGATAGCTCAAGTAAACAAAGGCCGAAAGCAACGGAACAATACATTCTTGGACATACTTCTCTCGATGATTCAATTTTGCGAGGACAACCAACAGTTCTTTATGTACATCATCAAGAATATGCATTCGGGGTTCAACAAGATAAATTGGACACGAACTATTGCAAGGACGAATGCTATGGTGCAAGACAATAGTGCCATATATGTGAATCCCATTAACAAGAAAAGACAAATTAACTTCGACGAAGAGTTGCTGGTTATCTTCTTTTCCATCTTGGATTACATTCACGAACGATATGGATTCCAGGTCAACGTCAATTGTAATTATGAACTCATAAAGGGAAGAAAGTTTCAAAGTTATTTGAACGGATATGGGAAAATCAAATTACAACAAATCAAATACAAGTATTTTTCGGACAAGGCTTTGCATTTGTGGCAATTGTGCTATTCATTCTTTGATAAGGCAAAGGAAATAGCTATCAATATGGGCCAAAAAGACTATTTGTTAGCTAAGAATTTCAATATTGTGTTTGAAGCTATTATCGATGAGTTGATAGGGGAAACGGGTGAAGTTCCTGCAGGCTTGAAAAAACAAGAGGATGGCAAAATGGTTGACCATATCTATACTTATCATGGCTTGACAACCCATAAGGAAGATAAACCAATCTATTACATCGGCGACTCTAAATATTACAAACGAAACAATCCGATAGGTAAAGAATCTGTAGCCAAGCAATTTACATATGCAAGGAATGTAATACAATGGAACCTTAACCTGTTTATGAATGGTGATGAAAAGGATGAGGACTGGAAGAAGGATTGGAATCAATTTAGGGAAGTGCCTAAACTTCGTGATGAAGAAACGGAAGGATATAACATTATTCCTAACTTCTTCATCAGCGCTACGATGGAAGAGGATTTGAGTTACAGAGACAATATTCGACCGACAGAAAAGAAGAACAAATTCTTTACATCCGAACAATTCTGTAACCGCTTGTTTGATCGTGATACACTTTTGGTGTGCCATTATGATGTGAACTTCTTGTTTGTGGTATCCCTTTATGCTCTGAATAACCGCTCGAAAAAGGATGCATGGAAAAAGAAAGTGAGGAAAATGTTTAGAGAACAAATACAAGAAACATTACAAAAGAACTATCAGTTCTATGCTATGACAGCTTTGCCTAATGAAGATGGGAAAAAGTATATAAAGACACATTTTCAAGATGTATTGGGCAAAATTTATGCACCTTATGAGAATACGGACTATTTTTCGCTAGCACTAGACCATAAAGATACTGCAAATAATGAAAAACTGTTGGAACAGTTGCGTAAACACTTCTATGTGATAGAGTGTGGATTAGGTGATAACCCACAAGAAATAATAAAGGAGGTAATGACTGGAATGCCTGTACATATCAAGGAAAAACCCGAAGAAAAGAATATCCTTACAGGCCTTGTAAGAAGAACGGACAGCCATTTCTCCAAATTTTTGGACCATCAGGCCGATGTATACGTTATGGAGAAAATACCTTCAATCAACCTTATGGGTATCAAATACTTGCTACCTATGGTGGCGGGTGCCATCGATGGCTATTACGAAGTAAGTCGTATGGGATTCACTACCTTCGAGGGTAAACCGGCACTTCGGTTGAGGCTTGGCAGATACATCCCCATCGGAGAGGATAGGGTGGATATCTATAGGATCAAGATGCAGCCGGGCGAACTCATCTCATTCGAATATGTGATGAAGATGTATAATAAAGAAATATAATATTTATGGAAAACAGCCTACGACAAAAAGCTAAGAAAAAACTACTAAGAGTTACTATGCCAAGTGGTAATGTAATTTGCCATAAAAGTGTAACTATGACGTTTATAGATGTACTAAAAGAAATAGGCTCTGAGAATTTCAATAGAATTACCTTGGAAATTGGTCATTATCCTTTGCTGAGTAAAGAGATTTATCCCAAATTCAAGGATTATATGAAGCCAGTAGTAGACGGGTGGTATGTAAATATTCAAAGTGATACTGACCAAAAATATTTACAACTTAATTCTATAAAAGAAGAGTTGTGGCTGGCGATGGATATAGAAGTAGGAACAGATTTCATAACAAGTGATGTAAAGGTTGCGCAGAAAGGGAAGAAAAGGGCAGATAAACTTTTGGTCAAATTCCCAGATGGCGAATTTGTGGGAGGGGAGAATCCTATAGATACATTTTTGGAATGTATTTGGAAAATTGGTGTAGAGGAAATTTTTCGAAAGGGATTCCAATACAAGGATAAACCATTGATTACTACCCGACAACAATACAATAGCCAAGTACAAATCGGCAAGGATTGTTGGCTTACTATACCTCCGCAAACCAAAGATAAATTTAAAATGCTTCGAATATTGGATGCTGTAATGAGACTAAAACTGGAAGTTTCGATTATATAATTTCCCCTTATGCCCGACAAATTAACCCCCGAACAGCGCCACAAGTGTATGGCAAGCATCAAGAGCCGGAATACAAGGCCCGAGGTGCTGGTCAGGAAGTTCTTGTTTGCTCATGGGTACAGGTTCCGCATCAACGTGAAACGGTTGCCAGGCACGCCAGACATTGTATTGCGGAAGTATCACACTTGCATCTTTGTGAATGGGTGCTTCTGGCATGGGCATGAGGGCTGCAAGTATTTCGTTCTGCCAAAGTCAAATACGGAGTTCTGGCAAAAGAAGATTGAACGGAACCGGGAGAGGGACCTGGACAGGCGCATCAAACTGCGTGACATGGGGTGGCACGTCATCCAAATTTGGGAGTGCCAGCTGAAGCCCAAGGTGCGCGAGGAGTATCTACAGGGATTGCTGCTCACTCTAAACCGTATCATGCTGATGAACTATCAGCCCAAGTCATACCAACAGGCTGAAGAGGAACTTCTGCCTATGGTGGCGGAGGAAGATATTATCTTACAGTCTTACAATCTTACAAATGACAATTAGTTGAAAAACTTTCGGATGTCATAGGCTTTCTTGTAGTTTTTGGTTCAACAATTCTTTTTGACGTTGCAGCTCTTCCTTGAGGCGCTCCCTCTCGGCTATTATGGCTGCTATTTCCGCTTCTCTTTGCTTTTCTTCGGCTTCTTCATTCAATTCCTTTTGGTGCACGGCTTCTATTTTCTGAAGCAGCGGGATGGGGTGGAATAGGTATAGTGTGTTGGTATATTCGTTCGGAAGGCATTTTACCAGGATATGCTTGTCGGTAAACTGCCACAGGGCTTGATAGAGGGTATCGGTAGAGGTGCAGTGGTGGGGCTCGCCGTATTTCTTACTAAGGAACCGGACAACGGTGCGTGCATTCGAAATCTTGCAGGTGTCGTTGCTGATGCCGAAGCTGATGCCGTAGAGCCGATTGTCGAAATAATGGCGGTTGGGGGGAAAGAGCCTGACGTTGTCGATGGTAAAGTCGGAGTCCAACTCGGGATGAAGGGTGAGGCGCCACGTTACCTGGAAGGGCGACATGCCTATTGTGAGACCGCCGTAGAGGTCTTGTGAAGGGGAGGCTTGGGTGCCTATGCCGGTAAGCATGCCATCGGACTGGGCGATGGCATGCTCTACAAGGGGATCTTCTCTGTCTTGATAGGTGCGGGTCTCTGAGTTCATCATGCGATAGAAATCGTGGATATTCTCGCGGTTGCAGATGAGGGTGACCACGCAGAGCATGAAAATCCACCACAGGGTGTGAAACCTGACCGGGTGTTTCTTGGGCTTTTGGGGAATGTAGATGTATCCCAAATAGACCAGGAAGAGGAGCAGGGGCACAGTGATATACCAATGGACAATGGCCAGGTAAATCAGGATGATGATGAGCAGGAGACCGATAACATGCATAAGCTATATGTTTTAAGATTCTCCGCAAAGAAACCGACACTTTTTGACAGATTATGTCAAATTGCGATTTTTTTAGAAGAATTTTACGATCTCGTCGAGGTCACGACGACCGGGGCGATTGGGTTCGCTTGCCCGATAACCTAAAGAGATGACGGCCATGATGGTTTCGCTCTCGGGGATACCGAACAGGGTGCGGAGGGCCTCGGAATCGCGCATGCCCATGATGAGGGTATCAAAGCCCATGGCACGGGCGGTGAGGACCAGGTAGGCATTGCTCACACCGTTGTCGTAGGCTCCCCAGCCTTCGCCTATCTCGTTGGTGGCCTGACCCTGGAAGTGGCCAGACTTGCCCTTTTCGTAG
Organism: Bacteroides sp.; assembly: GCA_015060765.1. Taxonomy (GTDB): domain Bacteria; phylum Bacteroidota; class Bacteroidia; order Bacteroidales; family Bacteroidaceae; genus Phocaeicola. Next base: position 13,858 of record SUXW01000019.1, read on the forward strand.
GTGGAAACCATCAGGACGGGAGCGCCCTGTACATTGCGCTTGTTGAAGTCGCCAATCAACTCTTGTACGGCCTGTACCTTTTCGGGGGTCATGGCTACGTAGTACTTGGTGGGCTGTCCGTTGGCCCATGAGGGGGCTTCCTGGGTGGTGGTGAGCAATTGGCGCACTTCGGCCTCGCTGATGGTCTTGGTGGCATCGTAATGACGGATGCTGCGACGGGTGGTAACTACTTCTTCGAAGGAAGGTCCGGCAGATGGGGTGGATTCGCTGGTGCAGGAGCCGAGCATGGCGGCAAACAGCAGACTGAGAAATAAATGTTTTTTCATGATTCAGTGAGATTAAATATTTTGACAAAGATAGAAAAAAGAAGAAAAATTGTGTCATTATTGTCTGCCAAAAAGTCATAAAAAGAAGAAAAAGTGGGTTTGGCACACTTTTCGCTATAGAATTATTGCCGCATGTGATGAACAAAGTTGGCATAAAATGAATGTATAATATATAAAATAAAGGAATATGAACATTAAACCATTGGCAGACAGAGTGCTGATTCTTCCGGCACCTGCTGAAGAAAAGACAATCGGCGGTATCATCATCCCCGATACAGCAAAGGAAAAACCTTTGAAAGGTGAAGTGATGGCTACAGGAAACGGCACTAAGGATGAAGAAATGATTCTGAAGGTGGGCGATACTGTGTTGTATGGCAAATATTCGGGTACCGAATTGGAATACAATGGCGTGAAGTACTTGATGATGCGCCAAAGTGATGTGCTCGCAATCGTGGAACATGTTTGATTTGTATAACAAGTAAGAATTGAAGATTATGGCAAAAGATATTTTATTCAATATGGATGCACGCGACCAACTGAAGAAGGGCGTGGACGAATTGGCAAATGCCGTGAAGGTAACTCTGGGTCCGAAAGGTCGTAACGTGATTATCGAAAAGAAATTTGGTGCTCCTCATATCACCAAGGATGGTGTAACCGTAGCCAAGGAAGTGGAACTGGCTGATCCGTACCAGAACACAGGTGCTCAGTTAGTGAAGAGCGTGGCTTCGAAGACTGGCGACGATGCCGGTGACGGTACTACTACAGCTACTGTATTGGCGCAGGCTATCGTGGGCGTAGGTTTGAAGAACGTAACTGCTGGTGCTAATCCGATGGACTTGAAGCGTGGTATCGATAAGGCTGTGGCTAAGGTGGTGGAATCTATCAAGGGCCAGGCTGAAATGGTGGGCGATAACTACGACAAGATTGAACAGGTGGCTACCGTATCGGCCAACAACGACCCGGTTATCGGTAAGCTCATCGCTGATGCTATGCGCAAGGTTTCGAAGGATGGTGTGATTACCATCGAAGAAGCGAAGGGTACTGATACTACCATCGGTGTAGTGGAAGGTATGCAGTTCGATCGTGGTTACCTCTCGGCTTACTTTGTAACCGATACAGAAAAGATGGAGTGTGTAATGGAACGTCCGTACGTGTTGATTTACGACAAGAAGATTTCGAACCTGAAGGATTTCTTGCCTATCCTGGAACCTGCTGTACAAAGTGGTCGTCCGCTTTTGGTTATCGCAGAAGATGTGGATAGCGAAGCATTGACTACCTTGGTAGTGAACCGCTTGCGTTCTCAGTTGAAGATCTGTGCCGTGAAGGCTCCGGGCTTCGGCGACCGTCGCAAGGCTATGCTCGAAGATATTGCTATCTTGACCGGTGGTATCGTAATCAGCGAAGAAAAGGGCTTGTCATTGGATCAGGCTACCATCGAAATGTTGGGTACTTGTGACAAAGTGACAGTTTCGAAGGATAATACGACCATCGTAAACGGTGCCGGTGCCAAGGAAAGCATCCAGGAACGTATCAACCAAATCAAGGCTGAAATCAAGAATACCACTTCGGACTACGATAAGGAAAAATTGCAGGAACGTCTGGCTAAGTTGTCGGGTGGGGTAGCTGTACTGTATGTAGGTGCTGCCAGCGAAGTGGAAATGAAGGAAAAGAAGGACCGCGTAGACGATGCACTTTGTGCTACTCGCGCTGCTATCGAAGAAGGTATCGTACCGGGTGGTGGTGTGACTTACATCCGCGCTATCGATGCGTTGGAAGGTATGACTGGTGACAATGCCGACGAAACAACCGGTATTGAAATCATCAAGCGTGCCATCGAAGAACCGCTTCGCCAAATCGTGGCCAATGCAGGTAAGGAAGGTGCCGTAGTGGTGCAGAAGGTACGCGAAGGAAAGGCCGACTTTGGTTACAACGCTCGTACCGATGTGTACGAAAACCTCCATGCTGCTGGTGTGGTAGACCCAGCCAAGGTGACTCGCGTGGCTTTGGAAAATGCAGCGTCTATCGCTGGTATGTTCCTCACTACCGAATGTGTAATCGTGGAAAAGAAGGAAGACAAACCTGAAATGCCAATGGGTGCCCCGGGTATGGGTGGCATGGGCGGCATGATGTAAGATTGTCCGACCGATGATAATGAAGTGGATGTGTGGTTGCACATCCACTTTTTTTATTACTTTTGCAAAAACGGATTGTTATGGAATTGCATAAATTTGAACGACAGCTTCGGTTGATGATGATGCTGACGCAGAACAGAAACTATACCCTGGAGGAATTGGGAAAACGACTGGATATGAGCGCACGGAATGTGTACCGCTATATTGATGCTTTCAAAATGGCAGGGTTCGTGGTACGCAAACGAAACAAGTGCTACTACCTGGACAAGTCGTCGCCTTACTTCAAGGATATCACGAGCCTGGTGCACTTTACGGAAGAGGAGGCGTATGTACTGAAAAGGGCCATCGAAAGCATTGACGGGAATACGGCCATGAAACAGGATTTGAAGCAGAAGTTATACAAGGTATACGACTACAAGATTTTGTCGGAAATCGTGGTGCGCAACGGGATAGGCGACAATGTGCATTTTCTGTATGAGGCCATCAAGGAGAAGAAGAAGGTGGTGCTGTGCCAGTATAAATCGTCCAACAGTCATGCTACACGCGATAGGGTGGTGGAACCGTTTGCCTTTACGCCGAATAACAGTGAGATATGGTGCTACGAACTGGCGAGTGGGATGAATAAGTTGTTCAAAGTGTCGCGCATCGGTCGGGTACAGATGCTGGAGGAAGCTTGGGAAGCGGAGGACAAGCACCGGGGTGGCTACACGGATGTGTTCCATAATAGCAGTGACCAGCGGTTGCCCGTGAAACTGAGATTGGGGATGAATGCCGCCAACCTGCTGGTGGAGGAGTATCCGCTGGCGGAAAAGTACCTGACGAAGGAGGATGGAAACCATTGGTTGTTCGAAACGGAGGTGTGCAGATACGAGGGAGTAGCCCGTTTTGTATTGGGACTGATGGAGGATATCGAGGTGTTGGGCTCTGATGAATTTAACGTTTTTTTGCGAGAAAAACTTCGAATGGGGGCAAATAAGTTGAAAGTTTGACGTACCCTGTCAAAAAACGGCCGTTTCTTTGCATCATGATTAATAAACGAAACGATTATGAAAAAAGAAATGGCTCTCCGTATTTCCTTGAAGGAACGCATTAAATTGTATGTACTTGCTAGTGTAGCTCCGATGGCTCGGGTCTTGTCGGATGTGTTGGAAGAAGAAATCAGTGCAGAAAAAACTTTGCGCATCCTGCACGTGGTGATTGCCTTTACGGCGCTGGTGTTTACTTATGGTCATGCCTTGATGTCGGTATTGTTCCTGATATGGTTTGCTCTGACATTGGTGGATTGCCGGAGAGCGGGTTTGAAATAAAGGGAAAAAGGCTGTTGCACATATATGCAGCAGCCCTTTTATTTGCATTCATTTTGTCTCAAAATCGAGTATGGCCTTATTTCTTGATATAGATGCCATACATCAGTGCGGAAGTTGTTTTCATACCTTCAACGTACTGTCTGAAAAAATCTTTTACTTTTTTCATTTTGTTACCCTTTCTTTTTACTTAAAAAAAAACAAATCATTTTCATTTCACTTCGATTACCCAATCAGTATGATTGATAGGCATCAGGAGGAGAATCCTTTTAGCAAAGTCTTTAATTTTACTCATAATTGCCTTGTTTTTATGTTTTACAACACAAAAGTACGGCTTTTGTTTGAATGAGAAATGAAATAAAGGGTAAAATTACACTTATAGGCCGATTACTTGACATGTGTCAATTAATCGGCCTTTTTATGTAAATATTTGTTTTAGAATTTGAGCTTTTCGAATTCACTTTCGAAATTGGGCGTGAAAATATCTTTACCGAGGTTGGCGCGGATTTCTTCCAAGGGCCAGAAACGGCCGCCATCGAGCTCGTCGCTGGGGGTGATAGGACCATCGTAAACGGTCTTGTGGGCAAAGACCAGTTCTTTTTCGCGAGCCGACTCGAATACGTAGGTGGTTAGGAGCTCGGGAGTGAAGTCGGTTATGCCGAGTTCTTCGCGCACTTCGCGCTTAAGGGCTATCTCTACGCTCTCGCCCAAATCGATGTGGCCGCCTACGGCTGTATCCCATTTGCCGGGTTGGATGTCTTTCCATTCGGGGCGCTTCTGCAAATAGAGTTCGCCACGTGAATTGAATACATGCAGGTGTACGACGGGGTGGAGCAACTTGCTGCCGTTGTGGCATTCGCCTCGGGTGGCAGCACTGAGGATGTTGCCTTGCTCGTCGACTATGGGAAACATTTCTTCGTTGTTATCTTGTTTCATATTCTCAAGGAATGAGGATGGAGGAATCGCCGTAACTCAGGAAACGGAAATCGTGAGCCAAGGCATAATCGTATATCTTGCGCCAATCGCCTTTGACAAAGGCGGATACCAGCAGCAATAGGGTGCTTTGGGGTTGGTGGAAGTTGGTCACTATCTTCTTCACTATCTTGTACTCATAACCGGGGGCTATGATAATCTGGGTACTGGTGTGAAGGGCATCGAGTGAATGGCGCTCCATGTAGTCGAGGATGTGCTGCAACGATTCTATGGCGCTGAGCTTTTGGGTATTCTCGTAGGGCATCCACTGTTTGACATGGAGCTCTTCCTGATTGGCGTCGGGGTTTTGCGAAAGGATGATTCCCATGTAATAGAGGCTTTCGAGGGTGCGCACGGAGGTGGTGCCTACCGCTACGGTGCGACCTCCATGGGCTATGAGCTTCTGGATGGTGCGCTTGTTGACCGAAATGTATTCGGTGTGCATCTCGTGGCCTTCTATCTCTTCGCTTTTGACGGGCTTGAAGGTACCTGCTCCTACGTGGAGTGTGAGCTCTTCGCGGTCGATACCCCGTTCGTCGAGGGCTTTCAGCACGTTTTCCGTGAAATGGAGACCGGCGGTGGGTGCCGCTACCGATCCTTTGATTTTGGAATATACGGTCTGATAGGTCTTCTTGTCACTCTCCTGTGTCTCCCGATTGAGGTAGGGAGGAATGGGCAGTTCGCCTACGGCCTCGAGCACATCGGCAAAGGTAATGCTTTCATCGTCCCAAGAAAAGTCGACCCAATGGCTGGTACCCCGACATTCGCCGCGGGTGGCACAGAGGGTGATTTCTTTGTCCTTTACCTGGATGGTGCGTTTCAGGGTACCTTCCTTCCACTTCTTCAGGTTGCCTATCATGCAGAGCCAAGCACAATGACGGGTTTGCTGGAAAGAAAGCACATAGTCATTGGGTGCAATGGGTTCCAGACAGAATACTTCGATGAGGGCACCTGTTTCCTTGCGGAAATGGAGGCGGGCCTGGATGACCTTGGTATTGTTGAACACCATCATCTCACCAGGCTCCAGGTAGTTGGGTAGGGAGGTGAAACGGTCTTCGCTTACCTCGCCCTGACGGTAAACCAACAGCTTGGACTGGTCGCGCTCGGCCAAAGGGAACTTGGCAATGCGTTCATCGGGCAACGGATAATTGAACTCACTGATTTTGATATGTTTGGTATCTTTCTTTTCCATTCAACTCGAATTTTGCGCAAAAGTACCTATCTTTGTCGAAACAAAAAAGGAATTTACATGAAAATAGGAGATAAAGTACGCTTCCTGAGCGAAGTGGGAGGTGGAATAGTGACAGGCTTTCAAGGAAAGGACATCGTGTTGGTGCAAGATGCCGACGGATTCGATATACCGATGTTGATACGCGAGTGTGTGGTGATAGAAACGGATGATTATAACATCAAACGGAAACCGGCTCCGGCTCCACAAGCAGTTCCTCAGCCTAAAGTGGAAGAGAAACCGATTACTTATCGCCAACCCGAACGAAAGGGGGGTGATGTACTGAATGTGATGTTGGGATTCGTACCACAGGACATCAAGGCTATCTCTTCAACAGCCTTCGATGCGTATCTCATCAATGATAGCAACTACACCGTGGTGTTTACGTATCTGACTGCTGAAGGACACAACTGGCGGGTACGTAGTCATGGAACAGTGGCTCCTAATACCAAGTTCTTTATCGAGGAATTTGAAAAGAGCATCTTGAATGAACTGGAACATGTGGCTGTGCAAGTATTGGCTTTCAAGGACGACCGTAGCTTTATGCTGAAGCCGGCCGTATCAGTGGAATTGCGCATCGACACGGTGAAGTTCTACAAATTGCATACGTTCCAAGACAGTTTGTTCTTCGAAGAGCCTTCGTTGATTTATGATATTGTAAAGGATGATATGCCGGCCCGCCAAAGTTTCTTGAAAGGAGAAGACATCAAGCAGGCTTTGCTCACCAAGAAGCGTGAGGATATGCAACCAGCCCGCAAGCCCGAAGGAAAGAAACCCAAGGACAATGGCATAGTGGAAGTGGACCTCCATGCACATGAATTGCTGGACACTACTGCAGGGATGGGCAATGGTGAAATTTTGAACTATCAGTTGGATGTGTTCCGCAAGACTCTCGATGAATACAAGAACAAGAAAGGTCAGAAGATTGTCTTTATCCACGGAAAGGGTGATGGCGTACTCCGCAAGGCCATCCTTCAGGAATTGAAATATAAGTATAAGAATTACCAAAGCCAGGATGCCTCCTTCCGCGAATATGGGTTTGGAGCAACGATGGTGACGATTAGATAAAGGTTATGGAAAAATTTATAGAATTCTTTAAGGCCGACCGCTTTGCGGCTAATGCAGGAGTGGAACTGATGGAAGTAAAACCCGGCTATGCCAAGGCAAGAATGATGGTAACCAAAGAACATCTGAATGCTGGGGGGGTGTGCCAAGGGGGTGCCTTGTTTACACTGGCCGACCTGGCCTTTGCCGCAGTAGCCAATAGCCGGAAACAATTGACTTTATCCCTATCTGCCAACATAACCTTCCTCCGCGCTGCGAAAGAAGGTTATGTATATGCCGAAGCGGTGGAGGCTTTCAACCATCGCCGCATTCCGTTTATCGAAGTAAGAATCACCGATGAGGCCGGTGAACCTATAGCTGTGATGACTTCGTCGGGCTATCGGAAGGATGTGGAGTTGTTATTTCCCTAACTCCAACAATCCCATAATGAAAGGTCCTGTAGCCTTGGCATCGTTGTCGCGTATCTTTTCGCCGATGTAGTATTCAAAGCTGCCATCGCGATAGGGATCGCCTCCCAAACCACCTACCTGACAACAACGGGTAAGGCTCAATGTACCGTCGGGAAGTTCCTTCAACAAAGTTTTCTTCAATCCGTCGAAAGCCTTGATGGCGATGGCGCGATATTTTTCGTCGATGTATCCTTTGTTCACTGCCTTGGCGTAAGCATACATGCACTGGGTGGTGACAGAGGCTTCGGGGAAGTTTCCTTCGCGTTCATGCATATCGACTACCTGATACCACAATCCGTCTTCGTCCATGTACTTGGGCAATGCATCGGCCAATCCTTGGATGTAGCCAATGATGCGGGAACGACCTTCGTGGTTCTCGGGGATATAGTCGAGTACATCGACCATGGCCATGAACCACCAACCGATGCTTCGACCCCAGAAATTGGGTGAATGACCGGTTTCCTTATTGGCCCAACGCTGCGATTTGCTTTCGTCCCAAGCATGGTGATAGAGTCCGGTCTTGGCATCGTAAGTGTGCTTGTGGCAGAGGGTGAACTGCTTCACGGCCTCGTCAATCCATTCGGGTTGGTTGAATTCCGCACCATAATGAGCCAGGAAAGGCGAACCCATATAAAGTCCGTCGAGCCAAATCTGGTGAGGATATCTCAGCTTGTGCCAATAACCGCCTTCCAATGTGCGGGGATGTTGTTTCATTTGCTTGACCAACAAATCCATAGCCTTGCGGTATTTCTCGTTGCCTGTCTGCTTATATACATCGAAAAGTACTTTGCCGGAGTTGATATAGTCGATGTTGTAGGTAGACATGTCGTACAAATGGATATTCCCATCTTCGAAAACAATGGTATCTGCCCATTCGGTCACATAATCGTAATACTTGGTATCGCCGGTAGCTTTCCACATTTCGAGCATGGCACAGCAGCCCACTCCTTGGGCATAGCCAAAGAACAATCGTTTGCCATGATCCAGTTGCCAGGCTTCGGGGAAGCGTTTCATTTCACTATCAGCAAACCATTTGGCATAGTGGTTGTACATGGATTTCATGCTGTCGGTCACTACAACTGGACTTATTTCAACTTCGGAGGAAGCTGGTTGTTTGTTGGACTGGCAGGAGAACAAGAGCGTTGCTGCCATTGCGGTAAGTAGAATCCTTTTCATCGTATTGTTTTTTTTAAGGTAATTTTTGCAAAGATAGTCAACTTCTCTAGATATGTGTAAAGACTTTCCTGATAAATCGACGGTTTTTGATTATCCTTTTGTGTGTAGGAAATAAATTTTTACCTTTACACCGTTGATATTAATTAAATTATGAGCGATATGAAAAAAAACTTATTTGTAGCAATGATGGCTGTATTGGCATGGACTTTTGCAGCCTGTGGTTCGAAAGATTCGGGACCCAAACAACTTGTTTTGTACTATTCGCAGACGGGGGCTACTGAAACGGTGGCACAAGAACTGCAGAAGGCTTTGGGAGCCGATATAGAGGCTATCGAACTGGAAAACCCTTATGCGGGTACTTACGCCGAAACCATTGAAAGAGTAGGCAAGGAACGTCAGGAAGGTGTTCTGCCGAAATTGAATCCGTTGAAAGCCGATCTTTCCAAGTATGAAGTTATTTTCTTGGGATATCCTATCTGGTACGGTACGTATGCCATGCCCATTTCATCATTGGTAAATGAGTATGATTTTGAAGGAAAGAAAATCGTTACTTTCTGTACGTTCGGAAGTGGGGGACTGGAACCTGCCATTCAGGATCTGAAGAAGGCATTGCCCAAGGCTGAAATAGCTGACAACGGTTTTGGTATCCGTAATGCCCGTATCTCGGCTACTGCAAAGGAATTGAACCGCTTCCTAGTGGAAAACAGTTACATAGAAGGAATGGTAGAGGCTATTCCTGGGTATTCGGAAATGCGACCGGTATCGGAAGAGGAAAAACAATTGTTTGATGCGGCTTGTGGAGATTACCAATTCCCGTTGGGTACACCGGTGTTGGTTGGCAAGCGTGGCACTTCGGATGGTGTAGATTATGTGTTTGAAGTGGAAAGCAATGGCGGAACCAGTACGATTTATGTAACGGTAGGAAATGAAGCCGGTTCCAAACCGGAATTTACCAGAGTGGTAAGATAGTGATAAAGAAGATGAGGCTGTACATTCTACGTTTTATTTGCATAAAAATCTAGAATGTACAGCCTCTTCTTTGGAATGGAAAATTTATTTAATCTTTTCTTCTATACTTCTCAAAGTGTGTCCGGATAATGTGATGGCACTTGCATCCAGTTCACTTAAATGTGAACGAATAAATTTGGATATGTTTTTTAAAGTGGCAACATCATTCGTATCAATTAGTCTTGGAAGATTCATTATCAACAGATTTTGATCTGCTGTGTGCAATGCATCAAATTCTTGTTCACAAACATTCAAGAATGTATTGTCATCGCTTACATTTCTGCATTCTATCAATTTGAATATGGGAGCATACGGATGTTTCTTGTCCATACCCATTTCTTTAATGCTGTTTTTTAATGCTTGATATTCTTCTTCCTTGTAAGTCTTTTGTTGACGACGATATCCTGAAAAATAGGTAATCAATTCTGAACGATACAATTTTTCTAAACGTGCATTGATTTTTTCCTTTGAATCATTACTGAATGCCTGGCGGTGATCAATCATGAATTTTGCTTTTGGATCGTCCAATGAAAGAGTGTAAACGGTATACAGGAAAGCGTTTTCGTTGGCCAGACGTTGCTTGTCGTCCAATGAATTGAAGTAATCATTTACAATCTTGAAACCTTCTTCTTCGAGGCCCTTTTCCATCTTCGACATGGCATACAGATTAACCAATTCGGGAGTTCTTTCGCCCGAATTATAGCGTTCTGCCATTCGTTCGGGAGTTTGGTCTGGATTCAGTCCTGACTTGATTTTGTTGATGAATTTCTCTCCATCCATGGCACCTTTCAGCTCCAATAAAACCTTCTTCTGTGTGTCGACAATGATAAAGGTCGGATAGGCGGTTACATGATATGTCTTGGCCAATTCTTTTCCTTCTTTTTCAGCATTGTACTTCACACAAACGAAATTTTTGTTCATGTAATTGCCAACAGAAACTTGCGGAAAAACATTCTTTGCCATATTCTTGCATGGTCCACACCAATCGGTGTAGAAATCGATAAAGACTTGTTTCTTTTCTTTAGCTGCTGTTGCAAGCGCTTCTTCAAAACTCAAGTCTCTGAATTGCGTCTGAGCTTTTGCTGACAGTGCAATGACTGCCAGCAAAAGGATAGATATTATTTTTTTCATATATTTCATTTTAAGAGATTAGTTGGCTGCATTACGATATTCAATTTTAACAACCTTCAAATCTGTATGCCATTCTTCACCTTCAACAGGCTTTGCTTCGATAAGATTTTGATTGTCCGTTACGCTATAGCCATATACTACACCCTTTCCGTTGCCATAAGTGGCTACAAGCAAGTGGTTCGGGTCATTGTTAGAGTTGTAATCCATACCAATGTAGGTTACTTCTGTACCAAAATCACGGATGAGCTTGTTTTCGTGGCGTGAATAGTCGTATGCATAAAGCTTGCTTCCTACACTATACAGAATAATCTGTTGCATGGAATAGAATGCATAATGGTCGGCCTGGGCAAAATCGGTTGCAATGCTCAAGTCTATACTACGTTCTGCTTTTGCAGAAATGGAGGATGATACAAGGAACATGTATACATAATAATTACCATCTGTATCGCGCATCAAGGCATACGACTGTCCATTGTTTCCATAACCGTTTTCACCATATATCAGCTTTCGAGGAGAAGCATATTGCTTCTGGTCAAAATAGAATGGAGTACCATTGTTGGTTTGTTTGACTGAACTGCTGGCGAACGAATAGGATGAATTCAAACGTACAAAACAGTCATTTGTTTCATCATAGAAGGCCATATACGACAAATATGTTGAATTTCCTTGATAGAATACATATTTGGACGGTTTGAACAATTCCTTGCTGGATGCAGAATATCGGTTGATGGGATTACCGTATGCCTCGGCTGTACCATAGAATGAACCATTGAAATATTCATTTTCGGTACATACTACACGAGCTGTACGTGCCAAGTTGGTATTGTTCTTGCCAATGGAATGAGGCCATACTCCTATAATCTTCATTGGACGAGTAACGGGTATTGTCGGGAATATGAAGTTTTCAGGATTGCCCGATTCTTTAATCAGATTGAATTTAGTTTGGCTGGCGCTATTCTCAACTTTATATGAACCCGATTTTGTGATGATCCAAAGAATATTGCTTTCTGGATAAATGGAGTAATAGCCTGTAAAGACAATGTTCTCAGCTCCACGTAATTCAAGGTCGTTGTTCAATATGTTAGGAATGACTGTATTGTCGCGACCGTTAATCATACTGACAAAATCCAGACCAACTGTTTCGTCTTCTTTGTCGCCAAACAAGTAGAATCCACGAACAAATGGACTGATAATGTTCAATGCACATGCTTGTTCCCACTTCAATCCTGTAACTTTATCTTTTACAGAAAAGTACAGTGTGTAATTGCTGGGAGGGGCAACAACGGGATAGTTCAGATTTCTTTCAGTGGAAATGATTTCATGATGATGGTCGGTTATACCATCGTTGCACAAAAACCATTCGTATTCCAAATCCGATTCATCAGCTTTACTGATAGTTCCGCTTATTTCGGGTGTAATGGTAAGCGTCTCTTGTTGGGTTACGACATTGTATTCTTCTTCTATTCCCGAAATCTCGATTTCATTGATAGGAGCCATTACATCATTCCCCTCATCGTTTACACAAGAAGGAAAACTGAATATGGCAGCTATTATCGGTAAGAATAAATATATTTTCTTTTTCATGATTTAATCTTTAATTATTGATAATATTCTTCTGGGGTAGTAAAGGGAGTCCATGCATTGTTGCCACCCAAATTGGTTACAGCCATACAGAACATCATGGTTCCATCATCTTCTAATATTGGTTCCCGAGCTATTGCCTTTTCAATCAGGTAAGTTGCCAAAGTTTCTCCAATGGCGGTCATACGAGCATTGGGCATGGTTGCCGCATTAGAGAAATCGTCGATGGTAGTACCTGATAATTCCATAATCAGTTTCCATTTTTTAGCGGAGAATGCTCCAAAGACTCCTAAGCCAGTTACATCATTTCCTAACCATTGTTTCGGTCTGGACATGACATCGGATACAAAGATGTTGTGTATCGATGCATCACGATTGTAGTCGAAAGCAGGATTGGCCGAAGGTGCATATTGTTCAGGAGCTTTTCCGAAATTGGTATACATCAGATTGAAATGCTCGTTTTCGATTAATTGCAATTGTAATTGCAAAGTATCTCCAGACATGTGCTCTTTTCTATGAAAGATCAAGTCTACATTGGTGCTGGTTTCACCTGCCTTAATGACATAGGATGTGTTCAATCCGTCATAATCTCCAGCTTGTAATTCTGTACTGTCTGCAACTATTGTTAAGCTGAATTCACGATCGAAATCAGCGGGCATTCCCGAGGCCTGTACTTTCAGACTCAATGGGATGTCATTATCCATTGTGCTTCCGAAAGAAACGGTTGAATAGTATTCGTGTGCCCATAAGTCCGGATCAATCCATTCGGCCCCTCTGCGAATGTCGAAATAGATACAATCTTTGCCTTCGTATGTCATCAGTTCCTTTTCGCAACTGGTAAGTGCCAGCAGGCAAAATCCGGCACATAAAGTCAATATATTATTTTTCATAATGATTCATTAATTAGTTTGCACGTTTGTCTTCTTCAACAGGAGGCAATGGCCATACATAGTTCTGTAAATCCATGTCAACTTCTGCACCATACCAATCGGCCCATTCGTAATCACCCGACGAACCGCTCAAGACGGATGTCTTGGCCAAGCGCTTGTAATAGAAATAGAGCTGTCCTTCGCCGATTGTTTCACGGGCAAATTCATTATCTATATAAGTCTGGATGCTTTCTTGCGTTTCGTTTCCTGTCAATTCAATGTTTACACAGTTACGATTGGCGCGGATAGCATTTACATATCCTATGGCTTCATTCATATCTGTAGCACATTCAGCAGCTATCAGATAGATTTCACTCATACGGAGTAATGGAATCATGTAACGGCGTGTACTGCTTACATATACATCATCGTATTTCTTAAAGCACAAGGCGGTATGCATGGTTGTTGCACCATAATTGTCCACTTCCTCGATGGTTTCTACAGACCACATTTCAGATAAACGCAAGTCATTGATGTCATCGTAGAACCAGTTGGTCTTTGAGGTCATATCTCCTTCGGCCATTGTTTCTCCTGCGAATGTCAACGCATTGGTATAGCTGGCATTAGGATTGAAATAGTTGTCGTAGCTGTTCAATCTTGAAAGATTGTAAAGACCGAACATCACTTCGGTGGAGAAAATCAAATCTGGGTTTGTACCTTGTATGCTGGCCTTGGGAGTCCATTTGAAAATTTCATTAGCTTCATTTTCAGTAATGATGGATTTGGCATATTGGTAAGCGGTTGCTTTGTCGCCTTTCCAAAGATAGGCGCGAGCAAGCAAACCTTGTACGGCATAATAGTTCAAACGGAACTGACGATAACGGAAGTCAACTTCTTCGTTTGGATTTTCAGGTTCACTGTTCAATACTCCTTCTGTACGGATGCGGTCGTCTTTCAGTAACTCGGAAGCTGCATTCAGGTCGCGGATTACTTTTTCCAATACCGCTTGAGCTGAAAGAAGTGGCTGGATGTCTTTAGAGGAAGTTTCCTGATAAGGGATGCAAACCGTGTTGGCTGTTTTTTCTGAATAGATAGGACCGTAAAGACGGAGCAAATCAAAATGCAACATCGCACGGAGTGCCAATGCTTCACCCTTGATATAAGGATAATAGTGTTCCTTTAAAGTCGATTCCGGTGCATCGCAGAAATCGAGCAAGGTATTCAGGTTGGCAATCAGACTATATAAATTGGTCCATACATTTCCTGACATGCTCTTGAAGTTTGCTCCATCAAAATCGAAATTGTAATAAGGGTATTGATTGTGGTTGGAACCTATATCATAAAGTTTGGCCATCGCATCAATGGTACCCATAGAGAGTGTTGAACCGTATTGTTCGTTCATTTTGGCATATACACCGTTCAATACGGAAGTATATCCTTCATTCGTTTCGAAAAGCTTGTTCTCCAAAATGGAGTCTTCCAAATCCACTTCGAGCCAGTCGGAGCAAGAGGTGGAAGTACCTGCCAACAAACCCGAAACGACAACTATTTTAAATAAATTCTTTATATTCATAATCTGTGACATAATTAGTTAGAAACGTAAACCCAATGAGGCAGAAACGGAGCGTTGGAACGGATAGTTCAAACCACGTTCTTCCTTGATGGTAGAAATACGGAATATATCATTCATATAAACACGGAAAGTGAGTGATGATAATCCCAAAGTCTTAATCCATGGAGCTGTTGTCGTTTCATATCCCAACGATATGGACTTACATTCCAATGTATTGTCGTCAGCAATAAAACGTGAAGAAACCTGGGTTGTTGATGTATCGTCAATGCGTTTGAACTTGGCGATGTCACCCGGCTTCTGCCAACGGTCGTGCAGCGCACGTTCGTCTTGGTTGTATCTCAATTCCGTAGAAGTGATGTTCTCTACCTTATTCAGTAATGTGTTCAGTATGGTTTGTCCACCATATCTATAACGGAAATTAATACCTAAAGAAAGGCCTTTGTAGCGTAAAGTGGAACCGAAGTTGCCGTCGAAATCGGGAGTGGCATCACCACAAATCACTTCTTCTGAAGCATCCCATTCGTAGGTGTAGCTGCCATCTTTCTTGATAAATACTTCGTTACCGGTCATCGGATCGATACCAGCCGATTTTACAGCCCACAATGCGGTATTGCTTACTCCGTCGTAGTAACGGTTCAACGTTTGACTGGCACGACCTTCTTCATTCAATTTTTCAAGCAAATCTCCAATCTTGTCATACTTGGTCTTGGCACTCAAAGTGCTGAAAGACAACATCCATCTCCAATCGCGGTTGCGGATAACATCGTAACGGGCCGACATGGAGAAACTTCTGTTCTTGGTTGCACCGATGTTCATCGGAATGGAAGAAGTACCGGTAGAAGTAGGTTGCTGGATAGTCAACAGAATTGGGTCTGTGTTACGGATAGTATAGTCGGCTGTAATATTCAGACGAGAATCGAACATATCCAAATTCAAACCGAAGTTGTGTTGGGTAGTACGCTGCCATTTCAAGTTTTGATTACCCCATTGGCTTACGATAGCTGCCAAACCGAATAAGTTGGGGTAAGAAGTATAATAAGTATATACATTGTTGGCCAGACGGGCGTTGATGTTCTGGTTACCCGGATTACCGATAGAATATCTGAGTTTGAGGGTGTTCAATACTTTGGAACCTTTGAACCAAGCTTCGTTATGAACATTCCAAGCCAAACCGAGTGACCAAGTGGAAGAGAATGTGTTCTTGATGCCGAAAACAGATGCACCGTCGGTACGTACATTGACATCGAGCAAGTAACGCATATCGTATGCATAGTTACCATTCAAATAGAAACTGGCAGAACGAGTACGAGTTACGGAAGATTGAGGGCGACCTCCTTGTTCGTAACCGTTAGAGAAGTTCGGATTCGAGAATTGGTCGGTAATGTATCCTATTGCAGTGAATCCTGAATTCTTATAATCGTTTTGCATTAATTGGGTACCTCCGATAACGGTATAGGTATGTTTGCCAATTACATCACCATAGCTGGCATAGAGGTTACCGTCCAACGAGGTAGTGTTTGCATTTGAATTATTGTAACTGCCTCGTTTCAATTGTTCTGTTCCTGCAAATGACGAATCAAATGGAGAAGTGAAAACTTCAGATTTGTCTTTAGTTACAGTCAAACCGATACGGGCTACCAAACGGATTTGTTCAATCGGATTGTATTCAACGTTGAAGTTGTTATTGAATGTCAGTTGGTTGCTTACGTTAAAACTCTTTTGCGTATAGTCCCATAAAGGATTGTATACATATTCTGTACCCGACATGGTGTCGTAGCTTTCCAAAACCTGATAGATGTCACCGTAGATGTCACGCTTTGCATAGTACGGATTGGCACGAACGAAATCGCTGAAAGGTACAACGTTGTTTTCTACATCTGTATAATAGATGTTGGTTTGGTTAGAGAAATTGAAGTTATCCAAACGATAAGCAAGATTAATGGTACCATCCAAATTCTGACGTCCGGAACCGTTCATAACCCCTTCGGTATTTTTGTATCGCAAGGTCAAACCATAGCGGAAAGCAGAGTCACCACCTTCGGCATTGATGCTATGGTCGTGTGTGAAGGCGGTACGCAAAGGTTCGTTTATCCAATAAGAATCCAAACCGGCTGCAACATTTCTCAAACGTGAATAATAGAGAGCGCGTTGTGAATCCAATAAGATTTCACCGTTGCTGTCCAGTTCACCATAATAACCTGCTAATTTTTCGAATTCAAGTTTTTCGCTGGAGTTCATCAAATTATAGTCGCTCAAATCGGCCCATGCCACTTGATAGTTACCGTTGTAGCTGAATCTGAGTTTACCAGGTTCCGGTTTCTTGGTTTCGATAACGATAACACCGTTGGCGGCTTTGGCACCGTAGATAGCGGTTGAAGCGGCATCTTTCAATACGTTGATGCTTTCTACACGGTCCATACTCAAGTCGCTGATACGGGCCAATGTTGTTTCAAAACCATCGAGGATGAAGAGGGGCTGGTCAGGATTGCTGCCATAAGTGTCTTCCAAACCGGTGATACTCATCTTACCGTTGATGCTGATATCCATCATGGCATTCGGGTTAGAACCGGCAAGGTTGTTGTCCAATATAGAGAATGACGGGTCGATAGCGGACAAACTTTGCAGCAAGTTTTGGTTACCTATTTCCTTCAACTTCTCTTCTGTATAGATGGAAGCCGCACCGGTAAAGCTTTCTGAACGACGTCTATAGATACCGGTAACAACAGTTTCTTCAAGAAGATTGCTGTCTTCGACCATGCGGATGGTCATTTTCTTACCTGCTTGAGCTACCACTTCTTGCGTTTTCATACCGATGTACGAGAAAACGAAAGTGTATTTCTTTTGCGGAAGAGTGATGCGGAATTGACCGTCATTGTCGGTAATGACACCTTCACCTTTCATTCCTTTCACTGTGATGTTTACACCAATCAATGGATTGTCTAAATCATCTACAACAATACCCTGATACAAGGCATTGGTTTGTTTGGAAGCATTTTGCGCGTATATTCCTAAAGTTGCCATGCAACAAAGAATAGCGAACGCAATGGTACGAAACGTTAAATGATTCCAAACCGTTGGATTCAGTTTTTTGTTCATTTCTTTTAATTTAGTTGCTGGTTTTTGATAATAAGTTGCAAAATTAGTCAAAATTCAAGAAATAACAACACACGTTTGTTAAAAAATAAAGGAAGAGGGCACGCTTAATGGCATGCCCTCTTCCTTTTATGAGAAAAATGTCAATTACTGACGGTAATTTGCCAATTGGTCGGCAGTAAACTTGCGGATGAAGTTGAAGTGCTTTTCAATTTCTGCTTCAGCATAGTTTACGTATACGTGAGCCGATTCTGTAAACAATTCAGGTGCACGGGTAGCGTCTTGGATGATGAGATGAGACATCACACAAACAGCAGCCATTTCGTACAAGCGACGAGCCACGAAGTCTAGCATTTCCTGATCGTTGGCTTCCTTCACTGCATTGGTACATGCATCGAACTTGCAAGTCATGCTCTTGATGCGGTCCATCAGTGGTTGCATTGCTTCGCTGCAAGGAATCATTTCGTATTCGCGCAAAGTAGCGGCATACGAACCGTTGGTTACGTAGCGGATAGCAGCAACGGTCTGCAACTGAGTGGTACCTTCGTAGATAGAAGTGATACGAGCGTCGCGATAGATGCGCTGACAAGCATATTCCAACATGAAACCAGAACCACCGTGAATCTGGATACAGTCGTAGGTGTTTTGGTTACAGTATTCAGAGTTCATACCCTTGGCAAGCGGAGTGAAGGCGTCGGCCAACTTGGCGAACTTCTTCTGTTCCTGACGTTCTTCCGGAGTGAGCTTGCGTTCGCGGGCAATGTCATCCAGTGCCTTGTAGATGTCTACGTAGCGGGAAGTTTGGTACAACAACGAACGACCGGCATCGAGCTTGGCCTTCATGATGGCAAGCATATCATATACAGCCGGGAATTCGATGATAGCCTTACCAAACTGCTTACGATCCTTGGCGTATGCCAAACCTTCGTTGTAAGCTGCCTGGCTCAAACCTACTGATTGAGCGGCGATACCCAAACGGGCACCGTTCATCAAAGCCATTACGTACTTGATCAAACCAAGTTTGCGGTCACCACAAAGTTCAGCCTTGGCATTCTTGTAAACCAATTCGCAAGTAGGTGAACCGTGGATACCGAGTTTGTTTTCGATACGACGAACGTCTACACCGCCGTCGTTCTTGTCGTAGATGAACATAGACAAGCCACGACCGTCCTTGGTACCTTCTTCCGAACGGGCCAAAACAAGGTGCAAGTGAGCGTCACCGTTGGTGATGAAACGCTTCACACCATTCAGTCTCCAGCACTTGTTTTCTTCATCGTAAGTAGCCTTCAACATCACTGACTGCAAGTCGGAACCAGCATCGGGTTCGGTCAAGTCCATTGACATGGTTTCACCGGCACAGATACGTGGAATGAAACGGCTGTGTTGGTCTTCGTTACCGAATTCATACAATGTCTCGATACAGTCTTGGAGCGACCAGATGTTGCTGAAACCTGCATCGGCAGCAGCTACGATTTCTGCACACATGGTGTACGGAGTGATCGGGAAGTTCAAGCCACCGTAACGACGAGGCATGGTCATACCGTTGAGACCGGCCTTCACCATAGCGTCGAGGTTCTGGGTAGTACCGCTTGCATAAGTCACACGGCCGTTGGCACAATGAGGACCTTCGGCATCTACACCTTCTGCATTAGGAGCAATGATTTCGCCAGTGATTTCACCAGTGATTTCAAGCACCTTGTCGTATGAATCCATGGCATCAGCAAAGTCTTGCGGAGCATAGTCATACTTATCTTTGTCTTCGTATCCGCGTTCCTTGAGTTCGCAGATGCGTCCCATCATCGGATTATTCAGATGATATTTCAGTTCGGGATGTTCTGTATAAAAGTTTGCCATTACTTACTGTTCTTTTTGTAGTACTTAATTAATTTCGGAACCACTTCTTCTACCGAGCCATTGATGACATAGTCGGCAATGGTGTTGATAGGAGCGTTCGGGTCGTTGTTGATAGAGATGATGATACCAGCATCCTGCATACCGGCAATGTGCTGAATCTGTCCCGAGATACCGCAAGCGATATAAAGCTTCGGATGAACAGTCACACCGGTCTGACCAATCTGACGGTCGTGGTCGCAGAAGCCTGCATCGACAGCTGCACGGCTGGCACCAACTTCGGCATGAAGTTCCTTGGCCAATTCGAACAACTTGTCGAAACCTTCCTTAGAGCCCATACCATAACCACCGGCTACCACGATAGCGGCACCCTTCAAGTTATGTTTCGCCTTTTCTACATGACGGTCGATCACCTTTACTACATAGTCTGTTTCAGGAACATACTTTGCAACGTCGTGGTTCACCACTTCGCCGGCGTAGTTTTCGTCGAGGATTTCCTTCTTCATCACACCTTCGCGAACGGTAGCCATCTGTGGACGGTGTTCCGGGTTGATGATGGTAGCCACGATGTTACCACCGAAGGCCGGACGAATCTGATACAACAAGTTTTCGTAAGTAACGCCGTTCTTCTTGTCTTCGTGAGGACCGATTTCGAGTTGGGTACAGTCGGCAGTCAAACCGCTGGTCAAAGCAGAAGAAACGCGAGGGCCGAGGTCACGGCCGATAACGGTTGCACCCATCAAGCAAATCTGCGGCTTTTCTTCCTTGAACAAGTTCACGAGGATAGAAGTGTGCGGGAGAGAAGTATAAGGGAACAAGCCCGGAGCATCGAACACATGAAGCTTGTCGACACCGAAAGGCAATACTTGTTTTTCAATTCCTGCAAGGCCTGTACCGGCAGCAATGGCTTCCAACTGGCAGCCCAACTGAGTAGCTAACTTACGGCCTTTGGTCAAAAGTTCGAGACTTACATCGGCTACGTTTGCGCCTTCAAGTTCCAGATATACAAATACGTTATTCATAGTCTTTATCCGATAGTGTGGTTAGCCAACAGTTCAACAATCAAATCTTCTACATCCTGGTCGCTTCCTGTCAAAGTCTTGCTTTCCTTAGCTTGGAAGATGATGTTTTCAATCTTCTTCACCTTGGTAGGAGAACCCGACAAACCACATTGTTTGGTGTCACCTTCTACATCGGCTACACTCCATTCAACGATGTTCAAATAAGGAAGCTTGTCGTACAATTCAGCGTAAGGCAATTCTGCACCTTCCTTGGTGATGGCAGCCTTTTCCTGAACGCCGAGTGCACGCTTGTACTTCATCACCAACTTGGCGTTGCGTGGACGGCAAGGAGCAGCGCTACCGTTTACAGTCAGTACGATAGGCAACGGACCTTCTACGGTTTCCACACCACCGTCGATGTGACGCTTTACGGTGATACGGCGAGCTTCTTCATCTACGTTCAGTACTTCTTCGGTATAAGTAATCTGAGTCAATCCCAGCTTTTCAGCTACCTGAGGACCTACCTGAGCGGTATCACCGTCGATAGCCTGACGACCACCGATGATGAGGTCGTAATCACCAATCTTCTTGATGGCAGTAGCCAAAGCGTATGAAGTAGCCAAAGTGTCTGCACCTGCAAAAGCACGGTCGGTCAACAAATATCCATTGTCAGCACCACGATAAAGTCCTTCACGAATGATTTCGGCAGCACGTCCCGGTCCCATGGTGAGGATAGTCACCGTCGAGCCTGGATGAGCGTCTTTCAGTCTGAGTGCCTGTTCAAGGGCATTCAAGTCTTCCGGATTGAAGATAGCCGGAAGTGCCGCGCGGTTGATGGTTCCGTCGGCATTCATGGCGTCCTTACCCACATTGCGAGTGTCGGGCACTTGTTTCGCCAATACTACAATTTTCAAACTCATAATTAATATATTTGTATTAGTTATTTCAAATTCAGGGGGCAAATTTACAGAAACTATTTGAGCGACGAAAAAATATGGAAAGAAAAATGCACATTTTTTGAGATTTTGAGCAAAATAAAGAAACCTTGGATGGAAAATATGTTACAAAAATAAATCAGGGTAAGTTTGAACCTACCCTGATTTGTATGAAGAAACATTTTCTTTATTCGGTAATGAATCGTCCGTTTTCCCAACGACCTACTATTTCGATTGGAGGAGCCAGCGGTTCTAATGGTTGTGAAATACCGCGTGCGGAGGTCGTTTGATTTTTCTCTATGGTCAGCGTATTGTCAAAAGCAATGAACTCGTTCAATGAACTCTTGAAATCTTTAGCGCTTGTACTTCCCGTCAATCTCATGACACGATACCAAATAGCCCAACGTGAAATGGCATTGAAGAATTGTCCGTTGGAATCGAACTGGCTTCTCATGATGCTGTTTTCTGTGGGGCGGCAGAACAGGTTGTTGTAAGTATAACCCCCTCGATAGATACCTAATCCTTCTGCTTTGCCCAATGGGGTTATATCGTCGTTGTAAGCATATGAATTGTTGAGAAGTTCTGCCCAATAGACATTAGTTGGGGTGGTGGTAGTTGCCCAGAATGAAGAAGACCACCCATCATTTATTTCTTCTTGTGTCCAATGTTCATTGACATTACGGTGTACTCCGTAGGTGTGCTTGTTGCTTAATTGGACCCAATTTCCTGTGCCGAATTCAGTAATCGTTCCACCGCCGTATTCATCGGCTAATTTCCCAAATCCGTGTCCTCCACCTTCGTGAATGGTAGTCCATTTGCATTGACCGCCTGTTTCGTCGTAGCCCAATGCGGTATAGGCTACAGAATAAGAATTGCCATAATCGTCTGTAGTACTTTGGGTCCATGACATGGCACATGTGCCGGCATAACATTTTACGTTAACCATCATCAAAATCAACGCTTTGTGTGCACGGGTATAAACTTCATTTTCGTCCGTGCAGGCTGTGCCGTTGGGGCCTCCTTTGGTACGAATGGCTTGCATGGCATATGCCAGGGCTAAATCGTTGTTCCCTTCAACGTGAGTGCTGTTCTGTACAAATGTTGAACTAAATTTAGTGCTTGCACTGCCCATGGTAGCTCCATTTTGGCTCCCATAGCCCGGAGTACCTCCCGACCAATACGGCGTTGCATCGTGATTGTCCTCCGATACGGCATTGATATAATACACGTTGAAGTAGTTTTTTAAAGCTGTATATGGTTGTACACTAAAGAAATCTTCATATGCTTGGCGCATAATAGTATTATAATTACCATTGATTCCGTTTGTACCAAATTGGTCGGCTGCAAATCCGTCACCCATGATAATGATGTCTGTACCATTCCCTACACTCTTTTCTTGAAGTACCTGAACACCAGTTGCGGGATTGTCAAAACCATCTATAGTACCGGCTTCTTTCCATTCTGTGCAAGTGATGCTGTGTAAATGACCACCAAGCAGGCTTGTGTTTTTATTGATGGCTTTCTCACAATAATATTTCTTTCCGTTATTATCGGTCACTGTAACTTTAAATTTGGCACCGGCTTTTACTGTAGTCGGATAGTTGGACATCATCATGTATGCGGTTACAGTGCTGGTTTGTGCGAAATTCTCGAGAGCAAGTGAAAGTGTGCTAACGGTTTCTCTATTTGGATTTTGCGTTCCCCACCATTTGTCCAAACAGTTGTGAGTATAAAATTGATTGGCTGGTGAACCGGATTCATTTAAATAAGTCAAACTGATATTAGTAGGCTTAATGGGTGGCAATCCACTGAGATTAAACTTCATACATGCCGATTGTTCTAGATTGTCTCCGGAAAAGTTGATGTGTGTTTCTCCGTTGAATGATGTTGAGTTTGTTCCGTCGGTTATTGGCAAACGCATGGAATGGAATTGAGTGAGATGTTGTGTATCCCCATTCCCATTTTGTACTTGTCCGGTATAAGTGAAATTTAAATAATCCTGCTCGCAAGTTATATTCCCTGGATAGTATAAGGTCCATGCATTAGTACTGAAATTGGTAGGATAACCATTCTTGCATGTAAAAGTAGCTGTACTGCTTCCACTACCTTCTTCTAATTCGAAAAGATATACATATTCTTTGCTGCTTGGTAATGCATTGGCAACAAGATTGTCACTTTCACTCCAACGGGTTTTTAACCCTTTCTTCCCAGAAACGGTTACTTCTTCGTATGTCAGTCTTGAATCAGATGAGTCTCCTTCGGGAAGAGAAGCGATAAGTTTCATTACTTGATTGCTTTCATTGGAATTAAGTAAAGGTGCCTCTTCGAAAGGGGTATCGTTATTCGAGCAACCTACTAATAACAGGCTTGTTATTGCTATAAAGGAATAGATGTATTTTTTCATACGTAAAAGATTTGTTCAGTTTGATTTTTCTATATCATTTTTAATTTAGAAATCTTCACCTCCTGGGAGAAAAGGTGAATTACCATCTTCTAAACTTCCAGCAAAACCTTTTTCTACTTCTACTTCGATAATTTCGATTGATGGAGCTACATATACTTCGTTCATAGTGAATTGTTTTAATTTATTAATTTTTGTTATGAATAAACAAAATAACGCAATGTAAACTAATAAAGCAAGCCGTAAGCTGATTTCCTACTGGTTAGTTAACATTAATTAAACCTTTACAGGTGAAAAATTGTTCTTATCCCATCAGCTCATGTATGTGTCCTATGTGAAGTTCCAAATGTTCGGTATATCCCATTATCATGTCATGTAACGTTACTTGATTTCCTTCATAATCGAGCCAATAATTGTCGAGTTTTGTTTCATCTACCGATTGGATAACTTGGATGATGTGCAAATTATAGAATTTCCATAGTTGTACCAAGGTATACCAATCTTCATGTTGATAATCTTGTAATTGAATCCACAAATCATTATCCTGTGTATAGTCGGGGAAAACAAGCATTCCCCTTTCGCTGTTGGGGATACAGTGACCTACACGTGGAGCGTATTGCAAGCGTATCATTCGTTGGTGGTTGTTGCTTGCAGAATCTATAAGATGTCCCAAAAGCATTTTGATACTTCGGTTTTGATGATTGAACCGATTGGTAATAATTTCTTCTGGTAAATTCAAAAGAATCTCCTCTTCCTTTTCGATGATGGAGCGGATGGCTTGGATGATGTTTGAATAATTCATATACTGTTAATTTTAAATCAGAATATAGGTTTCTTTAATTTGATTTTCATGCCTTTTTTCTTGAAATCAAAGATAGAGTCGTTTCTTATGATGAGCCGTTTGGGAATTTTGTATCCGATACGACTGGTGTCTACTTCCAAAATGTACTCATTATCATTCTTTGTATAGGTTCCAAAACAATATCCTTCAGAATAACCGGCCTCTTCATAATAAATGTCAAATTCAGACAAATCTTTGTTTAGTGTTAACCTAAATACGCTGTCATTTATGTTAATATAGTAGTCAATATTGTTTTTTCTCCATTCCATTTCTTTTGCAAAACCTGCGATAAAATTGACTCCATAAAAAAGAAATAGTGCATTGATTAAAGAGATAAAATCCCATTTTTTTAATATAATGCATGCAATGATATTTATACCCGCAACAAAACCACTGTAGAATAATGTAGTAAGTCCATCTTCGTGTACTTCTGAACAAAAATAAGTAAAAGCCAAAATACTCAGATCTATAAGGGCTAATGTGATAATGAATGGGATATAATTTTTCTTCATGCTATTACCGTAATAATTTTTTCCACAATAATAATGCTATAATAACAGAGGAGATAAAACAAATAGTCAAAATATAAATGTAAAAAGTGACTCCTATAATTATTGTGGTTACTAATAGTTATTTCACAAAATAAGATTATTTACCTGACATTTCAAAGAAAATTTAATGATAATACTACTAGTGCTTTGTCATTGTTCTTCTTATTTTGTTTTTCCACTTCTGCTTATAATTCCTAAATTAGAATAAAAAAATGCACCAAGCATCCGTTACATTAAAGTAAGGCTCCTCCAGCTTGGTGCATTTTTCTTTAGTCAGTATCTCACGCTACCTCGTCGGTACTTTCTTCCGGCAGGTTGTCCGTGGTATCCTCTGGAATTTCTTCTTCGGATTCCGCTGCATGGCGACGGCGGTTGATGAGTTCCTGTGTACGTTCTGTTAGAGCTGCAAGGCTGATAGCCTTTTCGTTGTAAATGTAATACTTGTTCTTTTGCAAGGCAAAGTTGATGAGTGATACCAAATCGCGGTAGGCGTTTATGCATTGCTGGCGTAGAACGGTAGGAGAGTCACTGATGCTCTTCTCGGCGTTATCGCGTTCTTCGCTCAATGAAATGTAGCGCTCGTTCACTTCTTGCAGTTCTAACGTGCGCTCTTCCAATTCCAATGTCTTGAAAGCTTCTGCATATTCTTCGCTTTGCAGGGCATCTACATATTTGCGGATAACGGAACTCTTGGCTATGTTGGTCAGTTTTCCGAAATATTTGTACTGCTCGGTCAACCTTCGGTATGAAATGGCGGCAGCACTTTTCTCCTCGTTGCAGTCTGTTTCGAAGGTGGCAATATAAGCCAGATGTCCGCTCATTAGTTTTTTCCTTAAGTTGTTCAGCTCGGTTAATGATTCGCTTTGCGACATTTTCTTTTCGCGCTTGATATTCTTTCTGTATGCTTCCAGAATCTCTTTCAGAAATGTTGCTTTATCGCCAAGGTAAATGTCTTCCAATAGTTTTTCGCGATCTTCTACTGTCGGTTCATCTATGGGATACATAAAAATGTTTAAGAACTGTGACATGAATTGGTCAAGTTCCACTACAGTCAACTTGGACTGGTACTTTAAATTTTTTAAAGCCATAATTAGTAAAATTTTGTGAATTGTAAAATAATAATTTTATTCTCACGGTGAGAATTCGAAAATAAGGGGGATGAATCTTTGAAGTTTTCTTAGGAGGAGATTCTGAATCTTCGTAGCTTCATCGCAGATTATCTGGTTCTTCTCGTTTGCAAAGCTATGTAAAATTCCTGAACTTTTGTAAATTTTATCAACCTTTTTTTGAACAAAATGGTTTTTTATGTGCATGTAACGTAACACGATTGTTTGCTAAAGAAATTTTATGCTAATGTTACGAAACATTGATGGAAAATTCCTTTTTCAACACTCGTTGTTACGTGATATTGACCGAAAATTTATGGGCCGAAGGTTGTTGCAAAGAAATATCGACAGAAAGTTTACAATTTGAAGTCGTTGTTATGCGGCATTAAAAGAAAATGTTCGATTTAAGGGATGTTGCTATAAAACATGGATAGATAATTTATAAATCGGGGTTTTTGTGAGGAAATATTGACAGAAAGTTTACGAATCGATGGTTGCTGTCACGAAACATTTGTCTTTCTTCATCGTATTTTATTAAATATTCTTTTTGTTGAAACCAAACGCCTTCGAATCTGTTTATCTCTATACGCAAAAACTAAATGGAGGATTATGACGAGAATACATTGGTTTCTTTGTTGGCTGATTTTGTTGCCGATGGTAGCCAGCGCCCAAAAAGGAAGGGAGTATCTGACCCGACCGTTGCCCGATAATTGGATGGATAACGATGCGATGTTCCAACAGATTCTGCCGGTGGAAGATCATTGGTGGGAAGTGTTTGAGGATGCTACGCTCGATTCGTTGATTGATTTGGCCGTGGAGCAGAATACGGATGTCCTGATGGCGCTCAACCGTATCGAACAGGCAAGGGCGAATCTTCGCATAGCTCGTAGTGATTATTTCCCGTCGCTCTCTTTGGATGGGGGGTGGACGCGCCAGCAAACCAGTGGAAATACGGGCAATGGCTCTCCACAAGGATGGAACAGCTATTATGATGCTTCGGTTAACCTGAGTTGGCAAGTGGATGTATTTGGTACCATCCGCATGAAGGTGAAGGCGCAGAAGGAGAATTTTGCAGCCAGCAAAGAAGAATACAATGCTACCATGGTGAGCTTGTGCGCCGAGGTGGCATCGGCCTATTTCAATCTGCGGGAGATGCAGCAGGAACTGGATGTACTCCAAAGGAATGCGGTGTCGCAACAAGCGGTAGTGAAGATTACCGAAGTGCGCTATAGCACCGGATTGGTGTCCAAACTCGATGTGGCGCAGGCCAAATCGGTTTACTTCAGTACTTTGGCTTCCATCCCTGCAACGGAGGCCGGTGTCACTCGGTATATCAATGCTTTGGCGGTATTGCTGGGTATGTATCCGCAGGATGTGGCCGCGGCTTTGAGTGTGCCACGGGCGCTACCCGATTATATGGAACCTGTAGGAGTGGGAGTGCCGGCCAATCTGTTGCTCCGCCGGCCGGATGTGAGGGCTGCCGAAAGAAAGGTCGGCGCACAAGCTGCTTTACTTGGGGCTACCAAACTTGATTGGCTTCCTTCCTTTTTCTTGAACGGCTCGTTCGGTTATGCCTCGCACGACACGCGCGATTTTACCAAACGGAATAGTATGACCTGGAGCATCGCTCCTTCGATGACATGGAACCTTTTCGACGGAGGTAGAAGCCTGAATGAGGAACGGTTGCAAAGGGCGCAACTGGATGAATGCATCAATCAGTTCAACCAGACCGTGCTGACTGCCGTACAAGAGGTAGACAATGCCATGAGTGCTTACCGGAATTCCATCAAGCAGATTGTGGCTTGCAGGGAAATGCTTAATCAGGGAAAGGAGGTACTTAACCTCTCCCTCGATTTGTACAAGCAGGGACTGACTCCTTTTCAGAATGTGCTCGATGCCCAACGCTCCTTGCTGACGTATGAAAATACATTGGTCAAGGCGAAAGGATACTCGCTGGTGTGCTTAGTGCAGATGTATCAGGCATTAGGAGGGGGATGGTAATGATTAAATGGAAACGGAATATGAAAAAGAAAACATGTATCATTGCAGTGTCTGTCTTGCTGTTGATGGGATGTGACAGCAAGCAGACTCAAATGGTTGTGAGTGCTCTTCCCATAGAGGTGGCCAAACCTGTGGTGAAGAATGTAACTCTGACGCGCGATTATCCCGGCTATCTTACATCTGCCAATAGTCTTGATATTGTGGGGCAGGTGAACGGTACGCTGCTCTCGAAGAATTATGTGTCGGGGGCAAGGGTAAAGAAAGGACAACTTTTGTTTGTGGTAGACCCTACTCTCTATGAAAATGCCGTGAAGCAGGCGCAGGCGGCACTCAAGACCGCTCAAGCCAATCTGGTATATGCACGTAGCAATTACGAGAGAATGAAGGAGGCTATCAAGAGTGATGCGGTGAGCCGCATTCAGTTTGTTCAGGCGGAAAGTAATGTGGAAACCTGCGAGGCTGCTGTGAGCAATGCCGAGGCGGCACTCAAAACCGCCAAGGTGCAATTGGGGCATTGCTACATCCGGTCGCCTATGGATGGAGTGGCCGACTTGGCGGAATATTCTGATGGGGCCTATATCAGTGGTGAGGGGAGTCCGGTGAAACTGACTACCGTGTATCAGAACGACAAGCTTTATTCTTATTTCGACATTTCGGACAATCAGTATCTTGCTTTCGAACTGTTGAGGGCAGCCGATACCAAGATTCCGGAGGCGGAACATGCTGTTACGCTTCGGGTAGGGACCGACGGCTCGAAGACTTGGCAAGGCAAGCTGAATTATCTTTCGCCGAGTTTCAGTCTCACTACAGGTACCATGCGCCTCCGTGCCGAGCTGGATAATCCCGATGGGGTGTTGAAACCGGGTTTGTATGTGAGTGTCACTTTACCATACGCTACGGCGGAGAAAGCGGTGCTGGTGGACAATGCTTCCATTGGTACCGACCAGTTGGGAAAGTTCCTGTATGTAGTGAATGACAGTAATGTGGTTAGCTCTCGTCCTATTGAGATAGGACAACTGCTGGACGGAAACATGCGTATCGTTACGTCGGGACTTTCACCGGAAGAACGGTATGTTACCAAGGCTTTGATGAAGGTGCGTCAGGGCATGAAGATTGAACCGATAGAAAAATAAGCGCTTATGTTCTCGAAATTCTTTATTGAACGACCGATATTCGCAACGGTATTGGCTTTGCTCATCGTTGTAGCGGGGTTAGTGACACTCCGAATGCTTCCTATAGAACAATATCCGGACATTACTCCACCAACCGTGCAGGTGAATGCCGTCTATCCGGGTGCAAATGCCGGAACCGTAGCGCAAACGGTAGGTATCCCCATCGAACAACAGGTAAACGGAGTGGAAGGTATGATGTACATGAGTTCTACTTCGTCGGCATCGGGGATGTATGCTCTGACTGTGACTTTTGAGGTGGGTACGGATATTGATATGGCGACTGTAATGGTACAGAACCGGGTGAGCGTGGCGCTGAATTCCTTGCCCGAAGCGGTGAAGCAGCAAGGGGTAACGGTGCAGAAGAAATCGTCGAATATTGTAATGATGCTTACCTTGTCGGGCGACAGCATTTACGATGGATTGTATCTTGCCAATTATGCCGATTTGAATCTGGTGGACCAGCTGACCCGCGTGCCGGGTGTGGGAGCGGTCAATGTGATGGGGGCGGGCGACTACTCCATGCGTATCTGGCTCGATCCGGAGGCGATGCGTATCCGTAATCTCAGTGCTCAGCAGGTGTATGCCGCTATTCAGGCGCAGAATATGGAAGTGTCGGCCGGAAATGTGGGACAGCCTTTCGGACGGTCGGGCAACAATGCTTTTCAATATAC
Organism: Bacteroides sp.; assembly: GCA_015060765.1. GTDB lineage: Bacteria > Bacteroidota > Bacteroidia > Bacteroidales > Bacteroidaceae > Phocaeicola. The sequence continues at coordinate 44,295 of SUXW01000019.1, forward strand.
CTTGAACGTGAAAGGACGCTTGACTACACCCGATGAGTTTGGCGATATCATTCTCCGGGTGGAGGATGGAGGAAGGATTCTGCGCTTAAGGGATGTGGCGCATATCGAACTGGGAAGTCAGAAGTACAACGTGGTTTCCCGTCTGAAAGGGAAACCGACGGCAGGCATTGCGGTGTATCAGCTTCCGGGGTCCAATTCGCTCGATGTGGCGAAAGGGGTGAAGAAGCGGATGGCCGAACTGGCGGAAGCGTTTCCGCAGGGTATTCGTTATCAGGTGACACTGGATACGACGGAGGTGGTACACGATTCCATCGGAGAGGTAATGAAGACTTTCGTTGAGGCAACTATCCTGGTGGTATTGGTCATGTTCTTCTTCCTGCAAAGTTGGCGGGCAGTCTTGATTCCTTGCATTACCATTCCTGTTTCGTTGATAGGTACTTTGGCCGTAATGGCGCTCTTGGGATTCTCCATCAATACGCTGACGTTGTTTGGCTTGGTTTTGGCCATTGCCATTGTAGTGGATGATGCCATTGTGGTGGTCGAGAATGTAACCCGTTTGCTGGATGAGGCGGTGGCAAGAGGGGAGCAGGTGAATATGCGACGCATTACGGAAGAAGCGATGGGTGAAATTTCCGGGCCGATAGTCGGAGTGGTATTGGTGTTGCTCGCGGTCTTTATACCGACCACTTTGATAGGTGGTATTACCGGTCAGCTTTACAAACAGTTTGCGTTGACCATAGCAGCATCCACGGTATTGAGCGGATTGAATTCGCTGACTCTTTCGCCGGCTCTTTGTGCCATCCTTTTAAGACCGACACCGCAGAAGAAATCCAAACTTTTCTTGTGGTTCGACCGGTTCAATGATGGGACGCAGCATCTTTTCAACCGTTCGGTACAGTGGCTGTTGGCACGGCCCGTAGTGGCAGTCGGTTCGTTCGCGATGCTTTCTATTATCGCTTTTCTGCTCTTCGTGAAATGGCCTACCACTTTCATGCCCGAAGAGGATGATGGCTATTTTATTGTGGGGGTACAGCTCCCGGCGGCTTCGTCGCTCGAAAGGACAGAGGCTGTAGGTAAGCAGATTGATGCTATCTTGATGCAATATCCCGAGGTCAAAACTTTTTTGGGAGTGAACGGTTTCAGTGTGATGGGCGGAGGAGAATTGCCTAATGCCGCCACGTATTTTGTGGTACTGAAAAATTGGAAGGAACGTTCGGGTAAGGAACATTCGGCGCAGGCGGTGGTCGATCGTTTTAATCGGGAGGCATATGCCATGGTGCAAGAAGCGCAAGTGTTCGGTATCATTCCTCCGGTCATTCCGGGGATGGGAAATACAGGCGGACTTCAGTTTGAACTGGAAGACCGGCAATCTTTGGGAGCCGAAGAACTGCAGAAGGCGGTCAATACTTTGCTGGCCGAATATCGCATGGAGCCTTCCATCGCTTCGCTCAGTAGCATGTATCAAGCGGATGTTCCGCAATATTATCTGAACATTAACCGTGACAAGGTACAACTGATGGACTTGAACCTTAATCAGGTGTTCTCGGCTTTGGCTTATTATTTGGGACAGGCGTATGTGAACGATTTTGTAGAGTTCGGACGTATCTATCAGGTGAAGTTGGGTGCCGGAGAGGATGCACAGAAATACATTGACGATGTATTGAAACTGAGTGTGGAGAATTCCAAAGGTGAAATGGTTCCGTTCAATAGCTTTGTTCAGGTGGAACAAGTACTTGGTATGGATCAGGTGAGCCGGTATAACATGTATCAGTCGGCATCTGTTACAGCCAATACGGCACCGGGTAGCAGTTCGGGAGAAACTATCGAGGCGGTGGGTAGCTTGATTCGTAACCAGTTGGGTAATGAGTTCGGTTACGAGTGGACATCTGTGGCTTATCAGGAGACACAGGCAAGTGGCTCTACGGCTATCGTTTTGATCATGGCATTGTTGGTGGCTTATTTGGTTTTGGCAGCTCAGTACGAGAGTTGGACCAGTCCGGTGGCAGCGGTAATGGGGTTACCGATAGCTATCCTCGGTGCTATGTTGGGCTGTTGGCTGATGGGGGAACCGGTAAGCATCTATACGCAGATCGGTATTGTATTGTTGATTGCTCTTTCGGCCAAGAATGGAATTCTGATTGTGGAATTTGCACGCGACTATCGCAAGGCGGGTAATTCCATCCGCGAGGCAGCTTATGAGGCGGGACGTATTCGTCTTCGTCCTATCCTGATGACTTCGTTTACCTTTGTATTGGGCGTGATGCCGTTGCTCTTTGCTACAGGTGCCGGTGCCGGAAGTCGGGTGGCTCTTGGTGCAGCGGTGGTTTTCGGTATGCTGGTCAATACCGTGGTAGCTACACTTTATATTCCTAATTGGTATGAGGTGATGCAGACGGTAGAGGAGCGTTGGCTGAAGAAACGGAAGGGAAATTAAAAAAAGACTGTGCCAAAATAAATCTCTATTTTGGCACAGTCTTTTTTTAAGACAGTAAGGATTATCCTTGGTGTACAGTCAGTTGTGGGAATGGGAATGATATGCCTCTTTCGTTGAATGTAGCATATACTTTTTGGTTCATGTCAAAGTTTACATTCCAATAATCACTGCTTTTCACCCATACCCGTACAGTGACATTTACACTGCTGTCGGACAAGGAACCCAATTCCACGAATGGTTCGGGGGTGGAAAGAATCCGATTGTCTGAAGCAATAATCTCCATCAGAATTTCTCGGACTTGTTGGAAGTCTGTACCGTATTCCACTCCGAATGAAAAATCGACCCGTCGGGTATCAAGTCTGCTATAGTTGGTTACTACTGCAGTGCTCATAGGTCCGTTGGGAGCATATACAATCTTGTTGTCCGGAGTAACAAGAACGGTGTGGAAAATCTGAATTTCCTTGACGGTACCGGCTGCACCTGTCGCTGCTTCAATGTAGTCGCCCACCCGATAAGGGCGGAATGCCAGAATAATGATACCTCCGGCAAAATTGGATAGATTGCCGCTCAATGCCATACCGATGGCCATACCTGCCGATGCAAGAAGAGCGGCAAAGCCGGTCAGCTCGATTCCTAATTTCCCGATGATAGCTAGGATAAGCATGGTTATCAACAGAATGTTGACCATACTTTTCAAGAAACTTTGTATGCTGGCATCTACTTTCCGCTTGATTAAAATCTTGGCAAACAAGCGATTTAACCACTTGATGAGCAGTTTTCCGATAATGAAAATAATGAGTGCTCCTAAGATTCTTCCTCCCAAGTCTACTCCTGCATCAATCAGCTTATTCAGTAAGGTGCTGATTTCTGCACTGTAATTTGTTGTTGTATTCATGTAAATGTAAATTTAGTTAATATATAGTTTGTTTATTCTATTAGCCATCCTTTTCCTTGTCGGATGATTTCCGCTTCCCCCTCCATGCAGTTCACAATGGTGGAAGGTTCGGTCCCTCCAATTCCTCCGTCGATGATGATGTCTGCTTCGCTGCCGAATTTCTCGTCAATCAGTTCGGGAGTTGTAATGTATTCGATGTCCTCGGCTTCTTCTATGGGTAAGGTGGTGGTAAGGATGGGGGCGTCGAGCCGTTTGCATATTTCCATAATGATGGGATGGTCGGGCATACGGATACCCACTTCCTTACGGTTCTTGAATATTTTAGGAAGCCGACTGCCTGTAGGGAGGATGAAAGTGAATGCTCCCGGTAGGTTGCGCTTCATTAGTTTGAAGGTGGAATTGTCTATCTTGGCATATTCACTGATATTGCTCAGATCGTAACAAATGATGGACAGGTTGTGCTTGCGCGGGTCAATCTCCTTCAGTCGGCATATGCGTTCGATAGGACGTTCTTTCAGTGCATGGCATCCTATGGCATACATGGTGTCGGTGGGATAGATGATGATCCCGCCTTCTTCAAGTACTTGGACGATGCGATCCAGATCTTTGGGGCTGTTGTTCTTTTCGTAAAGCTTGACTAACATAAAATGAGGATTCTTATTTTTTCTTTTTCCTTAATTGCTCGGCGATGGCCCAGTGGAGGGCGGCTTCGTTTTCCTTGCCTGTCTGCATCAGTGCGTCACCAAAATATTCGTGTGCCTTGGGATGTTCAGGCTTCAGAGTGGTGGCCTTGTCGAAATCGGCCAATGCTCCTTCGATATTGTTCAGGGCCAATCGGTTTTTCCCCCGGTTGTAATAGGCTTTGAATAGGGTGGGGCTCAATCGAACGGCTTCGCTCAGGCACATCTCTGCTTCATAGAATTCCTTTTCGTTGTACAACGTGATGCCTTTTCTTACCCAAGCATCGGTAAATTGTGGATACAATTCGATAGCCTTGTTGTAGTTGGCAATGGCGGCCCGTACATCGTGTGCCTGCGTAATGCAGTCGTTCCCCATCAAGTAATATTCGTGCGCATATTTTTCCAGGTTCTTGCGCTGTACTCGCATCTGCTCCTTTATCTTACGGTTTTCGGCTTTTAAGGTGTTGATAATACCTAACTTCTTGCGAATAAACCGTCGGATCGTCGGCTTTTCGATATCATATCGTGAATGGATGGCAAGGAAAAATTGTTCAAGAAATTCCTCGAAATTGCCTTCATCGAATTGTTTTACGGCCTCGGCATATTGAATGTCGGCTTGTGCCTGTTTCAAAGCTTTGTCTATGGCTTGCCGGTTGTTGAACCGTTGGGCGAACGCTACAATTTCCGGTCGGACGAAAATGTCGCCTCGTGTAATGATTTTCTTCAGTTGGATACCTTCGAGTGAAGTGCAACGGCTCAAGGCTACGTATGCCTGTCCACCGGCGAATACCCCTCCGGTAAAGTCGATGACCACCCTGCTGAAGGTCAGCCCCTGACTTTTATGAATGGTTATGGCCCATGCCAATCGGATGGGATATTGGATGAATACACCCAATTCTTCTTCTTCAATTTTCTTCTCTTGTTCGTTGTATCGATATCGGATGTTGCTCCATTTGTCTTTTTTGACGTCGAATTCACCCCCGTCTTCGGTCATTACATACAAGGTTTCATCCTCATCGATTCCTACGATGGTACCGATGGTTCCGTTTACCCAACGTTTGTCGTAGTCGTTCTTGATAAAGATAATTTGGGCTCCCGGCTTTACCTCCAATTCCATTTGTGTGGGCAGACTGCTTTCCGGAAATTCACCCTTGATTTCACCTTTTAGTGTTACTGCCTCGCCCGGTAGTTCCGCCAGTTTCTTTTCGTTAATGTAGTTGACTACATCGCGGCGGGTGGCCAGGGTGATATACATATCGCTCTCGCTTTCTTCGATGTGTGTATCGTATCGAGTGTTCAACAGCTGGAGATCGGCGGCCGTAGCGGTATTGTTGCGTATATGGTCGAGCACATTCACGAAAACGGGATCGCTCTGCCGATATACTTTGGTCAATTCAATGGATACCAATTCCATTTCATTGAAAGCTCTTGCCGAAAAGAAATAGGGGGTGGGGTAGAAACGGTTCAGTATTTCACGTTCATCGCTTTTTACTACCGGTTCCAATTGGTATACGTCGCCTACCAGCAATATTTGTTTGCCTCCGAAAGGCTCGCGCATGTTTTGCGAATATACTCTCAGTATTTTATCGATGAAGTCGATGATGTCTGCCCGTACCATGGAAATCTCGTCGATGATAACCAACTCTATTTCCTTGATGAGCTTGCGATGCTCCGATGAATATTTCAAGAAGCTATGCAGTTTTCCGCCTCGCAGACTAAAATTGGGGTCATCGGGTAGCAACGGATGAAAGGGTAGCTTGAAGAAACTGTGCAAAGTGCTACCTCCTGCATTGATGGCAGCAATGCCTGTAGGGGCCAGTACTACAAATTTCTTTTTGGTATTGGCGCACACGTATTTTAAGAAGGTAGATTTGCCTGTACCCGCTTTGCCTGTCAGAAAAACCGACTGGCGGGTGTACTGAATCAAGTTCAGCGCATCCTGGAATTCTTTGTTGCGGGTATCTATCTGCATGGACATCTTCGTATATGGGCTTGCAAAGGTAATAAAAACTATGTTTTTCTTCAAAGAAAATGCCACTTTACCGACCATAAAGTGGCACTTTACGAATTATAAACCATTTTATGCTGTAAAACATAGTAAATCGTTTGGCTCTTTAAAATCATAGTCAATATCTTTGTGATATCAAAATAATATCAATTTATACAAGTATGGAAACAAAAGAAATGACTTACAAGGGAATGTTGATGAATGGCTTTTTGGCCTTGTTTATCAATCTGTTGGTAATCCCCGTATTGGGATTGTTGGCTATTTATTATTCAAACTCATTGGCCGTGTTGTTGCCTGCACTGATAGTGTTGGGTCTGGCGTTCTTTATCATGCTGGCCGGTTATTTTTCTCAAGAGCCGAACGAAGCGCGCGTGATGGTGTTCTTCGGTAAGTATGAAGGCACTTTTACGAAAACAGGCTTTTATTGGGTGAACCCTTTCATGGATAAGAAGAAACTTTCGCTCCGTGCCCGTAACCTTGATGTAGAACCTATTAAGGTAAACGACAAGGTAGGTAATCCGATTCTGATTGGTTTGGTGTTGGTATGGAAATTGAAGGATACGTATAAGGCCATGTTCGAAATCGATGCACAGACAATGGCCGATAAGGGCAACGGAAGCTTGGGTGTGACCGTGGCCGGACGTATGAACGCTTTCGAAGACTTTGTACGCGTACAGAGTGATGCTGCCCTCCGTCAGGTGGCCGGTGAATATGCTTATGATGATACCGAGCAGGATTCTGGCGAACTGACTCTCCGTGGAGGTGGCGAGGAAATCAACGACCAACTGGAAAAGCGTTTGAACGAACGACTTGCCATGGCTGGTATGGAAATTGTAGAAGCGCGCATCAATTACTTGGCATATGCTCCTGAAATTGCAGCTGTAATGCTTCGTCGTCAACAAGCCAGTGCTATCATTACTGCCCGTGAAAAGATTGTGGAAGGTGCGGTGTCAATGGTGAAGATGGCACTTGATAAATTGTCGGTAGAAGAAATCGTCGAACTGGACGAAGAAAAGAAAGCGGCTATGGTGAGCAATCTGCTCGTAGTGCTTTGTGCGGACGAACCGGCTCAACCGGTCATCAATTCGGGTACGTTGAATCATTGATCTTTCCTTCGCAATGGCAAAGAAAGAAGCGATAAAAAGTTTTGTCCTCAGAGTGGATGCGGATACTATGGAGGCCATTGAAAAATGGGCAGCCGATGAGTTCCGTTCCACCAACGGACAATTGCAATGGATCATTGCTGAAGCTTTGCGCAAAAGCGGAAGGATGAAGAAGAATAAAACAAAGTTAAAGGAGGAAGAAACATGAAATATAAGTTTTGGGATGTGAGCCGTGACCGTAGAAAGGCTCCTGTTACGAAGTCGGACAGGCTGCTTGAATGGGTGGCTTTATTTATCGCCGTTGTGGCGCTGGTCCTGACCGGAGTACTTTATGCAAAGGCTCCTGAAGTTGTACCTTCTCATTTCAATGCAATGGGCGAAGCCAATGGATGGTCGGGTAAATCAATCTATTGGATCATGGCGGTTGTGTTTGTGGTAGGTATGCTTATTACTGCTGCCGCTGCTTATAATCGGAAGATGGTGAATCTACCCATCCGCTTAAAGGAACCGGTCTTTTATCGGCAGATAGGATTGATTGGACGTATGTGCCGCATTATGACACTTTCTATGGGGTGCATTTGGTTGGCTGTGATATTGTCTATGTCGTCCGGTTTTTTGGGAATTCCCTCGTGGGCTTGTGCCGTGATGTTTGCTGCCAGTCTTCTCCTGATGTTGGGAACGGCTTTTTTCTACACCTTGAAAATATGGTGGATTGGCCGTAATTGTAATTGATTTTCTTGCCTTTGTTGTAAAATTGCCGGATTATTCTATGCTTTATAGAATAATTCGGTTATTTTTGCATGGTAGAAAATATAGTCATGAAAAACATCCTGTTTTTATTGGTCTTTTTGTGTAGCATATCTTCTTGTATCCATGCGCCGCGCTTGGTGGAAGTCGGGAAAGGGTATAGCAGTACTTCTGTGAATACCACCGTGTTTCGTAACAGTTCATTGGCTTCTTGTGAAGGTAAACAATACATTGCTTACTACGATGCCGATGGTTGGATGGTGCTTGGCTCTCGTGATTTGGAGGATAATGAATGGACCTTGCATCGTACCCAATACAAGGGGGATGTCAAGGACGCTCACAATGTTATCAGTCTGATGGTGGATGGTGACGGCTATCTGCATGTCTCTTTCGATCATCACGGACATCCGCTGAACTATTGTCGGAGCGTTGCTCCTTATTCTTTGATATTGGGTGATAAGGAGCCGATGACAGGGGTGGATGAAAAGGATGTAACATATCCGGAATTTTATCGTTTAGCAAATGGCGACTTGTCGTTTGCCTATCGTTCGGGTGCTTCCGGTCGCGGTAATCTGGTGTTGAATCGGTATTCGTTGGCAACCCGTCAATGGGAACGGGTACAGGATGTGCTGATTGACGGTGAAAACAAACGTAATGCTTATTGGCAATTGTATGTGGATGCACAGGGTACCATTCATCTGTCATGGGTGTGGCGAGAAACGTGGTTGGTGGAGACCAATCATGATTTGTGCTATGCCCGTTCGTCGGATGGTGGAAAGACTTGGTGCAAGACTTCAGGAGAGGAATACGCCCTTCCTATCCGGTTGGATAATGCAGAATATGCTTGTCGGATTCCGCAAAACAGTGAATTGATCAATCAGACAAGTATGAGCGCAGATGCGGAAGGAAATCCGTATATCGCTACTTATTGGCGCGATCAGAATAGTGAAATTCCTCAATATAGGTTGGTTTGGTACGATGGGAAGCAATGGCGTAACCAGCAAGTATCTAACCGTGCCACTCCGTTTTCTCTGAAAGGAGGAGGGACCAAGATGATTCCAATTTCTCGTCCCCGGATGGTTGTAGATGGGAAAGAAGCCTATTATATTTTCCGTGATGTGGAACGGGGAAGCAAAGTTTCCATGTATTATACCCATGACCTTCATGAAGGCAAATGGGAAGTGAAGGATCTGACTGATTTTGATGTGGATGCGTGGGAACCCAGTCATGATTCGGAATTGTGGAAGACGGAAAGGAAACTGCATCTTTTTGTGCAGAATACCCGTCAAGGAGACGGAGAAAAACAAATAGAAACGGAAGCGCAGACGGTTTTTGTGCTGGAAGTAAAATGATAGAATAACTAAGATGGACATGAAGAATATCATTCGAAAAATGATACTATGCATCAGTGTTCTGGGTATAGTAGGAGTATCTTACGCCAAACCGACGGAAGCGGAAGAGGTGAGAAAGATCATTGATAAGGTAAACGGGTATTGGCAGAAAAACAACAAACCGGAAGTACGTTCGTTTTGGGACCATGCCGCTTATCATACAGGCAACATGGAGGCATATTTCTTGACGGGCAACGAGGCTTATCGGGCTTATTCGGAAGCTTGGGCGAAGCACAACGAATGGAAGGGCGCCAAAGAAAAGGATAAGAATAAATGGAAATATAATCGTTATGGAGAAGGTGATGATTTTGTCATGTTCGGCGATTATCAGATTTGTTTCCAAACTTATGTGGACCTTTATAATATCTTGCCGGACAAATCAAAAATAGCCCGTGCCCGTGAAGTGATGGAATATCAGATGAGTACTCCTCAATCTGATTATTGGTGGTGGGCCGATGGCCTTTATATGGTCATGCCGGTGATGACCAAGTTGTATCATGTAACGGGTAATTCTACTTATTTGGATAAGTTGTACGAATACATCACTTTTTCGGATAGTATCATGTATGATGATGAAACGGGCTTGTATTATCGGGATGCCAAGTATGTATATCCGAAGCATAAAAGCGTAAATGGCAAGAAGGACTTCTGGGCACGTGGAGACGGTTGGGTATTGGCTGGATTGGCTAAAGTCCTGAAGGATCTTCCGAAAGAATATGAACATCGTCAGTTCTTTGTGGACAAATTTGTTAAAATGGCTGGAGCGGTTGCCTCCATACAACAGCCGGAAGGGTATTGGACCCGTAGTATGATGGACCCGGAACATGCACCGGGACCGGAAACCAGTGGAACCGCTTTCTTTACATACGGTCTGTTGTGGGGAATCAATAACGGCTATTTGGATGAAGCTACTTATATGCCGACAGTCAAGAAGGCTTGGAATTATTTGAAGAAGACTGCTTTGCAGAAAGACGGTCGGGTAGGTTATGTACAACCTATTGGTGAAAAGGCTATTCCCGGACAAATTGTAGATGCAAATTCGACGGCTAATTTCGGAGTGGGTGCTTTCCTGCTGGCTGCTTGTGAATATGTACGCTATTTGGAGGCTCCGGTAAACAAAGACCGTGCTTATTGGTGCAATTTGCTCTATAACATGGCGAAGCCGGTATTGAGCAATATGGCAGAAGGAAACTTGCGGAAGAATATGCAAGTGGAAGTGAGTCCTAATTGGGACGGACGCGATATTCGGGTGACGTATATGGAGGCTTTCGGACGACTGATGGCTGGATTGGCTCCTTGGTTGTCATTGCCGGATGATGAAACGGAAGAAGGAAAAATGCGCAAGCAACTCCGTGAATGGGCATTGAAGAGTTATGCTCATGCGGTCAATCCCGATAGTCCGGACTATCTGTTGTGGCGAAAAGAAGGTCAGCCATTGGTGGATGCGGCTTATGTAGCGGAAAGTTTTCTTCGTGCTTATGACCAATTGTGGATACCATTGGATGCAAAGACTAAGGAACGTTATATCGAAGAGTTTACTCAGATGCGCCGTGTTGATCCTCCGTATACAAATTGGTTGTTGTTTTCGTCTACCATTGAAGCGTTTTTGGCAAAAGCGGGTGCTCCATACGACCAGTATCGTGTGAATTCGGCCATTCGGAAAATGGAAGAATGGTATACCGGAGACGGTTGGTATGCCGATGGACCTTCGTTTGCTTTCGATTATTACAGCAGTTATGTGTTTCATCCCATGTATCTTGAAACGTTACAGGCCATGAAGGATGCCAAGGCATTTACCCGTATTCATTATAGGGACTATTATCGCCGTGCTTTGAAGCGTACGCAAAAATTCAGTATCGTGCTTGAACGGATGATTTCTCCGGAAGGTACTTTCCCTGTATTCGGCCGTTCCATTCCTTATCGTATGGCAACCATGCAACCGCTTGCATTGATGGCTTGGTATGAAAAACTGCCGGCAGGATTGACGAATGGACAGGTGCGTGCGGCGTTGACTGCGGTCATGCATCGGATGTTTGATGGCAAAGAGAATTTCAATGGAGGTGGTTTCTTGACCATTGGTTTTGCGGGGCGCCAGCCCAATATTGCGGATTGGTATACCAACAACGGTAGTCTGTATATGACTTCACTTGGTTTCCTTCCGTTGGGACTTCCGGCTACTCATCCTTTTTGGACGGATGCAGCCTTGCCTTGGACAAACCAAAAGGCTTGGAATGGACAGGCATTTCCGAAAGACCATCAATGGACGGATGATATCCGTACTCGTGATTTGTTTTGAATAATGATTATAAAAGATAGACTATGAAAAAATTATTAGGACTGATTTTGTTCTTGGGAGCATCGTTGCTCCAAGTAATTGCGGAAAATGTACAGGTTGCCGGACCTGATGGTAAATTGCAGGTAACCGTTTCGTGCCCTCCTGGAGGAAGGGTGTATTATTCGGTTACTTACGATGGGAAACCGATGTTGAGACGTTCTCCTTTGGGCATGAAAACCAATATCGGCGACTTTACGCAAGGTTTGTCTGTAACCAGTCATGTCACTCGGCCGATAGAAAAGACATATCGTCAGGACAGAATCAAGACTTCGGAAATTCATTATCAGGCCAATGAATTGATTTTTGCGGTTGAGAATGTCCGTAAGCAAAAGATGTACGTCACTTTCCGTGTGAGCAATAACGACATTGCTTTCCGCTATACCTTGGAACGTGATGGTGAAACGGGTAGTGTGGTAGTGAACGATGAGGCTACCGGTTTCCGATTCCCGGAACAGACTACCACTTTCCTTACTCCCCAAAGCGATGCCATGATTGGATGGAAACGGACCAAACCGAGTTATGAAGAAGGTTATGTAGTGGATGCACCGATGCATCGCATCTCGCAGTATGGTCATGGATTTACTTTCCCTTGCTTGTTCAAGGTAGGTGAAGACGGTTGGGTGTTGGTCAGCGAGACCAATGTGGATAGCCGTTATTGCGCTTCTCGTCTGAGCGATGTGAAAGAGGGCAGTTTGTACAAATTGGAATTTCCGATGCCGGAAGAGAATAATGGAAACGGTACAGTGGCTCCAGCCTTTGCCTTGCCGGGCTCTACTCCTTGGAGAACCATAACGGTTGGTAAAACTTTGGAACCGATTGTTGAAACGACCATCCCCTGGGATGTGGTGGAACCTCGTTATGAAGCATCTTGTGATTATCAAATGGGACGTGGTACGTGGAGCTGGATTTTGTGGCAAGACGGAAGTATCAATTATGATGATCAGTTGAAGTATATCGATTTGGCAGCCGCCATGAATTTTGAATATGTCCTGATCGATAACTGGTGGGATACTTATATTGGTTATGAAAAAATGGAAAAACTGATTAAGTATGCACAAAGTAAAGGCGTGGATGCGTTTGTGTGGCATAGTTCCAGCGGTTATTGGAATGATATCGAACAAGGACCGGTGCATTTGATGGATAATCCGATTCAGCGCAAGAAACAGATGAAATGGTTGAAGGAACAAGGCGTGAAGGGGATTAAAGTGGATTTCTTTGGTGGGGACAAACAAGAAACCATGCGTTTGTACGAAGCAATTCTTAGTGATGCCAATGACTACGGTTTGATGGTGATTTTCCACGGTTGCACTCTTCCAAGAGGATGGGAACGCATGTACCCTAATTATGTAGGAAGCGAAGCGGTATTGGCTTCCGAAAATTTGGTGTTCAACCAGCATTCATGCGATATGGAATCTTTTAGTGCTGCTCTTCATCCGTTCATTCGCAATACGGTGGGATGTATGGAGTTTGGTGGTACTTTCTTGAACAAACGCCTGAACAAAGGAAATGACGGCGGGACTGTTCGTCGTACTACCGATGTATTCCAGTTGGCTACAGCTGTACTGTTCCAGAACCCGATTCAAAATTTTGCTTTGGCTCCCAATAACCTGACGGATGCTCCCCAGATATGTTTGGATTTTATGAAGACTATTCCGACAGAATGGGATGAAATACGTTACATCGATGGTTATCCCGGCAAGTATGTTGTATTGGCTCGTCGTAATGGAGAAAAATGGTATGTAGCAGCCATCAATGCAGAAAAATCGACTCTTAAATTGAATGTGGATTTATCGTTCTTGGATGGAAAGACCGTGAAATGGTATGATGATGACAAGAATTTGCAACCGCAACTGACCGAAAAGAAATTGAAGGCTGGGAAGCCCGTACGATTGACCCTTGCCTCGGAAGGTGGAGTCGTGATTGTTGCGGAGTAAAGGTGGTTCGTTTGGAAATATAACTCAATACGTATGAAGAATAAGATATTATTTTTAGTCTGTTTTTTGATTGCAATGACATCGTGTGTATCCAAAAGGCAACAATTGACAGAAGAAGACATGGGAGCTTATCTCTTTGTGTTCTTCAGTGACCCTACACATAGTTTGTTTATGGCTACCAGTCATGATGGATATACGTTTACAGCAGTGAACAATGGAAATCCGATTATGTCCGGTGATACGATTGCCGAACAACGAGGCGTTCGTGACCCACATATCACTCGAGGGCCGGATGGCGCCTTTTATTTGGCAATGACCGATTTGCATATTTTTGCCCAGAGAGAAGGACTGCGTGAAACGGAATGGGAACGTCCCGGTGAAGCATATGGCTGGGGAAACAATCGGGGACTTGTGCTGATGAAGTCGTATGACCTGATCAATTGGACTCGTAGCAATGTGCGTGTTGACAAGGCCTTTCCTGAAAAGTTTGGAAATATAGGTTGTGCATGGGCACCGGAAACCATCTATGATGCCAAAGAGGGAAAGATGATGATTTACTTTACCATGCGTATAGGTAATGAAAAGAATCAGTTGTATTATGCATACACAGACAATGATTTTACACGACTGGTTACGGAACCTCAGTTGCTTTATGAATATCCCGATCCGGCTATAACAGTTCTGGATGCAGATATAACCGCTCTTCCAGACGGTCGTTATTGCATGATGTATGTTGCCCATGATGGTACTCCAGGCGTGAAGATGGCTTTGTCCGACAGCATTCATGGCAACTATCAATATGACGAACGATGGATTGATTTCGAACCGTATGCTTGTGAAGCTCCTAATGTGTGGAAGCGGATAGGAGAAGACAAATGGGTGGTGATGTATGATATCTATGGTATCGAAACGCATAACTTTGGTTTCGCTGAAACAACCGATTTCAAGGAATTTACCAATTTGGGCCGTTTCAATGAAGGCGTGATGAAAGCCCTTAATTTTCAGTCGCCCAAACATGGAACAGTCATCCAGATAACCAAGGAAGAAGCTGAGAGATTAGAGAACTATTGGAAATAATTAACTAAGAAAAAATAATCTAATGAAAAGAATGAAAGTGTTTAGTGTTGCGTTGGTGTTGGCCGCTTCTCTTACCGGAACGGCCCAGATACCGACAAAGGTAGAGAGTTTCCCTATCAGTAGTGTTCGTCTGACGAAGAGTCCCTTCAAGCATGCGGAGAATATGGATATCCAATATCTATTGGCCATTAATCCTGATCGCTTGCTGGCTCCTTATCTGAAAGAAGCGGGACTGGAACCCAAGGCGGAAAATTATACGAATTGGGAAAATACCGGTTTGGACGGTCATGTCGGTGGACATTACGTATCGGCCTTGTCGTATATGTATGCAGCGACGGGCAACAAAGAAATCAAGGACCGTCTGGATTATATGATTGCTGAATTGCAACGTTGTCAGGATGCCGACGGATATTTGAGTGGTGTGCCTAATGGTCGTCAGATTTGGAAAGAAATCAAGGAAGGAAATATCCGTGCTTCCGGTTTCGGCTTGAATGACCGGTGGGTACCCTTGTATAATATCCATAAAATTTATGCAGGCTTGCGCGATGCTTATTTGATTGGTGGTAAGGAAGAAGCCAAGGGCATGTTGGTGAAACTGGCCGACTGGATGATCCGCTTGGTGGAAGGCTTGACGGAAGAACAGTTGCAGGATATGCTTCGGAGTGAACATGGCGGCTTGAACGAAACGTTTGCGGATGTAGCTGCTATAACAGGCGATGGACGTTATCTGAAATTGGCGCATCAATTCTCCCATCAATTGGTGTTGCAGCCTCTGTTGAAGAAAGAAGACAAACTTACCGGTATGCATGCCAATACGCAGATTCCGAAGGTGATTGGTTACAAGCGTATGGCCGATCTGGAAGGTAATCAGGAATGGAGTGAAGCGGCCCGTTATTTTTGGGAAACGGTGGTGGAGCATCGTAGTATCAGTATAGGCGGAAACAGTGTGTTCGAACATTTCCATCCGTCAACCGATTTCAGCAGTATGCTGAACAGTGAACAAGGACCGGAAACTTGTAATACCTATAATATGCTTCGTCTGACCAAGATGCTCTATCAGACCAGTGCAGATGTGTCGTATATGGATTACTATGAACGGGCTTTGTACAATCACATCCTTTCTACCATCAATCCTATCCAAGGTGGATTTGTGTATTTCACTCCGATGCGTTCCGGTCATTATCGGGTGTATTCGCAACCGCAGACCAGTTTCTGGTGTTGTGTAGGCTCGGGTATGGAGAATCACGCCCGCTACGGGGAAATGATTTATGGTCATCAGAAAAACAATTTGTATGTCAACCTCTTTATCCCTTCCGTCTTGCAATGGCAGGATGTAGAGTTGGAGCAACAGACTTCGTTCCCGGAAGAAGAAGGTACCACCTTGGTGGTATCGCCATCGAAAGGGAAGAAGAAATTTGCTCTTCATGTCCGTGTGCCGCAATGGGTAGGTAAGGAGGAAATCCGTCTTTCTGTGAACGGTGAATCTCAGAAAGTGGAAATGAAGGATGGCTATGCTGTGGTGGAACGTACTTGGAAGAAAGGCGATAAGTTGCATGTCGATTTACCGATGCATCTGTATACCATGGGTTTGCCCGATGGTTCTTCCCATTACTCCATTATGTACGGCCCAGTGGTCTTGGCGTCTTCGTTGGGCAAACAGGAACAAGATGGCATGTATGCCGATGATAGCCGTGGCGGTCATATAGCTGCCGGTCCCCGTTGGCCGTTGCAGAACATGCCTGTGTTTGTCGGCAAGAAGGACGATCTTGTTTCCCATGTCGAAAAGGTGAACGGAAAGCCGTTGACCTTTACACTGACCGGTATCCATTCCAATACAACCGACAAATTGACTTTGGAACCTTTCTATCGTCTGCACGAATGCCGTTACATGGTTTATTTCCCCGTATTGTCGGAAACCGAATTGGCAACCCGATTGGAAAAGATTGCGGCCGAGGAAAAAGCTCGTATTGCTTTGGATGGAATTACGGCGGACAAGGTAACTTGTGGTGAACAACAGCCCGAAAGCGACCACTTTGTAAAGATGGAACATTCCAATATGGGTGATGATGAAGGTGTACATTGGCGTGAAACGGCAGGTTGGTTCAGTTATCAGATGAAAACTAATGGTAAGAAAGTGGCCAAAGTACGCATTTCTTATCGCCCGGAAAATAGAAGAGATGCCAAAGTTTATGTGAACGATGTACAAATCGGTACATTGCCCGTTGGAGAAGGAGGCCGGATCTCGTCCGAATTGGCAATCCCTGCAGAGTTGCAGTCTCAGGAAGTACTCATTGTAAAAGTTGGTAAAGGAAATACAAGGGTTACCCCTCACATCTACGAAATTAGATTGACGGAATAATCCCTTTTATGGTAGTGTATAAACCGTCTTCGGAAGTTGTTGAAATGCTTCCGAAGACGGTTTTTTGTTTTTCTATAAAGAAATAGTAAGTTTCGTTATGCACACTCTATTCATGGTCTTCCAACCGATAGGTTTACGTATCACAATCGATAGGTTTACGGGTCGTAACCGATAGGTTTGTATGGCGTAAACGATAAGTTTCTCCAGCAAAGAATGGATGTTGCATAACATACGTATTGTTTGATCAAAAGATACGTATTGTTTGCCTAAAAGATACGTATCTTTTGAATGAATGATTAGGAACGTTTTCCCGGTTCCCAATCATGTTTTTCCCGACTTCCAGTCTGTTTTTCCTGTTCGGCAATCCCTTTCTCTCAGAGAAAACGGGAAATCCCTTGCCACCTTGCAACGGCCCCGTAACATGTTGATGGTCACTGATGTTACGGTGGCAAGAGCCCGAAATCTCTTGCCACATCTGCCACATTTTTCCGTCCTGGCCCGGTCCGTTTTCCCGTTCCGTTTCCATGTCCGATGCAACATTCCATACCCCTTCCATCAAACCGTCCCCCGGGTTGTGGCAAGTGTTGCAAGAGAATCGCAGGCTCTTGCCACCGTAACTCCTTTGACCGCCAGCGTGTTAGGATGTACCGTTGCAAGGTTGCAAGAGTTTTCCCGAATTGCCTGTATGGTACATATAAAGCCCCTCTTTTAATATATTAAGGTATAGGGGAGTCCCCTTCCTTTCCCCAATCCTTAAAAAAAACTTCAAAAACATGTTGTTGAACATAGTTTGATTATCAAGTGTTTGCGTTACACTCAAAATAAAAAATGAAAAATTCTTCAAAAAAAGTCATTGAATTGTTTGGCGGTAATTATAAAAGGTGCTACCTTTGCATCCGCTTTCCTCAAGAAAGCACGTTTTGAAGAAGCGTTCTTTGAAAGATTTACAATAAGCAACGAAAGTAGTACAAGTCTATTATACTTATGTATATTAGGTTAAAGAAGAAACCGTCAATTTTTATTAATGTTGATAGATTCGAGTTCCTTGAGCAGATTATACGTACCGGTAACGGTACACAGAATATTTTTACAATGAAGAGTTTGATCCTGGCTCAGGATGAACGCTAGCTACAGGCTTAACACATGCAAGTCGAGGGGCAGCATGAGCTTAGCTTGCTAAGTTTGATGGCGACCGGCGCACGGGTGCGTAACGCGTATCCAACCTTCCCGTTACTCTCGGACAGCCTTCCGAAAGGGAGATTAATACGAGATGGTGTTCAAGTGGTGCATATTATTTGAACTAAAGATTTATCGGTAACGGATGGGGATGCGTACCATTAGCTTGTTGGCGGGGTAACGGCCCACCAAGGCTTCGATGGTTAGGGGTTCTGAGAGGAAGGTCCCCCACA
>SUXW01000020.1 GCA_015060765.1 Bacteroides sp.
TGTTGATTGCCATTGGACGGAATAGACGGAGAGGAAGAACGTCACCAATGGGTATAAAACAAAAATAGTTGGAAAGTTTGGTAAGGACTCTCCAACTATTCTGTTGTTATTTCTCTAGCGAGATATAGGCATCTAACTATATCTCTATTGATTTATACGTTTGTTGGAAAGTTAAACCGATGGACTCAATGCTAAGAGTATGAACATACGACATACCTTCAAAGCATTTGTTGCTTCGAATTGATGTTGTTAATATGTTCATTCTACTTTGCTGCATTGCTAAATTTTATATGGTTTTCAAAAGTGGGTGCAAAATTACATAATAATCAGATAAACCTCCAAATAAATTGCGGAATTTCTTTTTTATGATGAATTCGGTGCAAACTAACTAAGTGTCGATTGGACAAATCATCACATGCTAGGGCTTGCCCGTTGTCCAATATAATCCCTATGGGGTAGCCTAATACCCCATATCACCTTCGCGATATGAGGAGTGTCCAATCAAGATTGGCAGCAAGCTGTATTTAGGTCTCGTATTTTAGCACTCCACTCATTACGCATCGCATCTCTCTGAGTGAGATTGAAGAAGCCTATCGTATTTTCGAAGGTGAGTTTATATGACTTTACCCTAAAAAGAGTGGCGCACATAAATTGTTAATTCCGCAACCATTAGGCTTGGTTATGTGTTTATATTTGCAGAAACTTTGGGACTTGTAACAATAAAAGCGTACTTTTGCCGTTATATTATCAAAGTTATAAAGAAAAAGCCACCGTCATAGTGCCAAACTGACGGTGACTTTGATAAGACACATGACCTTGTTGCCGCAAGGTTGGAGTGTGAATAAACATACAACAAATTAAGGTGCTGGTACTAAAAGGTTTTCGTCAACAAAGAAATAATCATTCCTATGATTGCATCCACTACAAAGCGGTATGATATACATTTTCTTTGTTGTATCGCCAACCTTTTGTACATGGCATCCATCAAAATCTTTCCTATAACAAACCTCGTTACAATCTCCTGCAGGGCAATTATACTTCTTATATTCATCAATTGCTCCCTTTTTGCTTTCCCAATACTCTATCCATGTATCGTATGGGAATGGAGGTAGTAAGTCAGATGTATTAGGTGCATTCTTTATCAAAACACTCATATACATAGATTTTAGTTTACTAATGTTCACGTCCTTGGTAACGGAGAGGAACTCCGCCATCTTAATTATCAGGAAGATTGGTTGAAAACTGCCGTTATATCCGAGAATCGGACTTTAAGCAAAACGGAATGCCGATGGCACTACTAATGTAGTACAATATCCTTGCCAAACCCTTTGTCTGCCAAGATGTCTTAAAAACACGATTTTACAATCAATATCTTGCGACATAAAGTCAGCCAGAGTTTTTAAGTCCATATATAATGACGTAAATGATAAGATTTTATGGACAATACAAGGCTAACAATAACGTGTGAAGAAAACCGAGAAGGTGGGTATGAAATTGATGTATCTTTTGAACGGGATTATCGCCCCAAGTTCAGAGAAGCATTTCTATCAGAGGATAAACCGATACCACCATACTTTATTGAAGAAAGGGGAATCAAAGGAGAGAGTGCTGGAAATTCGGCAGTTACAAACATTCTATCTCATATCAAGAATGTCATCGCTAAGAGTCTGAAAACCGATAGCCGTATTTTACCAACAGAGAAATAGATTCAATGTTTGAGTTCAAAGAACTCGCCTTTTGAAACAGTATCCATATGAATACAGGCAGGTAGCAATAATACAACTATAGACACAACAAGAAACAACGGCAGCGATTACCATTTTTTGTGGTAATCGCTGTTGTTACTTTAGACAGATATTGGTACCTGTACTTTATCGGATGCTTACACTCTTTCTCAACTCTTTCTTTTTCCTTATCTAAAAGGAACTGCCCATACACTTATTAGTAATCAACTCTGTCAATTAATTCGGGACCTCTCCATTCTGTATTTGGCGCAGCTAAATATACAGAGCCTTCAAACTCGTAGGCTTCACAATTATATTGAACATCTTCAATAATAATCTCTTCATAATAGCTTACAAGCCTAGGAAGATCTACCGTATAGAATTCCTTCATTTCCTCAAAATTCAAAGGTCTTTTAGCATTGTTAAGAATGTTATTATATCTAGCCTTTGCACCAGGATGCGATTGTTTGTTAAATGGAAGAAACATTGTATTCTCTGCAGCTTCAAAGATTGCTAATATTGCGAACCATGATAAGGCGTAGTAATAATACAAGTTGTATTCTTCATCATCAAACTTTGGATAGTTTAATGCCCCTAAGTCAGCAGCAAATTCTTGCTTCTGATTTGAATTATATGCTCCTATTTTTTTGTAATCCTCACCATCCTTGAAATAGGTACTTATGGTCTTTTGGACAGCATGATAATCATCTAAGTCTCCATTAAGGAAATGACTATATTCGTGACCTGCCAAGAATGTCATTATGTAGGGATAAGGTGCTGTGATTACTTTTTCTATATCTTCTGGAATTATGCCACGAGGATCCCAATCGAAATCCAAGGTTTCTTTCTCAAACATGGTTCTGATTGCTATTCGGAGAGAAGCGACACATACTTCTGGTGGAATTCTCCCTCCTGAATCAATCAGAGCTAAGAAAGAGAACTTTATAAAATAGAACAATGATGCGCTTAATACGGAACAGAACCCAAAATCTGTTTTGAAAATCAAACCATTTGCTTCTATTGTAAATATAAGACCTGTGGCTATGCCATCCACCATCCACCATCTCTTTCAAATCCACTGGTAAATGATTTTTGAAATACTCAAAATGATCTGTCTTGTAAAATTCTTCAAGTGACCATTCAACTCCAGATCTTACTGCAATATCAACATAATGCTTTACTACACGATATAACCTCATGTTGTCTGCTATAATATCTGCTCTTAGTAGAAGAATAAAATCATCTCCATTTTGAGGGTCTTTGATTCTCTCAATTTCAGATTTTGAACATATAGCATAAAACCATCCAGCAGCAGCTATCTTTGAAACTTCAGCCACTATATTGAGGTTGTCGACTCTGTCAATCACTTGATTCTTGATTTCCATAATTAATTATAAGTTAGCTTTAGCAATAGAAAATGACCAATTCTTGTTCCAAAACTGGGAATCTAGCGAGAGATGCGTATTTTGTGTATTCATATATATAATTGGGGATGTATTTGTTCATTTTGTAGATGTTGAATATCATCTCTTTATATACCGATGCAGATTCTACTTTCCCACGCAGAAACTCTATTTTCCGATGCAGAGTTTTTTTAACGCCCATTTAGGACTTTATAATTGCTTGATACATAGTATATTGTAAGATTTCGATGAAGGACAAAAGTTCGTTCGGGGGACAGAAAGGGGACTACATTTTTGCAAAGAAACCCATAAAATCTGCAAAAACGCATTTATTTTAGAATTTTTAGCATATTTGCATTTCGTTGCATGGTAAAATGGCCTTTATTTTGAGGTAAAATAGTGCCTGTCATAGCTGTTAAATTTAGTGGTTTAGTTTAGTCCAATGTATATATAGAATAGGAGTAAACTAAACTGGCTATATCGCCAAATTTAAGAGGTCTGTTATAGTAGTGGCTTTACACTCTTTTAAAATGGGCTTTGTTCCTCTCATTTGCAGATGTTATGTGTTTCTTTATATCCGTCTACTTTTTAGTGCGAGTTTCTGAGAAGTGCCAAAACAGACTCTTTTTGCTTCTCAAAAGAAGAGAGAAATAAGACTTTCATGGGTATGGTATACCATCTTATTTTTCTTTTCCAAAGCTGTCGTTTATTGAATACCATACTATCATTTCAGAAGTTTGCTTCAATAACAGAGAGTTTCATTATTTAATTGGGGCATTCTAGGTTTTCTGTCCACCATCTTTATTCTCTTGAGTATCATTTTTGCCTTCTTGAGTGTCTTTTCCTTAGCCTTGAGTATCATTTTTTACCTTTTGGGTGTCCTTCTAAATTTTCTGTCCACTATGTTGAGTTTCTGTCTAGCTTTTATGTCCACCATCTTCATAATTTAGCGTATCTTTTCATTGTTTTGGGATTCACTCTAAGTTTTGGGGTTCATATTATAGTACAAAGAGATTTTTGGTAGAGAAGAATTAAAAACATAATAAACAATATAAGCTGTCTTGAGGCTGCTTATATTATAATATTATTTGGTGATTTGTTAAATTGGAATGAAGTTACTTCATGGTCTATCGTCCGAATATTATAACCTCTATGTTTAACAATTCCAGATTCAACCATTTTTTTAAACTCTTGAAGAGATTGTTCAAACAGATTTTCATTCGAATCTGATTCAAATCTTTCTTTAGCTCGATCGAGAATATCTTTTAATTGAATTGTAATATCCATTTTAAATAAACGTTCTAGTGTGAATAAATTGAGGAAAATTATGTCTAGCAACAAAATCCCTTAAAATTTTATAGTAATTTCTTATAGCCTCGCGTTCAGGTTTATCACTATAGTCTGTAATTTGTAATTTGAGAGACTTAAGGGTTTCTATATCTATTGGACGTCCATGAGTCTTCCATTCATTATTATCACCAAGTTTATTAGCAATTTCTTCAGCTCGTTGCTCTTTTTCTTCTGGTGTAACAGCACGTCCATCAGAATGTATATTCCAATTCTTAAATTTATAATTTACTAACCATTTTTTCAATAGTGAAATTGTTAGTTCTTTTGCTTGTTCATACCCTCTTAATTCTGCTAAGTCAAAGTCTTTTAGTATAAGGAACTCTGCTTGTGTCAATTTGTTTTCTTGAGCTTTCTTTATCAACTCATTAATCTTATCTAAATATCCTAGTGCAGGAACAAATTTACCATCTTTATTAGGGACTTGAGGATCTATTGGACCTAGGACAGAAAAATAATCCATCCAGATCTCATCACCACTCATACAAAATATAGTACCAGCACTATATGCACAATCAGGAACAATAAAAATAACTCTATCGTAATGGTGCCGAATAATGTTCACGTATCTCTCAACTGCTGCAGCACTCCCACCTGTTGTTGTAAGAATTACAGCTAAGCAATCTCTTTTGTCTGGGGTCTTAGCAAGATCTTCAATAATTCCAAGAATGCTATTTTCCTGACCGTCTACAATGGGGCCAAAATAGTTGAACACATCACAATCTAAGGCCTTTTCAAGTTCCGTAAGGCTTGTATTCATAAGATCCCTAAGGGCTTTATCAATTGATGGTACCATAATTATGCTTTTATTCTTAGCAAAGATACAAGAATCTTTTAGCTTAAACAAGGCTTTAACTAATTATTTTTACGTCTGGAAAATGTAAAATAGATAATATTTGAACAGAAAAGGGAGAAATACTTCTTTTGTTGTTCAAATATTGCTATTGGGTATCATCTATTTATTTTCACTCCTTGAGTGTTATTTTAAGTCTTCTGAGCAGAAATTATTTCAGTAAACAATAAAAAAGGTTGTATTCATACAACCATATTAAAAACATTTTGTATATTTGCACTGTGTGATACTAAATAAGGTGCTGTATGAAATATCTTAATATTAAGAAGGCTTTAACTGCATGGCAAGAGTTACAACCACTATCTGAGAAGGATAGGGATAGACTTAGCCGTCGCTTTACTGTTGACTTTAACTATAATAGTAACCATATAGAAGGCAATACATTGACTTATGGCCAAACGGAAATCTTATTGTTATTCGGCAAGGTGATTGGAGAGGCAAGCGTGCGTGATGTTCAAGAAATGACAGCGAGTAATGTCGGTTTAAGAATGATGACAGAAGAGGCTAAGGTAAAAGAAGCTCCTTTGACTCAGAATTTTATTAGGACATTGCATCAAACATTGTTGCGCGAAGATTATACAGTATATCGTAATCTTCCAGGTGGAGTGCAGACAAGCTATGTGATACATGCAGGTCAGTACAAGACAAGACCAAATAGTGTGATTACACGCTATGGAGATAGATTTGAATATGCATCACCAGAGGAGACTCCCAGCTTGATGGCTGACTTGGTGGATTGGTACAACAAAGCAGAGCAAGAAGGAAAACTTACCCCTATAGAGTTAGCAGCATTGTTCCACTATCGTTATATACGCATTCACCCCTTCGAAGATGGAAATGGTCGTATTGCCCGACTGATGGTGAATTTTATTCTCACTCGCCACAATTATCCGATGATTGTAGTCCGTAGTCGCAAGAAGAATGAATACTTGGAAGCTTTACATCAGGCAGACCTCGAGGTGGGACCTGTCCCTAGCAATGGTGCTCATGCAGACATTAAAGATATTCGTCCGTTCCTGAAATACTTCAATGATTTGGTCGCTACCGAGGTATACAACGACGTCTTGTTTGTGAGCGAGAAGAATGAGAATGTATGGTGGTACGATGGCGAGCGAATTGCATTCCGCACACCAAACTACACGAAGATTCTCAATGCAATGAGAACCTATCCGTCCTTGACGCTGGCGGATATGAAAGAGATAACTGGCATTAGCATTGCAGCCATTCAAAAACTCCTTGACCAACTCATTCAAAAGAAATATGTCGAGCGTGGCGAGAAGGATGGTAGTTGGAGGGTGTTTGTGACACAGTAGGTTTAAAATCTAGCAAATGCGAGTTTACCAACGACATGCAATCCCTTCTGCGTCCAGATGTTACTTTCAATGCATGCGATGCATATCCGCTGATTTATGAGACCTTTATAGATAAGATGGAGGGAAAGAGAGATTAACATAATTTCTATAATAATCTCAGTTTTTTTCAATGTTAGCGTTCAAACAGAAATAAATAATAAACAAACAAAAAAAATAAGAAGGAATGAAAGCGAATCGTACATGTATTGTACTTATAATGTTACTTTGTGCTAATGTGTTATTTGCACAAAGAAAAGAAGCAGTTTCCATATCATTGGACGAGATTAAGGATATGCCCCAGAAAATAATTACAGCTTATTTCAAACCTGTCTATACGACTACAGGTGTGTCGTATCCTTTGATGCAATGGTATGCTTATGAAAACAAAATTGATACTTGGGATAAGGTTGCCCTAAATAAATTCAACGCTTCAATATACAGATTTAAGGAAGAACCTATTAAAGCTGCAGAATTTGCTCTTCAATTTTGCAAATCATTTGGAGAAAAGGATTTTATAGACAATTTTAAAGCAATAGGATTTAATTCTGTTGAAATTAACTCAATATTGCGTTGCTACAAAGAAGAAAAGAAATGGCAAGAATTAGATATCCTCAAAGAATGGGGAAAGAATGGCATTCCACAATTTGAAAACAAAGAAACATCTGTTTCTGCAAAGTATCATATAAGCATCGATAGTACAAAAATGAGGAAGTTCCTTTCGGATAATATAAAAAGGGACATTTTTGATGATTATCTGCAATTAGAAATCGGTGCAGATGGCACATGTTTAAACCAACCCCAATATGAGTTTATTCAAATAAGCGACATTGTTGCTGCAAAAAAGACATTTACATATGCAGACACAACGTTAAATGTTCCGGTCTCTTCAAAAATTAAAATATCAGAAAACTTAGAGGGCGGAATTGACTATAGAATAGAACTTGTGTATAACAAAAAAGAAAATAGATGGGTATTTAAGAAAGGTACTTTCCGTGATGACTACTATTGGGAAAAGATAAAAAAGAGTACACCATACTACGAATATATAAGTGTAGCTATAGAAAAGCTTCTCAATTATGAAACTATAGAATCTGATTGTGAGTGTGAATTAGAGTTTTCAATAGTAAAGTCCATCGTTAAAGTGTCACAAGCTGATTATGATACTAATGTTATTCAGCAAGAGGTCACATATAATAATGAAGATTTCCCATATATTAGGCTTGTTACATTATATAAGAAACGAAAGGGGGAGTATTTTTTTGATAAGATTTCATTGGATGAAACTAAATTGCGGCGCATTTTATAGTTTAATGACTTTGACGTAGTATGAATAACATAGTAAACCTCAGGGAACAAACTTTTGACTGTATTCTGTGCTTCTCCTGCCGAAATACAGTTATAACAATTTAACAATAGAAATGTATGATATATTTTGATGAGGCTGGATATACAGGTTCAGATTTGACTAATAGTGAACAACCGTATTTTGCATTGGCATCTATTAGAATGACAGATGATGAGGTTATTCGTATGAAAAAAGATATTGGTTATTACGAATGGGGGAAGGAGCTACATTTTATAAAGATGTATAAAAATTTTCAGGGTAGAGCAATGCTGGATAAAATATTTAATCATCCTCTGATTGACGATAATCATGTACTTCCATCTTTTGCGCACAAACGATATTGTGTCTATGCTCACATTGTTAATATACTGGTCGAGACTATGTATTATAACCAGGGGGTAAACTTATATGAAGGAGCAAAGAATCTGATTTTAGCTAATGGTCTGTATTATTTTGCTACTTTGCATCCTAACAAGGACTTGGTGACTGAATTTGAGAATTGTTTTGTTACTATGGTTAGGGAACCATCTGATGAATCTATTGCAAATTTCTATAGGACTACAGATGAGTTGAGGTATAATGCTGATACAAAAGATGGTTTCTTCGAAATGCTGTCAGAGATTCCTCCTACAATACAATATATTAAAGAGGCTTTAACCGACAAGAAATTTTATATTGATCTAACAATACCATTGTTTTCCGTGTCAATTCAAGATTGGTATAAAAGAACTGGGGAAAAAGATACTGTTCTTTTTGATTCTTCTGAACCATTCTATGCAAATAAAGAGTTCATGGAACACCTAAGAGATATGGATGTGCCAGAAACTGTTGTGGGATATGGCAAGGGTAAGCACGTCTATCCTCTGCCTGTTGGCAATATAGAAATCGCTAAGTCTCACGAGGCGTTTGGAATACAGTTAGCTGATGTGTTTGCAAGTGCATTGTGCTTTGCTCTTACACCGCGAGAAGATAAGTTCGTGAAGTATCAAGATAAGATAAAATCGCTGCCAATATTCCAAAATATTAAGCTAAATATAGCACCTTCTACTAATGACTTTATTGAAGAAAGGATGAAGGAAACTACCGAGATTGATCCTTTGGATTTTCTTTGCGAACATAGTGATGAGATAAACCCAGAACAAAACTAATTTTCTTATGGATTATACAGATTTAAGTAATAAGAACGAGGCGAGAAAGATAGAGAGTGTATATAAGCTCAATATAGTTTTGTCTTTTTTTGTGTGTAAAAAACCATCATTACCTCATATAAAAGTAGACTAGTCGCTTTAAAATCAAATAAGTGGAGTTTTATAATTGTTTTGAGAAGTCAACGGATTTGAATATAAATGATAAGAGTATATTATGTCACGAAAGTTACACAAAATATTAGGATATTACGTTCCTGCTTTTTTTGAAATGCATGTTGATACAGATGCTGATGATCTAACTATCAATAAACTTAAGCCTTTTGAAATGACTGTTTTATTTCATGAATACATTCATTTCCTGCAAGACTTTGCCACATATTATGGATTGAATAGAATCTATGTATATAGTGAATACATGCATAGTGTTATCAACCGCATTTATCGTAATTCATTTGACAATAAAATTTGTGTACCAATCAAGATAGAAGATAATGCTGATAATGTGTTATTAAATCAACAGATTCAAAATTTCACTTCTGGTGATGATGGAGGTGAATATGGCATAAAAGACTTTACTATATCTGACATTATAGAAGATTCTGACCCTCTCATTGATAATCCATACATGACTTCAATTCCTAATGTTATTGTTTCTTCTTCTGAAGGAGATATGGTAATATTTGGCGCAATAGCGATTACTGAAAGTATGGCGTATATAATGGAGCGTTTGTGTTCACCATCTGCATTCAAGAAATCTCCAAGTTTTCCTTATAGGGCTGCAGAAATGGTTGCGGACTATTATTCGCCTCATTTTTCAGATGATCCTCTTATGGTTTTAGCTTTATGTGACATGGCTCAAATGAGTTCAAATCCAGGAGCATGTTTTGTTCGAGTTATGAAAGGAATTCAATCAGGTCAATTATCATTTAATTCTCCAGAGGAGATTTATGATCATTTCTATGATCAGATTTCTATGACAATGGAGGGGGAACAAAGTACCTTATTACTCGGTTTTCAACGGCTTTCAAACGTCGTTAAGCAACAATTAAAAAATTATCTGCGAAACATGCCAATATTAGATACATATTACGAATGGATTGATAGGCTATTTAACTTTGCATGGGAGTGGAGAAAGAACGATCGATATTTTCTGTTGAAAATGGCAAGACACCATGATTTAAGTACTAATGGAGCATTCGGATTTTGTATATGTAATGTAGGTACGCCATTAATGAGTAATAATAGAGGAAGTTATTTTAAAATTTCTCCCAAAGGAATGAATGTTGATATCGATGTTGAATATTTTAAGGCATTCTCACAAGTAGAACAATTGTTCTCGCAAGGATTAAAAGGATGTGCACTGTATGAATGGTGTTGCAAATCACCGCAGTCAACTCCATCTGAATTATGTTTATCAACACCATGGAAAAAAGTAAAAGAAGAACGATTATGTCCATATGCACTTTTGTGGAAACATTGGAATTTGAGCAAATACGATGTTGTGTAGCACAAATATGGCAATTATTTTTTGTCCCTCGGCTATTTTCGACTATCTCGGGGGACAGATGGGGGACAAAACGGGCGAAAAACTGCAAATGTCGAAGTTAAAAGTCAAAAATCTGCAAAAATGAACGAAATTTTAAATGCTTGAAATTATGTGATTTACACGCTATGTTTGCAGATCGTATGCTTTCTTTGCAAAAAATCATTTCCCCACGCAAAAATGTTTAAAGATATTCCCCAGCACATCTTCCACATCAAAAGCTCCACCCACAATCTCAGCCAAATGCGACAAACACTCACGTAAGTCTTGCGAAACGAAATCGCCGGAGAGGTTCATCTGCAAGCCGTCTTGTACACGATGGATGGATTCGAGGGCACGGACAAGTGCTTCGTAATGACGGATATTGGTCACAATGACATCGTTTTGTGAGATTTCGGGTAGGGCAGCGGTTTCAACCAATAGGGTTTCCAATTCTTCCAGGCCTTTGCGTTGCTTGGCAGAAAGGAACAACTTGGGGGCGTCCACATCGGTAAAGGCTTGGCTTAATGCTTCGCATTGTTCGGTGCTCACCTTGTCCGATTTATTGAAAAGAATGATGAGATTCTTCCCTTCGCAATGGGGGAGGATTTCGTCTTTCAGGTTTTCCAAATCCACTTCACTATCCGCATCAATCATCCACAATACGATATCGGCTTGGCCCATCTTCTGGAAGGTACGCTCGATGCCAATGCTTTCTACTACATCGGTGGTCTGACGGATACCTGCTGTATCGATAAAACGGAAAGTGATGCCACGAAGGTTGATGGTATCTTCAATCACATCTCGGGTAGTACCATGGATGTCGCTCACAATGGCTTTTTCTTCGTTGAGCAAAGCATTGAGTAGGGTAGACTTGCCGGCATTCGTTTCGCCGATAATTGCTACGGGAACACCATTCTTGATGGCATTCCCCACGTTGAATGAATCGGCCAGACGAGCGATTACCCGTTCTATTTCATCGGCTATTTGGGTGAGTTCCGTACGGTCGGCAAACTCCAGTTCTTCGTGGTCGCTGAAGTCGAGTTCGAGTTCCATTAAGGAAGTGAGATGCAATAACTTGTCGCGCAATAGGGACAATTCTTTACTGAATCCACCACGCATCTGGTTCATGGCCATTCGATGGGTAGCTGCTGAAGAAGATGCAATTAAATCGGCTACAGCTTCGGCCTGACTCAAGTCCATCTTTCCATTCAGGAAGGCGCGTTGGGTATATTCACCTGGATTAGCCAATCTACATCCGTTTTCAATAAGCAATTTCAAGACTTGTTGAAGTATGTAGGAGGAACCGTGGCAGGATATTTCAGTGGAATCTTCGCCGGTATAGGAGTGGGGCGAACGGAATATCGATACCAATACTTCATCGATGATTTCTCCTTCGGTGGAACGGATGGTCCCGAATGATAATGTATGTGCCTTACGCTCTTCAAGTGGCAAATAACCTTGAGGAGTGAATATTCTTGAAGTGATTTCGATGGCTTTAGGCCCCGAAACACGGATTACTCCAATGGCTCCACCTTGAGCGGACGCAATAGCGCATATAGTATCTTGGTTAATCATTTCCATAAAGAGTTTTAGAAAGAACAGACACTAATTCTTCCAAATAACGACGGTCGGTTTCGTCGAAAGTATTCAGTTGGTCGCTATCAATGTCGAGTACACCTACCACTTCATTATTTGCCATGAGGGGAACTACAATTTCCGATTTCGATAGGGAGCTACAAGCAATGTGACCCGGGAATTGTTCTACATCGGGTACTACTTGCGTGCGGGCTTCTGCCCAGGCGGTACCACATACTCCACGACCTTTGCGGATGCGATAACAAGCCACATCCCCTTGGAAAGGGCCCAATACCAATTGTCCGTTTTTCACAAGGTAGAAGCCAATCCAAAAGAATCCGAAAGCTTCTCGAAGTGCCGCACACGTATTGGCCAATACGGCTATCTCATCCGTTTCTCCGTCAATAAGGAGTTCCCAGTCGGGTAAGAAATGTTGATATTTCTCTTCTTTGTTTATGATGTCTGTTCTAAAACTTTGTTCCATATCAAATTCTATCAAGTACCTTTTGAATCAATGTCTCAATGGTATTTTTATATGCGGTATTCATTTCTTTGGCATAACGGTTGGCTATAACCATACATACCGTAGTTGCTTTGTGTCCCAATAACTTAGCAAGTCCGGCTAAAGCTGAACTTTCCATTTCGTAATTGGTGATACAATGGTTGCCATGGCGAAAACTTTCTATCTTTTTGTTTTGTTGGGGATCGGCCAATGGTAAACGTAATACTCTTCCTTGTGGTCCGTAGAATCCACCGGCGGCAATAGTGACACCTCTCACCATGTCTTCTTGAGCAATGCGTTCCATCAGTTCCTTGTCGCAATCAATCACATAGGGATAGGGTTGGCATTGGTTGCCCATCCATCCCATGTGACGTATGAATGACATTTCAAAAGTGAGGTCGCACACTTCATCTCGTCCGGCATAAAAGTTCAGTAACCCGTCGAAACCAATAGATTTCTGTGAGCATAGGAAAGTGCCGATCGGTGTATGGGGTTGAAGTCCCCCACATGTACCGATACGGACAATTTCCAAAGTACGATGCTCTTCTTTCTCTTGACGCTTTTGGAAATCCACATTTGCCAACACATCGAGTTCATTCATGACGATGTCTATGTTGTCGCATCCGATACCGGTTGAAAGTACACTGATGCGTTTTCCTTGATAAGTTCCTGTAATGGTACGGAATTCGCGGTTGCTGACTTCACATTCTTGGGTATCAAAATGGGATGCAACTGTATCTACACGGCCTGGGTCTCCGACTAAGATAATCTTATCGGCCAATTGTTCCGGCTTTACATGCAGATGAAATACAGAACCGTCTTCATTGATGATTAACTCGGAAGGGGCAAAATGTTTCTTTTCCATATACTTATTTACTTAGTACTTCGCTTGATGTTGATTCAGGTTGGGCAATACTATCACGCATGTGTGTATCCGCTTGTATATTCTTCATCCGGTAGTAATCCATGATTCCTAAGTTGCCACTACGGAATGCTTCGGCCATTGCTTTAGGTACTTCGGCTTCGGCTTGAATCACGTTTGCACGTGCTTCTTCGGCTTTGGCCTTCATTTCTTGTTCAAGGGCTACGGCCATGGCACGACGTTCTTCGGCCTTGGCTTGTGCGATATTCTTATCGGCATTGGCTTGGTCAATCTGAAGAGCAGCACCAATGTTACGACCTATATCGATATCGGCGATGTCGATGGATAAGATTTCGAATGCAGTACCGGCATCCAAACCTTTACGAAGTACCAGTTTGGAGATGCTATCCGGATTTTCCAATACCGATTTATGGTTTTCGGATGAACCGATGGACGATACGATACCTTCGCCTACACGGGCCAGAACGGTGTCTTCGCCGGCACCACCTACCAACTGACGGATATTGGCACGCACGGTTACACGGGCTTTGGCGATAAGTTGGATACCATCTTTAGCGACGGCGGTCACCGGAGGTGTATCGATTACTTTCGGATTAACCGACATTTGTACGGCTTCAAACACATCACGTCCGGCCAAATCGATACCTGTTGCCATTTGGAAAGTCAGGTCAATATTAGCTTTCGATGCCGATACAAGTGCATGAACCACTCTTTCTACATGACCACCGGCCATGTAGTGAGCTTCCAGTTCATCGCGGGTTATATTACTGAGTCCGGCTTTGTGGGCTTCAATCATAGCTGGCACAATCACATAAGGAGGTACATTACGGATACGCATCAAAAACAATTGGATGAGTGAAATGTTTACACCCGACACTTTGGCACTTAACCAAAGGA
Source organism: Bacteroides sp. (assembly GCA_015060765.1). GTDB lineage: Bacteria > Bacteroidota > Bacteroidia > Bacteroidales > Bacteroidaceae > Phocaeicola. The sequence continues at coordinate 14,555 of SUXW01000020.1, forward strand.
AGAAGGGAACATAGTGGAAAAAGATAAAGATGAATATCACTCCACCACCGATAAGGATAAACGGTAAATAACCTGTGTCAATCATAACGATGAGTTTTAGAAATTAAATATATGTTTTCTTATTGATAAAACTATGTTTTACACTTACGAAAGTGCCACTTTACGAACCATAACGACACCGTCCAAAATACGGTCTATTTCGATTACACATTTCTCGTCAATGAATCCGTCGGATGAACGTACTTCGATAATCTTACCATTGAACTCGGCATTGCCAATCAAAGCGAGTCGGGTAAGGGCAATACCTTTGTCGCCTGTCTTCAGATTGAGCCCTTGCAAGGGTTCCGGTCGATAGTCGATACTTTTCTTGAGAGAGAGTTTGTCGACCGTCTTGGAACGCATGAACCAAATGGTTATCCCAATGACTCCGATAGCTGAAACCGCTAAAGTAATAAGTCCGGGTATGGTTCCCAAAGTGCTGAATGCAAAGTAATTGGCATACAACAGGCAACATGCCGAAACAATACCTGCGATGCTGATGCCAGGTATGAGAAACACTTCGATGATGAATAGAAGAAAACCTGCAATAATCAGTCCTGCAATGATAAGTATATCCATAAGTCTTTTAATTTGATTATTTCTTTATTTGTTGAATTTCAAGGTTTCGTACTTGAATGGTCAATTCATCCAATTCTTTTTGAAGTTGTGGAATTGTTGTTTCCAATTCAAGAATGGAAGGGGCCAATTTCTGTTTGCCGACTTCTTTTTCCTTGGCATATTGGTCTCGCTTTTGTTGAAGCGATTTTTTCAAATTCTGAAGATTTTTGGTCCGATTCATCAATTGTTGATAGGCATTACGCGCTTCGGTAGAACGGAAGTGGGAAAGCGTATGATAAGTCAACTGGTCGTTTACAATGAATGTAAAGTCATTGTTTTTCTTTACCGTTTCTTTGGAATGTTGAGCGTTGGCCAATCGTTGGCGTGCTTGTTGTACCTCTTCCATATCAATCCAAGTCTTGCTGATGTCATTTAAAGTGGCGGCATTGATGATGGTCTGAAGGTCTGTATTCTCATAGTTGTATGTTCTTTTGGATTCATTGGGGATGAATACATAAATGCATACAGAATCTTCCGGTTGGTTTCGGTCTGTGGCAAACCAACCTAGATTGTTGAATTCGTCGATGACCATCATGTAATCATTGGCGGTCGAATTGAAAGGCATACCCACATTACTGGGTTTCAGGTATTCATTGTCTTCCGAATCATATCGGGTAATGAATATGTCGTATCCTCCCAAGGCGTCTTCGTTATCAGATGCAAAATAGAGAGTGGTTCCGTCACCCATCAGGAACGGATAGTTTACGTTACCCAAATCATTCAGGGAGATCACGGGCTCGGCTTCGCTCCATCCGTCCAAGAGCTTGGCTTGTGTGTATAGTTTCATGGATCCGTTTTCATCTTTTTGGGCATAGATACGTTTGTTGCCCATTTCGTTTTCATATACCGTTCCTTCTTCATTACCTGAAATTTTTCCGGCCGGCTTACTGATTTTATAACTTTGAAGAAAGTCGTTCTTGTTGACTACCACACTATCTATTACAGCTACCTGTTCGGTGCCCTTCATCATTCGTGCATGTTGACGGATAATTGCCAATTCATTTTCAGCCTGTTCAGTATCACGGTCCTTTTCTATCAGCCATTCAATATGGGTCTCATAATTATCAATGGCTTCATCATATCGGTACATGTCGGCTAATAGCTTACCCAAGTATCGATATGCATTGATGTATTTCCGTTTGGCGCTTTTCTCCAAATAGGGAAGCGCTTCTTCCTTTTTATTTAATTCGTACAAGGATGCACCCAGAAAATAATTGTATCCCGCATTGGATGGAGCCGATTTCACTAACTTCCGATAGGCTGTCTCCGCCTTTTCGTATTCTCCGTCATTGAATAACTTTTCCGCTTGTCTGGCTGTTTGTGCCGATAAAGAAAAGGTGATAATCAATGCAAATAGGCTGATGATATATTTCTTCATGATTGTTTTCGTCTAATTGTTCTTATACAAATTCAAAAATACAACATAAATTTGAATTTATCATCGTTTTACTAATTCTATTTCCTTAAATTTTTCCAAAATCATTCTTTTAGCGTAATTTTGTAGCCGGAAGTTTACGTGATTATGGCAAAGTTTACGGAAGAAGACAAAATGATGCGTCGAATTGCCACCCGTTTCAATAAAGGGGTAGTCCAATATCGTCTGATAGAAGAAGGTGATAAGATTTTGATAGGACTTTCCGGTGGAAAGGACTCACTTGCTTTATTGGAACTACTAGCCAAACGCTCACGCATTCTCAAACCCAGATTTTCTGTAGTTGCCGTTCATGTTTCCATGTCCAACATTCCGTATCAGGCCGATTTGGACTATCTGAAGGAATATGCCGCTTCTTGGAATGTACCGTTTGTACACTACGAAACGTCTTTCGATCCTTCTACTGATACTCGTAAATCGCCATGTTTCCTTTGTTCATGGAATAGGAGGAAGGCTCTGTTTACCGTAGCAAAGGAAATGGGATGCAACAAGATTGCGTTAGGACATCACATGGACGATATACTCGAAACGCTTCTGATGAACCTTACCTTTCAAGGTGCTTTCAGTACTATGCCTCCCAAACTGATGATGAAGAAGTTTGATATGACAATCATCCGTCCCATGTGTTTGGTACACGAAAGCGATTTGGAGGAAATGGCAAAGATACGTAGCTTCAGGAAGCAGATCAAGAATTGCCCTTACGAGAAGGATAGCAACCGGACGGACATGAAAGGGGTGTTGAAACAGTTGGAGTCGCTTAATCCCGAAGCTCGTTACAGCCTTTGGGGAAGCATGACGAATGTACAGGAAGAATTATTACCGGATAAACAATAATATAAATATGAAAGCATTTTGGACAATTGGATTATTGGTCGTTTCCAATATATTCATGACTTTTGCCTGGTATGGACATTTGAAGATGAAGCAAACCTTCAGTTGGTTTGATTCTTTACCGCTGATTGGTGTGGTTGCTTTTTCTTGGAGTATTGCCTTTTTTGAATATGTATTCCAAGTTCCCGCCAACCGTATCGGCTTTGTTGAAAACGGAGGACCTTTCACGTTGATGCAACTGAAAGTAATGCAGGAAGTGATAACCTTAATCATCTTTACCGTCTTTACTACGGTATTCTTCAAGGGGGAATCTTTGCATTGGAACCATTTGGCCGCTTTCGTCTGTCTCATTCTGGCGGTTTATTTCGTCTTTATGAAATAATGAATCCTTTTCTATAATGAGCGTATTCTTTGGGATGCGCTTTTTGTTTCCAAACCATTTCAAAGAATCTTCCTTGGTAGGTACATAGTCTTTGTATATTTTCCATGCCTTAGCCTTTTCCCGATTGCGTCTGATGGCTCTTCCACGTTTGGTGAAAATTTCGAACAAGGCTTTGTCCGCATCGAAGCCTACAATTGGGTTGTTGCTTGGAGTTACACTTTGGTCCATCCCTCCGGGAACCACCCGATAACCATGTTCCATACCAGGAAGTGGCTTGATCTTTTCGATATCCAGTTTCATCCGAATGGTCATGGTATCAGTCCTTGATGTAATGAATTTATCGTTTACTGGATCTTCATTCCATCTGGTATAGACGGTGTAGGGAAGCAAACGGATGAATTTACGTTTCTTGAAAGTGGTGGTGTCATTGAAACTTTTGGGGAGACTTTGGTCGAACTCCATCCAAGGCTTGTCTTCTACCATTTTAGGTTTTTGCATTTCGTTGATGTTGGGCGCAAAATTGAACTGGATATTCTTTACGGCTTCCGGATTGAGTTTGATTTCTTCGTCGCTTTCCAAAAGTTGTTTCAGTCGGATAGAATCACGCTTGCTAAGTTGGGCTTTTGATGCATGGATGCTCAAAAGTCCCAACAACAGACTCATGCAGATTCGTAAGACCATTTGATTAGTATTCTTTTTTTCTTAATTAATGGTCACAAAATTAGATTGCTTATTGTTAAGTGTATTTAATTCTCTGTTATATAGTGTTACCGTTTGTTTTAATTGTCGTTTATTGGTAACTTTTAATGATTGTTTATGAAACGTTAATTCAGATATTATTTAATAGTATTATATAATTAAATTCCTTAAATTTGCATGGTTTTCAGTCTGTATGAAGGGTGAACAGACAATCTATGATAACGTATTCTTATTAAAAATTGATGTAATTATGAAAAAGGTGGAATCTTTCAAGTATCAAGCTCCAGAAGTGAAGGTCATTGTTGTCAATCTGGAAAAAGGATTTGCGGCAAGTTGTTGTGCAGATGAATCAAATTCCTAATGATGCATTCTTCAACCTGGTTGAAGATGAAATATCAAATGGACGTAAAGTACAGTTCCGAATAAAAGGAGATTCGATGTCTCCTTTGCTTCGGGACAATAAGGATGATATTGTGTTATATCCTTGTGTAGGTGATGAATTGTCACCAATGGATATTGTCCTTTTCCGATATAAAGGAAAGTATTTGTTGCATCGTATTATACGTAGAGAGGGGAATCGTCTGTATATACAAGGGGATGGTTCATATATTGCTAAAGAAGAATGTTCTATTGACGATGTCATTGGTAAAGTCCAAATGATAGTTAGGCCATCAGGGAAAATCATATCTGTAAATAGTTGGCAATGGCGATGGCTGAGTTATATATGGTTAAAAATAAGAATAATCAGAAATCTGTTGTTGAGGATTTTAAAGTCTTGAGTAACAAAATCAATCAAACGTAATCAATAAGAAAATCCGACCGTTTGCTAAGTGTAAACGGTCGGATTGTATAATAGGATTAGTTTTACTTACTTAACATCTCATGCATAGAAGCTGCAGCCTTGCGACCATCGCCCATAGCAAGAATGACGGTTGCGCCACCACGTACAATATCACCACCGGCAAAAATGGTCGGGATGGATGATTGCATCTTTTCATTGACGGCAATGGTGTTCTTGCGACCAAGTTCCAATCCCTTGATGGAAGTCGGCACAATGGGATTAGGCGATACACCTACGGCTACTACGGCCATGTCGATATCGAGGGTAACGGTTGCTCCAGGGATAGCTACCGGACTACGACGGCCTGATGCATCGGGTTCACCCAATTCCATCTTCTGAAGAACTACTTGCTTCACGGCACCCTTTTCATCGGCAATGTATTCCAATGGGTTATGAAGCGTAAGGAATTCAATACCTTCTTCCTTGGCATGCTTCACTTCTTCCAGACGGGCCGGCATTTCGGCTTCACTACGACGGTAAACGATGAATACTTTTTCAGCACCCAGGCGTTTGGCTGTACGACAAGAGTCCATTGCGGTGTTACCACCACCTACTACCATTACACTCTTGGCTGGGTTGATAGGAGTGTCGGTTTCGGGATTCGAAGCATCCATCAAGTTTACGCGAGTAAGGTATTCATTGGATGACATGATATTCACACTGTTTTCACCCGGAATATTCATGAAGTTAGGCAAACCGGCACCCGATGCTACGAAAATACCTTTGAAACCTTGTTCTTGAAGTTCTTCCACACTGATAGTCTTTCCAACAATACAGTCTTTCACAAAGTTTACTCCCATCTTTTCAAGGTTGTTGATTTCTACATCTACAATCTTGTTAGGCAAACGGAATTCGGGAATACCATATTTCAATACACCACCAATTTCGTGCAAGGCTTCGAAGACAGTTACGTCATAACCGGACTTGATCATGTCGCCGGCAAAACTCAAACCTGCAGGACCGGAACCTACTACAGCTACCTTGATACCATTGGCTGGTGCAATCTCCGGTAAACTGATGTTGCCGCTTTCGCGTTCATAATCAGCAACGAAACGTTCAAGGTTGCCGATAGCTACGGCTGGTTCGTTCATCTTCAAATGAATACATTGGCTTTCGCATTGCTTTTCTTGAGGACAAACGCGACCGCAAACCGCTGGAAGGGCAGAAGTATGTTTCAATACACGGGCTGCTTCGAGGAATTCACCACGTTCCACATTCTTAATGAACGAAGGTATGTTGATACTTACGGGGCAACCTTGCATACAAGTGGGATTGGCACAGTCCAGACATCTCTTGGCTTCAGTCAATGCCTGTTCCTTGGTATAACCGGTATTTACCTCTTCAGTACGCGTCGTAGCACGATACACCGGGTCAAGTTCATTCATCGGGCAACGAGGAATAGCCGTACGTTCCTTTGGTTTCATACTCTTACGGAGTTCTTCACGCCAAGGAGCCTTTCTGTCCAACAGCACTTCCATCGGAGTCTGTTCTTTCTTTTCTATAGTTGCAGAAGCTTCTTCTGTTTTTTCAATAGAAGCATCTACTTTGCAGACATGTTGTTCCAAGTGACTCATTTCTTCACGTTCCACATCCTTGAAGGAACCCATACGCTTGAACATTTCATCGAAGTCCACTTGGTGACCGTCAAATTCGGGACCGTCCACGCAAACGAACTTGGTTTTACCACCTACGGTGATACGGCAGGCACCACACATACCGGTACCATCTACCATGATGGTGTTTAGTGAAACATCAGTCGGTATTTCATATTTCTTGGTCAGCAAGCAGCAGAATTTCATCATGATAGCCGGACCGATAGCAAAACACTTGTCCACCTTTTCACGCTTGATGACACTTTCGATACCTTCGGTTACGAGGCCCTTGGTTCCATAAGAACCATCGTCGGTCATGATAATGACTTCATCGGAGGAAGCGCGTACTTCATTTTCAAGAATAATCAAATCCTTGCTTCGTCCGGCCAGTACGGAAATCACTTTGTTTCCGGCAGCTTTCAACGCTTGAATGATGGGAAGCATAGGTGCCACACCCACACCACCACCGGCACATACTACCGTACCGTAGTTTTGTATATGAGTTGCTTGGCCAAGCGGACCGACAACATCAAGTACGTAGTCGCCTACATTGAGGTTACACAATTTTGTAGATGACAAACCTACAGTCTGCACTACCAATGTAATGGTACCTTTATCCAAGTCAGATCCTGCAATGGTCAGCGGCATACGTTCACCTTTTTCATCTACACGTACAATCACGAAGTGACCTGCACGACGTGATTTGGCAATCAAAGGAGCTTCAATCTCTAACTTGAAGACTTTCTCTGAAAATTGTTCTTTGCTAATGATTTTATTCATAGCTCTGTATTTTTGTTGTTATATTGATTTATTTACTTTCAAATTGATTGTTTTGCAAAGATACTGCTAATTATTTAATATCAAAAGAAACTTGTTAATAAATATTAGAGTAAAAGATGTATATTTGCATAAATTTATCAATATATTATTTATGTATAGCTACTCTCCCTCAAAATTACCCAATACCCGTGTAGACGCGGCCGATATTCTTCGTGGACTAGCTATTGGTGGTATTGTGATCATTCATTTTTTGGAACATTTGAATTTCTATGTGTTTCCTGAACTGACTTCTATGGACCATGCTGTTTGGGACTTTGTATTTTTCTGGTTGGCCAACAAGATGTATGCCATCTTTTCCTTGTTATTTGGTTTCAGCTTTTTTGTACAACATGATAATCAAGCACAGAAAGGAAAAGATTTTCGTTCTCGTTTTGTATGGCGGATGATTCTGTTGGCGCTATGGGGGGTGTTTGATTTGTTGTTCTATAATGGAGATATCTTGTTGGTCTATGCTGTTTGTGGCTTGTTTGTTTTACCTTTCATTCGGTTGAGTAATAAAGTACTGATGGGCATTGCTCTCTTCTTTATGCTTCAACCAATAGAATTAGTCTATTTGGTTGGTGGAATACTCAATCCGGAACTGCAACCACTTAATTTAGGTGCTAACGAGGCTTATAGTGCTATCGTACCTGCCCAGATAGATGGTTCTTTTGGTGAGGTTGCCTGGGTTAGCCTGAAATACGGATTGCTTGCCAATTTCCAATGGGCGATTGAAAACGGTAGGATGACTCAAACGGTCTTTTTGTTTGTGATGGGTATCATCATAGGCCGATACCGTTTTTTATATGATGAAGGCGATAACCGTATTTTATGGAAAAGGATGATGATTTATTCTTTGCTTGGATTTGTTGTGCTATATCCCATGCAAGAGTACATTCCTTCCATGATTCATAATGCCTGTGTTTCTCATTCTTTGGGTATTATGTTGAAAATGTGGATGAATCTATCCATGATGTTTTTCTATGTATCTGGCATTACATGGTTGTATCATTGTACAAAGGGAGGTAAGAAGCTTATTTGGATAGCTCCTTATGGGAAAATGAGTCTGACGAATTACCTGACCCAATCCATTTTTGGTGCGATGTTGTTTTATGGATGGGGATTTGGATTGTATCAATATTGCGGACACACTTTCAGTTTGTTGATAGGTATTGCTTTTGTATGTTTGCAATACGTTTTCTGTCGATGGTGGTTAAAGAGCCATCAACGTGGTCCGTTTGAGGATTTATGGCGTCGAGCTACTTGGATATAAAAAAAAAGTGGATGTGTTTTGCACATCCACTTTTATTTTTCTTTTCGAATTATTCTACGGTAAAGTCGATTGCTTTCAAATCGATATCTCGTGATGAGTTACCGTAGAGAATCTGGTATTTACCAGGGAACACTTCCAGACCATCTGCCTTTTCGCTATAATAAGCGAATGATTCTGGTTCGAGAGTCATAGTAATGTTTTCGGTCTGTCCGGCACCAATGTCTTTGCGTACATAGCCTTTCAAGGATTTGATTGGGGCGTCTGGATTGGTCAGACTCTTTACATATACTTGTATAACTTCGGCACCGTCCAATTTACCTGCATTGGTTACTGGGATGGTGATCTCCACACTTTCACCTGCTTTGATGCTGTTGGCCGAGAGTTGGGCATCGCCAAAAGTAAAGTCGGTATAACTTAAACCATAACCGAATGCGTACATGGGTTCGCCCTTGAAATAACGATAAGTACGATTGTCCATGTTGTAGTCGGTAAATTCAGGCAACTGGGCAGTCGACTTGTAGAAAGTAACCGGCAATTTGCCTGATGGGTTGAAGTCACCGAAGATTACGTCGGCTACTGCAGTACCGCCTTCCTGACCGGGATACCATGCTTGGAGCAAAGCGTCGTATGCGTGTTCGATACCTTCGAAACCTACGCAACTGCCCGAACAGTTGACATATATTACCGGTTTACCTGTTTCACGCATAGCTTGCAGGAATCGTCTTTGAACGGCTGGAAGTTCAATGGTTGCACGTTCGTGTCCTTCTCCTTCCTGTGATGGGGTAATACCACCTACGTAAATGATAGCATCGGCATCTTTTACCTTTTCTTTTAAATCGTCGAATTGTGCCAGCTTACGTTCGTACAAATCTACAAATATGTTGGATACGGTTCCTTGTGCAGCCGATTTGTAATCAATCTCGATTTCATAAGTTTCTCCTTCTTTTACGTCCATAGAAAGAAGGGAACCACGGCGTCCTCTAAATGATTCACGCAATTCTTTTTGTTGTTCTTCAGTAAGTTGCATACCCGGAGTGAAAGTAAATGATAATGGACGTGGTGCATATTCACCTATTTTCTTTCCGTTTACGTTCAACACGAAATTGTTGGCACGAATAGAGAAACAAAGGGTACCGGTAAAATCAGGTGTGTATGTACCTGAATATTGGGCGGTAAAATCATAGGTTGGAACTCCGTCGCCAAAACCGTAACCTCCTTCGGTACGGAAATCAATGGATTCAACGTTGACAGTCTTGATAGGTTCGCCCGACCATTCTGTATTGTTGTAGTACTTGGCAACAAATCCCTTGGCATCACCGCTCTTCACGTTCATGATTTGAGGTACTTGCAGATATTCACTTTCAATTTCACTACCGCGTTCGTAAATGATGTTGGCATTCGGCAACTTGTTCTGAATACCTTGAAGGATAGTAACTTGATGCGTTGGAGTACCGCTATAGTTACCTCTGATCATGATGGAGTCGTGAGCATTCGGACCTACCACAGCAATGGTTTTGATATCTTTGCTCAACGGGAGGATGTTGTTCTGGTTTTTCAATAAAACGATACCTTCTTGAGCCACCTTCAAAGCATGGTCACGATGCTTTTGGCAGTCGACTACACTTCCAGGAATCTTTGAATATGGATTCATATTGTCAGGGTCGAACATACCCAACTTGATACGTTCTGAAATGATACGACGAAGGGATACGTCGAGATCGGATTCGCTTATCAGGCCACGTTCAACACTCTCAAGCAGAGATTGGTAACTCTTTCCACATTCCAGATCGGTACCCGACAATACGGCATCGGCACTGGCCGAAGCGGCATCTTCGTGTGACTCGTGACGTCCTGGTACATACAAGTCGTTGATAGCGTCACAGTCGCTTACTACCAGACCGTCGAATCCCCAACGGTTGCGGAGAATGTCTATCAAAAGACGTTCATTGGAACAACAAGGGTCGCCTTCGTATGCACTGTAGGCACACATTACTTCACGTACATTACCGTCAACGACCAATGTCTCGAAAGCGGGCATGTATGTTTCCCACAAATCGCGCATGGAAACTACAGCATTGAATTCATGACGAAGAGGTTCGGGACCGCTATGTACACCGTAATGCTTGGCGCAAGCATGGGTCTTGTAATACTTTTCATCGTCACCTTGCATTCCCTTTACTACGTTGAGTCCCATTCTTGACATCAGGAAAGGGTCTTCACCATAAGTTTCCTGTCCGCGTCCCCAGCGAGGGTCACGGAAAATATTTACGTTAGGTGCCCAGAATGTAAGGTTAGGAATAGCTGACACATACGGACCGATGTCACCGTCACGAGGCAGGGAGTTATAACGTCCACGTGCTTCATCGGATACCATAGTATAGGTAGCCAATTGCGATTCGTCATCGAATGTAGCGGCCAGTGCAATGGATTGTGGAAATACCGTTACATCGGCCACACCCATCAGTCCGTGGCAGGCTTCTCCCCACCAATTGTATGCAGGAATGCCCAGACGTTCGATGGCCATGGAGCGGTTCATCATCATACTTACTTTTTCTTCCAAGGTAAGTAATGAAACGAGGTTTTCAGTACGTTCTTCAACCGTTAGGTTGGGATTTTGGAACGGATAGTCATACTTCTCCGTACATGAGCTTGCCAATAGCGATGCTATGATGGCAACACCAAGAAATTTTTTAGATTTCATCATGATTGTTTAAGTTGATAATTAGGGTTACTTTATATTTATTTTATATCTTATTTCACGTAGGGGACGATTCGGATCGTTGGTTATGATGGAAATTCCTCCGGTTTGATTCCCTTTCAAATGGGAGGAAGGGGTGAACCTCAACGTAATACTTTTCTGCTTGCCGGGACCGATGGTGGTTCCTTTACTCAAATCAATGGTGCATCCAGGTGTACATTCTACCTTTCGTATAATCAGAGGGGCTTTTCCATCATTGTACAGTTGGATAGTGGCGCTGCATGGTTCGTTACTCGTTTTATTCCCGAAATTCACCATCGAAGGTTGATAGCGGAATTGGGGATGGACCTTTTGGGTCTTGTCCGTTTCTTCGACGGCAATTCCACTGACTTGTATCAGTTGGGTTTGTTTCACACCTTTGACGGATACTTCTAAAGTATCTGTCATGGTGCCATAATACTGTTCTGACCTTTTGTATGGGTAAGATAGAACCAGCATCCCTTTTTCATTGGGCTTTAAGGTAGTGGGATAGTCTATCTTCAGTTTGCCACTATTGGTTCCGATTGACTTAATCTGAAGAAAGATTTCTTTTTCGGATGTGTTAATCAGATGAATAATCTTCTTTTGTCCTTTTTCTGGATATACATAACCTAATTTTGCTTTGACAGCATCCAGTTGTAAACCTTTAGGGGATAAACGATATGGATATTGTTCATCTACTTTCAGAATACGTGGGTTGACTTGACCGGTGAGATGGATATTGTATAGGGCTTTCCCTTTATCTGTTGTGATTTGGATGGTCTTATGAAATCTGCCTGGTTGTTTGGTAGGGTCGAAAGTGATAACCATTTCTTCTGTCCTGCCCGGTAAAAGTGGTGCTTTGGAATAGGAAGCGGTTGTACATCCGCAACTCATTTTAACATGCTCGATGACGATAGGACGGTGGGAAGTATTGGTATAAGTAAAGGTGTGGCTGACTTTTCCCGATGCTTCGTCTATCTCGCCAAAATTCCATGTATGGACATCAAAAGATAAAGGTGTGGTAGGATTGCTTGTTGTTTGGGCAGATAATAGGCCAACTGTGCCTATTATGCCTATGACGAACATCCGGATTTTTCCAATACCATTCATACCTATTGATGATTGCAGTTAATTTTTAGATTGTTCAAAATTAGTTAATATATTTGATAAATGTATTCATTTAACATTTTTTCTGAATGAAGTGACATCATAAAACAAAAAAGGAGGACTCTTTGATAGAAATCCTCCTTGGTATGATTGTTGACGTTAATTAGTCGATCAAATCGAAACCGCAATAGGGAACAAGCGCTTTGGGGATACGGATACCTTCCGGTGTCTGATTGTTTTCCAACAAAGCGGCTACGATACGTGGTAATGCCAATGCAGAACCGTTCAACGTATGGCAAAGTTCGGTCTTTTTTTCAGCGGTACGGTAACGGCATTTCAAGCGATTGGCCTGATAGGTGTCGAAGTTGGATACCGAACTGACTTCCAACCAGCGCTTCTGTGCTTCTGAATATACTTCGAAGTCGAAGCAAAGGGCTGCGGTGAAACTCATGTCACCTCCGCAAAGGCGAAGGATACGATAGGGGAGTTCCAACTTTTGCAACAAACCTTCTACGTGTGCCAACATTTCTTTGTGTGATTCTTTACTATGTTCGGGCTTGTCTATGCGAACGATTTCCACTTTCGAGAATTCGTGCAAACGATTCAAACCACGCACATCCTTACCGTATGAACCGGCTTCGCGACGGAAACATTGGGTGTAAGCACAATTCTTGATGGGCAATTGCTTTTCATCTAAAATCACATCGCGGTAGATGTTGGTTACCGGAACTTCGGCAGTAGGAATCAAATACAGATCATCCAATTGGCAGTGGTACATCTGTCCTTCTTTGTCGGGCAACTGACCGGTACCATATCCGGAAGCGGCATTAACTACCGTAGGAGGCATGATTTCTGTATAACCGGCTTTTCTTGCTTCGTCCAGGAAGAAATTAATAAGTGCACGTTGGAGTTGGGCTCCTTTTCCTTTGTAAACAGGGAATCCGGCACCGGTAATCTTTACTCCCAAATCAAAATCAATCAGGTCGTACTTCTTAGCCAATTCCCAATGGGGAAGTGCATTTTCAGGAAGTGGAGTTTCCATGCCGCCTGTCTTTTCTACCACATTGTCTTCTGCCACTTTCCCTTCGGGTACTTCATCGTATGGAATGTTGGGAATGGTATAAAGCAGGTTGGTCAAGTCTTCTTGAGCCTTGTCCATTTCGGCCTGAAGCGATTTACTGGCTTCCTTGAATTCGGCTACGCGGGCTTTAGCTGCCTCTGCTTCTTCTTTCTTACCTTCCTTCATGAGCATACCGATGGATTTTGATATGGCATTCACTTCGGCAAGGTTCTTATCTAATTGATTCTGCGCATTACGTCTTTGGTCATTGTAGGCGAGCACTTGCTCAATGGTTTCCTTGGCATTCTTGAAGTGCTTCTTTTCCAAGCCGCGGATAACGGCTTCGGTATTGTCTGTAATTTGTTTGATAGTAAGCATATAACTTTCTTCTTTTTGACTTAATTCCTAATAAAACGCAAAGATAGATAAAAAAATAATAGGATTCTATGTAAACCGGTTATTTTTGAAGCATAATTGTATTAAAAACGTTCCGTATCTTTTTAAAAAAACATACGTATCTTTTGATTAAAAGATACGGAACGTTTGAACAAAAGATACGTATGTTTTGGAACATCATTACGGATAAAAAAAAGAGGATGTACAGTACATCCTCTTCAATACGTTTTTTATGTAACTGGTTATGCTTCAACAGCAGGAATAACAGAGACGATTCTCTTGTCTTCGCGACCTACCTTGAAGTTAACTGTACCATCTACCAAAGCGAAAAGAGTGTGATCCTTACCCATACCGATGTTGTTACCAGGATGGAATTCAGTACCTCTTTGACGAACGATGATGTTACCAGCCTTGCATGACTGACCACCGTATATCTTAACGCCTAATCTCTTACTTGCTGATTCGCGGCCGTTCTTTGAACTACCAACACCTTTCTTATGTGCCATGTCTTCTTACTTTTTAAGGGTTAAGCAATTACTTGTTTAATAGTTACTTCTGTAAACTGTTGACGGTGACCGTTCAGTTTTCTGTAACCTTTTCTTCTCTTCTTGTGGAATACGAGGACTTTGTCACCCTTTACCAACGGAGAAACTACTTCACAAACGACTTTAGCACCTTCAACAGTAGGAGCACCTACAGTTACAGTACCGTTGTTGTCTACCAACAACACTTTTTCAAATTCAACAGTAGCACCGTTTTCAGCATTCTGAATGTGGTGAACAAACAGCTTCTTGCCTTCTTCAGCTTTGTACTGTTGACCGTTAATTTCTACAATTACGTACATTATTTATTAATATTAAACGGTTTTTTCCGCAAGGTGAATCTCTTCGTGAGATTACTTTTCTACCTCCACGGACTCAAATCGGCTGCAAAATTACATTTTTAATTTGTATCGGCAAAATGTTTTTGCCTCTTTTTTATGCAGTTACATTAAAATATTCTTCCAATTCTTGCTTGGCAGAATAGTCACCATTGTCAATATCACGGATGATGTGTCCGTGTTCCATCAATGCAATGCGTGGACATACATCTACAGTATGTTCCAGATTATGGCTGGATACAAGGATGGTGGCTCCTGTCTCTTGGTTGTATTCCTTCAGCAAGTGTTTGATGACCGATTGTGAACTGGGATCGAGAAAGTTGAACGGCTCATCGAGAATCAATACTTGTGGTTGGTGAAGCATGGCGGAGATGATACCGATTTTCTGCTTGTTACCGGCCGAATAGTCACGTATCAACTTCTTATGACCAATCACTTCGCCATTCATGAAACGTTCGAATTTGGCTACCCGTTCGTTTACTTCTTCTTTCTTCATGCCATACATTTTGCCCACAAATTCGAAATATTCTTCGGGAGTAAGGTAATCTATCAAGAAACCATCGTCAATAAAGGCTCCGGTATGGGCTTTCCATTCTTCATTCTGGGCTACGTTGGTTTCGCCGATATGTACCGAGCCGTTGTCGGCTTTCAACAAGTCGAGCATCAAGCGGAAAAGGGTTGTTTTCCCTGCTCCGTTATTTCCTACCAAACCAATCATGTCTCCACTTTGAATGGTATATTGGTCAATGTCTACAGCTACTTTTTCGCCAAAACATTTTTTGAGTTGTTCTATTTTAATTTCCATATAGTATTGCTTATCTTGATGCACGGAAAGCCTCCATGTTTTCATAGCGGCGTTTCATGAATCGGTTATAGATATTCTTTATCCAGATGTTATGGGTAGCGATGAATGCTAATCCGATAACCGTAAGTAGGGTATAGGCTACTGTTTCAGAGAATAGAGTTGTGAACAGCGAATCCAATATGAGGGGAACCCCCATAGCCAAAGCCATAATAATCATTTGAGCAGTGGTGCTGGTCTTGTTACTCTTCATAATTGTACTGTTGAGAGGAAGGGTCCGGGTATTGTATACAGCCAATTGCAACAACAGGAAGAATACCACACCTACCGTAAATATCAGATAGGCAAAAGCCATGAGGAGGGTTATCTTTCCTTTGTATACGGGGAATAACATGAAGAACAACGGAAACACAATAATAAGAGTAGTCAAGTAATATTTGGCACGTAGCAAATTATAGATGGATTCCTTACGGCTCATCAGTCCGTCTATGTAGTTCCCTTCAAAAGTCATAACCTGTCCCAAGGTCATAATGGGCAACAACAGATAGTTATAGGCACAAAGAAAAGTAATCATGCCGGTACCATCATAGACATCTGTAAAGGCTACTACCATAGAAAAACCAATCATGATAATAAAGGCCATACGAAATTGTGCCTTGACCGTCTTGTTTCTTGCGATGAGTTTCAATTCCAAACGGATGTATTCACCTACATCACCATATTTGTCCAGGAATTTGTATTCGGATACATGTTTCATCTTGGTATCCTTTACTTTTGATATTTCATCGTAAAGCAATTTTTTCTGGATTTCGCGGTTAAGCACAAATAAAGCTACGATAATGGCCAATACAAACAAGAAACTCAAAGGATTGCCTTCAATGAAACCTTCGCCTAAGTTCATGGTGAAACGGCTGATAGGCAGGCCATCCAATAAAAATTCGGCACAGCCCAATGCACCATATACCGCTACTGGAAGCAGATACCAAATGGTCTTTTCACTCATCAGCATCTTGCAAAGCAGATACCAATAGTTGTTCAAAACAAATAGCATCCATATTCCTATCAGATAGAGGAACATACCTCCAAAACCGTAGAAACGGATTATGGTCAGGAAAGCAAAAGGTACATAGGTAAAGAACCATATGAAGTTAAATCCACTCAACCCCGACTGGATAAGAAAAGTATCAATCAATCGGTTTTTCTTGACCGGCATTAACAAGTAGGGCTTCAATTCCTGAGCTACAGCCGGTTGCCCCATAAAACGGATGAGGAAGTCGGCAAACATTACGTATACGAATCCCTGATTCATGATGTGATAAGGTTCCATATTGGGTACAACTCCTTCGAAAAGAGCAGGAAGCATCACACCTAAAAACAAAAGTATGGCTGCCCAATAGACAGCCATAAAGTACATCAGGAACTTGGCAAAACGGTTGGTATCGAATGCCGGATTCCGCTTTGCTGCAAGTTTCTGATTTTTCTTGATTATCTTATAAAGGAACATCTTTACGATTATTTGGCAGATTCATCGGTCATGCTCACTTCTATGGAATTACCTTGCTTGAGGAACTTCTTGGCGAACTTCTTGATGTCTTTTACGGTTACTCCATTCACCAATTCTTCATAGTTGTTGTTTACATCTATTCCGTTCCAGTAATATTCATTCAAAGCACCTAACCAATAACTGTTTTCCTTGATACTTTCGGCATGTTGCTTGATCATTGCTTCTTTCACTTTAGTCAAATGTTCTTTATTCGGACCATCTTTAGCTACTTTACGCAATTCTTCAAGAATAATGTCGACCATCTTTTCACGTTTGGCTGGATCGGTGTTGAAAGTAATCTGGATAAGAGCTTCTTCTGTAGGATATTTCCCTAATTGTCCACTGATGCTTACACCGTAAGTACCACCTTCCTTTTCACGTACTTCTTCTGTATATACAAGATTCATAATACGGGTAAGACATGTCATCATGATTTTATTCTTCATGTTATAGTCGCACTTACCGCTATTTACAACCACAACAGTTGCCATAGGGGTTTGTTGCTTCTTATCGAATACTTTCTTATAAGTACCTTTACGGATATCCAATCCCAAATCCTTGAACGTTTCGTTTCTGTTGGTAGCAGGCAAACCTCCTAAATAAGTTTCAATTAAAGGTTTTGCTTCTTCCAAATTGATGTTACCCACAAACAGGAATGTAAAGTCGCTGGCATCTTCAAAACGATTCTTATACATTTCCATAATTTTGTTATAGTCGATTTGGTCTATCATGTCGGCCTTAATGCGTAAAGCCATAGGATGATCGCCATATAATGCATAGGTAAGTGTGTCTGATAAGGCTGTCATCGGGTTCGCTTCTTGATTGGCCATGGCTGCCTTGGCACGTTGCTTGTAAGACTCAAATGCTTCCTGGTCCATTCTTGGAGCAGTAAAGCCTAAGTATACCAATTGCAGCATTGTTTCCAAATATTTAGGAGAACAGTTACCGGAAGCACCTTCCGACATGGTTCCTACAGAAGTTCCACCGCTTGCTTTCTTGCCGGCAAGCACTTTGGACAATTCTACATTACTGAATTTACCGACACCGCCTAAACCGATAACTTCGTCCAATACCTTAGTCTGCAGAACATCATCGGTGCCGAATACAGAAGTACCACCTGGGCTGAAGGCACGCATAATTATTTGGTCTGCCTTGAAATCTGTAGATTTAACAACGACACGTATACCGTTGGAAAGAGTCAATACTGTAGAACCGAATGGACCTTCTTCAGTTTTAATGATTTGTCCAGGTGCAGGCTTTTCGGTCATTAAAGGTTCGTCAGAAACTTTGTCTTCGTAGGCTGTGATGTCTTCCGCTTTGGTCTTCATCATGATATCCAATAATTCCTGTTCGGTTGGATATACCATACCTTCTTTGTCGGGACCAAAGATATTGATGACAATATTTTCTTCCTTGATAAGTTGAGGGAGGAGTGTATTAATCATCTCTACCGTAATTTGTGGTACAAATTGGTTGATGATGGCATATTCGTTTTCAATACCAGGAATTGGTTCGTTGTCAATAAAGTGGCGAACATATTCATTGACATATGATCCATTCTTCACTTTGTTTCGTTCATTGTATGCCGATTCTACGCTCGTCATATAATTAGCCTTTGCACGTTCATATTCAGAAGCGGTGAAGCCAAATTTGCGGGCACGTTCCATTTCTCGTATCAAAGCGGAGAAGGCAGTTTCAATTCCATCTTCTTTGGAATTGACCATACCGATAAACGCTTGAGTTGTTTTTGCCACTAAAAAGTCACCATCACCCACACCGGCACTGATAAAAGGAGGATTAGCTTTCTGAACCATTTCTCCTAAACGGGTATTCAACATGCTCACCGCCATAGACATCATGTAGTTCTGTACGAAGTATGCCATGGTATTCTTCATTTCGTTAGGAAATGCAGGATGCTTATGCCAAATATAGAGAGTGGTGGAAGTCTGTTCCTTATCCTTGGCAATAGCTACGATAGGTTCTTTGTTGTCGGGAACCGGAAGGTATTCGCGCTTAGCGGGATTTTCGGGCATTTCGATGTGTGAGAACATTTCTTTAATCTTGTTTTCGATTTGATCCACATCAATATCACCAACCACAATAATACCTTGTTGGTCTGGACGATACCATTTTTCGTAATAATCTCTCAATGCTTGATGAGGGAAGTTATCCACAACTTCCATTATACCGATAGGCATACGATAAGCGTATTTGCTTTCCTGATAACATTTTGGGAAAATTTGTTCGTACATTCTCATCATGGCATTTTGTCTGCTTCGCCATTCTTCATGGATAACCCCACGTTCATTGTCTATTTCTTTCGGGTCTAATGTCAAATCATTGGCCCAATCGTGTAGAATAAGCAAACAAGAATCTACAATGCTTTCACGGATAACCGGTACATTCGAAATGTTGTATACGGTTTCTTCAATACTTGTGTAAGCATTCAGATTTTGTCCGAAACGCACACCGATAGTTTCTAACCAATTGATGATTCCTTTACCTGGGAAATGAGTTGTACCATTGAAACACATGTGTTCCAAAAAGTGTGCCAATCCTCGTTGATTATCTTCTTCCAAGATGGAACCAACCTTCTGGGCGATGTAAAAATCTGCACGGTTTTCGGGTAATTCATTGTGTCGAATGTAGTAAGTAAGTCCATTATCCAATTTACCGATACGTACGTTCGGATCAATAGGGAGAGGAGGCATCTGTTGGGCAGACGCAATTAATGAGGTTCCCAATAAGGTCAGGGCAACCAACATTCCTTTCATCATTTTTTTCATTTTCTTTTATTCGTTTTTGTATAATTGATTTGTAGATTAGACGAATGTATGCTATAAAAAACTACATGCGTTAGCTGTTTTTTTATAATAATCCGTTGGCTGATAAAAATCTTTCGGCTTCAATAGCAGCCTTGCAACCGCTTCCTGCGGCAGTAATGGCCTGACGGTAGTGTGGATCGGCTACATCACCTGCTGCAAACACTCCCGGTACTTTTGTTCGGGGAGTTCCTTCCTCGGTCAGAATATATCCTACTTCATCAGTTTCTATCCATGGCTTGAACACATCCGAATTCGGTTTATGCCCGATGGCCAAGAAAAATCCGTCGATGGCTATATCATAATGTTCTTCATCGGCTTCTCCTTTACGCTTAACCAGATGAACGCCTTCTACACCGTTCTCACCAAACAATCCTGTAGCGTTGTGTTCAAACAATACTTGTATTTTGGGATGATTCATAACACGTTCCTGCATGATCTGTGAAGCTCTGAGGTAAGGCTTGCGTACAATCAGATATACTTGTTTGGCAAGACTTGCCAGGTAAATGGCTTCTTCGCATGCTGTATCACCACCTCCTACAACGGCTACTGTCTTCTTGCGATAGAAAAATCCGTCGCAAGTAGCGCAGGCACTGACTCCCATTCCTGCATATTTCTGTTCATCTTCCAAGCCTAAATATTTAGCTGATGCGCCTGTAGAGATAATAACGGTTTCGGCTAACAATTCTTTTTCGTCATCGATGGTAATCTTGTAAGGACGTTCACTGAAATCCACTTTAGTCACAATTCCTGTACGGATTTCTACTCCAAACCGTTCTGCTTGTGCCCTAAGATCGTCCATCAATTGGGTACCTCCAATTCCTTCCGGGTATCCAGGAAAGTTTTCAACTTCGGTAGTGATGGTCAACTGTCCTCCTGGTTGCAATCCTTCATATAAAACAGGGGAGAGATTAGCTCTTCCTATATAAATAGCTGCGGTATAACCAGCAGGTCCTGATCCAATTATTAAGCATTTTACTTTTTCTGTATTCATAATCTAATTATTTTCCAAGTAATTTTATGGTTATCTTAAATCTATAATTTCAACTTGTGGATATTGTTTGATATCAAATTCAAAAGTCTTGTCACTTAACCGTTGGTGCTGTTGGTACGAAGTAATTTTAAATTCAAACGGCTCTTGTGAATCGGATATGATTTTGATGTTCAATGGCAAATAACTTTCGGATATAAATAGAATAATGGAGGAGAAACTGGATTGTTCTTGAGGTATCAATTCTATTTCATAACCTTTTCTGCCATTTATGTTTTTTGTACCATGATATTGATACTTGTAACCTTTCTTGTAGGTTTGCATCAAAATGTATGGGTTGATACTCTGTAGTTCCTCTAAAGTAGGGTTGCTGATATTCACTTCTTCGGAATCAGCTATATAACTCCATTGTGTCTTCCCATTATACCATGTTTGTATTCCATTGCAGTTCAAATAGAATTTTTCTTCATTCATCAATAACAGACCCTTACTGCTTCCATCAAAACTGGCTCGTATACCCCCAGCTTTTTTCAAAACAGCCTCCACTTTATTCAGAATAATCTTTGCTTGATCGGATTTTTGTGCATGTAAACCAAAGGAAATCAAGCATAAAATCCATACTAAAAAATGTTTTTTCATTGTCAACGGTTTATGAATCCTTTTAATTAGATTGCTGTAAACTCAAATTGTTTAATTTCATTTCCAAATCTGTTAAGTCTACGCAAAGAACATCTCTTGCTTTACTACCTTGTGTAGGACCGACAATACCGGCATATTCCAATTGATCCATGATTCTTCCCGCACGGTTATAACCGATAGAGAACTTACGCTGTATCAAAGAAGTGGAACCCTGTTGATGGGCAACTACCAGTTCGGCCGCTTCCTTAAACAACGGATCCAGACGGTTGACATCTACATCCGCTGCACTGCTTTCACTTTCTTCACCTACATATTCGGGCAACATGAAAGCGGTTGGATAACCTTGTTGTTTACTGATGTATGTAGCTATTCTGTCGACTTCCGGTGTGTCAACAAAAGCACACTGAACACGTACAGGATCATTACCTCTCAGATAAAGCATGTCCCCTTTACCGATAAGTTGTTGTGCTCCGGAACGGTCGAGAATGGTACGTGAGTCCATCATGGCTGCCACACGGAAGGCTACACGGGCCGGGAAGTTGGCTTTAATAGTACCGGTAATGATGTTTGTTGTTGGTCGTTGGGTAGCAATGATAGCGTGTATACCCACAGCACGTGCCAATTGGGCGATACGGCAAATAGGTAATTCCACTTCCTTACCTGCAGTCATAATCAAATCACCAAACTCGTCGATGATAATGACAATGTAAGGCATGAAGTGGTGTCCTTTTTCTGGATTGAGTTTACGCTCGATAAATTTGGCATTGTATTCTTTTACGTTGCGGCAACCTGCCTTTTTCAACAAGTCGTAACGTGTATCCATTTCTATACATAATGAATTCAGTGTCTGAACCACTTTGGTTACATCGGTAATGATAGCATCTTCACCATCAGGCAGTTTGGCAAGAAAATGCTTCTCAATTGGTGCATATACTGAAAATTCAACTTTCTTGGGGTCGATGATGACAAATTTAAGTTCTGCAGGGTGCTTTTTATATAACAAGGAAGTCACAATGGCATTCAATCCAACAGATTTTCCTTGACCGGTAGCACCGGCTATCAACATATGGGGAGCTTTAGCCAAGTCCTCCATAAACACTTCATTGGTAATGGTCTTACCAAAAGCAATCGGCAGCTCCATGGTAGTCTCCTGGAATTTCTTACTGGCAAGAATACTTTGCATGGGTACGATGCGTGGTTTGGCATTAGGCACTTCAATACCAATCGTTCCTTTACCAGGGATAGGGGCTATGATACGGATACCCAATGCGGCTATACTCAACGCAATGTCATCTTCCAAGTTACGGATTTTAGCAATACGGATACCTTGAGCGGG
The DNA here is from genome assembly GCA_015060765.1 of Bacteroides sp. Taxonomy (GTDB): domain Bacteria; phylum Bacteroidota; class Bacteroidia; order Bacteroidales; family Bacteroidaceae; genus Phocaeicola. Next base: position 37,376 of record SUXW01000020.1, read on the forward strand.
TGTAATTTCATACAAAGTAACGGTAGGACCTACACTTGCCTTGATGGAACTGATTTCTATATCAAAACTTCGAAGAACCTCAATGATACGGTCTTTGTTGGCATTCTGTTCTTCCATGTCAATCCCGTTGTCTTCTTCATCATAATGATCCAAAAGGTTGAGAGTAGGAAACTTGTAGTGTTCCAAGTCCAATCGAGGATTATAGGGTTGCAATGCAGGCCCTTGGTATTCTTCATCATCTTCTGTGTGTTCATCGGTAATCATAAAATCGGGTTCTGCCGGTTGAGGATTTTCTTCATCTTCTGCTGTCGAATCCGTTTCCAGATTTTCAATTTCTTTTTCCTCTTCTGCATTTATTGTGACTGGTTCTTCTTCCTCTTCTACTTTATTCTCTTCTTGCAAATCGAAATCAACGATGGTAGGTTGAGGATTTACGTACTCGTCGATGTTGGGTAGGGGAGTTTCTTCTTCAATAGTCTCGTTTACAATAGAACCTTCATTAAGGTTTTCTTCTTCTTCTTCTTTCTTGTTACGTTTGAAATTGGGATGCAAAGCTTTGCGGACAATGCGGATTGTTTCATTGCTTAAATAGATGAAAAAGAAAATGGTTGTAGCAAACAATAACAATCCCAATCCAGGTTCGCCGATTTGGGAAATAAGCCAATTGCTGACGTTGTATCCATGTAATCCCCCCGGATAGATGAAACTGTTTTCAAACGGTCCGTCAAATATAAATCCCAAAGCGATGGAAAACCAAATCATCAGAACAGTACAGGACATGAACCATTTCCATATACGGAATTGGTAAGCTTTCATCAATTTCATTCCCAATACAGCCAGAAACAAGATGATGAAATAGGCTGCCAAACCAAAGCAGTTGTTGATCAGATATTCGGATATCTGAGCACCGCGTGCACCGGCATAATTCTTGATTTGATTGCCTGTCTGCATCAGTTCATCCGGATATTGGTTGTCCAATATACTTTGGTCGGCTGCACCTGTAAAAAAGAATGAGGTGAATGCTAACAAAAGATATACCGAAAAGATGACGCTGATTAATCCTACGACAAAATGAGTCGTTTCACTTTTCAGGAATGCTTTTATTTTATTGGGCTTTATTTCTTTGGGCTCTGGAGCCTTTTCTGTCTTTTTCTTGGCCATAAGATGTTTTCCGTTTGTTTATTTCGCAAATGTACATGAAATTCGTCAAATATTCGTTCTTTTATCTCCTTTTTTCTTAACTTTGCAAACCAATTTTTTAAATATGGAACAGACAAGTCAAGTTATATTCGATAAAAATTCCATAGAATTTGTAACGGTAGCTGCTGAATATTGTGGTTTTATGGAGCGTGTGCGCCAATACAACTGCATGACTTTTGTAGATACTGCACTCAAAATTCTTCCTTTGTTGTATTTGAAAGCATCACTCATTCCTCCATGTGAATTGATTGGTGAGGACGATTTGGAAGTATTTGTCACCGAAGAAGAGTACGAATGGATGAGAACGTCGGTTGCAAATGTTTTGGGAGCTCAAGATGATTATCTGGAAGTGTTTTTACCGGACATGGCATATAGCGATACTCCCATCAAAAAATGTATTTCAGAAGATCTGGCAGATATTTATCAAGATTTGAAGGATTTCATCTGTGTATTCCAGTCGGGCTTGAATGTGACGATGAATGATTCCCTTTGTGTTTGTAAGGAACATTTTGAAGAGTTCTGGGGACAACGTCTGGTAAATACCATGAGGGCACTTCATGATGTGAAGTACAACCGGAAGGATGAGATGATGGAACAGGAGGAAGAGGATAACGAAGAGTACGGATTGGAATGAAGCAGATAAAGAATATTGTTGATAAATCGGAAGTGGCTGCTATGCCCAAAGTGGAATTTCCGGGAAGGGTATTTGTCATTTATACAGCAAATGATGCGGAAAAGGCCGTGACATATTTGAAGAATCAGACGATGGTCGGTGTGGATACGGAGACAAGACCTTCGTTTAAAAAGGGAAAGACTAATAAGGTATCTTTGATGCAGATATCAACGGAAGATACATGTTTCCTGTTTCGTTTGAATCATATTGGCATGCCCGATTGTCTTCAGGAATTTTTAAAAAGTGATACATTGAAGATTGGGTTGTCCTTGAAAGATGATTTCCAAGTGATTCGCCGGAGAGAGGATGTACATGCCGAAGAAGGGAATTGGATAGAACTGCAGGATTATGTAGGACGGTTTGGTATTGAAGACAGAAGTTTACAGAAAATTTTTGCCAATCTTTATGGACAGAAGATTTCAAAGTCCCAACGATTGTCCAATTGGGAGGCTGAAACCTTGACGGAATCACAGATCAGATATGCTGCAACAGATGCTTGGGCATGTGTGAAAATATATACTTGTTTGGAAGAAATGGAACGTACCGGTAATTACGAGTTGATAAGGGTGGAAAAACCGGTAAAGAATGGTAATGATTAAGTTATTGAAAGAAATGTCGTATAAGAAAGTATATCTCAAACCAGGTAAGGAAGAATCCTTGAAAAGATTTCATCCATGGGTCTTCTCGGGTGCCATTGCCCGTATAGAAGGTGAACCGGAAGAAGGTGAAATAGTAGATGTGTACACATCCAAGAAAGAATTTGTTGCTTGTGGCCATTTTCAGATTGGTAGTATTGCAGTACGTGTCTTGAGTTTCAAACAGATGGCGATAGACCATGATTTCTGGCGACAGAAACTGGAATTGGCATACAACTTAAGAAAAGGACTAGGGTTGGCGGGCAATCCTACCAATAATACTTATCGCTTGGTACATGGAGAAGGTGACAATCTGCCTGGTTTAATTATCGATGTATATGGACATACTGCTGTGATGCAGGCCCACTCGGTCGGTATGCATGTCTATCGATTGGAGATTGCAGAAGCATTGTCGGAAGTGATGGGTGACGTTATACAGCACATTTATTATAAATCGGAAACTACCTTACCATACAAGGCTGATTTAGGTCCAGAAAATGGTTTTATCAAAGGGGGAAGTCCAGAGAATGTAGCCATGGAGTACGGTCTGAAATTTCATGTTGATTGGTTGAAGGGACAAAAAACCGGTTTTTTTGTCGATCAGCGTGAGAACCGTCATCTATTGGAACAATACGCCAAGGGACGTAATGTGCTGAATATGTTCTGCTATACCGGTGGATTCTCTTTTTATGCTATGCGTGGAGGAGCCAATTTAGTACATTCGGTTGACAGTTCTGCCAAGGCTATTGATTTGACCAATGAAAATGTAGAATTGAATTTCCCGGGCGATACTCGTCATCAGGCTTTTGCTGAAGATGCATTCAAGTATCTTGATCGTATGGGTGACCAATATGATTTGATTATACTCGATCCACCTGCATTTGCCAAACATCGTGATGCTTTACGCAATGCTCTTCGTGGATATAGTAAACTGAATGCCAAAGCATTCGAGAAGATTAAGCCCGGAGGTATTCTATTTACTTTCTCTTGCTCACAAGTAGTGGATAAGCGGGATTTCCGTAATGCAGTATTTACAGCTGCAGCTCAAAGTGGACGAAGTGTTCGTATCTTGCATCAACTCACTCAACCGGGTGACCATCCAGTCAATATTTATCATCCCGAAGGCGAGTATTTAAAAGGTTTAGTATTGTATGTTGAATAATTATATGTTATGGTTTGTTAAAAATATGCGTTTTGTGTTCTAATATCATGTTGTATAACATAAAAAGTTGTATATTTGCATCGTGTTTTTCATGGTATTAGATTTAAGGTTAATGAAGATTGGGTGTCTGGGATAGATACCCTTCTTTTTTTATATATAGCTATCAAATAAAAGGCTCCGTTGAGGAGCCTTCTGATTATAATTTTATTTTTAGTATTTTACCGCTGTATGCTTCCAGTTGCACATGCGTGTGTTGGTCGGGAGCCATCGACAATTCTTCTGTCTTCCCACTAAGCAAATCTGTTGCTTCATAGGATGGCTTGACAGGAATTTGCAGATATTCAAATGCATGTTGTGGAATTTTAATACCCGGACGTGCAGGCATACCGTCAAAGTTTACTACTATCAGTAATAACTCATCCTTACATTTGCGTAAGAATGCATACTGCTTGTGTTCGTTGAACATCCATCCTTCCAGGTTTACATAGGTAAGATCGAAAAATTCTCCTTGTCTGATGGCATCTTCCGTATTACAGAGATTGAGTAGGGTAGTGTAGAACTGTTGAAGTTTCTTTTCTTCGTTACTCAATAGTTTGCCATCAAACTTACCACCGTTGCGCCATCTGCGAATACTGTCTACACTCCAATAGTCGAATATGGTAGTTCTTCCATCCCGTCCACTGAATCCTTCTGTATCCATACCCGGTTCACCAAATTCCTGACCGAAATAGACCATAACAGGATTGGTATTCATACAGGCCGATACAATCATGGCCGGAATAGCCTTGAAACCGTTCCCTGCGAAGAAATCGGAAGCAATTCGTTGCTCATCATGGTTCTCAAGGAAATTCAGCATACGCGGTTGTATGTTGCCTAAACTTTGCCAACGGTGTTGGATGGCTGTAGCCGATTCACTGCCACAAGTCAGAGCGCGGAGTGTATCGTAGAGTCCCACTTTATCGTATAGATAATCGAACTGTCCATGCAACAGATAATTATGATATTCGTTGGGATTGTACACTTCTGCAATGAAGATTATATGTGGATACGATTGTTTGATTTGAGGAATGGCCCATGCCCAGAAATCAGCAGGAACCATTTCGGCCATATCGCATCGGAATCCGTCAATATCTTTAGCTGCCCAGAATAATAGGATGTCACGCATCTTGTACCATGTATCAGGAATAGGATGGAAACGACAAACTCTTCCGCCTACATAGTCAATTCCGTAATTCAGTTTGACCGTTTCGTACCAGTCGTTGATACCGGGCCATGCATCAAACTTGTCATTCCCTGTTGCTTTAGCAGGAAATTCCTGATAAGGTTCCGGAGCATTCTTATGCAGGTCGATATGTCCTTGCAATGGTTGTCCAGGAATATAATAGAAGTTATTCAGCGGACTGAATGCCAAGTCTTTATTGTCCTTTTCACCCAAATCGGCCACCCCTTCAGGTTTTGCATCCGAATGATATTGGCGGGCCACGTGATTGGGAACAAAGTCAATAATCATTTTCAATCCGGCTTTATGTGTACGTTTTACCAGATTGTGAAATTCCTTCATACGGTCTGGTATGCTGTTGGCCAAATCCGGATCTATGTCATAATAATCCTTGATGGCATAGGGAGAACCGGCTTTTCCTTTGACGATAGCAGGATGATCGGGTTGGATGCCGTATCTGCTATAATTAGTTTGAGTGGCATGTTCTATGATTCCCGTATACCAAATGTGTGTTGCACCCAATTTCTTGATTTCATTCAAAGCCTTGGTCGTGAAGTCGGCCATCTTCCCACATCCGTTCTCTTCTAACGAACCGTTGTATTTGCAATTGGGATTTCCATTACCAAACAGTCGGGTAAAAACTTGATAAATGATAATCTTTTCGTTGGTATTCATAGTTGTTTCTATTTAGAAAAAAACATCCGTAGTTCCTGAAAAGTTACGGATGTTTCATAAATAAAATACTGATTGTTTTGTTTAAAGGATTCGGAATGATCAGATAATTCCGTGTGCATTCGCTTCTTTGTCAATCTTCTTGATGAGTCCTTGAAGAACAGCACCCGGTCCGCATTCGGTGAAATCATTGGCACCGTCGTTTACCATGTTCTTCACTGTTTGGGTCCATCGTACCGATGCAGTCAGTTGCGCTACCAGGTTGGCTTTGATTTCAGCAGCGCTGGTATGTGGCAATGCATCTACATTTTGGTATACAGGACATTTAGGTGTATGGAATTCAGTTTCTTCGATAGCCTTTTCCAGTTCCACCTTAGCCGGATTCATTAGTGGAGAGTGGAATGCACCACCTACCTTCAAGGGCAGAGCCCGTTTGGCACCGGCTGCCTTCATCAGTTCGCAGGCTTTTTCAATACCTTCCATGGTACCGGAAATCACAATCTGTCCTGGACAGTTATAATTGGCTGCAACAACAATCTCACCTTGTCTGGTCACTTCATCACAAATGGCTTCCACTTGTTCATCACTTAAACCAATAATGGCAGCCATGGTAGACGGTTGTGCTTCGCATGCTTTTTGCATAGCCATGGCACGTGCATAGACCAATTTCAATCCATCTTCGAAAGAAAGTGCCCCTGCAGCTACCAATGCAGAAAATTCACCCAATGAATGACCGGCAGTCATTTCTGGTTGGAAATCATCTCCCATACAAAGGGCTGATATAACCGAATGGAGGAATACGGCAGGTTGGGTAACTCTTGTCTGACGCAAATCTTCGTCTGTTCCATCGAACATGATATCTGTGATGCGATATCCTAAAATATCATTTGCCTTTTCAAATAATTCTTTAGCTAAAGCGTTGTTTTCGTACAGGTCTTTACCCATACCAACAAACTGTGCTCCCTGACCGGGAAATACAAATGCTCTCATTTTATAATTATTAATATTCAAATTCGTTGCAAAGTTACAACTATTTTTTTAAACCCACACTAATTTAATTGTTGAAAGGTTTGGCTATTTGAAAATAAACCTCTACTTTTGTTTAAGTATGTAAATTTTCCGAAAACTTAAACTATAGTAGGTTATGAAAAGAGTGTTGGTTAGTGGTGGTGCTGGCTTTATAGGTTCGCATCTGTGTACCCGTTTGATAGAAGAAGGTAATTATGTCATTTGTTTGGACAATTTTTTTACCGGACGCAAATCAAATGTGGAGCATCTGTTGAAATACAAGCAATTCGATTTGGTTGAACACGATGTCATCAATCCTTTTTGGACGGATGTAGAGGAAGTATATAATTTGGCATGTCCGGCTTCTCCCATTCATTATCAGTTCGACCCTATCAAGACCAATAAGACCGCTATATTTGGTACTTACCACATGCTGGGATTGGCCAAGCGTAATGGAGCCAAGATGTTGCAGGCATCGACCAGTGAAGTATATGGAGATCCCATTTCGCATCCACAGAGAGAGCCCGATTGGGGCAATGTGAATCCCATTGGTATCCGTTCCTGTTACGATGAAGGCAAGCGTTGTGCAGAAACATTATGCATGGATTATCACCGCCAACACGATGTACAGGTGAAGATTATCCGAATATTCAATACCTATGGTCCCAAGATGTTACCGGATGATGGTCGTGTGATTTCCAATTTCGTGGTACAGGCCCTGAAAGGAGATGATATAACCATTTATGGTGACGGTAACCAGACTCGTAGTTTCCAATATGTAGACGATTTGATTGAAGGAATCATGCGTATGATGAAGACGGAACCCGATTTCACCGGACCGGTCAACATTGGCAATCCACGCGAATTCACCATGTTACAATTGGCCGAATTGGTTCTGAAGCAAACCGGTTCCAAATCAAAGATTGTTTTCAAGCCGTTGCCTCATGATGATCCCCGTCAACGTAGGCCGGACATTACATTGGCCAAGACCAAATTGGATTGGGAGCCTTGTGTTCCTTTGGAAGAAGGTCTCACAAAAGTGATAGATTATTTTAGGAACTTATTTTCAGTATAATGACCGCAGATTTAAGTACACAAGTTAATCCTTCCGATTATACCATTCTGGTTGTGGATGATGTCATTTCGAACGTTCTCCTTCTGAAAGTGTTGTTACAGAAGGAAAAGTTCAATGTGATTACCGCATCCAATGGTCGCGATGCCATCAGCATGTCCGAGCAGTCCAAGCCTCATTTGATTTTGTTGGATGTGATGATGCCCGAAATGGATGGCTTCGAAGTGGCTGCCCATCTGAAAGCCAATCCGGAAACAGCTGGAATTCCTATCATATTCCTTACGGCATTGAATTCTACAGCCGATATTGTGAAAGGTTTTCAAGCCGGCGCAAATGATTTTATAACCAAGCCCTTTAACAAGGAAGAATTGATGGTGCGTGTCTCTCACCAGATTTCGTTGGTTGCTGCCAAGACGATTATCTTGCAGAAGACCGAGGAGTTGAGACGTACCATTGTAGGACGTGACAAACTATATTCCGTCATTGCCCACGATTTGCGTTCTCCTTTGGCATCCATCAAGATGGTGTTGAACATGTTGGTTATGACTCTGTCGGAAGAAACTGTCGGACCGGAGATGTATCAGATGATGCAATTGGCCAATCACAATACAGAAGATTTGTTCTCTTTGCTCGACAACTTATTGAAATGGACCAAGAGTCAGATTGGAAAGCTCAATGTTGTATATCAGGATTTTGAAGTGGAGGAAATCATTTCGGGAGTACTCGATATCTTCAATTTTGTGTCAGCATCCAAGAATATTCAGTTGGTATATCATCCGGGTGATCCCATCAAGGTACATGCCGATATCGATATGATGAAGACCATTCTTCGTAACTTCCTGAGCAATGCCATCAAGTTCAGTTTTGAAAATTCGCAGATTCTCATTGAAACGAAGACAGAAGGTGATATGGCCGTTGTCAGTGTCCGTGATTATGGTAAAGGCATGTCGGAAGAAGACAAAGCACATTTGTTGAAGACGGAAACTCATTTCAGCCGTTATGGCACCAACAATGAAGAAGGTTCCGGCTTGGGACTTTTGCTTTGTCAGGATTTTGCTCTCAAGAACGGAGGTAAATTGTGGTTCGATTCGGAAGAAGGGAAGGGGTCTACATTTTACTTCTCCATTCCACTTCAGAAATAAAGAAAAGAGGATGCATCTTGAAAAAATGCATCCTCTTTTTATTTTCTTCTTTCTCTTATTCTTTTACATTCAAAGTCATCACCACCGGATTGTGGTCACTCATTTCATAATCAATCGTTTCATATTCTACACCTTCCAATGAAGGGGAATGGAAAATATAGTCTATTCGTAAAAGGTTGTGAAAGCCTCTGTAGGTAGAAGCATAACCGCTACCGGCCGATTGGAATCCATCCTCCAAATCACCTCTCAAAGTCCGGTATGCATACGTGTAAGGAGTATCATTGAAGTCACCGCATAAGATGACCGGATATTCCGTTGCACTGACCACTCCTCTAACCAGTCTGGATTGTCTGCATCTCTCTATCACATTCGCTTCCAGATTGTCGGTGTAGTTGATGTAAATCTGTTTGGCACCTTCTTCATTGTCGATGGCTCTGGCTCTGGCTGCTTTGGAACGCATGCGGTCAAAACTTGTTGTCTGCATGTGCACATTGAAAACCCGGATTGTAGTACCTTCCACATTGATGTCCGACCATACTGCACAGTTGTTGGTTTCCGGAAATTCGATGACTTGCGACTGTTGGATAGGGTATCGGCTGAAGATAGCCATGGAATAATTTTCGGGTGTATAATAATAAGGTAAAAATTTGGCGTAAGTCTGACAGATGTCTTCATTGGTAAAGTCACCGTTGCCTGCATATTCCTGGAAACAAATGATGTCCACATCTTTGGCATTGGCCATATCCGAAAATTCCTTGGCCGAAAAACCCGTAATTTCACCGCCGAACGAATGGGTGTTGTAGGTCAATACTTTCAATGTCTTGGCTCCTGCATCCTCTCCATGGGCAAATGGTTTCCACATGGAAGTGATGTACGGATAGCATACCGCCAGTCCCAACAACGGAATGAATGCCCACCGTTTCCATCTGCAAACCCAATAGATGAGCAATAAGACATTGATGATTACCAATAGGGGATACCCCAATGTAAGATAAGCTGTAAACATACTCTTTTCCGGAGTGATAAGACCTGCCAGATACGCATAGGCAGAAAGTCCTAAAAAGAAAAGAGAAAAGACAATCGTCAAGAAATATCCTAATCTATATACTGCTTTTTTACCCATAATCTAATTACCTACTTAAAGTATTTGTTTAAAGTTTTCTTCAAAATATCATAATCTATCGGCTTGGTAAGGAATTCGTTGCATCCACTTTCCATAGCCTCTTCCTTCTCATTTTCATAAGCATAAGCGCTGACGGCTATCACCGGAATGTCCTTGTCCATTTCGCGGATGGCTCTGGTAGCATCCAGTCCGTCAATGTTGGGCATCTTGATATCCATCAGAATCATATCAGGCTTGCATTCTTCCGCCAATTGTACGGTCTCTACGCCGTCGTAAGCTCTGATAAGCCGATGCGTATTGCCAATCATAGCTTCCAGCAGTTCATAGCTACTGTCATTGTCTTCGGCCACCAGAATGGTACGTACCTTGGTCGGTGTCTTGGTCGCTTGGGATTCCTGCTGCTGTACTTCCCGACGGCGTTTGTACTCACATTCCGTTCCGCTCACCGGTACATGGGGTATGGTAAAAGTGAAGGTTGTTCCTTCGCCTACCTTCGAGCTGACCCATATCTTTCCACCCATCTTCTCGATGATTATCTTGCTGATACTCAAACCAAGTCCCGTGCCTTGCACGGTCTTGCTGGCCATAAAGTGCCGGTTGAATATATCCTCCAACTTATCTTTGGGAATTCCACATCCCGTATCCGATACGTGGAAGACAATCTGTTCGTCTATTTTCTTGTAACCGAAACGGATACTTCCCTTCGAAGTGAATTTGGTAGCGTTGCCAATCAGGTTCGAAAAAACCTGGAACAGTTTGCTACGGTCGGTCGATGTAATCAGATGGCGGTCCGATTCTTCAAATATCAGTTTCACCTCATTCTGGCAACGGAATATCAGTGTATTCTTCACATCGTCGCACAGATTATGCAGTCCCACCGGCGAATAATTGAATTCCATGGTTCCTGCCTCAATCTTGGACAGATCCAGAATCTCGTTGATCAGTTCCTGCAGACGGTAGTTGTTCCGTTCCACAATGTCATAATATTCCTGTCTTTGCTGGTGGTCGTTGGTTTCCGTAATGATGCGCGAGAATCCTAAAATGGCGTTCAGTGGCGTACGTATTTCGTGACTCATATTAGCCAAGAATGCCGATTTCAGCTGACTGGCATGTTCTGCCTTCTTCTTGTCTTCTTCCTGTTTCCTTTCAAATTTAATCCGTTCGCTGATGTCCCGTCCGAAGATCCAGATCATTTCCTCACCCAGACTGTCTTTCATGGTGTATGTAGCATATTCATACGCCAGAATTTCAGGGAAATTCTCATACGGTTCCTCCACAACGAAGTGAGGTCTCTTCAGCAGTTCCCAGTTCTTTTTCAATTTATCTTCGCTGTTGACCAGCAGTCCCACTTTCCGTGTACTGATTCCGTTCAGTTCCATATCCTCCGGCAGACCGTGATGCCGTTTGAAACTGATATTCCCGAAGTAGAAAGTACGGTTGGGACGGATGGCAAATATATCTTCAGAAACATGGTTGATGGCTCTTGTAATCAAGTCCAGTCGGGTATCTCTCTGGATAATGTCCGAAATGTTCTGGATATATCCTTCCAAAATCACCTTGTCCTTGTGTACCCTTTTTCCGTATACTTTGGCACGGATATTCAGAGGTTGGTCGTTGACTATGATTCTATATTCGATGAATTTGTCTACATTCAGTTCATGATCCTTCAAGTGTGAGTCCAGCCAATTCTTGAATCGGATTCTGTCGTTTATGTGAACATACAGCAGATAAACACTCAAGGGCAGCTTTTCCTCTTTATCCTCCTTACACAAAATGCCCGTCGATCCGTAGTAGGAGAGTTCATCCGTTTGCGTATTGTAGCTCCAGTAACCCAATTTGGCAATCCGTTCTATCTCATTCATCTTCTTGATTTTATCCATCATGTTCTGTTTCCGGATACTTCGTTCCGTTACATCCCTGAACTGGAAAATCAAGGCATTTTCGTCCAATTTGTTGATGATGCATTTGCAGTACATATCCACTTCATTGAATGGAATCTTGTACTTATGTGAAGAACGTTTGCCTTCGCGTGATACCAAGTCAAACTGTCCTTTAATCTCTTCAGCAACATGGGCCGGGAAATACGTCAGCACATTCTTCCCAATGACATCCTGTTTGAAAAAGACCTCGGTCTTACTCGGCTTGAAATCCAAACACATACCCTCTTTGTTGACTATCAGCAAAGTATCGGCAATGATTCCCAAAATACGGGCCACTTGACTGTTGTCAAATAATAGGTTACGATAGCTGTCCATAATAGCGAAGATTAAGAACGGATGTCTTTTGTTGAAGATAAATTATTTAATATTAGCAGCAAATATACAAAATTTTTATTGCAACTATCATAGAAAGTAGTAATTTTGCAGATGAAACCTAAAATATTGTATGTATGAAAAGAATTTTGATTGCAGAAGATACAGATAGCAATTATCTTTTGCTCTCCATCATATTGAGAAAAGAATACGAAATTATACGTGCCATGAACGGAAAGGAAGCCGTAGACATCTGTCGCAATGATCGTCCCGACCTGGTTCTGATGGATTTCAAGATGCCGGTGATGGATGGACTCGAAGCTACCCGTCAGATTCGTTCTTTCGATAAGGATCTGCCTATTATAGCCTTGACAGCCAATGCATACGATAGTGACCGTGAGCATGCTTTCGAAGCCGGTTGCGATGATTACATGTCCAAGCCTGTATCGGCTGTGGCACTTCGTGAACTGCTGACCAGATTCTTGGGTTAAGCCCTTTGGGCTTTTTCCCAAGCCCCTGTATTTTTTCCTTTCCGTTGGTTCAGATAAATGAATCCCTTGATTACATTAATGTTCATGAACAGGAAATAATACGGTATATATAGTTTTTTGCTTCTTACCTTACGGCATGCCATGTGTCGTCCATAGAATCCAGCTATATAGAACAATAATTGCAATAACAACAAGATGGCATACATTTTCGGTCGGTAATTCAACAATGCCAGGTTCAGTGGCAGCAGTGCGAACAGAGCGATAGGAGTGACCGACCATCTCAATACCCGGTGTGATATATACTGGAAGCTCAAGATTCCATAGTTGAATATGTTCAGCAAGGGAGTCAATCGGCAGATAGACTGCAATCCACCCGCTGCAATCCTCACTTTCCGTTTTTCCTCTTCCTGCATGTTGGCCGATCCCGATTCACAGGCATACGCCTTGTCGCAATAGTCGATGATATATCCATCCATTGTCATTTTCATGGAAAGCATGAAGTCGTCCAGCAACGTATCTTCCGGCATCGGTCTGTACAGATGAGTTCGTATGGCAAACAATTCCCCTGCCGCTCCCACTGTAGAGTGCAATTGGGCATCCCATTTCTTCAGGCACGATTCATATTTCCAGTACATTCCTTCACCGCCGCTTGCCGCACCATCCTTTCGGGTGGCTTTCACCCGTTTCTCTCCGGCTACACAACCCACTTTCGGATTCTCGAAACATTTCACCATTTCCATTACCGCCTCTTTGTTGAGTAGCGTATTGGCATCGGTAAATACAACGAAAGGCGTCTTCACATGTCTTATGCCATGATTCATGGCAGCCGTCTTTCCTCTTCGTTCTTCGTAATGATACACCTTCACCTCCGGATATGCCGCCAGCAGTTCGTTGGTTCGGTCGGTTGTGCCGTCGGTCACCCACATAATCTTCAACTTATCCTTGGGATAATCCAGTTCGTTGCAGTTCTGCATCTTCTCCTTCACCACATTCTCCTCGTTGTAGGCCGTGATGAAGAGCGTCACCTCAGGCCATTCCTCGAAAGGAATCCTTTCCCTTTTCCGTCCGAACAGTTTCTTTATCTGAACCATGCACCACAACACGATGGCATACCCTATGTATGTATAGAATACGATGAATAACAGAATGAAGAATATGATTTCGAGTGTTTTCATAATTTTAGTTTTTTGTAGATGTCAGATACTGCGTCCGAAACCCGTTGACTGTCATATCTGTCTTGTATCAGTTTCAGTGCATTCTCCGAACAGATTTGTTTCAGTTCATTGTTTTCTCCATATAGCAAATAGGCTTCCGCCAGTTTTTCCGGTTGGTTGAAATCCACTATCAACCCATTTATTTGGTCTTTAATCAATTCACGGGTACCGTCGGTAGGAGTGACGACCAAAGGCTTTTTCATGGCCATTGCTTCTAATAATGCAATGGATAATCCTTCCCATAAACTTGGAAGACAAAACACATCCATCGCTTTCAATACTTGTGGTACATCTGTACGGAAATTGCTACGGTAAATGCAATCCTTCAGATTATTTTTTTCTATATAGTCGGTTACTTCCTCATTCATATCTCCTTCACCCACCAATAATCCCTTAATGTTCTTATCTTTCTGATGGGCAAAGGCTATCGATTTTACGAAATCGATGGGCGATTTCTGTAAAGTAATCCTACCGATGAACCCTATGATAAATTCATTTTCACCTATACCGAATTCCTTCCTGATACTGCTTTCTGTATGTTGGTAATCGAATCGTTTCAGATTGACTCCATTTTCAATGACTGTACCCTTTTTTAATCCGAATACCTTTTTCCCTGTTTGCAGGTTGTTGTCCGATACACAAATCACCTCCTTGCTATAATGACAAATCAGTTTTTCGCTGAGTGCCCTGAGTTGATGGATGATAAAGTTCTGATCCTGGTGAAAACTCCACCCGTGAACTGTATATACCATGGGGATTTTCATGCATCTTGAGAGCCATAACATATTCGATGCAGCTCTACTGCCATGTGCATGAATCAGTTCAATATGTTCATCTTGAATAATATCTTTGATTTTCTTTCGGATGTTCAGGTCGAACGCTCGTTTGGTATGTACCACATAACATTTAATACCCATGCTACGTAGCGTTTCTATCATGTGTCCATCCGTAAAAGCCATGGCTATCGGTTCAATCTCGTTGCGATTGAATCCGGCTATCAAATCGATTACGTGTGATTCTCCACCACCGATTTCACCTTGTCTGATTACTTCCAGTATCTTGATTGGCTTCATTCGTTTTTAATTAGGTTGGACTCTTCGTCTTTGTATTTGCTTACGAATTTAATAAAATATTAATAATTCTACTAATTATTATTTATATTTTTTTATGTCTATTAAAATTTCTTTTAGGATATTAGTATACAGAGCCTTATATCCTAATTCATTAATATGCATATCATCTGTATAAAATGAGGGATTATGTTTAAGAATAGTGTCTGTTTTTATGTATATAATGTTATTATTAATAAAATTGTCATTCATATAAATTTCCATTTTTCTTCTGTATAAATTTAGATTGTCTAAATCAAAGTTCCTATTAGTATATAATGAAAGCATTCGATAACAAAATATTTTCCAAAATGGATATTTGTCATATTGTGATTCGTTGTAAAAATAGGGTATTTCAATTAAAATGGGTTTAATATTTCTTTTCAATAGATGGTTAATTATTAATGAAGTATGATGTATATAATAAGTTGCTCCATATTGCCCATGTAAATCATTAATCCCTATATAAATAATACAATAGTCAAATTGATTATTGATATTATGTTGATGATTGTTAGAATCTGTCAGGAATTGATATAAATCTTTGCTTTTTGCTCCTTTCTTTCCTCTTGTGACTATATGGGAATAAATTTTATTTTGAGTTAATATACTATCAATAAATAATTCCATATTATATGTGTGAGAATTGTATGCCCATGAATCACCTATTATACCAATTGATAATATTGTATCTTTAGGTATTTTTTGATAGTAGAGTGTTTTATTTCTCGTTGCTAAAGAAATTCTTTTTTCAATATGATATATTCCCATTAAAAGAATAATAATAATAAATAAAACAAAATGAAGAAAATGATATTTAAGTTTCATAAATTATCTACCTGTGGAAATAACTAGGAATTTATTGTAATATTTATTTATAATCTTGTAAATTATTATACAAATCCATATTGTAATATATATGGAAATTATATATAATATTACATTGCCTAATTCTGTTTGATTGTTGATCATTTTATATTCAAACTTTCTGAGAGCCAACATAACAGGAAGATGCAATGTATATATAATAAATGAAGATTGGCTATATAACGATTTTATTTGGATTTTATCTTTTAATCTATATGCAAGACAGAAAAACAATGGAATACCTATAACTAATGTAACTCTATGAATATACAACTCAAAATTGTTAGGGTAGTAAAAATGTATTACATAAACGTAAATAAATAATGTAATAAATGATATATAAATAATACTTTCCCATTTTCGTATTAAAGTTATTATATTAGTATTATGAATGGCAAGAATAGCTCCTAAAATAAAAAAAGTAAGGCTAGAATATATAAGAGCAAGATGTAAGGAAAATATCCAGAATAGCAGTGGTATAATAAATGTTATCCATTTCAAATATTTAATTAATATAGCTATTATAGGAGAAATAATACACAAAATTATCAAATTGCGAATATACCAATATGGTTGTAATATAGGTACTCCATTCCCTTTATCCCAATTACTTGAATCCCAATATGCTCTAAAATAATTAACTAATTTATAATCATTGATTGCCATATTGGCACCACTGAAATAAGTGTTAATTGAGTCTATATTTTGAAGAATCCAATATGTGAAAATGAAAATAGTATTCCATATTATATATGGTATTAATAGAGTCTTAATTCTGCGTTTGTTTTTTTCTATGTAGCAATGAAGTGAAGGTGAATACTTTTGAAAGAATAAATAACCTGAAATGAAAAAAAACATGGGTACACCTATTTCGCCGAAATTCAAAGAAAATATGTATGAAATATGGTTATACCATACAGAATTTTCAACATTTATGATACCTCTTGTTGTTGTATATGCATGTAATATTACTACTAATACAGTAGTAGGAAATCTTAAAAATGAAATGATTTTTGATATTTCATTATTCATAATTATTTTATCAAATTAGATTCTTCATCTTTGTATTCAGACTTGGATGTAAACAAAGAAGATATGTTTCTTAATCCTTTTAAAACTCTCATTTTAAAACTGTCTAAAAGTGTGCCGTCTTTCGAGACCGTTCCATATCCGGTGACTGCTCTTGCCTTTTGTTTACGTACAAAAACCAATTTCCCGTATTCCCTTAATCCGAAAGCCAATGCGCCATCTTCTCCTCGAATGATATGGGTGCGTATTCCTACTTTTCGTCCTAATTCCGTATTGTATGCAAAAACCATGCCTCTAACACTCATTTCCGGTCGTTTGAACGATTGCAGGAACAGGTAGCAGTCACGGGTAAATTCATAAATCTTCAGTTGCCACCAGGGATGTTCCTTGTCGGGAATGTAACTCCATAAACTGCTGGCACCCACCACGTTTTTCTTTTCGAGTGCATCAACCATTGTTTCCACATACTTGGGAGGATACATGGTATCCGAATCAATGTTGATGTGATATTTTCCTTTGGCATGGGCCAGTCCACAACTTCGTGCCCAGCCACAACTGTGACGGGTTTCTGTATAATAGGATACTCCTAATTTCTGGAAAATTTCGGCGGTTCGGTCTTTGGAATCATTGTCCACGCCAATGATTTCTATGGGATATTTGCATACGGTATTACTGAGCGACCACAAGCAGGCAAGAAGGTGCTTCTCTTCATTATAACCAATCACCGAAACGGTAACCAGTGGTTGGTCGCTTTGCAGTCGGGCAATCTTTTCCTTTACCTCTTCAATGATAGGTGCGGGTGCCTCTTCAAACGGCTTTTCATAGACACTTAAATAGGGTTCGTACCATTTCATAGGCTAACAACATTTCTTAATCCTTTTCAAAGTTAAGAAATGTTTTCGAATAAATCTACCCATTGGCGCATTATTTTCTCTTCGGTGAAGTCTTCGGCTCGTTTTCGTGCATCTTTTCCCATTTCTTTGCGTAATTCCTCGTTTTCGATGAGTTGACAGATGCGCTCAGCCAAAGCTTCTATATTTTTAGGTTCTACCAAGTATCCGTTTTTACCGTCGGTGATAATGTTTCGTGGACCATGAGGACAATCAAAAGATACACATGGCAGTCCGCAACTCATAGATTCCACAAGCGTCATTCCGAAACCTTCAAAGCGTGAACTGCATACATAAATGGAACTTTCTTGATAAGCGTCGTATATTCGGGGAGTAGATTCCATTGGAATGATTGTATGTTCCAATTCATTTTTGACTATAATTGGCTGCAAAAATTTAACATTATCAATTCCGTATATTTTCAAAATCCAATCCGGATGTTTCTCATGTACTAATTTCCAGCATTCGATAAGCATATCGAATCCTTTTTCATGAGCATATCTACCTACCGAAATCACTTGTTTGTTTTCAAGGAATGATGTCTTTGAGGGAAAATGAGCTATGGGATTTGGAATAACGATTGTATTTTCAAGTTCTTTCCAACTGTCTTTGTCCGTTTGAGTCAATACGACGAACCGATCCAGTTTTTTCAATTGAGCCAATAACTGCTTTTGCCAGAAGTTGGCAAAAAAACTCTTGATGAAATTCGAATTCCCTTTTTCAAAGTTACGATAATGTGCCCTGTTGATGTGTATTTCACCAATCTTCTTGCTACCATCCTTTATGGATGTGATAAAATTGATTTCCCTTCGTAGTAAAGATACGGTAATATCAGGTCTCAATTCCATTAAAGTGGCAGTCAGTTTCTTGCGATAGGCACATTGTTTCTTCAGATATACCGGTATTTTTTGAAGAAATGATAAATGCCATAACTCTTCAAAACGAATGTCCAGTTGCACAATGTGTACTTTCGGGGATAGAGGATAGTAAGGGGCTTTCCCTTTTCCGTCGGTCAGTACAATGGTCACATCATATCCTGCTACTTCTGCCAGATAATTGGCTTTGGTGGTCAGTACCCTTTCCACACCACCGGGTATGTATAGAGAGGGAGTGCAATAGACTATTTTTTTCATGACTGATACATTTCTTCCAATACTTTTTTCATCTGTTCTTTCCATGATAGGTGTTTGATGGAATTTCGTATCTCATTGGCGTCAAACTGATTGTTCAGATAGAAATCCAACAAGCGGTTGATGTCGATAGGCGATTCATCGGCAGGTGCTTTCAATATATACGGCATGTGCTCGAAATCTTCATCCGTTTCCGAATAGATGAACGGTATGCCTCGGGCTGCATATTCTCGGTTTTTTAAGGTCTTGATTTTGTCTATTCCGGTACGGTGCCGGCCTAAACTGCCGATGGCAAAATCTGCTTGGTTAAACAGTTCATCCAACTTGTTTCCAAACAATGCTCCGTAAAATTTGATGTATTCAGCAATACCATATTTGTCCATGATGGGCTTGAATCCAGGATTGTGTTCAGTGTCATACATTTCAGAACTTGCCACACCACCTACAATGTGGAAATATACTTTTGTCTTCGGATTTTGTTTGTAATATTCTCCCAATCCCGCTATCACTCGGTCGTATCCGTGCCAATAATGCACTTCGGCTACTCCCAATAAATGAACTTCATGGGGGGGATGCTTTGTTTTTTGTTGGATGGGTATGCAACTAAAGTCTATCCCGTTGGAGATATTGATGGTCTTTTGCCCAAAAATTTCTTTTACATCCGAAAAGGTGACGATTCTGTCGACTTGCCCAGCTAATTGTCTCCTGAATAATTTATCTATGTAGAGATTTAGTTTGATTCTATAAGATGCTCCCTTAAATTCATTGTCGTATGGATAAGTCGGAATTTCCATGACGACTTTCATTCCTGCTTTTTTCAGATTCCTGACCAATCCGACGGTCATAGGATTTGCATTGTTGAAAGAACGGATATACACAAACTTTATATGATGTTCCTTGGCATAGCGGACAATGGAACCGTAACAGAATCTTTTCTTGATCTTGGCCCATGTACCGGTACCATAATTCTCAATACAAGTATCGTTTACCATGCGTTTCCGCTGATCTTGTTCGTCGATGATGTATGTACAGAAATGCACATCATGACCATTCTGGTGTAATCCTTCCACCTGCGCTATCATTTTTTTGCTGATACCGCTGTGCTCGGAAAGTCCGTGATAGGTGAGGTAGAGTATGTTCATGGTTAGTCGTATTTCTTCGTTGCCAATAAATATCTGATTCGGATATATAAATCGGGAATGTATGTATAGCAGAAACTAACAAGGTGTTGCTTGAGTGAACCTTTGAAATAAAGTCCCGGTACTTTTTTCTTCAGATCATTGATAACCTCCATCCGGTGGGGGTAAAGGGAACGGTGATGGGAAAGATACCACAAAGAAACTTTTAATGAGGCGAATAGATTAAATCTGATTTTTTGTTCACCTATAGGTGATAGAGGCATTTCATTGGATAACCTTTGTATATATTGAATCGTCACGTTCATATTATATAATTTCTTCAAATTCATGGTGGACATGATAGAAGTATCATGTCTTCTGTAGATATAGAACTTATATGGTATGGCCATGTATCTTTGGGCTCTCAAATATGTATGGATGATGAAAGCAGTATCTTCAAAACAACCTATATTTATGAAACCTAGATTGTTGTTTAGCAAAAAATCCCTTTTGAATAGATGCATCCAAATGTAACAATACATAGGATCGTTATCTTCCACAAAACCTTGCTCACCAGTCTTGAGTTTACAAATTATTTCTTGGGGTTTATATTTAATTCCTTTTTCAATTTTCCGATTGTTGGCTTTTATGTAATCTCCTTTCAGAATATCCAATTGATGTTTGATGGCAGTATCCAACATGAATTTTAACGATAAATCCAGCACTACATCATCCGAGTCCATAAAATGTATATATTCTCCCCTTGCTAATTGGATTCCTTTATTACGGGCAATTGAAGGACCTTGGTTGGTTTGGTTTACAACAGTGATATTGTCATAATTGGAAACCAAATCATTGATAATCGATAAGCTTTGATCTGTTGAACCATCATTAATGAGGATTATTTCAAATTCTTCATTGGGAATACCTTGTCGATAGATACTTCCGATAGTTTCCTTAATATATTTCTCTACATTATAAACAGGAATAATGATACTTAATTTCAACTTATTCATGATTTTACGATTTCGTTAAATAGTTTTTCCCACATAGGCATGATATTTTCTGGAGCATATCGCATGGCAGACAAGTGTGCTTTCCGTCCCATTTCTTTTCTGATTTCATCATTCTCCATTAGATAGCATATTTTATCAGCCATCGCTTGTATATCACCATTTGGAATTAGGAATCCATTTTCTCCATCCTTAATGATATCCGATGGTCCATACGGACAATCAAAAGATATACAAGGTACTCCATTGGTCATAGCTTCTATCAGTACTAATCCGAATCCTTCGTAACGAGATGGTAATATAAATATAGAATTTTCTTTAAATTTTTCGTATATATATTGAGCTGGTGGATAAATTTTGATGTGATTCTCTAATTCATACTTGATGATTTTATCATGTAACATATTTTCCATTTCACCTGCACCGTATATAGATAATTTATATTCGGGATGTTTAAGTGAAACAATTTTCCAAACATCAATAAGCCGATCAAATCCTTTTTGATAAGTTAGTCGACCGATGGCTATTGCATCGTGAGAAGTAAGTTTACTTGTTGTATCTGCTATTTGAGTGATAATGTTAGGTATAACAAATTTATTGGACAAATTCCATTCTTGTGCATCTCCTTGAGTTAGTGCAACAATTGCATTGGCTTTTTTTTGTACAATTCTGTTAGAATGCCATAATTGAATGTTATAAATTAGTTGTATAAATGCATTCCTTTTTGTACCATCATTTTTACCGGTATATGATTTCGCACAATGAGATTCTATAATTTTTTTTGCTTTACATTTCAATTGGCAAATAACATCAGCTTTATAGTAGGTGTTGCCTATAATAATGTCTGGATTAATCGTTTCAATCACTTTTTTGAAGTTAGTTTTGAAACGTTTGTTAATTTGCCATCTGACCCATAATCGTTTGGGATATTTATATTGATATTGTATTTGATAACGGGCATCAATATCAATATGTTTCACTTTAGGAGACAAAGGAAACGGATGTGGATGTGATCCTTGAGCAGCTGTTATCAAATACACATCATGATTATACACTTCTGCCAAGTAGTTTAGCTTGTCTGTAAGAACTCGCTCTAAACCTCCAATTCTGGCAAGTGCATCATGTACATAGACTATTTTCATACTCCCTAAAAATACTGTAACGGCCGTTACAATAACAACCGTTACAAAAATAAGAAATATTTCTCTATTTCTCTACTTTATACTAAAAATTGTTTATTCACTTGAAATAGTGTAATACGCTAACGAATAAATAATAATATCGATGCTTATTTGAAAAGCTATGGCGAATTTTGAAATCAAAACAAATAAGTAGATCACTATAGAATGAAAAAACAGCCCCTTTGACCTATATGGTCAAAAGGAGCTGTGGTAATTGTAGGATTAGAACTTAATTAATAGGTCAATGCGAATTTCAAGCCGACTGCTTCCGAAATCATAATGAATGTAGATAGCTGCATATCGGTTTCACCTTTTTCGAGCATAGCAACATACTCACGCTTTTTGCCAATCTTTTCAGCAAGCTGTTGCTGGGTAATTCCGGCCGATTTGCGGGCATTTTTTAATACTTCAGCATAGTACCAAGCACGAGACTTCGCATCGAATTCATCACGCAAAGTAGTACCTTTTGCTCCGTACTCTTTAACAAACATATCCTCTGTGGTGGGAAGATGTTTGAGCTTGTTAATGTCAATCTTTGGTCTCATTACTGTAAACTATTTATCATTGTTCTCATGATACAAATGTAATACATTTATTACATTTTACAAAGCAAATGCAGAAAAAGTTTACGGTTGAGTGGAAAATTAACGATGGGTAATTATCCTATCAACACCAGCCCCAGCAACGCCCACCACCAAACTTTATAGTTCTTCATACTCGTGGAGGGCATCGAAACAGGGACATTCTTTGGTGCGTTCCCAACGGTCTATCGTGCCGTTGCCGTTGCGGTCGGGACTCAGGTCGCGGTGTCCGCAGATGCGGGCTTGGGGATAATCGGCTTTCAGGGCGCGGAGCAGGGCAACCAGTACTTGCTTCTGTTGGGGAGTGCGGGTGTCGGCGGGACGACCGTTTTCATCCAGTCCACCTTCGTAGCACACGGCTATGCTGTTGCGATTGTATCCGTAGGCATGGGCACCGGGCTCACTTTCGGGACGCATCCGTTCTATCCGTCCGCTTTTGCGGATGTAGTAATGGTATCCTGCCGAAGAGAAGCCTCTCACACGGTGAAAACTGTCGATGTCGGCCGCGGTAATGTCGCGGTCCGAACGGGTGGCGGAACAGTGTACCACCACCCAGTCAATAGGTCTGTTGCTGTTCATGGCCGGTAGGGTAAGGGGATTACAGGCACGAGGTCAGTCCCAAAGCACCGCCCAAGGCAGTGGCTACGGCGATGATCACTTTCAATACTACGCTCCAGATGTTCTTCTTTTCTTTTTCCTGATTCATAATGATTCGATTTTAACGGTTGGTTGTTCTTGATGTACTTGATTGATAGCGGAAGGGTAGTGCCTCCGCGAAGGCACTACCCGGGTGTTTACCCTTCACCGGAAGTGTCGTTTCCTTCCTCCTTGGTGTCCTCCTTCTCGCGGTACTTTTCATATTCCAGTATCTTCAATGCCTTCTTGGTGGCTTTGCTGGGGGTGAACACTACCTTGGCACGGGTGATGTTGGCACTGGTAAACTGATCCGGCGACAAGGCACCTTTGCTGCTGAGGGCCAGACGTACATGCCCTAAGTTACCGATGCGGACAATCATGCCTTTGGCCAGGTGCTCGCGTATCATCTCGTCGGTAGCGTTGAGCACTGCCATGATGTCGGTCGACGTAAGCGTACAGTTCTTCTCGATCTGTCTCGACATGTCTTCCAAGGTGATTTCGTCGGCACTCTTGGCGCAGGCATAATACTTCTTCTCTTCTTCTCGGTTCTGTGGATTGCCACGACCTACTACTACATACTTTACTTTTCCCATAATTCAGTTAGTTTTTAGGTTAAAAATTACAGATTGATGTTCCTTTTTTCGGAGGCCTCTTTCCTTGGGGAACATTACAAAGGTACATCCTTTCGGATGGACGGAGTATAAAAATTAAAACAGAATGAACAAGAATGAACGAAAAGGACCAAATTTCAACTAAATAACAATTTTTAAGTAAATAGTATCGTATTTATCGTTGAAATTGAAGAATATTTCTTATTTTTGTGCAAATTTAATAACAAAAAAGAAAGATGGCAGAACTCATAAAATCGCCCATCAAGTCGTACACTAAAAGTGAGTTGGCACGACTTTATAATCCGGAGCTTTGTTACCAAAGCGCCATGCGGACCTTCCGCCAGTGGTTAAAAATGAATCGCGAGCTTAATGCCCGCTTGTCCGAAACCGGGTATTCCCCTTTACAGCATTCCTTTACTCCCAAACAGGTGGAATTGATATTTCATTTCTTGGGTTACCCTTAAAAAATCATTCGTATCCTTTGTCAAAAAGATACGTATCTTTTGATCAAACAATACGTATCTTTTACACGAAAGATACGTATGTTTTTGAGCAGTTTTTTCGATCAAAAAACACACTCAATTTAAGAGTATATTCTTATTATTCTTATATATAATAAGGTGGAATTCCACGATTTTTATAAATCGGCGAATTCAACTTGCAAATGCAATCGAATTCTAATTTGTTAATATTGAATTAAATTTCTCATTTGGTGTGAGATAACCAAGCCTCTTTCTGGGTCTGTTGTTCAACTTGTTCTCAACCCAG
>SUXW01000038.1:0-1756 GCA_015060765.1 Bacteroides sp.
GGATGCTCATAAAACTTACCGTCGGTATAGTTGTTTCTAGTAGGCTCCTTGTGTGCCACACTGAACGAACCGAACAATCGCTGATGCTTGTCCATTTGCCAAGATAAACCCACTTTGGGATTGAAGAAACCGAATTTCTCGTCGATGTCCAATCGTTGCAATCCGTCATCAGTGACAGAATTCCATTTGTCATTGGTTCCTTTGATTTGATAAGTGATGTGACGGTATTGCATATCGGCATACATATTCAGTCCGTCAGCCAACTGATAATCGGCTTTCAGATAAATGTTTCCGTCGTTCTTGGTCCCCTTGTTCCGATAATATTCCTGATTGGGAGTAAGCTCGCCAATGTAGTCCTTCACCCAAAGTACCTGCCCGAAATGATCTCCTTCGTAACGGTTGAACCCACCGCCCAAGGCAGCACTCAACCGATGGTTCTTGTAACTCACCGAAAAGATACCTCCACCGAAACCATTGTCCATGGCCTTCTTCCGCACCAAGTCGCTCCAAGCCACTTCCTCGCCATTCAGCACAAACGGCTTCAAGCCATATTCCACCAAAGTACGTCCGTCCTTGTATTCCTGATAATAACCGTCGCCCTTCGTATAATGCAAGCCCAGATTCATGCTCCACTCGGAAGAAAACTGATGGTTGAACAACAATTGCCAATTCTTCTGCACATAGTTGTCCGTCTGGTCGTCGTAGAAATGCATCTTTCCGTTCTCGTCGGTAAACATGTATCCACACGAATTGTATCGTCGGCCATATTGTTCCATTTCCTCCTTCGAGGCATAGTTCCATGCATGGTAAGTACGCTCTTTTCCGGCAAAGGTAATCAACTTGATGGAAGTATGGTCACCATAATAAGCCCCTTGCAGATAGTAGGAATTCAACCCTACTGAAGCACGGTCAATGTATCCGTCAGTGGAGATGTTGGATAAGCGTGCATCAAAAGCCCAATGGTCATCAATCAGTCCGCTTCCCACGTTCACGGTCTCCTTATGCGTATTAAACGAACCATATGAAGCATTGAATGTCGCATACGGCTTCACCGAAAGTTCTCCCGTCTGCATATTGATACTCGCCCCGAAAGCGCCCGCTCCATTGGTCGAAGTTCCTGCTCCACGCTGCACTTGCATATCCTTTACCGAAGAAGCAAAGTCCGGCAGATTCACCCAAAACACGGTATGACTCTCCGCATCGTTGATAGGTATTCCGTTGGCGGTAACATTGATTCGTGTTCCATCTGTTCCTCTCACACGAATGGTGGTATAGCCGATACCTCCACCTGCATCGCTAGTAGTCACGGCACTTGGAGTCATGCTCAGCAAATAAGGCAAGTCCTGACCAAGGTTCTGCTTCTGAAGCTCCTCTTTTTCGATGTTGGTAAATGCCACCGGAGTAGTACGTGTGGCACGTGTTGAAACTACTTCGACCTCTTGCAAATTGATTCTCCACAAGCTGTCTGATACTGCACTCTGCTGTTGTCCATAGACAACGGATGCGCCTCCCATCGAGAGGTACATCATCATTGCAATTTTTTTCATTGCCCTTTCTATTTTTAATTAATAACACAGAAAAGGGGGAATTTTCTTCCGTTTCCCTACGCCAGCATTACCTGGATCAGGTTATGGGTATGATCTCAGCCCGTTATATTAAGGCACCCCGCATATTGAAATCTGGGGACAAATATAAATGGTTGGTTGGAATTGAGCAAGTATTTTTTTATTTTTTATTTGAAGCGGGACAAGTTCCA
>SUXW01000038.1:1856-9264 GCA_015060765.1 Bacteroides sp.
GCAACCAAACCACTCACAATCATCATTCCATAGACAATCCGTTTCAAGGTACGGTTACTGATAAGCTCGAAACATCTTGCACCGATGGAAGAACCGATGACAGCACCTCCAATCCCTATCACCCAACAAAGCCATGTATCATCTGAATAGAATCCTGCCTTGGTTCGGAAAAGAGTATAGCACACATTCAGTAACACCGAAAAAGCTTGAAGTGTGGTGACATACTCGCGCTTGTCTTCCAGTGTACTTATACAATATAGAACAATGGGAGGACCAGGCATGGCAAACATACCACCCATCACTCCACTGATGCTTCCGATTGTCACCTGTGCCGGTTTCGACTTGAAAATCTTTCCCATCCGTCCTTCGCCAAACATGAAATACAAGGCAATGAGAATGAGCATCACACCCAAGCATTGCTTCAGAGTGGAATTGCTCATCGAACGCATGTATTCGGTGGCAAGGAAGGAAAACAGCACATTGAAAAAGACCACTCTCCCCATCATTCGCCAACGGATGTATTTCCAGTTCCTCACGGCAATCATCAGTGCCGTACTTCCTGCCAACAAGCCCGAAAGCATGACTGATTCACCATACGAAGGAAGAAAGAATGGAAAGAACATCATCACGAAGATGCCGAAACCAAATCCGCTAACCCGCTGGATGAAGCTCGCAACAATGGTCAGTAAAAAGACGAAAATATAGGTAAGCATATCTGATAGCAAACAAATAGTGCCATTCTTCGCTTGGCTTAGAATGACACTTATTATTCCTTATATTATTATTATAATCCCAACTTCTCTGAAATCTCCAACATCCGCTGGATAGGCTTCACGGCTTCCTTGGCCACTTCCGCATCAACCGTTACTTCCGGCCATTCGTACTTCAAGGTATTGTAAAGCTTTTCAAGGGTATTCAAGCGCATGTAGTTACATTCGTTGCAAGAGCAAGTACCGTCTTCCGGTGGAACAGGGATAAAGTTCTTTTCCGGACACTGCTTGCGCATCTCGTGAAGGATACCGCTTTCGGTCGCTACAATGAAATTGAGTTTTGAACTGTTGATAGCATGTTTCAACAATCCTGCTGTAGATGCCACCTTGTCAGCCAATTTGGCCACAGTACCCTTACACTCAGGATGTACCAATACATCGGCATCCGGATATTGAGCCTTCAGTTCGAGAATCTTTTCCACCGAGAACTGTTCGTGTACATGGCATGCACCATCCCACAAGAGCATGTTTCGGTTCGTAATGGAGTTAATATAATTACCCAAGTTTCTATCCGGACCAAAGATAATTTTTTCTTCCTTTGCAAAACTATCTACAATCTGCTTGGCATTGGTCGAAGTCACTACCACATCGGTAACCGCCTTGACAGCAGCAGTGGTGTTGACATACGAAATGACTGTATGGTCGGGGTGCTCTTTGACAAACTGTGCAAACTTGTCGGCAGGACAACTGTCGGCCAACGAACATCCGGCGTTAAAGTCAGGAACCAATACTTTCTTTTCAGGACAAAGCACCTTGGCTGTTTCGCCCATGAAATGAACACCACACATCACAATGATATCGGCATCGGTCTTGGCCGCCCATTGTGCCAAAGCAAGGCTATCGCCCACGAAATCGGCGATGTCCTGAATCTCACCCGACTGGTAGTAGTGGCCGAGGATAACGGCATTCTTTTCCTTACGCAGTCTGTCTATCTCAGCTTTCAAATCGAGGGTCTTGTCTACCGGCTCGGTAACATACCCGTTTTTCAACCATTCCTCTTTATTCATTATAACTATATATTTTTCTTCTTCTTTCAAAAAAGAGATTTTATACTGATGATAATAGCCGGTTAATAGTGTTAGTAAAAAAAGCACTGGATTCTTGCTTGGAAAGTTATTAGACGAAGAGTCTCCGATATGAGCAAATAACTAACAAGCCTAAATGTTGATAATGCCTATTTTACATACTTTATCAACAGGCAGTTGATAATACGCAAAGTTAAAAACTTTCTAGTTATGAACATCCATTTTTAGGGTGAAAAATGTGTTGATAGTGTGTTATTAATTTTGTGCTAACTTTTTTGGAGGATTTATACGGGAGATTCTATATATAGGATTTTGAATTATGCAAGAATTATTTTTCAAAAGTTATACCTGAAGTTTTTACATGTTTTCCACCGTTATCAACAGGGTTATGAGAATAAGTTATTATCTTTGCGAGACGAAAAGACAACCTATATAAATAGATATATGAGAAAGCTTAAGATTACAGAATTGAATCGACTAAGTGTGGATGAATTCAAGCAGGCTGACAAACTTCCGCTGGTCGTTGTACTCGATGAAGTACGTAGTTTGCATAACATCGGTTCCGTGTTCCGTACTTCGGATGCCTTTTTGGTGAACCGTATCTATCTGTGTGGCATTACCGCTACTCCTCCTCATCCGGAAATGCACAAGACTGCATTGGGTGCAGAAGACACCGTGGACTGGACCTACAAGAAACATACGCTGGAAGCAGTAGAAGAACTTCATAATCAAGGATATACCGTATTGGCTATCGAGCAGGTAGAAGGAAGTACCATGCTGGACAATCTCTCCCTGGATGCCGACAAGAAGTATGCCATCGTGATGGGAAATGAAGTGAAAGGTGTTCAGCAAGAGGTGGTCAATGCATGCGACGGATGCATCGAAATCCCTCAATACGGTACCAAACATTCCTTGAATGTATCGGTAACAACAGGTATCGTTCTTTGGGAATTTGCCAAGCGTATGATGTCTTTCTAAATCAGATTTGTCCGCTTTCTACCAGTAGTACAATCCGTTCTATTTCGGCATCCTCTCCTTCTGGGTGGTATTCTTTCTTCAGGCTGGCACCGAATATGGCTGCAAAAGCTTGATAGAAACCTGCCTTGAAGGGGCCCAAGAAGGCTTTGACCAATTCGTAGGAAGAAGAATCGGTTTCGCGGTTGATGAGCTTTATCAACAACTTTCCTTGTGAAAAAGTGAGTTTCTTCATTCGTGGCGTATATTGTTCTTTCACACTCTTTTCCACCGCCTGAAGATGTTTCTGACGGGCTTTTTCATCGGGAAGGGTTTGAAGGAATTCATAGGTTTCGATGATGGCACGGTTCACTTCCTTGGCAATGGGGAGTGTCTTCTTCACGTTACGAACCAATCGGTTATACCGTTGCTGTTGCTTTTTGTTCTTGAATTTCAAGGGCTTGAAGCAGTAGAGAGTAGGCATACGCAACGAAGCAATGGTATCTCCTTCGTATATACAGGCAGGTACCAAATATCCGTTTATAGTAGTCGTCTGTTCTTGCGCTTGAAGATGAACGGCTATAAAGGAAAAAAAGAATACAATCAGCAGGCTCCTTTTCATTTTCGCTGTAAAAGTAATAAAGAAATGGGATATGAGCGGAGATTAATAAAACTATTTAACTTAAAAACGAGAAATGGAATACAAAATGAACAAACGGTTGAAAACAATGCTAATTATTTGTGTTTCAATGTGCTTTTCGGTGAATAACTTGTTTGCACAAGAATCATGGGAAAATGTAGTCAACGAATTGGAAGAATTGAAGGAGCATCCCATTCCCATCAATCATGCTACTCAAGAACAATTGGAGCGAATTCCTTTCCTTTCCGAACATCTGGTGGAGAACATCCTTTATTACCTTTATAAATATGGTCCCATGCTCAGCGACAAGGAACTGATGATGGTGGAAGGTATGGACACACAAACTGCCCGATGGTTAAAAGAGTTCATAACTTTTCAATTCACTGAAAAAGAGAAAGATAAGCCTACTTTAAAGAATGTTTTCAAGTATGGTAAACACGAGTTATCAACACGTGTGGATATTCCTTTATACACTCGGGAAGGATATCGGTCGAACCGTTATTTAGGTCCTTCCTTTTATCATAACCTCCGGTATGGTTTTCGATACAGTGATAAGGTTTATGTAGGTGTAACTGCCGAAAAAGATGCCGGAGAACCTTTCTTTACTGGTCATAATCAGAAGGGATACGACTTTTATTCACCATACTTGTTGATAAAGAACTGGGGTAAAGTCCGTGCCTTGGCTTTGGGAAACTATCGGTTGAATTACGGATATGGATTGGTGATGAATACCGATTTCAGTTTAGGTAAAACCGCTACACTTTCTACCTTGGGGAATAAATCTACTGGAATAAAGAAACATTCTTCCACCGATGAATACCGCTATTTTCAAGGGATAGCCGGGAGTATTTCGCTTTCAAATCGCTTGTCGGCAGATGCCTTTTATTCCTATCGGACTATGGATGGAACGGTGGATAACTTGTTTATAACTTCGATAAAGGAAGATGGATATCATCGGGTTCAGAAAGATGTTGAGAAGAAAAATACCTTCTCTAACCAATTGATAGGCAGTCATATACATTACAATGGAAAATACTTCGAAGCTGGATTAACAGGTGTTTATAATGTTTTCAACCGGGTGTTGAAAAATACTCCTCGCTCTTACAATCAATACTATCCCCAAGGAAAGGATTTCTTCAATGTGGGAATGAACTATAAAATCTTTTGGAAACGGTTTACTTTCTTGGGAGAAACAGCCTTGGACAAGAATGGAAGAATTGCCACGATGAATATGCTCCGATATGCTCCGAAAGGAAGTTTTCAACTGGTGGTTATGAACCGATTTTACGATGTAGCTTATCAGAGTCTTTTTGCACGTTCGATAGGAGAGGGAAGTATGGTTCAGAATGAAAGTGGATTCTATATAGGGTTGGAAACCAACTTATTGCGTTATTTCAAAATCTATACCTACGGAGATTTCTTTTACTTTCCATGGAAGAAATATCAGGTGAGTAAGCCAGGAACCCAAGGATTTGATGGATTTTTCCAATTGAGTTATTCACCACGTTATGAACTGGACATGTTCATAAGTTACCGATATAAAAACAAGTACAAGGATTTCACTTCCGAGGAAGGAAAGAAGACTACCATCCCATATATCCAACAAAAAGGAAGGTATCAGTTGAATTATTCACCAAGAAATGAACTGGTGTTGAAAACTACGGTGGATGTGGTTCATCATGCCTATCGGGGACAAAAGGCGTCCAATGGAATTTTGATTGGACAAAGTATCAGTTATCAATTCAAGAAACTTCCTTTGCAACTCGATGCCAGTGGTGCTTGGTTTCAGACGGACGATTATGCTTCCCGTATCAGTCTATATGAAAAGGGATTGCTCTATTCTTTCAGCATCCCTTCCTTTTATGGCAAGGGAGAACGATTGGCTTTCAATGTTCGCTATGAACTGAACAAGCATCTCATTTTTCAAGGCAAGTATGCATGGACCCATTATCGGGATAGAGAAGTTATCAGTTCCGGATTGGAGGAGATAGAGGGAAACACTAAAAATGACCTTTATTTGCAATTAAGATGGAAGTTTTAAAGAAATTCGGTATATTTGTTGCTATTAAATCATTTATGCTATGAAAAGAATTATTCTTTGTGCGTTTGCACTCGTTGCTTGTATCCTAGGTATACAGGCACAAACCCAAGTAATTGCACACCGTGGTTTTTGGAAGACCGAAGGTTCGGCCCAGAACTCCATTACAGCTTTGGAAAAAGCAGCCGAAGCCCAGCTTTATGGTTCGGAATTCGATGTACTGATGACGGTAGATGGAAAGTTGGTAGTGAACCATGACAATAAGATAGAAGAAATGGTCATTCCCGAAACTCCTTACAAGAAACTGAAGAAGCTGAGAATAAAAAATGGTGAAAAGCTTCCTACTTTGAAGAACTACCTGAAGAAGGGCAAGAAGCTGGATATCCAGTTGATTCTCGAAGCCAAGCCGCTTCCTACCAAGGAAATGGAAGACCAGGCCATAGCGAACATTGTGAAGATGGTGAAGAAAATGGGATTGGAAAACCAAGTGGAATACATTTCCTTCAGTCTGAACATGTGCGAACAGTTGGCCAAGCTTACTCCCGCATCAGAAATCGCTTATCTGAATGGCGACATTGCTCCAGCCGAACTGAAGAAGAAAGGCATCAATGGCATCGACTATCATAAGGGTGTATTGCTCAACAAGCATCCGGAATGGATAAAAGAAGCACACGACCTGGGCATGAAAGTCAATGTATGGACCGTCAACAAGGAATCCGAAATGAAGCAATTAATCGATATGAAGGTAGACTTCATCACTACCGACCAACCATTGGAAGTGAAGGAATTGCTCAAATAATCATTGCTCTACATATACCAGTCTTGTTAAGTCGTATCCTCGTTGTTTGATGTTTGCCAGAAGCTTGTCCAACGTTTCTTTCGGCAATTCGGGGGTACGGCTTAATATCCATAAATACTTGTCGGAACTGCTTCCAATCAAGGCATACTGATAATCCTTGTCCAATTCCATGACATAGTAATCGCTATAGAACCAAAGGAAGAAGGATACTTCCAATCGTCCGGGATATTCCACCGGGTCTGGTTGTTTGGCCTTACCGACAATTTCTTTCGGTTTTCCGTTCTTGATACCTTTATTTACGACACGGATTTTTCCATTGGGTTCCAAGGAATACTCGGCCGTGACATGAGACATACCCTTTTCAAAAGTGTGGTCGTATCGGGCTATTTCATACCATTTCCCCATGAAACGTGGAATATCGAGTACCTTTACAGTAGAAGTATTGATAGAGACATGGTTGTTGGCTTGGCATGAACTATGTGCCAATAGAGCTGCTACCATGGGAAGCGCATAAAGGATTTTACTATATTTCTTCATCCGTTCATCATTTTTCAAATCAACGGAAATTGCTTGTTATTTGTTCATCTATCACTATCTTTGTAGCATAATTATCAAACTATCCGGAAAATGAAAACTGAACTTGAAAAGATGCGGAGTGAAGAACTCTATTCCTTTGCCGATGCAGAAGTGACGGCCAGCATCGTTCGTGCCCAGAAACTTTGTGCCCGTTTGCGGATGATGTCCATCCATGATGAGGATTATCGCAAGCTCATTCAGGAATTGATACCAGGTATTCCTGACAATAGCACTATCTGTCCTCCTTTCCATTGCGACCATGGGCATGGCATTCTTTTAGGTGAGAATGTTTTCATCAACTACAACGCTACCATGCTGGACAGTGCCTATATCCGAATCGGAAAGAACACCAAGATAGGTCCCAATTGCCAGTTCTATTCGGTCAATCATCCTTTGGATTATATGGAGCGTCGGAAGCCCCAGGAAATGGGATATCCCATCACTATTGGTGAAGATTGCTGGATAGCAGGTGGAGTCATCATTTGTCCGGGAGTGACCATCGGTCATCGTTGTGTGATAGCAGCAGGAAGTGTAGTGACCAAGGATATTCCGGATGATTCATTGGCGGCTGGTTGTCCGGCGGTGGTGAAGCGGAGATTGTGATTT
>SUXW01000039.1 GCA_015060765.1 Bacteroides sp.
CTTATCTTTGCACCAAATTTTCGCGGACAAATGAAAATTAAGGAGATAATAGCTGCCCTTGAAAGGTTCGCGCCTCTGCCTTTGCAAGACGGATTCGACAATGCCGGACTGCAAATAGGACTGACAGAAGCGGAAGCAACAGGGGCTTTGTTGTGTCTGGACGTTACTGAAGCTGTGGTGGATGAGGCCGTAACGTTGGGATACAACCTCATCATATCCCATCATCCACTCATCTTCAAAGGGTATAAATCCATCACCGGACGTGACTACATTGAGCGTTGCATCCTGAAGGCCATCCGAAACGATATCGTGATTTATTCGGCTCATACCAACTTGGACAATGCTCCGGGCGGTGTGAACTACAAGATAGCCGAGAAGATTGGCTTGAAGAATGTCCGTATCCTGGAGCCCAAGGAAGAATGCTTGCTGAAGCTGGTAACTTTTGTGCCTACCGAACAGGCAGAAAAGGTGCGTAAAGCCTTGTTTGATGCCGGATGTGGTTGCATTGGTAACTATGATTCGTGCAGCTATAACTTGCAGGGAGAGGGAACTTTCCGTGCTTTGGAAGGAGCGAACCCGTTCTGTGGAGAATTGGGTGAACTTCATACCGAAGCCGAAGTACGTGTAGAAACCATTTTGCCAGCCTTCCGAAAGGGTGCGGTGGTAAAGGCGTTGATGGCTGCACATCCGTATGAAGAACCGGCGTTCGACCTCTATCCGCTGAAGAACACTTGGAACCAGGTAGGTTCGGGTGTGGTCGGGGAGTTGGAAGAACCCGAAACCGAATTGGAATTCCTGAAGCGCATCAAGAAACTGTTTGAGGTGGGTTGCGTGAAGCATACCCGATTGACAGGCCGACTGATTCAGAAGGTGGCGCTCTGCGGTGGTTCGGGAGCCTTCCTGGCATCACGTGCGGTAGGAAGCGGAGCCGATGTGTTCATCACGGGCGAAGTGAAGTACCACGACTATTTCAACTATGAAAATCAGATTCTGATGGCGGAAATCGGCCATTATGAAAGCGAGCAATATACCAAAGAAATATTTTATTCAATCATACGGGATTTGTGTCCGGAAGTGGAAGTGCAAATGACTCGGGTAAACACCAATCCCATTAAATACTTGTAAAGAATTATGGCAAGAGAAGCAAAGAAAGATCCAAGCGAATTGACCGTAGAGGAAAAGTTGAAGGCATTGTATCAGTTGCAGACCATGTTGTCTGAAATCGACAAAATCAAGACTCTCCGTGGTGAACTTCCGCTCGAAGTACAGGACTTGGAAGATGAAGTGGCAGGTTTGAGCACACGTATCGAAAAGATTCAGGCTGAAATCGCTGAGTTGAAATCCAATGTAGCAACCAAGCGCATTGAAATAGAAGCAGCAAAGGTTTCGGTTGAAAAATATAAGACACAGCAGGAAAACGTACGCAACAACCGTGAATATGATGTGTTGAGCAAGGAAATCGAATTCCAGACTTTGGAAATCGAACTTTGTGAAAAGCGTATCCGTGAAGCGTTGGCTGCTGAAAAGGCAAAGAACGAAGAAATCGAACGCAGCTCTGAAGCATTGGAAGAAAGACAGAAGGACTTGGAAGCCAAGAAGGCTGAATTGGAAGAAATCGTTTCTGAAACCAAGCATGAAGAAGAAAAGCTCCGTGAAAAGGCTAAGGTGCTGGAAACTACTATCGAACCACGTTTGTTGCAAGCTTTCAAGCGTATCCGTAAGAACTCACGCAACGGTCTCGGTGTAGTATACGTACAGCGTGATGCTTGTGGTGGTTGCTTCAACAAGATTCCGCCTCAGAAGCAGTTGGATATCCGTTCTCGCAAGAAAATCATCGTATGCGAATACTGCGGTCGTATCATGGTTGACCCAGAATTGGCAGGTGTAGTAGCAGAACAAAAAGGTAAGTAATTAGTGCTATCCTATTTTAGGCACGGATTACACGGATTTCACGGAAAAAGATAGTGTAAACACATACGCTAAAACCGTGTTGATTCATGTAATCCGTGCCTTCATTTTTTCATAACTCTTCATAAGCTGGAATATCCGGAAGAAAAGTGTATTTCATGGTGGAGTAGTCGATACGGCAACAATAGTGATGGATGCCATTGCTCACGATGAGGTATTCCACTCTCAGAACCATGTTGTAGCGGGTGATTTGGTCGAATACGGCTTGGGTGATTTCTACACTTGGAGCCTTGTATTCTACAATCATGCGGGCACTTAAATCCTTGTTGAACAGAACGGTGTCACAACGTTTTTTCGTACCGTTCAGGTCGAGTTGTACCTCATTGGCCAATAACCCTTTTGGATAGCCTTTAAAATCCGTTAGAAGATGTATAAAGTGCTGTCTGACCCATTCCTCGGGAGTGAGTGCCACATACTTTCTGCGCAAGGAATCGAAAATAACATTTTTTCCATTTCGCACTTGTATTTTAACGGGATAAGATGGCAAGTTTAATGGTAACATTTGCTAAATTTGCATGATTAGGTTTTGTATATCTAGTACAAAAATACAAAAGGAAATGAAAACAAAAGAAGAAATAGTAAAAAACTGGCTTCCCCGATATACAAAAAGGAAGTTGGAAGACTTTGAGGAATATATTTTGCTGACCAATTTCGACAAGTACGTAGAGTTGTTTGCCGAATGGTTTGAAGTTCCGGTGTTGGGGCGTGATGGCAATATGACTTCGGCTTCGGCCAATGGAATGACCATCGTCAACTTTGGGATGGGAAGTCCTAATGCGGCCATTATCATGGACTTATTGGGTGCCATCAAGCCTAAGGCGTGCTTGTTCCTGGGAAAGTGTGGGGGTATCGACAAGAAGAATAAGATAGGGGACTTTATCCTTCCTCTTGCTGCTATCCGTGGCGAAGGTACATCGAATGACTACTATCCCCCCGAAGTACCTGCATTGCCTGCATTTATGCTCCAACGTGCCGTATCTTCCGCTATCCGTGACAGTGCGCACGATTATTGGACAGGAACCGTCTATACTACCAATCGCCGCATCTGGGAACACGATGAGCAATTCAAGCAATACCTGCTGAAGACCCGTGCCATGTGTGTGGATATGGAAACGGCTACACTCTTTGTCTGTGGCTTCTACAATCATATTCCTACCGGAGCTTTGTTATTGGTGTCCGATCAACCGATGATACCCGAAGGAGTGAAGACAGAAGTGAGCGACAAGCTGGTGACGGAACGTTTTGTGGAAGACCATGTCCGGATAGGTATCGAAGCCATGCGCATGATTATTGAAGAAAAGAGAACGGTGAAACACTTGAAATACGAATGGTAAAATGGCAAAGGAAACTACGTACGAAGAAATTGCCCGGGACTTGAAGAACCGGGTCTACAAGCCGGTCTACTATCTGATGGGTGAGGAGTCTTACTACATCGACCGTATTTCGGAATACATCGCCCAGACGGTATTGACCGAAGAGGAGAAGGAATTCAACCAGACCATCCTCTATGGTTCGGATACGGATGTAGCTACCATTATCAATGCGGCCAAGCGTTATCCGATGATGGCCGAGTATCAGGTAGTCATCGTGAAGGAAGCTCAGAATGTAAAGAAAATGGAGGAATTATCCTTCTATCTGAAGAAGCCTTTGATGTCAACAATTCTGGTGCTATGTCACAAGCATGGAGTGTTGGACAGACGTAAGAAATTAGCCGCTGAAATTGATAAGGTAGGAGTGCTGTTCGAATCGAAAAAGATAAAGGATAGCCAACTTCCAGGTTTCATCTCTTCCTATTTGAAACGAAAGTCGGTAGACATTGAACCAAAGGCAGCGGAGATGATGGCGGAGTTTGTTGGTGCTGATTTGAGCCGTATGGCAGGGGAGTTGGACAAGCTGGTCATTACCCTTCCTCAGGGTGTTCGTCGGATTACTCCCGAACAGATAGAACGGAATATCGGTGTAAGTAAAGATTACAATAATTACGAGTTGAAAAATGCGCTGGTGGCAAGGGATGTGTTGAAGGCAAACAAAATTATCAAGTACTTTGAAGAGAATCCTAAGACTAATCCTATACAAATGACACTTTCTGTCTTGTTCGGTTTCTTCTCCAACTTGATGCTTGCTTACTATGCACCAGAAAAAACAGAACAAGGAATCGTCAATCAGTTGGGATTGAAACAATCTTGGCAGGCTAGAGAGTACATGGCTGCTATGAGAGTATATAGTGGGGTAAAGGTAATGCAGATTGTTGGTGAGATTCGTTACTGTGATGCCAAGTCGAAAGGAGTGGAGAACTCTTCGTTGAGCGATGGTGACTTGCTTCGGGAGCTTGTATATAAAATCTTGCATTGACATTTTTCATGGTAGGATGATAGGAGTCGGAAGTTTGGCGATGGCTGAGCTTCCGGCTCTCTTTTTATTGGTGTGGGAAGTGGTGAGCGAGAAAAAGGAATTGATTGCGAAGAATCTTTACATATAGATTGAAAAATGAAGCTCTTTGACTTCTTTTTTCTAGATGGTAAGTTCTCCTGAATGTTTAAAATAGGCTTATGGTTTTGTAATTCAGTAAGTTAGATGAAAAAATACCCCTTTAGAATTGAAAATTTGAATGAAAACGGGTATTTGCACGTAAATATCCCAAGGATTTGCCATTTGGAAGGAAAAGGTGAGGAGGACGGTTACTTTTCTTTTAGAGAATTTGTTCCTTAGTGATTCTTGTCATATATACTAAAAATGTTGGGAGTCAATATCTGTGTTGATAAATAAAAAACTTCTTAATAGAATATCGTTGAGTATTCGATTTTGTAATCGTTACTAAATGGACAAATGGATAACTTTACTTTTCTAACACAAAAATTCACACTTAGCACTTGTTTGTATTTGGCTTTGTAATATTACATTCGTAAACACAGAGTAATGGGAGAGTGCTTCATATTGAATTATAAATGTATATAGGTGTATTTACAAGATGTCAAAGAGTAATTCTTTAATGTAAATTCACAATGATAAATATCGATGAATGAATATGTAGATAGGTTTAAATAGGGTTATTTTATTGAAAACCAAAGATTTGATATTGTTATATTAAAGTTGGAGCACTTATTTTATTCAAAAATCAGTTGAATTTGTATATTACAAAATAAAATGCATGTTTTTATATATTTAAATACTTATAAACCAATGAAAAACAAGATTATATTCAAGTAAATTTATGAAAAGATTTGTAATGATAACGTTATAATTAGAAATGTAAATATCCAAAAGTGATTTTCAATATACAGATGTGATATTTACATTTTAAAAGTCTAAGTTTGCAAATATGAATTCAAATATTTATCTTTGTAATTGATTAAATAAAGAAAATACTTTTGTAAATGAAAGATCGTATAGCTCAGATAATGCAGAAAGAAGAGATGACAGCTGGCCAGTTTGCTGAAAAGATTGGTATCTCCCCCTCTTCTTTGTCACATATACTCAGTGGAAGAAATAATCCAAGCCTGGAAGTAGTAACCAAAATTCACAAGGCATGTAACTATGTCAATCTATTCTGGCTGCTCTATGGTGATGGAGAGATGGAAAGGCCGGCTTCAACGGTCACAACTGAAAATTCTTCCATTTCTGGCATCTCTTTGTTCGATGAGAGTGCGTTTTTTACGCCCGAGGGGACGGACGAACGTGAAAATTGCAAGGAAATGGCATCAAAAAGCCCTGTTTTTACACCTAAAGAGATTGTGCGTGAGGAAATTAAGTACATAGAGAAACCTGCCAGAAAAATCACTGAAATAAGAATTTTCTTCGATAATGGTACTTATGAGACCTTCCGACCGGATAAATAGGTCTAAAAATGGAGATTTTTAACCGAAGAGGACTAAATTGCGCTTCTTCAGAATTGGAATTAGGTAAATTCGTGTATATTTGCATTAGAATCGAATTTACCTAATTATATTATATATATGAAGAAATATATTTTAGACTTAGTGGTATCGCAGAACACCCGTTTGCATGCCAACTATGTTTTGATTAAGATGACTCATGCAAATCCGTTACCTGAAATGGTACCGGGACAATTTGCAGAGATTCGTATTGATGGGTCGAACACTACTTTCTTGCGTCGTCCTATCTCCATTAACTTTGTAGATAAGGAAGCCAATGAAGTTTGGTTCCTGGTTCAACTAGTAGGTGACGGAACCCGTAAGTTGGCTACCGTAAAGGAAGGCGATGTGGTAAATGTGGTCCTCCCCTTGGGCAATGGCTATACCCTACCGCAGGATTTGACCTCTGTAAAGCCTCTTTTGGTAGGCGGGGGAGTGGGTACGGCACCGATGTTGATGCTTGGATCTGCTCTGGCAAAGATGGGTTGCAAGCCGACATTCCTCTTGGGTGCACGTTCTTCCAAGGACTTGCTCCAGTTGGATGAATTCCAGAAATTGGGCGATGTGTACATGACTACAGAAGATGGTAGCATGGGCGAAAAGGGATATGTTACCCAGCATAGCGTCTTGAACGACCAGAAGTTTGATATGATTTATACTTGTGGCCCGAAGCCAATGATGATGGCGGTAGCCAAATATGCCAAGGCAAACGACATTGAATGTGAAGTGTCTTTGGAAAATACCATGGCTTGTGGTGTAGGTGCATGCCTCTGTTGCGTAGAAAATACCGAGGAAGGTCATGTGTGTGTTTGTAAAGATGGTCCTGTATTTAATATTAAGAAGTTATTATGGCAGATTTAAGCGTTAACATTGGCAATTTAAAGCTTTCTAATCCAGTTATGACCGCTTCGGGTACATTTGGATATGGAAAGGAATTTGAGGACTTTGTAGACTTGGAAAAGATTGGTGGTATCATTGTAAAGGGAACCACTCTTCATCGTCGTGAGGGTAACCCTTATCCTCGTATGGCTGAAACTCCGATGGGGATGCTGAATGCCGTTGGACTCCAGAATAAGGGTGTGGATTATTTTATCAGTGAGATTTACCCTCAGATAAAGGATATCCGCACCAATATGATTGTAAATGTGTCAGGTTCCGCTATAGAAGATTATGTTCAAACAGCAGAAAAAATCAATGCCTTGGATGCCATTCCGGCTATCGAATTGAACATCTCTTGTCCAAATGTGAAGCAAGGTGGTATGGCTTTTGGTGTAACTGCTAAGGGGGCTTCTGAAGTAGTAAAGGCTGTTCGTGAAGTATACAAGAAAACCCTCATTGTGAAGCTCTCTCCGAACGTGACAGATATCACCGAAATAGCCCGTGCGGTAGAAGGTGCCGGTGCCGATAGTGTGTCGTTAATCAACACGCTTTTGGGTATGGCTATTGATGCTGAAAAGCGTCGTCCTATCTTGTCTACCATAACTGGTGGTATGAGTGGAGCAGCC
Organism: Bacteroides sp.; assembly: GCA_015060765.1. Lineage (GTDB taxonomy): Bacteria > Bacteroidota > Bacteroidia > Bacteroidales > Bacteroidaceae > Phocaeicola. The sequence goes on from SUXW01000039.1 coordinate 7,346, forward strand.
GTAAAACCTATCGCTTTACGCATGGTTTGGCAAGTTTCAAAAGCAGTAAAAATTCCTGTCATTGGATTGGGTGGTATCATGAACTGGAAAGATGCGGTTGAGTTCTTGTTGGCGGGTGCATCGGCTATCCAGATTGGTACGGCTAATTTTATCGACCCGGCTATAACCGTCAAAGTTTCGGAAGGTATAAATGACTATTTGGACCGTCATGGATTTACTTCTGTAAAGGATATCATTGGTGGTTTGATTGTCTGAAAAAATTATCAAATAGTTTTCTTATCTGCAAGGCCGTTCGTAGGGATGGTCTTGCAGTTTTTTTATGTTCAAGATTGAATGTATAGACTTTTTAAAATTAGTTGCATAGGCAATTAATAGAAGTGTTAACGAGGAAAAAACTTTCGATGGAAAGGGAGGTTTTTGCAAAAAATGCCCATTTCATCGGAGGCGTTTTAATAGTGGATAGAAAGGAAATGGTAATGGGATTGAGATTGCAAATAAGGGAAACTCAGAAGGAATGGAAGTAAAAATCCGTGTTCAAACCAGGACGTTTCCAAAGGTGAACACGGATATATTTTGTCTATATTGATTACTTTAGCAAATCGGGTCTCAAACGCTGGGTTCTCTCCAAAGATTGTTGTAATTCCCACTCCTTAATCTTGGCTTCGTGACCTGAAAGAAGAATGTCGGGTACCTTCCAACCATTGTATTCAGCAGGGCGTGTGTAGACCGGAGCAGCCAAGAGATTGTCCTGAAAAGAATCGGATAAGGCCGATTGTTCATCGCTGATGACTCCCGGAATAATTCGTACGACGGCATCGGCAATAACGGCGGCGGCTAGCTCCCCTCCCGTGAGGACATAATCGCCGATACTGATTTCTTTGGTGATTAAATGCTCACGGATTCGATAATCGATTCCCTTGAAATGTCCGCATAGAATTATCAAGTTTTCTGCCAATGAAAGTGTGTTTGCCATAGGTTGGTTGAACTGCTCTCCATCGGGACTGGTGAAGATAACTTCATCGTAATGGCGTTCGGCTTTCAAGGCTGAAATGCATCGGTCGATTGGCTCGATTTTCATCACCATGCCGGCAAATCCACCGAATGGATAATCGTCTACTTTACGATAACGGTCGTAGGCATAATCGCGCAAGTTGTGGATATGGATTTCGGCCAAGCCTTTCTTTTGGGCACGGCTCATGATGGAACAATTGAAGAATCCTTCCAACATCTCGGGCAATACGGTTATGATGTCTATTCTCATGATCTCTTTCGTTCTAATTTTTTGCAAAAGTACGAAAACCCGTTCGATTTTCAGCTAAAAATGTCTACTTTTGTCCTCTCTATACCTTATATATATGAATGAAGTAGAAAGAATATATCAGTTGCGTGAAGAACTTCACCAGCATAACCATCGTTATTATGTGCTGAATGCACCGGAAATAGACGACC
>SUXW01000021.1 GCA_015060765.1 Bacteroides sp.
TCCTGGGTTGAGAACAAGTTGAACAACAGACCCAGAAAGAGGCTTGGTTATCTCACACCAAATGAGAAATTTAATTCAATATTAACAAATTAGAATTCGATTGCATTTGCAAGTTGAATTCGCCTTAATTAAAAAATCTAATTTAATTATGTAAAATGCATAGAAATATATACTTTTGCAATTCATAAATAATAATGTAAATTATGATTAATAGAGTTCTTATTCGTCTTAAGATTGTTCAGATAGTCTATGCCTATTATCAAAATGGAGGCAAGAATTTGGATACAGCAGAAAAGGAGTTGTTCTTTAGTCTTTCCAAATCATACGACTTGTATAACTATCTGTTGCTTTTGATGGTCGAAATAACTAAGCAGGCGGAAAGAAAACAACATGCTGCCAAGAATAAGTTGTTGCCTACTGCTGAAGAATTATATCCCAATACCAAATTCGTTGACAATCGTTTTATAGCCCAATTGGAAGTCAACAAACAGTTGAATGATTTTGTTGTAAACCAAAAGAAGACATGGGCCAACGAGGAGGAATTTGTCAAGCAATTGTTCGAAAAAATTCAAGAAACGGATATATATAAGGAATATATGGCTTCCGACACATCTTCTTATGAAGAAGATCGGGAATTGTGGCGGAAATTGTATAAGAAAGTTATATTCAATAATGAGGAACTGGATCGGGTGTTGGAAGACCAGAGCCTTTATTGGAATGATGATAAGGAAATTGTAGATACATTCGTATTGAAGACCATCAAGCGTTTCGAAGAGGAAAATGGAGCGAATCAGGAATTGCTTCCTGAATTCAAGAGTGAAGAAGACAAGGATTTCGCACGTAGACTTTTCCGTCGTACGCTATTGAATGCCGATTATTACCGTCATCTCATCAGTGAGAATACTCGCAATTGGGATTTGGATCGTGTCGCATTTATGGATGTTGTCATCATGCAGATTGCATTGGCAGAAATTTTAAGTTTCCCGAACATTCCTATCAGTGTTTCGTTGAATGAATATGTAGAGATTGCCAAGTTGTACAGTACTTCAAAGAGTGGTGCCTTTATCAACGGAACACTCGACGGTATTGTAAAATTATTGCAGAAAGAGAATAAGTTGACTAAAAATTAATAATATTAAAATTGAAAATTATGAATTTAGCTTTTGTATGCTTACAGGCTCAGGCTGGCGCTGACTATTCGTTCTTGATTATGATGGTAGCTATTTTTGCTATCATGTATTTCTTCATGATTCGTCCACAGAACAAGAGACAGAAAGAAATTCAGAATTTCCGTAAAAATTTGGTTGTCGGTCAGGAAGTGATTACAGCTGGTGGTATTTATGGAAAGGTAAAAGAAATAGAAGACAGTGTTGTTGTTTTGGAAATAGCATCGGGCGTAAAGATTAGAATTGACAAGAATTCTATTTTTGCCAATGCTGCAGCTACCCAACAACAAGCCAAGTAATAGGAAATTTGAAAGGTAGAATATGCGTGCACGCTATTCGAAAATAATGCAGAATATCAGAAATTTCATGCTGAGTAAAAACAGCCGGGAATTTCTGATATTCTTGTTTTTCGTATTTGTCTCATTCTGTTTTTGGCTTTTGCAGGTCTTGAACGACAATTACGAAACGGAATTTTCCATTCCGGTCCGGTTGAAGAATGTTCCGGATAATGTAGTGATGATTTCCGACCTTCCTTCGGATATTAGAATTGGAGTGGGTGATAGGGGAACTGTCTTGGTCAATTATATGTGGGGGCAGACTTTCTATCCGGTAACGGTTGATTTTACGGAATATGCCTACAAAGGGAATCATGTACAGATTCCTGCATCTTTGTTGACTAGGAAAATAACCAGTCAGTTGAATCAATCGACCAAGATCTTGTCGATAAAGCCGGATACTTTGGAATTTATTTATACCCAGGGAAAAGGTAAAAAGATACCTGTCAAGTTGCAGGGCTCGGTGAAGGCGGACAGACAATTCTATATTTCAGATACCATTTATTCTCCGGATTCTGTCATGGTATATGCTCCCAAAAATGTATTGGATACGATATCGGTAGCTTATACGGAAACGGTAGATATTGAACACCTTTCTGATACGATGCGGAGAAGAGTGGATTTGAAACCCGTCAAAGGCGCTCGATTCATGCCTTCGTATAATGATGTGACTTTTTGGGTCGATGTCTATGCCGAAAAGACGGTAGAGGTATCGGTGGTTGGAAGTAATTTCCCGAGTGGAAAAATTTTGCGGACTTTTCCGTCTAAAGTACAACTTACTTTTCAAGTTGGCTTGAGTCATTTTAAGGAAGTGACGGCCGATGATTTTGTCGTTGAAGTCGACTACAACGAACTGCTGGAAAACCATTCAGAAAAATGTAAACCGGTTTTGAAGATAGTTTCATCTTATGTCAATCATGCAAGGATAAGTCCCCAAGAGATTGATTATATCATAGAACAACAGTAATCACCCCATGGTTAGAATTGCAGTTACAGGAGGAATAGGTAGCGGGAAATCGTATGTTTGTGCTTTGTTGGAAAAGAAAGGTTTCCCCGTTTATTATGCTGACAAGGAATCCAAGCGCTTGACTGTTGCTGATGATGTGATTCGGGAAGGACTTGTCGGTCTATTGGGAAAAGAAGTCTATCAAAACGGAGAATTGAATAAAGCCTTGTTGGCCGATTATTTGTTTGCTGCTCCAGAAAATGCAGCCAAAGTGAATGCCGTTATCCATCCTCGTGTGAAAGCCGATTTCAAGAATTGGGTGAAAAGGCAGGAAGGAAAAGATTTGGTAATACTTGAATCCGCTATTTTGTATGAATCAGGTTTCGATGATGTTGTCGAAGTTGTGGTTATGGTGTATGCTCCGGAATGTTTGCGGATTGAGCGGGCAATGGAGCGTGACCATGCTACCGAAAGTCAGATTCGTAAGCGGATTGCCGCCCAAATGAATGATGAGGAAAAGAAGAATCGTGCCGATTTCGTTGTTGTAAATGATGGTATGATGGCATTGGATTCCCAATTGGATTGCCTCGTTGAACAAATTAAAAAAAGTAAATATTATCAATAAATTTGGGAGTTTCGTGTTTGAATTGTACTTTTGCTCCCCGAAATATTAAATCAAATACAAAAACAAAAGATTATGTTAAGAACAATTTTGTCAGTTTCCGGTAAGCCGGGTTTGTTTAAATTGATTTCTCAAGGAAAGAACATGTTGATTCTGGAGACATTGGATGCTACCAAGAAAAGACTTCCCGTATATGCTCACGATAAGGTAATTTCATTGGGCGACATCGCTATGTATACCGATGATGAAGAAGTAGCTTTGGGAGAAGTATTGGAGTCTGTGAAGAAGAAGGAAAATGGAGCGGCTGCTTCCATTGACGTGAAGAAGGCTTCACAAGCAGAACTTCATGCTTATATGGCTGAAGTGCTTCCTACTTATGACCGTGATCGTGTACATACCAGCGATATTAAGAAACTCATTCAATGGTACAATATTTTGGTGAACAATGGTATTACCGAATTTGTAGCTGTTGAAGAGGAAGAAGCAACTGAAGAGTAATCAATTGAAAGATAAAACGAAAAAGGGTGTGTAGACTACACACCCTTTTTCGTTAGTTTGTAAACTTCAGTCCGTCGGTATCCCGCTCTACCCGGATGGGCTTGTTACGGTCTACTTCGAGGGAGAGGAGTTTCTTCGACAAGTCATTCAGCAGATAGCGCTGGATGGCACGTTTCACCGGTCGGGCACCGAACTCGGGATCGTAGCCGGCAGTAGCCAGGAAGTCGATGGCTGGGTCGCTCAAATGGAGGTTCACTCCGTTGTCTTCCAGCATCTTCTGTATTCCCTTGATTTGCAAACGTACTATCTGTTCTATTTGCGGCTTGTTCAGCGGCAGGAACATGATGGTTTCGTCTATACGGTTCAGGAACTCCGGACGGATAGTCTTCTTCAACATGTTCATCACCTCGTTCTTGGTTTCCTCTACCAACAAGTCGTGATTGTCGTCGTTCAGTTTCTCGAACTGACTTTGGATGTAAGCGCTACCCAGGTTGGAGGTCATGATGATGAGCGTGTTCTTGAAGTTCACCGTGCGGCCTTTGTTGTCGGTCAACCGGCCATCATCCAACACTTGTAGCAAGACATTGAACACATCCGGGTGCGCCTTTTCAATCTCGTCGAACAATACCACAGAGTAGGGCTTGCGGCGTACCGCTTCGGTCAGCTGACCGCCTTCATCGTATCCCACATATCCCGGAGGCGCTCCGATGAGTCGGCTTACGGTATGCTTTTCCTGATACTCACTCATGTCGATACGGGTCATCAGACTCTCGTCATCGAACAGATATTCCGCCAATGCCTTCGCTAGTTCCGTCTTACCCACACCCGTTGTACCGAGGAAGATGAACGAACCGATAGGACGCTTGGGGTCTTGCAAACCTGCTCTGCTGCGACGTACCGCATCCGATACGGCTTGAATGGCTTCGTCCTGACCGATAACACGCTTGTGCAATTCATCTTCCAGGAAGAGCAGCTTTTCACGTTCACTCTGCATCATCTTGCTTACCGGGATGCCTGTCCAGCGAGATACCACATCGGCAATGTCTTCGGCGGTCACTTCTTCCTTAATCAGGGCACTGTCGCCTTGCATGTGCTTCAGTTCTTCCTGAATGTTGGCGATACCGTCTTCCAGTTCCTTTAGCTTTCCGTAGCGTATTTCGGCCACCTTTCCATAGTCGCCTTCCCGTTCGGCCTTGTCGGCTTCGAACTTCAGGTTTTCTATTTCCTGCTTGTTCTGCTGAATCTGGTTCACCAGTTCCTTTTCGCTCTGCCACTTGGCCTTGTATGATTTTTCCTGTTCACGCAGCTCTTCTATTTCCTTGTTCAGCATGGCGAGCTTGGCATCATCCTTTTCACGTTTGATGGCTTCACGTTCAATTTCCAACTGTTTCAAACGGCGTTCTATTTCGTCCAGTTCTTCGGGTAAGGAATCACGTTCCATGCGGAGTTTGGCTGCTGCCTCGTCCATCAGGTCGATGGCCTTGTCGGGCAAGAACCGTTCGGTGATGTACCGGTTACTCAGCTCTACGGCTGCAATGATGGCTTCATCCTTGATGCGTACCTGGTGATGGTTTTCGTAACGTTCCTTCAACCCACGCAGGATGGAGATGGAGCTGGCGGTATCCGGCTCGTCCACCATTACGGTTTGGAATCGGCGTTCCAGTGCCTTGTCCTTTTCGAAATACTTCTGGTATTCGTCCAGCGTAGTGGCACCAATGCTACGGAGCTCCCCACGAGCCAAGGCAGGTTTCAAGATGTTGGCCGCATCCATGGCTCCTTCGCCCTTACCGGCGCCCACAAGCGTGTGGATTTCGTCGATAAAGAGGATGATGTTGCCGTCCGATTTGGTCACTTCGTTGATGACCGATTTCAGTCGTTCCTCGAACTCACCCTTGTATTTGGCACCGGCTACGAGTGCCCCCATATCGAGGGAGAAGAGCTGTTTGTTCTTCAGGTTCTCGGGCACGTCCCCCCGAAGGATACGTTGTGCCAGTCCCTCTACGATGGCTGTCTTACCGGTACCCGGTTCACCGATAAGCACCGGATTGTTCTTGGTGCGTCGGCTCAGGATTTGGAGTACACGACGTATTTCCTCGTCACGACCGATTACCGGGTCCAGCTTGCCGGTGCGTGCGGCTTCTATCAAGTTGATGGCATATTTACTCAATGATTGGTATGTGTCCTCGCTCGATTGAGAAGTTACTTTCTGTCCCTGACGCAATTCATTGATGGCTGTGCGGAGGTCTTTCTCGTTCATTCCCGCATCCTTCAGTATGGTGTTGGCTGTGCTTTTGACATTCAGCAGTGCCAGGAGCATTGCTTCCAAGGATACATACTCATCGCCCAACCCTTTTGAGAGTTCCACCGATTTCTGTAGAACCTCGTTCGATGTGCGGCTCAAATACGGTTCACCTCCCGTTACTTTGGGGAGTGAGGCTATTTGTTTGTCGAGTACGTTTGCTATTTGTGGTCCGTTCATTCCCAACTTCTGAAACAGAAAGTTGGTTACGTTTTCACCTACTTTCAGTACTCCAGCCAACAAGTGCTCAGCCTCGATGGCCTGTTGTCCGCGGTTTTGTACCAACTGGATGGCTTGTTGTACCGCTTCTTGCGATTTGATGGTAAAGTTGTTGAAATTCATATTTTGTTTCTCCTTTCTTTTAAAATAGTCCTCATCCGAGAACACTTATGGCCTGCAAATAGTTTGCCAATCCCATTTAAGTAAGATTTACAGACAAAATGACAGCCGATTATTCTTTCTTTATGACGAAATGTCTTGTTTGATTCTTTTCTTTGCCATCCTTCACTCCGTTCAGAATGACACATGGAATTATTTTCTTACTTTTGCACCTATAAATAAAAGAACCATGATAATTAACAATGAAATAAAGTTTGCCGAGAAGGTCGTTCTGATAGATGCTGCTTATATTAATAAGGTAACAGCCGATTTGAGTCACCATTTTGGTAGTATGATAGGCCGTGAATTGCCTAAAGCCGATTTACCCATCTTCCTGGAGTGTGTGGCCATGGATGCAGCCATCCAGCCCGGCGATAATGTGTTGCAAGTACTGTTTGTGTACGATAAGGCACAGCCCCGTATGGATGCTTTTGTACCGGGAGATTTAAAGAAGGAGCTGAACGATGTAGCTTTCAAGAGTCAGTTGGGCGAGTTCCAATTGAATGCTTTTGAACCTTCGGATATGGCCAACCGTGAAGACTTCTTCCTTGAATCCGTCAAGTTGGTGGCCGATGCCAAGGAAGTGAAGCATTTGGTCATCATCCCCTCCGAAACCGAGTATGCCGACAAGTTGCCCGAAATATTGGAAAAAGTCGATGGCAAGGATTCTATCCACGTATTGGGTATGAACCCGCTGCCCGAATCGAAGGCCTTTCAATGGGAGATGCTGGGCTATGCCGTATTACAGGCGTTGGGCATCCGTGCCGATGAAATTTAAATGAAATCTTTCAGAATGTCCCACACAGCCAGGATGTGGCATACCGACCCGCCGAGTACGAAGAAGTGGAACACCGAGTGCATGTAGGGACGTTTGTTGAATGTATAGAACAAGGCTCCGATGATGTAGCATGCTCCTTCGCCGATTATCCATCCCACGGCATGCGGACTTACGGCATCCATCAGCGGTTTGAAGGCCACGAGCACCACCAACCCCATCAGTACATAACAGAGGGTTTCCAGGTGGTTATGCTCCTTCAGCTTGCGGAAACTCATGATGGTACCTGCTATGGCGCACAGCCATACAAAGCAGAAGAGTGTCCACCCCCAATACCCTTGTTCACGCAGAGCCACGAGGGTGATGGGAGAGTAGCTTCCGGCAATGTGCCAGTAGATGGCGGCGTGGTCCCACTTGCGCAGGCGTTCTTTCCATTTGCTGAGTGGCGGACAAGCATGGTAGAGGGTAGAGGCGGCGTACGAGCCCAACATGCCGAACATGTACAGCCACACGCCCCATTGCATCCACAAGTTTTGGTGCCGGTAACAGTATACCAGAAAGCAGATACCTACAACGAGGCCCAACAATACCCCTCCTGCATGAGAAAGGTAGTTGGTCCGTTCTTCTCCTTTGCTATAGTGAATGGCCATCATCATTTCCTTACTATTTTTTTTAATGGATGCAAAGATAGTGTTTTTTTAGAACACAGAGACACAAAGGATTTAAATGAAGAATGAAAATAATGAATAATAATGTGTAACTTTGTCCCGTCAAATTGTTTTATGTATATACTATGACTGGTTTTCTGAAAGCTAACAACAGGACTATTTATGTGGCCGTGCTGGCCGTTATGACGGTGTGCTTACTGCTGGGTTATGTACCGGGCATGAGCGCCTTTGCTTCGTGGGTAACCCCTCCGGTAGCCCTGTTCCTTGGTCTTGTCTTTGCCTTGCTGTGCGGCCAGGCCTATCCTAAATTCAACAAGAAGGTATCGAAGAAACTTCTCCAATATTCCGTAGTGGGGCTGGGTTTTGGCATGAACCTCCATGCTTCCTTGGCTTCGGGTAAAGAAGGGATGATGTTTACCATCATTTCTGTTGTCGGAACGATGGTAATCGGTATGTTTATCGGACGTAAGTTGCTGAAGATGAATCGGGATACCTCTTACCTCATCAGCTCCGGTACTGCCATTTGCGGGGGGAGTGCCATTGCGGCCGTTGGTCCCGTCATCAAGGCGAAGGACAGCGATATGTCGGTAGCCCTTGCCACCATCTTCATCTTGAACGCCATTGCCCTTTTCATCTTTCCGGTGTTCGGTCAGTGGTTGGGCTTGAGCCAACAGGAGTTCGGTACCTGGGCAGCCATTGCCATTCACGATACCAGTTCGGTGGTAGGAGCAGGAGCCGCTTATGGCGAAGAAGCCCTTCAGGTGGCCACCACCATCAAGCTTACCCGTGCGTTGTGGATTATTCCTTTGGCGCTTGCCACTTCGTTTATTTTCAAGGGCGATGGCAAGAAAGTCAGCATCCCTTGGTTTATTCTGTGGTTCATCGTTGCCATTCTGCTTAATACCTATTTGCTCGATGCTGTCCCCGAGGTGGGTAAAGCTATTGCCGGATTGGCTCGCAAGGGACTCATCATTACCATGTTCTTTATCGGTGCCTCCTTGTCAACCGATGTGCTGAAGTCGGTAGGGGTGAAGCCTTTGGTGCAGGGCGTGCTGCTTTGGCTCGTTATCAGTGTGGCGGCGCTGCTATATATTCTGATGTGGTAAATAAATAAAAAGATAGGAGTAATGAAAGTACTATTGATTAACGGAAGTCCCCGTCAAAAAGGAAATACGGCGACAGCTTTGGCGGAAGTAGCCAGCCAATTGTCCAGTGAAGGAATCGAAAGTGAAATTGTTTGGATTGGCAATAAACCCATTAGAGGTTGTATAGCCTGCGGACAATGTGCTGCCCAAGGATTGGGACGTTGTGTGTTCGATGATGATATTTGTAACAGAATATCCGAAAAATTCAAGGAAATAGATGCGCTGATTGTTGGTTCGCCCGTGTATTACGGCCAACCGAACGGTGCTTTGCTTTCCATCATCCAACGTGCGTTATATTCCAATGGAGCTAATATTTCGGGTAAGCCTGCCGCTTCCATTGCCGTATGTCGGCGTGGAGGGGCCACAGCAGTTTTCGAAACCCTCAATATGCCTTTTCAGATGATGAATATGCCTATAGTGACTTCGCAATATTGGAACATTGCTTATGGTCGTGGAGCAGGGGAGGCTGCGATGGATACCGAAGGACTTCAAACCATGCGAACCCTTGCACGTAACATGGCATGGCTATTGAAATGTACGGAAGGTAAGAAAGCCCCTGGACGTCCCGCTACAGAACCATGGGAACCCATGCATTTTATCCGATAACGAGAAAGGTTACGGTGATATAGATTGAAGGGGTGCATTTACAGGTTGAACGCACCCCTTTCTTTGGAAAATTTATCTGTTTATTCTTCCACCAACTCAAAGTCATCTTTCGTTACACCGCAGAGAGGGCATACCCAATCGTCTGGAATAGCTTCGAACGGAGTGCCGGGAGCGATACCGCCATCAGGGTCACCTACTGCAGGGTCATAAATCCAATTGCAAACTGTGCATACATACTTTTTCATAATTCTTATTTTTAATGGGTTATTATTTTCTTTTATTTCTCTGATGCAAAGATAGATTGTATATCCTGTCCTTCCAACAGAACAAATCTATCGGGCAATAGGTTCACTCTATGAGGTGGCAAATTCATTGTCTTTTCAGAAATTTCGAATTAATTCCCGAAAAAGTCCTTCACATCTGTCACGTGCCTATAAATTGTTGTGCTTCAGCTAGAAACAATGAGGGATAGCGTGTTTCACGCTCGTTCACATCCTTCACCAAAGCAAAGTGCCACTTTCTACCTCGTAAAATGCCATTTTCTACTTCGTAAAACATAGTTTTACCACCGCTAACTCATAGTTTTATAAAAGGGACTCTATCCTGCATTATTTTTATAAAATCTGTGTGAAGGATGGTGAAGGAGGAATTTGGCTCTATCCTTCACCGTTATGAATTGTATATAAGCAAATTATAGCACCGTGACAGATGTGAAGGATGTTTTTGTACTTTTTTAAAATTTTCCAACACTAGGCGGTACGTTTTTTTATTCCTCAATCCCACCAACATTCAAAAAAACTTTTACCTTTGTCTTTGTCTAGGAAGATTACGATAAGTATGTAGCCAAAGGCAATCGGTTGTATGGTGGAAGTGTGGCTGCCTTTATCCGTTCGCAAGTAGGTATTGACCGGACGATAGCTGTACAGAAGTTTTCGGAATTCTTGAGTGGGCATGTGTTGAACACCGAACAGGAAGAATACCTGAAAGCCATCATTACGTATGTTTGTCAGAACGGTGACATTGAGCGAAGCACCTTGATCAATGAACCACCATTGAACGGTTACGATTGGATAGAAACTTTCGGTCAGCACTTCGTTTGCATTCGTGATTTTGTGGATAAATTGCACAATACAATTGTGGTGGCGTAAGGGATTTATTAATTCCATCTATCCCCTCATAAACAAATTCTATCGCCCATTGTTAGGAAATGAACTGAATAGTTTGTTTCTTTGCAATACAGAAATCAAAAGAATAATAACTCATAAAACAAAAGAATATGGAAGCAAAAGAAAAAGTATTGGCAACAATGAAGGAAGCTGGCACTCCGCTCAACGCAGGTAAGATTGCAGAACTTAGCGGTTTGGATAAGAAAGAAGTGGAAAAGGCTATGAAGCTGCTTAAAGAAGAAGGTGCTATCGTTTCGCCTGTTCGTTGTAAGTGGGCTCCGGCTGAATAATTGGAATAGACAATTAAGTTAAATCATACTCCCTTATCTGTCAATTAATGATGGATAGGGGATTGTTTTTTAAAGAGAATCGATTGGTTGATTTTTAGTATCATAACGGCCAATAGGAGGGTGAAGAGCAGGCAGAACACGGGCATCAGGGCAATGGATAGATGATTGACTATGAGCCCGAACAGTGCCGGTATACTGATAGAACCTGCAGAAGCCATGGCCAGTTGGAAACCTATGAGGAGCTGTGAACCGTTTGTACCTGTAATCTGGGGGGAATGGTGCACCATGCTGGGGAAGACGGGTCCGCAACCTATGCCGGCCAGAACAATCAGTGAATAAAGAACGATTCCTTCGATGCCGGGAAGTAGCAGGGCACAAAGGGATAGAGTGGTAGTCATGACACCATAGGCTATTAGTTTGATGTCGCCCAACTGCTCTGATACGATGCCGGATAAGAATCGGCCCACTGCTATCCCTACGTAGAACAACATGCCACATTGGGTGGCCAGTACGATATCGGTCCCTTTTACGGTGGTCAGATAGGTGGTGGTCCATAAGCCTAAGGTGGTCTCTAAAGCGCAATAGCAGAAGAAGGCGGCAAGCGATGCCTTGACTCCGGGAATGGACAGGAGGCTTTTCATAGACAAGGAAGTGTCTGTAGAGGAATGGGAGTCGGTATTACTTTCTCGTTTCCATAGGGGTAAGGAGCACAGAAGAATGGCCACCAGGATGGTCTGAAACCAGGCGATGGCTTGGTAGCCTTGTGTCCATGCACCTCCATGTGCCAAAAAGGAACCCATAACCAGCGGACTGATAATGGTGCCTATGCCCCAAAAGCAGTGAAGGAAATTCATGTGACGGGCCTTGTAATGCAGCGCTACATAGTTGTTGAGCGATGCGTCTACACATCCTCCGCCCAGTCCGTAAGGCAGGGCTAACAAGCATAGGGTTTCGAAACTCTCGGCCATGGAGAAACCGAACATGACGATAGCGGTAAGCGAAACCGATAGTACCAGTACAAGTCCCGTACCAAGCTTGCGGATGATCTTGTCGCTCGCCATGCTGGAAATCATGGTGCCCGAATACATCAGCAGGGTAAGGATACCGGCCGAGCCTTCGGAAACATTCAGAGACCTGTACATGGATGGCCAGGCTGCTCCCAATACGGAATCGGGCAAGCCAAGCGAAATGAATGCAATGTAGATGATGGTGAGCAGTAAAATATACATAATCGGTTGGTTTCTTTCGGCGCAAAGTTACGAAAATTCTTTCTCTTGTGAATTATCATTAGAGAGATAGGTCGACAAAATACTCGTAAACATTTGTCACTGTAACAGATTCTGCTTATTTTTGTAAGCAAATGAAATTAGGAAAAGTAAATTTATGAATACTACATTGTTGTTTTTAGGCTTGGGCATGCAGGAAATTCTGTTGATTGCTTTGGTTGTACTTCTGTTTTTTGGCGGTAAGAAAATTCCTGAACTAATGAAAGGACTTGGTAAAGGAGTGAAGAGTTTCAAGGACGGCATGAACGGACTTGAGGAAGAAAAGAAAGAAGAGACTAAAAAAGAAGACAAGCAATAATGCAAGGTGGGCTGACTTTTTGGGATCATCTGGAAGAACTGCGCCGTGTCCTGTTCAGGGTGGTAGGTGCTGTGATGGTGCTGATGGTCGTTGCCTTCTGTTTCAAGGATGGATTGTTTGCGGTGGTGCTGGCTCCCCAAAATCCCGACTTCGTGTTGTATCGGTGGTTGGGAGCGGAAACGTTTCAGGTGCAGCTCATCAATACACAACTGGCAGCACAATTCATCACTCACATGAAGGTGGCATGCTATGCCGGTATCTTGTTGGCTTCCCCTTACATCATCTATCAATTGTTCCGTTTTGTATCTCCCGCATTGTATGTCAATGAACGAAAGTATGTGATGCAGGTTACCTTTTGGGGCTATCTGCTTTTCATGATGGGGGTATTGCTTAATTATTTTTTGATATTTCCGCTTACGTTCCGTTTTTTGGGTACGTATCAGGTGAGCGGTTCGGTGGTAAACACCATTACGCTGACTTCGTATGTGGATACGATGATGATGTTGAGCCTGATGATGGGCATTGTTTTCGAAATTCCGATCCTAAGTTGGCTATTTGCCAAATTAGGATTCCTTACATCGGCATTCATGAAAAATTATCGTCGTCATGCCATTGTGCTGATTTTGGTGATAGCTGCTTTCATTACTCCTACATCGGATGTGTTTACGCTCTCATTGGTATCTTTACCCATGTATCTGTTGTATGAAATCAGTATCGGAGTGGTGAAAAGGACTGAAAGTAAAAAGAAAGGGGAGAAGGGATGAAAGGATATGGTTGGATGATAGGGGTGCTGATGAATCTTTTTGTAGGATTATCTGCTCAAAATGTGTCGGAGAAACTGTTTATCCCTCCGTTTGATTTTTCGTTGACATTGAGTGGAAATTTCGGTGAATTGAGATCCAGTCATTTTCATGGGGGACTTGACTTCAAGACGCAGGGGGTGGTGGGGAAACCTGTTCGCAACATAGCCGACGGGTATGTGAGTAGGGTAACGGTCACTCCCGGTGGATATGGTCAGGCGGTCTATATGGTGCACGATAATGGATATACTTCCGTACATGGACATTTGCTGAGGTTTGCACCAGCCATTGCTAAAGTGGTGGAAGAATATCAGTACGAAAACGAAACGTTTGCCGTGGATTTGGAGTTTAAACCCGACCGTTTTCGTTTTGCACAAGGAGAGGTCTTTGCGTGGAGTGGAAATGAGGGGTATTCGTTCGGACCGCATCTGCACATGGAAATCCGGAAGACGGAGACGGGGGAATACATCGACCCGCTTCAGTTTTATATGGACAAGATAAAGGATACTACAGCGCCCAGAGCTACGCATATCATGATTTATCCGCAACGCGGGAAAGGGATACTGAATGGAAAACAGGCAAAGCAATTGTTTGCTTTGGCAAATCTGAAGAAACCTTTGGAAGCTTGGGGAGAAATAGCGATAGGCATCAAGGCTTACGACTACATGGATGGTACGCACAATAATTATGGTGTCCGGACAGTAAAACTGTATGTCGATTCGGTGGAGGTGTTCCGTAGCACGGTGGATGGATTCTTGCCGGATGAAAATAGGATGATCAATGCATGGACGGACTATGAAGAGTATGTAACTAAAAGCAGTTGGTTCATGCGTTCGCAGATACTTCCCGGAAATCGCTGGCGGATGTTGGAGGCGGATGAAAAAGGGGGCGTGGTAACTGTCGATGAGGAACGTGATTATCAATTTTGTTACGAATTGGAAGATCTGTACGGGAATAGTCGGAAATATTCTTTTGTCGTGAAAGGGAAAAGACAGCCCATTGATTTGTGGAAACCAGAAGGAAAGAATTTCCTTCGATGGGACCGGAAGAATGTGGTATGGGATTTGGGTATGGAATTGATTATTCCGGAAGGAATGCTTTACGAAGATGTGGAACTGAACTATTCTTTGCGTAAGGACTCGGCTTCTGTATCGTATGAATATCAAATTCATGATACTCCAGTGCCTTTGTATGAGGGATGTATGTTGAAAATAGGAATACATGAATTCCCCATTGCCGATATGTCCAAGTATTATGTGATACAGAAAAAGAAAGGACGAAAAGTTTCGATGGGAGGATATTTTGAAAATGGATTTATGCATGCTGCCATCCGCGAATTGGGGACTTATACGGTAGATATGGATACTGTTCCACCTAAGGTGGTTCCGTTGGATAAAGGACGGTGGCATACTGGTAATGTCCAATTTAAGATAACGGATGCAGAAACGGGCATCAAAAGCTATAAGGTGTATATCGATGGGAAATTTGCCTTGTTTGCTTTCAGTTCCAAGAATGCTCGGTTGAAATTGAAACATCCGGAACGGTTGAAAAAAGGAGTGCTCCATGAAATGGAAGTGGTGATTACCGATTATTGCGGGAACGAGACTCGAGAATGGTATGAATTTTAAGAGTAATATTTAAACTATATAAGAAATGAAGAAAAGAATCATGTTGGGATTGGCTTTGTTGGTATCAGCAACCATCCAAAGTTGGGCTTGTACCAATTTTATTGTAGGAAAGGCTGCATCGAAAGACGGTTCGGTCATTGTGTCTTATTCGGCCGACTCGTATGGTATGTTCGGTGAATTGTATCATTATCCGGCGGCTGTCCATGCAAAAGGGGCTATGCGTGATATCCATGAATGGGATACCGGCAAGTTCTTGGGACAAATTAAGGAAGCACAGCAGACTTACAATGTGATTGGGAATATGAATGAGTTCCAAGTTACCATTGGGGAGACTACTTTCGGCGGTCGTGAGGAATTGGTGGATACCACCGGTATTATGGACTACGGAAGTTTGATTTATGTGGCTCTCCAGCGTTCGCGTACAGCCAAAGAAGCCATCAAGGTGATGACCGACTTGGTGAAGGAATATGGTTATTATAGTAGTGGTGAATCGTTTTCTGTTGCCGATCCAAACGAAGCATGGATACTGGAAATGATAGGCAAGGGTCCTGGTGTGAAAGGTGCGGTATGGGTAGCTGTGCGTGTACCCGATGATTGCATTGCTGCTCATGCCAACCAAAGTCGTATCCATCAGTTTCCGTTGGACGACAAGGACAATTGTATCTATTCACCGGATGTGATTTCATTTGCCCGTGAGAAGGGATACTTCGATGGATTAAACAAGGACTTTAGTTTTGCTGACGCATATTGTCCATTGGATTTCAGTGGATTACGCGCTTGTGAAGCTCGTGTGTGGAGTTTCTATAATATGTTCAATAAATCGATAGGTGATGCGTTCTTGCCTTATATCCAAGGTAAGAGTAAGGAACCGATACCATTGTATATCAAACCGACTCAGAAGGTATCTGTCCGTGATATTCAGAAGGCTATGCGCGATCATTATGAAGGTACACCGCTTGATATAACGAATGATATGGGTGCAACGGCATTCAAGATGCCTTACCGCCTTTCGCCGTTGACATTCGAAGTGGATGGTCAGAAGTATTTTAATGAACGTCCTATCTCTACCCAACAATCGGCTTTCTCTTTTGTGGCTCAAATGCGTTCTCATTTGCCGGATGCTGTAGGTGGTGTGTTGTGGTTTGGTACGGATGATGCTAATATGACTGTTTTTACTCCGGTATATTGCTGTACTAATCGCTTGCCGGAATGTTATTCCGGTGAAGTGGCCGATTGTGTAACTTTTTCATGGGACTCGGCTTTCTGGATTTATAATTGGGTGGCTGATATGATTCGTCCCCGTTATAGCTTGATGGTTGACGATATGCGTACGGTTCAAAACAATCTAGAAGATACATACGATCAGGCACAAGCCGGAATAGAGCAAGCTGCTGCCGCTATGTTGAAAATGAATGCAGATAAGGGTAAGGAATTCTTGACCAACTATACCTGCATGACTGCTCAAGCAGCTGTAGACCGTTGGAAAAAGTTGGGCGAGTATCTGATTGTGAAATACAATGATGGTGTTGTAAAGAGAGTGAATGACAATGGCTCTTTCAAACGTACGGAACATGGAAAGGCTGTATTGGTTCGTCCGGGTTATCCCAAGGAATTCTTGGAAGAATTGGTGAAAGCAACAGGTGACCGTTACAAAGTTTATTGAATTTCTTATCCTAAAAGTTAGGAGTTTTAATTTTATTTCATACATTTGTAGAATAAGTTGTTTCAACCTTATAAATACGTAATTATATGGAAAATGAAGAATTGATTAAGATGGTAACCGAGAAGGCCAATAAATGGCTGACTCCGGCTTACGATGCGGAAACTCAAGCTGAAGTAAAGAAAATGTTGGATAATCCCGACAAGACCGACTTGATTGAAGCGTTCTATAAAGACCTTGAATTTGGTACAGGCGGTCTGCGTGGTATTATGGGTGTAGGTAGCAATCGTATGAATATCTATACGGTAGGTGCCGCAACTCAAGGTTTGTCCAATTATTTGAACAAGAATTTCAAGGATTTGGAACAAATCTCTGTATGTATCGGTCATGATTGTCGTAACAACAGCCGTTTGTTTGCCGAAATCTCTGCTGATATTTTCTCTGCCAATGGCATCAAGGTTTATTTGTTCGACGATATGCGTCCTACTCCTGAAATGTCGTTCGCTATCCGTCACCTCGGTTGTCAAAGCGGTATTATTCTGACTGCTTCTCACAATCCGAAGGAATACAATGGATACAAAGCATATTGGGACGACGGTGCACAGGTGTTGGCTCCACACGATAAGGGTATCATTGACGAAGTAAATAAGATCAATTCGGCTGCTGATATCAAATTTGAAGGCAATAAGGACTTGATTCAAATCATCGGTGAAGATGTAGACAGCGTATACTTGGATAAGGTTCATTCTATTTCTATCGATCCGGAAGTCATTAAGCGTCAGAAGGACTTGAGCATCGTGTTTACTCCGATTCACGGTACAGGTATGATGTTGGTTCCTCGTGCCTTGAAGCAATGGGGTTTTGAAAATGTACATTGCGTGCCTGAACAAATGGTGAAGAGCGGTGATTTCCCGACAGTAATTTCTCCGAACCCGGAAAATGCTGAAGCTTTGTCAATGGCTATCAACCTGGCCAAGAGCATCGATGCCGATATCGTGATGGCTACCGATCCGGATGCTGACCGTGTGGGAATGGCTTGCAAGGATGACAAGGGAGAATGGGTATTGATCAATGGTAACCAGACTTGCTTGATTTTCTTGTACTACATCATCAAGAACCGTAAGGCAATGGGTAAGATGAAGGATACCGACTTTATCGTAAAGACTATCGTTACGACTGAATTGATTAAGGCGGTTGCTGACAAGAATAACATTGAAATGCGTGATTGCTATACTGGATTCAAGTGGATTGCACGTGAAATTCGTTTGAGTGAAGGTAAACAACAATACATCGGTGGTGGTGAAGAAAGCTACGGTTTCTTGGCAGAAGACTTTGTTCGCGATAAAGATGCTGTTTCTGCTTGTACTTTGTTGGCCGAAATTTGTGCATGGGCTAAGGATCAGGGAAAGACTTTGTATGACATCCTGATGGAAATCTATATTGAATATGGTTTCTCAAAGGAAACAACAATCAATGTAGTTAAACCAGGTAAGAGTGGTGCCGATGAAATCAAGGCGATGATGGAAAACTTCCGCGCTAATCCTCCGCAAGAAATTGGTGGTTCTAAGGTTATCCTTGCCAAGGACTACAAGACTTTGAAGGCTACCGATGGTGAGGGTAATGTAACCGATATTGAAATGCCTGAAACAAGCAACGTACTTCAATACTTTACTGAAGACGGTACTAAGATTTCTGTTCGTCCGTCGGGTACAGAACCTAAAATTAAGTTCTATGTAGAAGTGAAAGGCGAAATGGGGTGCGCCAAGTGTTATGCTAATGCCAATGCGGCAGCAGTAGAAAAGGTAGAAGCCGTAAAGAAATCTTTGGGAATCTAATTTGATATGAATCTATAAAAAGGAAAGGAGCAGATAATCTGCTCCTTTCCTTTTTATATGATAATGTCATTTAAAAAGTCGTGTAAAGAACTTGCATCTTTATCTTGTCCTTTTCTCCACCTCTTAAACTTGCACTTTCCATGTCGAGGTTGCTCTTTACTCCAATGATGTTTCCAGAAGAATCGGTATCCACTTTGACTGGAATGAGTACGACCTTGTCCCAATCTTCATCATTCGTTCCGTTTTTCTTTTCATTGACGCAATGGGTAATCAATGAAGCAATATTGGTGAACGAGTATGTATTGGCTGTTTCTCCAGAACTTGTGTATTGAGCAAGGTAAGAGGTCTTGTTATCAAACAACTTGTTCTTTTCAAAGAAGTTGTACATGTCGCTCTTTCTTACCATTAACAAGTACTGAGGAATTCCCATTGGATATTTGGATTCAGCCTTTTCGTTGTAACGTGTAAATGTAATCGATACAGCATTCAAGGTGTCTCGTAAGTGTGACTCTGCAATTTCTTCTACGGGAAGGGTTACTTCTGTAAAGATACCGGCAGGTGTCTTTAAATATGTACAATCCGGATCTTTAGCCAACTCTTCCAAACGGTCGGAATTCTTAAAGTGGTTGGCCTGAATTACTTCTTTGGTAGCAGCAAATACGGTACCTCCACTTACTAAGGAGTCAACTCTGCCTGATGAACTTTCAACCATGTATTTGAAAGATAGTATCAGTTGCATGTCGTCAATGTAGAGAATGGTTCCATCACCGTGGGTACAACTAACGTAAAATCCTTTCAATACATTGTTAATAAAGTGCTCGGCATCTTTATAATTGTCAGGATTTTCAAGGTACTTGTCGTACATCTGTTTCCCTAAACTGGTAGGAAGTTTGATACTTTGCCAATAACTTGTATAGCTGTTGGTATATCCGTAACTGTCTGTATAGCGGTAAGTGGAATCTTCTGCAGATATTCCTTTAGCGGAAAAGGCTTTTCGAGCCAAAGGCTGTATAGAAGGATTGTAATATTGGGCAGGGTCTATACTGGTATAGAATGTTTCTTTTTCTCCTTCCGGAATGACTTTGCTCAAACTGTCAACTTGCAATCGCATGGCATTCAGTGAGTCGCCAAAATGGGCACCGTAATATAAACGAAGGGTGAGGCCTGTGATTTCTTTTATTGTTGAAGGAAATTCAAAATTATCTCCACAATTGAATTGAGCAATAAAGTCAGCTGTAAATTCTCCAAATTGTGGGTCGGTGTATTTCCCTAAATAAGCAGTACTGGTTCTTGCGTATACAGAATCTGCCAATATGGAGCGAGTAGAAGCTTCGTATACGGCAAAACCTCCAGGGATAGAGTCGCCTGATGCAATGGTGCTGTCTCCAATACCGGTTGTTGAATCATCACAACTGTATATGAGTACCCCTAACAGCAAGGCATATAGGTATTTTATTTTCATTTCTTTTCCTAGTTAATTATTCATCTTCATTATCATCCTTGATCTCTTCTTTACCTTGAGACCAAATTTGGTCGTAGAATTCATTGATGTCGTTGATGCATGTTTCCGATGACTGACAATCAAGTATGGGCTTTCCTAATGAACGGGCATATTCGAGCAATTCAGGATTAACATCAGCGCTGTTCTGAATAATACCGTCTGAATAGGTAATGGCAAGTTTATATAAGTCTTGGAAATTGGCTGAAGGTTGAGTGATGATTTCTACATCTTCTTTATCAATGGTTTTTAACAATACTTTTTCGCCAATGTTTTCGCTAAGACTTGATTGAGATTCGTCATTAAATAATGAGAAAATAACTTTGGAGTCTCTGAAAGACGGTTCTTCCTGATAGGCTTTCTTCAGATAGAGGGGAACAAAGGCGCTTATCCAACCTTGACAATGGATGATGTCTGGATACCAACGCAATTTTTTCACGGTTTCCAATACACCTCGTGCATAAAAAATAGCACGCTCATCATTATCAGGATATTCAACACCGTTTTCATCCGTTTTCATCAGACGCTGCATGAAATAGTCATCATTGTCAATGAAATAGACTTGCATTCTTGCAGACTGGATGGAAGCCACTTTAATAATCAAAGGATGGTCGGTATCATCTATAATCAAGTTCATTCCCGACAACCGGATTACTTCATGCAATTGGTTTCTGCGTTCGTTTACATTTCCCCACTTTGGCATAAAAGTACGAATCTCTTTTCCTTTTTCTTGAATGCCTTGTGGAAGTTGTCTTCCGATGGTAGCCAATTCAGATTCTGGTACATACGGTGTAATCTCTTGAGTAATAAATAATACTTTGTTAGCTTTCATTTCAATATCTTCTACACTTAATGATTTGCAAAGATAATAAAAAAAACGATGCGACAGACAAAAAACCATACTTAATTAATCTTTATCAATTGTTAAGAACTTCATAATCAATGTACTTGTAATGTATAGCATAAGGTTTTACTGAATGATAAAAATGTTATTTTTATATATAAATTCATTTTTTGTTTCGTTATCTCCCAAATAATGGCTTACTTTGCATCTAATTTTGGTTATATAAACAAATAGGATGAAAATGAAAGTAATTCAGACAATCAAAGAACTTAGGACTGAATTGAAACAGTTTCGGGAAGAAGGGAAATTGATAGGTTTTGTACCGACAATGGGAGCATTGCATGAAGGGCATGCTTCTTTAGTCAGACGTGCAGTTGCTGAAAACGATGTAGTGGTTGTAAGCGTTTTCGTGAATCCGACACAATTCAATGATTCCAATGATTTGGTAAAGTATCCCCGTACTTTAGAAGCTGATTGCAGATTGCTTGAAAAGGAAGGTGCGACTCTCGTGTTTGCCCCTTCTGTAGAAGAAATGTATCCGGAACCTGATACACGTCGTTTCCATTACGCTCCGTTGGATACCGTGATGGAAGGTAAATACCGTCCGGGACATTTTAATGGCGTTTGCCAGATTGTAAGCAAACTGTTCTTGATTGTAGAACCGCATTATGCTTATTTTGGAGAAAAGGATTTCCAACAATTGGCTATTATCCGTGAAATGGTGGCGCGTTTGGATATGCCGGTACAAATTGTAGGTTGTCCCATTGTTCGTGAAGAGGATGGTCTGGCTTTGAGTAGTCGTAATGCTCGTCTTTCGGCTGAAGACCGTACTCACGCTTTAGCTATTTCGCGTACATTGTTTGATAGTCTAACCTACAGTAAAACGCATACAGTAGCCGAAACGCAGACTTTCGTAGAGAAGGCCATAGCAGAAGCCGAAGGCTTGGAATTGGAATATTTTGAACTGGTGGATGGTAACACATTGCAAAAGATTTCTTCTTGGGATGAAACGGATTATGCAGTAGGATGTATAACTGTTTATTGCGGCGAAGTACGATTGATTGATAACATTAAATACAAAGAATGTCTATGATGATTGAAATTCTGAAGTCCAAACTTCATTGTGTTCGTGTGACGGAAGCAAATCTGAATTATATGGGGAGTATTACCATTGATGAAGATTTGATGGATGCTGCGAATTTGATTGCTGGAGAAAAAGTACACATTGTAGACAATAATAACGGAGAACGTTTTGAAACTTATGTCATCAAAGGTGAACGGGGCTCCGGATGTATTTGCTTGAATGGTGCTGCTGCACGGAAAGTACAGGTCAATGATATTGTAATTATTATGTCGTATGCTTTAATGGATTTTGAAGAAGCGAAATCATTCAAGCCTGTCGTGGTTTTTCCAGATTCGAATACTAATAAACTTGTATGATAGGAACATTCCAATTATATAGACCTGGCATTTTTTGAATGCCAGGTCTTTTTGGTCTTAATAGGTTCTTTCTTTTATCAAACCGATACGATATGCTTCCAATAATTTTCTCAAATCATTGATTTGGGCACTTAATTCTCGGCCTCTATCCGTATCTTTTACCATCATTCGTTGGCTGCTCATCTCTACAATCTGTGTACTCGATTTGATATCTTGACCTTCTTCTATGGCTTTTTGCATGGAAGTGAAAGGTTCATGCTGGATCAATTGGAAACCACGCGAATGGTATACTAAAGTGTATCCGGCTATACCGGTTTCGGAATGGTAGGCTTTTGAGAATCCACCGTCTATTAGCATCATTTTGCTGTTCTTGATGGGATTCTCTCCCTTGATGGTCTTCACAGGAACATGTCCGTTGATAATGTGACGATGAGTGCCGACGACTCCAAATTCATCCAATATCATGTCGCATACTTTTTCATCGTTGCGCAATGTATAGTAATATCCTTTGGTCTCTTTGTGGAGTTCCTTTTCTTTCAAAAAATAACGTTCGAAAGTGGCCATCTTGTTCTTGTCGAATACAGGAGAATCCTTGCCACACCATAAATACCATACGTAATCGCGTGCAAATTGCTTTTCTTCGTTCTCTTCTTCTGTGAAGAATGCTGTCCGAGTGAGGTGACCTACTTTTTCCAACAGTTTCTTTCCTTTATAAGCTTTTCCATTTATGAACACATCCTTCAGACTTCCATCTTCATTGAGAGGGACTGAAGCATGAAAAAGCAGGTTGGAATTAGTAATGGCATACATGCATCCATAGCGGAACAGGCATTTCATGTGTTGCTTCAATTTTTCGCTGCTAACGAAAGAATGATGAAGCTTTTCCATAATTTCTTGTTCTTCAGGAGTCAACTTGTATGGATCTTTGGGGTCGACAGTTGGAAGGAATGTGTCTTTCAACTCGTATTCATTGCCGTCGAGCAACAATACGTTCTTGTCAAAATCAATGCGATGAAGTAGCATGCGGTCGTCCATCTGAAAATCTGGGCGGCGTTGGATGATTTCTGCTTCCAATTTAAATTGGATGATGCTGATGGCTTTGTGCATCTGTGCCATCATGCGTAGGGTCTTTTCTTTGTAAGTGGAATTTTCATGGTCCACTTTAGGGCCGAAAAGGGTACAAGGATCGTCTGCATATGTTTCCATGGCGAAAGTTGCTAAAGGAAGCAGATTGATTCCGTATCCGTCTTCCAATACGGACATGTTACCGTATCGCATAGCCAAGCGGAGTACATTGGCCATACAACAAGTATTGCCCGAGGCGGCTCCCATCCATAAAATGTCGTGGTTACCCCATTGGATATCTAATTTGTGATAATTGCATAAGATGTCCATTATTTTATGTGGAGCAGGACCACGGTCAAAAATATCACCTAATACATGCAAAGTGTCAATGGTCAATCGTTGGATCAGATTGCATAAGGCAATGATAAAGTCATCGGCTCTCCGTGTAGAAATAATGGTACTGATGATTACGTTGATATATCCTTGTTTATTAGGATCCATCGTACTTTCATGCAACAATTCCTGTATAATATAGGAGAAATCATTGGGAAGTGATTTCTGTACTTTGGAACGTGTATACTTGGAAGATACATTTCGGCATACCATGACCAATTGGTTAAGGGTAGTGACATACCAATCGTCGATGTCTGTTTCCTGTTCTTTAATCAGGGAAAGTTTTTGTTCCGGATAATAAATCAGTGTACAAAGTTCTTTCTTTTCATTTTCCCGTAGCGTATTTCCGAAAATTTCATTGACTTTTCGTTTGATGGCTCCTGATGCGTTCCTTAGTACATGTTGGAAAGCTTCGTATTCTCCATGCAGGTCGGCCAGAAAATGTTCCGTTCCTTTAGGAAGGTTTAGAATGGCTTCCAAGTTGATTATCTCTTTGCTGGCATCGGCTATTGTAGGAAAGCTATGGGCCAGTAGTTGGAGATAACGCATGTCTTCCTGTATCATTTCAGGAGTTATTTGATCGTATGCTTTCATGCTTTTCAGTTTTAGATATACAAAAATAGAGATAAAATGTGGATTAAAGAAATTCTATTCCTTCAAATCTTACTTATTGAAGTGTTTTTCAATAGATGTTAATTCTGATGGATGTAGGAAACCATTTGAGGGAAAGGGGTGTTTGGATAGGGAATATTCAAATCAACTTTTATGATAATTGTTTAAATTGAAAGAATTATGGGAAAATGTAAATTTTTGCTCGGTCTTGGTATCGGAGCGGTTATTGGTGGTCTCTGTTATCGTTTCTCTCGTACAGATAAGGCCAGAGAATGGAAAGAAAAAGCATGTCATGCAGCCAAGAAAATGGGTGGCCGGGTGAATGATGCAATGGATTCAGTTAAAGAAAAAATGGCTGGTACAGCAGGGTAATTGTCATTGTGTTGAACAATGCGAAGAATTTAAACACATTTATCGATGTGTTCAGGTTCTTCGCATAGTTCTTTATTTATCCAACCAATCGTCAATAAGTTTTCTTGCCAGACTTAATTTACGGGGTATTTCAGGAAGATTGTCCTTGGTAAAAAAAGCTCCCGCACTCAATTCTTCATCCTGCAACTTGATTTCGCCACTTTCATAATCAGCGGTAAATCCAATCATGACTCCACTGGGATAAGGCCAGGGCTGGCTCCCGAAGTATTTTAAATTCTTGATACGTAGACCTACTTCTTCCATTACTTCGCGATGTACACATTCTTCTAAGGTTTCTCCAGCTTCCAGAAATCCGGCTACCAAACCATAAAAGGTACCTCGAAAATTACGGGCACGTACCATTAGGATACTATCTTCTTTAGTAATACGTACGATGATGGCTGGGGATATGTGCGGATAAAACTCTTGTCGGCATTCCGGACATTTCTTTCCGATGTCGGATATCTGGTGCGTAGGTACGCCGCATGCTGGACAATAACGGGTGTTTTGGTCCCAATTCAAGATTTCATAAGCTTTTCCGGCTTTGTAATATTCTTCGAAAGGAAGGATGTCGTACGAAGCACGTAGGTCCAACATTTGGCGTTGAGGTGCCTCTTCTCCCGAAATGGGAGTATATATGCTAAATGTATTGCAAGGTATTCCATGCATTTCACCGATGTAGTGAATGGTGCTACCGATAGGAACTTTTACGGGTGGTTCCTCTCCAATGGGAATATGGTATCCATCGGATTGCTGTTGCATTAATATTTGGTCTTTATAGAAGACAAACCAATAAGATGTATTCATAACAATCAGTCCAGAATCATGGTTAATTGAATGCGTTTACGCTCTCGGTCGATATCCATGACTTTCACTTGTACATGTTGGTGGATGCTTACAAGGGTAGTTGGGTCGCTAACGTATTGCCTGCATAATTGGGATACATGCACCAATCCATTTTCTTTGATTCCTACATCCACGAAACAACCAAAGTTGGTAATGTTGGTAATGATACCGGGGAGTATCATACCTTCCTTCAAGTCGTCAATGGTCTTTACATTCTTATCAAATTCAAAAACCTTGATAGCTTGTCGGGGGTCACGACCCGGCTTTTCAAGTTCGGCCATAATGTCGGTCAAGGTAGGAAGTCCTATTTGGTCGGTTACATACTTCCGAATATCTATCTTGCTTCGTATGTCTTTATCCTTGATAAGTTCCTCTACTGTACATTTCATATCCTTGGCAATGCGTTCTACTACGGCATAACTTTCGGGATGTACCGCTGAATTGTCAAGCGGATTCTTGGCTTCAGGGATGCGAAGGAAACCTGCACATTGTTCGAAGGCTTTAGCTCCCATACGGGGTACTTTCATCAATTCCTTGCGGGAAGCGAAAGGTCCGTTCTCTTTTCGGTAGTCAACTATGTTTTGGGCGAGGGTAGGACCTAATCCTGATACGTAGGTCAACAGGTGTCGGCTTGCGGTATTTAGATTCACTCCTACAGAATTTACACAACTTTCTACCGTTAGGTCGAGCGATTTTTTCAAAGCTGTTTGATCTACATCGTGCTGATATTGGCCAACACCAATAGACTTGGCTTCTATCTTTACCAGTTCGGCCAATGGGTCCATCAATCTTCGGCCGATAGAAACGGCACCGCGAACGGTTACATCGTAGTCGGGAAACTCTTCACGGGCAATCTTTGATGCCGAATAGATGGAAGCGCCGTCTTCACTTACTACGAATACTTGGAGTTTTCGGTCGTACCGTTGGTTAGTGACGAAAGTTTCGGTTTCTCTGCTTGCAGTTCCGTTACCTATGGCAATTGCTTCTATCTGATACTGTTCCACCAATTTGGTCAGTTTCCGGGCGGAAATGGCATGTTCACTTTTGGGAGGATGTGGATAGATGGTTTCGTTATGCAACAGATTTCCTTGTGCATCGAGGCATACCACTTTACATCCGGTACGGTATCCGGGATCGATTCCCATCACTCGCTTTTGACCCAAAGGGGGAGCTAAGAGTAGTTGGCGAAGGTTTCCTGCAAATACGCGGATGGCTTCTTCGTCGGCTTTCTCTTTACTGAGAACTGCAAATTCAGTTTCTATGCTAGGCTTCAACAAACGTTTGTAGGCATCGTGCACAGCTTCTTGCACTTGGCGGCTACACTCATTATTCCCTCGTACATAATTGCGCTCCAATCGTTCGGCGCATTCTTCATCGTTGGGCGAAATGGAAACTTTCAGTAGTCCTTCGGCTTCTCCTCTTCGGATAGCTAATAGCCGATGTGAAGAGCATCGTTTCAATGGTTCGCTAAAATCAAAATAATCCTTGTACTTGATGGCTTCCTCTTCTTTCCCTTTCACAACCTTTGATGTGATGATAGCCTGTCGATTGAATTGGTTACGCAATTGGTTACGTGAACGTTCGTCTTCGCTCACTTGCTCGGCAATGATATCACGAGCCCCTTTTAAAGCTTCTTCTTCATCTTTCACATCTTTATTGAGAAAGGTGCGTGCGCGAGCCATGAGGTTGTTTTCTCGTTGCATCATTAGGATGGTGGCAAGTGGCTCCAGTCCTTTTTGCCTTGCCGCTTCGGCACGGGTTTTCCGTTTGGGCTTATAAGGAAGATAGATATCTTCCAATTCCGTGGCATTCCAACAAACATTGATTCGTCTCTTTAATTCCGGAGTAAGTTTCCCTTGCTCTTCGATGGTGTTCAAGATAGTATCTTTTCGTTTAGCTATTTCACAAAGCTTATCATGACGTTCTTTGATTTCTCCTATCTGTACTTCGTTCAGACCGCTTGTGGATTCCTTACGGTAACGGCTGATGAAGGGAATGGTTGCTCCTCCTTCGAGTAATGTGATGGTATTTTTTACTTGACGCTCGGCTATCTTCAATGCCGTAGCTATCATTGAGTTGAATATTTCCATGGCTCATTCAGTTTCGTGATACAAAGTTACGGAAATAGTTGGACATTCAACGCATGGATTCCAAAATTGTCGATTGATAAACAAAGAAGTGTTGATAATGATATACAAAAAAAGTGTTTCCTTTAAGAAACACTTTTTTGTATATGTTTGTATGGATTACATCAAGAATCCTAACAAAATACCGGCAGCTACCGCCGAACCGATTACACCGGCTACGTTCGGGCCCATAGCGTGCATCAACAGGTAGTTGGTTGGGTCGTATTCCAAACCTACAGTCTGAGAAATACGAGCCGCATCGGGCACTGCGGATACACCGGCATTACCGATAAGCGGATTGATTTTCTTTTCCTTCGGAAGAATGAGGTTGAAGATTTTCACAAAGAGCACTCCTGATGTGGTAGCGATAATGAATGACAACGCACCCAAACCGAAGATGAGAACAGAGTCGAAAGTCAAGAACTCGGATGCTTGGGTAGAAGCACCTACGGTCAAACCGAGGAGGATGGTGATGGTGTCAATCAGCGGACCGCGGGCTGTTTCGGCCAAACGACGGGTTACACCACTTTCCTTCAACAAGTTACCGAAGAACAACATGCCGAGCAATGGCAAGCCGGACGGTACGAGGAAGCAAGTGAGCAACAAACCGATGATGGGGAACATTACCTTTTCGGTATGCGATACTACACGGGGAGCAGGCATACGCATCACACGTTCTTTCTTGGTAGTGAGCCAACGCATGATAGGCGGTTGGATTACCGGTACCAAAGCCATGTATGAATAGGCCGATACGGCAATAGCACCCATCAAGTTAGGAGCCAACTTCGAAGAAAGGAAGATAGCAGTAGGACCGTCTGCACCACCAATGATACCGATGGCGCCGGCTTGCATAGGGTCAAAACCTAAAGCAAGGGCGATCATGTAGGCACCGAAGATACCGAACTGGGCGGCTGCACCTACCAGCATCAACTTTGGATTGGATATCAAAGCCGAGAAGTCTGTCATCGCCCCGATACCCAAGAAGATGAGTGGCGGATACCACCCGGAAGTTACCCCTTGATACAAGATGTTCAATACAGAACCTTCTTCATAAATGCCGACTTTAAGACCAGCTTCCATGTTGAAGGGGATATTACCAATAAGCATACCGAAACCGATTGGAATCAACAGCATCGGTTCAAATTCATGGGCTACTGCCAAGTAAATGAACACCAAGCCTACCAGAATCATAATCAGGTGTCCAACTGTAGCATTGGCAAAACCAGTATATGTCCAGAAATCGGCTAAGTTATTTCCGATAAAATCTATAAATTCTCCCATATTATTCAATGATTACGAGGTCAGTACCTTCAAGAACAGATTCTCCCTTGCTTACCTTGATAGATGCAATCTTACCATCGCGGTCGGCATTGATGCTGTTTTCCATCTTCATGGCTTCGAGGATGATAACGGTTTGCCCCTTCTTCACTACGTCGCCTTCCTTCACCTTGATGTCGAGAATAACACCAGGAAGCGGAGACTTTACGCCACCCTTGGCTGCAGCAGGTTTGGCAGCTGGTTTAGTGGCAACAGCAGCAGGACGAGGTCTTGCAATGGGTGCAGCAGCCTTCTGTTTCTTTTCCATTTCTACATTGTAGTGAGTACCGTTCACTTCTACATGGGCAATGTTGTCTTCGATGTCTCCAATGACTACATTGTAAACATTACCATTGATTTTATATTTATATTCTTTCATTTTATTATCTGATTTAAAGGTGATTGATTATTTCTTGGGAGTTTCGCGCAAGGTGTAGATCTTTGAACTCCATGGTGAATAGCTACGTTTTACACGAGTGATGGTAAGAACGGTTTCTTCTTCATCATGCATATTCTGCGATTCGTGCATAGCCATAGCAATGGCGGCAAACACTTCACCTGGAGCTTCACCCAGTTTCTTTTCCTTGGCTTCTTCCTTGCAAGTGATATCCTTGCTCTTCATAGCACGACGGCGTGACATGGCTACCGAAGTCTTTCCGATGAAACGGAAGGAAATGTACAATACTAACAGGCCAAAGAATACTACTCCCATAGCAGTGATGGACATCCCAACACCTGCACTGTCGTGACTTTGGAACTTTTCCATCTTGGCATTGCCCGACAAAGTCTTGTTGTTGGTACTTGGAGTTACATACTTGCTATCTTCTGCACCTTTAACTTCCCATTTTTCAGATGCATCACTGACGCGTGCATACGATTGGTTAGCTTGAAGTGTATTAGCGGCAATGACAATTTGGTCTATCAGTTTTTTACCTGAGTCATAAAGTCCAATCCATGTATCAGTACTACCATTCATGATGAAATTGGTATGGAAGGTACCACGGTTAGGCTGATTGTCTGCCCAGAATAAAGCATGTTGACGTGGCTTAACAAGAGTTAGCACATCGCCTTTAGGTATGGAGTAGCAAACTGTATCTCCCGGCTGATTACTCATCTTAATCAGATAACCGGCAAGGTCGGCACTGGTATATGATTTGTTGAATACTTCAATCCATGCGCTATGTACACCATAATCGTCCTGGAAGTTGCTTTCATTTTCAATCAGCACTTCATTCAGTATCAGTTTGGTGTTTGATTTCTGCTCACCGCATGAGGTCAAGCCCAGCATCAACGCTAAAGACAGAAGCCATCCGATTTTAATTTTATTCATAAACTTCTTGTTTTAGTGTGATTACAAAGGAATATTACCATGTTTCTTGGCTGGGTTAGCCAACTTCTTGGTCTGCAATTGTTGCAATGCACGAATTACGCGGAAACGAGTGTTACGCGGTTCGATAACATCGTCGATGTAGCCATACTTCGCTGCATTGTACGGATTGGCGAACAACTTGGTGTATTCGGCTTCCTTTTCTGCAAGGAACTTAGCGGGATCTTCCTGTTCCTTAGCTTCGCGTGCATACAATACTTCAACAGCACCTGCACCACCCATTACGGCGATTTCGGCAGTCGGCCATGCATAATTCATGTCACCACGGAGTTGCTTACAGCTCATCACAATGTGTGAACCACCGTACGACTTACGTAAAGTAACAGTTACCTTAGGCACAGTAGCTTCTCCGTAAGCGTAAAGCAACTTCGCTCCGTGAAGGATTACTGCATTGTATTCTTGACCTGTACCTGGGAGGAAGCCCGGTACGTCTACCAATGTAACCAAAGGAATATTGAAGGCGTCGCAGAAACGAACGAAACGGGCACCCTTACGAGAAGCGTTACAATCCAATACACCTGCCAAATACTTAGGCTGATTGGCAACGATACCTACTGACTGACCATTGAAACGGGCGAAACCAACAATGATGTTCTTTGCATAATCCTTTTGTACTTCAAGGAATTCACCATTGTCCACAATAGCACCGATAACTTCATACATATCGTATGGCTGATTTGGGCTGTCAGGAATGATTTCGTTCAAAGAGTCTTCCAAACGGTCGATTGGGTCTGTACAATCCAAATATGGAGCTTCTTCCAAGTTATTCTGTGGAATGTAGCTCAATAATTGACGGATAAGTGCCAAACCTTCTTCTTCTGTTTGAGCGGTAAAGTGAGTAACACCACTCTTGGTTGAGTGTACGCTTGCACCACCAAGTTCTTCTTGGGTAACATCTTCACCTGTAACGGTCTTCACCACCTTAGGACCAGTCAAGAACATGTACGATGTACCTTCCATCATCAAAGTGAAGTCTGTCAAAGCTGGAGAATAAACAGCACCACCGGCACAAGGACCGAAGATACCCGAAATCTGAGGAATTACACCCGATGCAAGGATATTGCGTTGGAAGATTTCAGAATAACCGGCCAAAGCATTGATACCTTCCTGAATACGTGCACCACCCGAGTCATTGATACCGATACATGGAGCACCCATCTTCATGGCTTGATCCATTACCTTACAAATCTTCAATGACATGGTTTCAGAAAGAGAACCAGCCGATACGGTGAAGTCTTGTGCAAAAACATATACTAAACGTCCGTCGATAGTACCACAACCGGTTACCACACCGTCGCCGGCATAGTGTTTCTTTTCCATGCCGAAGTTAGTACAACGATGTTCAACGAACATATCCATTTCTTCGAAACTGCCTTCGTCCAACAGCATGGCGATTCGTTCGCGTGCGGTGAACTTACCTTTTTCATGTTGCTTGGCAATGGCCTTTTCACCACCACCTAAACGTGCTACCGCACGACGCTCAATAAGCTCTTGTATTTTTTCAAGTTGATTGCTCATTTGATGTATGATTTATAATTGATGATTACTTGTTTGGATTTTCGCAAAGTTCGGTCAATACACCGAGAGTTGACTTGGGATGTAGGAAGGCGATATTCAAACCTTCAGCTCCTTTACGTGGTGCCTTGTCAATCAAACGGATACCTGTACCTTCGGCTTCTGTCAGAGCATTGACTACTCCATCTTCTACGGCAAAGGCTAAATGGTGCATACCTCCATTTCCGTTGTTCTTTTCGATGAACTTGGCTATGGTGCTTTCAGGGCTGGTTGGCTCTAAAAGTTCAATTTTTACATCTCCTACTTTCAGAAATGCAGTTCTGACTTTCTGGTCTTCTACAGTTTCAATGTTGTAGCACTTTAATCCCAATACGTTTTCGTAATAAGGCAATGCTTCTTCGATGCTTTTTACAGCTATCCCCAAGTGCTCGATGTGTGAAATTTTCATATTGAATTTAATTTAAAAGTTTATAATCCTTATAATTTTTTTCCATAATAGAAAGGATAGTACAAAGAAAAACATTTTGGGCGAAATAAAGAAATATTTCTTCAATAATCTTTTCTTTTTTTTATGAAACACGATATGCGTGAAAAGAAAGTGCCGTTTTATAAAGAAGAAAGTGGCACTTTAAGAAACAGAAAGTGCCACTTTAATAGTAAAAAGATTATTTGTATAGCCAACATGATAATCGATTCAGCCATTTCCAACGGAAACGAAACCAGCGTCGGGTGCTAACTTGTTTGCCTCCGAATCCAAGAATGAAATCACGGTAGCCAATTTTTTTGAACGGAAGTCCGGCATCCATAAATTCAAAATGTTGGTATCCGTTGCTGTATGCATGAGTAAGAGCTGTCCATACGGCCATCACTCCGGGGTATAACCAAGGATATGTCTTTCGCATCCCCCCGGAAAACCATAAATAGGCATTACCATCGGAATATATGCAAAATGAGCCACCGATGATTTTTCCTTTGTATTCGACTAAAAAGATGCGCGAAGTCTCCTTTTCGGGATATCGTGTAGCAAGTTGTCGGAAAAAGTTGATGTCGGGGAAATGTTTCCGAATTTTGGAAGAATAGGATTTTTTCAACATTTTCAAGAAAGAATCCAATTCTTCTTCGGTTTCGAGTATTTTTGTTGTTGCTCCACGGCATACTGCTCGGTTAATCTGACGTTTCCGTGCAGGTTCCAATTGTTTTTCCGGTACCCGATTGTGTAAAGAATTGTATACGCGAATCCAATTGATGGAGAAATAATGATTCCTTCGAAAATGCTTGTATCCGAACAAAGGTTCCTCTAAATTCCGGAATTCTATAAGAAATGATTGTTGGATAATGTTTTGTGTAAGGTAATCAAGCATCTCGCCGAAGAGGGTCTCTTTATTAAGGTTTTCGTCAAAATATTCACCGTATCCATATATTTCACATCTTTTGATGATGGATGGGGGGAATATACGTGTACTTTTACGTACCACGGAAAGTAGCTTTGCAACCGGACGTTTGTCTTGATAAGCAACGATTAAATGGGGGTGATATCCAGCTGTCTGTTCGTAAACATGAAACAGTTCGTTGGAATGTTCTATAC
This sequence comes from Bacteroides sp., assembly GCA_015060765.1. GTDB lineage: Bacteria > Bacteroidota > Bacteroidia > Bacteroidales > Bacteroidaceae > Phocaeicola. The sequence goes on from SUXW01000021.1 coordinate 33,441, forward strand.
GACGTCCTGGCAAAGCGGGAAGTACGTTTCCTTTGCGGTATGTAATTAATCGGATGGGCATCTTTTTGCAAATTTATCGTTTTTTGTTGAAAATCCGCGTTCAAAAGCGTATATTTGTGCTTTCAATGAATTAACGGATGTTTTAATGGGACAATTCAGTGATTTAATAAAGAACAGACGAAGTATGAGAAAGTTTACCGATGAGGAACTTACTCAGGACCAAGTTGTGGCTTTGCTCAAAGCAGCTTTGATGTCGCCTTCTTCCAAACGGAGTAATTGTTGGCAATTTGTGGTAGTCGATGACAAAGAAATGCTTGAAAAACTTTCGCATTGTAAGGAAATGGGCGCTTCATTCTTGAAAGATGCGGCGTTGGCTGTTGTTGTACTGGCCGATCCACTGGCTAGTGATGTGTGGATAGAGGATGCTGCTATCGCTTCTATCATGATTCAGTTACAAGCCGAGGACATGGGATTGGGCAGTTGTTGGATACAGGTACGCGAACGTTTTACGGCTGAAGGTATTCCGTCTGGCGATTACGTTCATGCAGCATTGGATATTCCCCTTCAGTTGCAAGTACTGAGTATTGTAGCCGTTGGTCATAAAGGAATGGAACGGAAACCATTCAACGAGGAACACCTTCAATGGGAAAAAGTGCATTTGCATAAGTATGGTTCAGAATAAGATTGTACTGATAGGTGCAGGTAATGTAGCCACCCATTTGGGGAAGGCATTGCAGGATGCGGGTTATCATATTGTGCAGGTATATAGTCGTACGGAAACTTCGGCTTCTGCATTGGGTAATCTATTGGGAGTGACTTATACTACCTCGTTGGATGCCGTTTGTGCGGATGCGGATATGTATATTGTGGCTCTGAAGGACAGCGTGTTGCAACTCCTTCTTCCTGCTATCGTAAAAGGAAGGGAAAATGCGTTGTTTGTACATACGGCAGGTAGCTTGCCAATGGATGTTTGGAAATGTTATGCATGTCACTACGGTGTGTTGTATCCTATGCAGACATTCAGCAAACATCGAAAAGTGGATTTTGTGAATGTCCCTTTTTTTGTGGAAGCAAATGGGACAGTCGAACTTGAACTTTTGAAAAGGATGGCATCTTCTTTGAGCCCTAAAGTGTACGAAATTAATTCCGAACAAAGGAAATACTTGCATATGGCAGCTGTGTTTGCATGCAATTTTACCAATCATATGTATGCCTTGTGTGATCATTTGTTGTCTGAACATGATATTCCTTTCGAAGTGATGCTTCCTTTGATAGACGAAACGGCTCGTAAAGTACACGATTTGAAACCCGTGGAGGCTCAGACAGGTCCGGCCGTCCGATATGATGAGAATGTTATCAACTACCATTTGTCCATGTTGCAGGATAAGCCGGATATGTGTGATTTGTATGAAAGAATAAGTAAAAGTATTCATAAGACGAATGATAAATTATGATTTGAAGAAAATTAGGGCGGTTGTCTTTGATGTAGATGGTGTTTTGAGTAGTGAAACCATTTATTTGCATCCCGATGGTGAACCGATGCGTTCTGTGAATATCAAAGATGGTTATGCTCTTCAGTTTGCGGTAAAATGTGGATTGATAGTGGCCATCATTACCGGTGGAAAGACGGAAGCTGTACGCAAACGTTATGAAGGTTTGGGCTTGAAAGATGTTTATTTGGGGGCAGCGGTCAAGATGAGAGAATACGTCCATTTGAAAGAGAAATATAATTTGAGAGATGAGGAAATACTTTATATGGGGGATGACATCCCCGATTATGAAGTGATGAATCTGTGTGGATGTCCTTGTTGCCCGGCCGATGCGGCTCCTGAAATAAAGGAGGTTGCATTGTATGTATCCCATTATAAGGGAGGATACGGATGCGGTCGTGATGTAGTGGAGCAGGTGTTGAGAGCGCAAGGGAAATGGATGTCGGACGAAAAGGCTTTTGGATGGTAGAAATTATGTTGGATAATTTGAAAGAATATAAAATTATATTGGCATCCAATTCTCCTCGTAGAAAGGAACTTTTGGGTGGATTAGGTATTACATACGAAGTGAAGACGCTTCCTGATATTGATGAATCCTATCCTGAAGACTTGGATGCTGAAGAGATTCCGTTGCATATTGCTCGGAACAAGGCAGATGCCTATCGTTCGATGATGCAACCGAATGAATTGATTGTTACCGCCGATACCATTGTGTGGTTGGATGGAATGGTGCTGGGAAAACCGAAAGATGAGGCTGATGCTTGTCGCATGCTTCGGTGCTTGTCTGGAAAAATACATCAAGTTGTGACCGGGGTATGTCTTACTACCCTTGAAAAACAAAAATGTTTTGCTACGGTAACGGATGTGACTTTTGCGGAGTTGACCGAAGAAGAAATAAATTATTATGTTTCCCGATATCATCCTTTGGATAAAGCGGGGGCTTATGGTATACAAGAGTGGATTGGATATATAGGAGTGCAGAATATTTCGGGAAGCTATTTCAATGTGGTAGGACTTCCAATCCAGCGATTGTATACAGAATTAAAGAATATGTAAACGATTATTATTTATATACACAAACTAACGACGCACCCCGTTCTTGAAACGGTCCAACTGTTGTTGGAGTTATCTGCAAATGGTAGATAATGGTCGACAATTTTATTGTTATAAGCCTCGGCATCAGTCGAGGCTTATTTTTCAAATTAATAGTCTTCCAAATCCTTATTAATGTGGTAGCTGATAATGGCATCGATTGAATACTTTCCAGGACCGGCAACATACATCAGAACGAAAAGTATGAGGTAGGAGAGTGCCAGCTCGCCTCCTGCTAAACTTCCTCCGTGTATATGGAAAAAGGCGATTGCCATGATAACGATCATAGGAATCATACATAATCGATACAATGCTCCGAATACAAAAGCTATAGAGCAGAATAATTCTCCAAAAATGGCGAAAAGCAACGATAGTTCTTTGCCTATACCGACAGGGTCAGGGAAAGTGAAACACAATGACGTATAATTGTATAACTTGTCCAAACCATGGCTGACAAGTAACAAACCGAGTACGATTCGAAGAGCCAAAAGAAAAAATGAGTAGGCTTTCGATTCGTTGGGTAGTGGAAATAGAAAATCTTTCATAATACATTGTATTGGTTAGTGTATGGGATATTAACAAATATGGATGCAAAAAGTTTGTATGCTTCATTTGTTGTAAAATTGTTTCGGTTTTGATATAAATGTTGTATAATTGAAATAAATGGTCTATTTTTGAAAAATTAAAAAATTATTTAAATCTATCTATCATGAGAAAATTATTATTTATTGCTTTGTACATGACATTGGGCTGTTTTATAATGCAGGCTCAAAAATTTGAAAATCTGGCGTCGACGCCACAAATGGGATGGAACAGTTGGAATAAGTTTGCATGTAATATTGATGAAGCGACAATCCGTGGTATTGCTGATGCAATGGTTGAAACAGGATTGCGTGATGCAGGCTATGTTTATTTGAACTTGGATGATTGTTGGCATGGTGAACGTGATAGTTTGGGATTCATTCAAGCAGATCCTCAAAAATTCCCATCGGGTATCAAGGCTTTGGCCGATTATGTTCATAGCAAAGGATTGAAGTTGGGTATCTATAGTGATGCAGGCCGACTTACTTGTGGCGGTCGTCCAGGTAGTTTCGGACACGAATATCAGGATGCCTTGCAATATGCGAAGTGGGGCATTGATTATTTGAAGTACGATTGGTGTGAATCTCAGAATATCAATCCTAAAGGTGCTTATAACTTGATGCGTGATGCTATCCGTGCAGCTGGAAGACCTATTCTTTTCAGTATGTGTGAGTGGGGACATAGTAAACCATGGGAATGGGCGGCAGAAACGGCTCATAGCTGGCGGACTACTGGCGATATATTCTGTTGCTTTGATTGTGTGGACCAACATCCTGGTTGGGCTGCTTATGGAGTATTGCAAATATTGGATATGCAAAAAGGACTTCGCAAATATGCGGGTCCGGGACATTGGAACGATCCTGACATGTTGGAAGTTGGAAATGGAATGAGTGTGAATGAAGACCGTGCACATTTTTCTCTTTGGGCTATGTTGAATGCTCCGCTTATTTTAGGTAATGATTTGAGAAACATGACCGAAGAAACTAAAGCAATCATCTTGAATAAGGAAGTTATTGCCGTCAATCAAGATCCGTTGGGAGTTCAAGCGTTGAAATTCCGTACCGAACAGAATGGTGCTTTGGAATTTTGGTTCAAGCCTTTGGCTGAAGGTGAATGGGCTGTATGTATATTGAATCGTAGTAAAGAAGACAGAGTGTATTTGATGGATTGGCGTAATTTCTGCTTTACAGATACGGAAGTATCCAATTGTAGTACTGATTTTGATACAAAGACTTATCTTGTTCGGAATCTTTGGACACATAAGAATGAAGGAACTACGGCTTTACCAAAGAATCTTAATAAAATGAAGACATTGCAAATCCCGGCACATGATGTAGTTATGTACAGATTGACTCCAATTGATTGATGTTTAAAATCTTATATAAAACGGCTCCATTGTGAGCCGTTTTTGGTATGATGACGTAACGTTGTTAAAGCAATAAATGGTCTTTCTTCTTATAAAAAGGAATAATGTCTGTATTTGCTAAAATAGTATCAATCTATATGTAAATGAATGAGTATCTTTATCACCATAAAATAATGTGTTATGAAGAAATATTTGTTTTTAATTTGTATGGTCGGTATGTTCGTACCGTCAATATTTGCACAGAATGTGCGTGAGCGTATTTTATTTGATGAACAATGGGAATTCGCATGGGGAAATGCATCCGATCCTGCTAAAGATTTTGGTTGTGGCACGGAGTATTTCAACTATCTGACCAAAGCGGCTTCCATTCATAACGAAGGTCCTTATACGGCAAAATTTGATAAAAATAAGTGGGGAAAGGTATGGAAAACGGTAGATTTGCCTCACGATTGGGTGGTGGACTTACCTTTTGCTCCTGAAGCTAGTCATAGTCATGGCTATAAAACTGTTGGTTATAAATATCCGGAAACCAGTGTAGGTTGGTATCGGAAAGTTTTTACCATTCCTGTAGAGGATAAAGGAAAACATTTGTATTTCCAGTTTGATGGAATTTTCCGTGATGCTCGGGTGTGGGTAAATGGTTTTTACTTGGGACATGAACCAAGTGGGTATGCCACTCAAATCTATGATATCAGTGAATATCTGAATTACGGTGGTGAAAATGTCGTAGCGGTCCGTGCTGATGCAACCCTTGAAGAAGGTTGGTTCTATGAAGGTGCAGGTATTTATCGTCATGTGTGGTTGAATAAAGTTTCACCGGTTCATGTCGCTCCATTCGGTACATTTGTATATGCTGATTTGGAGGCTCCGTTTGATAAAGCCAAACTTTCTATTGAAACAACGGTCGAAAATCAGGGTTTGAAAGAAACTGTTTACCATCTTTGTCATACGGTATACGATGCGGATAATCACAAAGTGGCCTTTTGTGAAGAAGAAAACATAGTTTTATCATCCAAAGAACATAGAGTTACTAAATCAGAAATGGTTCTTTCCAATCCGAATTTGTGGAGCATGGAAAATCCCTATCTATATAAGGTAACGACAGAAGTATATCAAGGTGGGAAATTAGTGGATGCGTATACTACTAAAACAGGTATACGCCACATAGAATTTCATGCCGATAAAGGTTTCTTGTTGAATGGTAAACAAGTGAAATTGAAAGGAGTGAACATGCATCAAGACCATGCCGGAGTCGGTTCGGGCATTCCCGATGCTTTGCAAGTGTTCCGTCTGAAGGAGTTAAAGAAATTGGGATGTAACGCATATCGTTCCAGTCATAATCCCATGACTCCTGAAGTTCTTGATGCTTGCGATAGTTTGGGTATTGTGGTTATAGAAGAAAATCGTTTGACAGGTATTAATGAAGAACATGTACGTCTTTTGAAACGGATGATTGAGCGCGACCGAAATCATCCGAGTATTATTCTTTGGAGTGTAGGAAACGAAGAATGGGGTATTGAATGGAATGAGTTTGGTGAACGTATCTCGGCTTCTATGCGTGAATATTGTCATCGGTTTGACCCGACAAGACCGATGTGTGCCGCAAGTAGTAGCGGACCTACTATCTTGGTGCCAACCGATGTTGCGGGTTATAACTATATTTTGCAGAATCCGGTAGAGGAGCATCGGAAGAATTATCCACAACGTAAAGCATTGGGATCAGAAGAAACAACAGGTTGTGGTGCTCGTGGCATTTATTTTGACAATCACGACAAAGGGTATATGACGGCTATTAATCGTCATCCGCAAGGACCGGACAGTTTGTACAATTGCATTGAAAGAGGATGGAAATTCTATGACGAACGTCCGTGGCTGGCCGGTGTCTTCTATTGGACAGGTTTCGATTATCGTGGAGAACCCAATCCCATGAAGTATCCGGCTACAGGTTCTCAATTCGGTATTCTTGACTATTGTGGTTTCCCAAAAGATGAAGCTTTTTATTTGAAAGCTTGGTGGACGGACGAAACAATCCTTCATATATTCCCACATTGGAATTTGCAAGGTCATGAAGGCGAAGAAGTGGATGTGTGGGTTTATAGCAATTGTGATGAAGTGGAACTGATAGTGAATGGTAAGAGATTGGGACGTAAAGAGATGCCTAAAAACGGACATTTGGAATGGAAAGCTGTTTATAAGCCAGGCTATGTCAAAGCTGTAGGATACAAGAATGGCAAAAGAATTAAAGTCGAAAAGATTGAGACTACAGATGTAGCTACTCGAATTGTATTGGATGCAGACCGTACTTCACTTGTTTCCAACAACCAAGATGTAGCAGTTTGTAAAATTGAATTACAAGATAAAAAGAAGCGATTTGTCCCTGATGCTTGTTTGAATTTGAAATTGAAAGTCAGTGGCCCGATACGTATTTTGGGTGTAGGTAATGGTGATCCGGCTTATCAGACAACTGAACGTCCCGCTGATTCCAATGCGCGTACTTATGAAGTGAAGAGTTTCAATGGATTGGCTCAAGTCTTGCTACAGAGTACAAAGGAAACAGGTGAAGCAATTCTTACAATTGAAGCGGAAGGAATGGAACCGGTAATGCGAAAAATTCTGATACACCCGTAATAATAATTGATTTGATAGAAAAATACGGAAAATAATTACATTTTCCGTATTTTTTTTGTTTGAAAGTTTGTATTATTAAAATAGTATTGTTTACTTTGCACGTCTATTTTTTAATAAAACAGATAAAACTATGATTAAAAATTATTCTAATGTACCCAATGGGTTCGCGCATTGTTTCAATGCAAAATGTAAATTTGCAGAATCTTGTCTACGTTATCAGGTAGGTTGCATCACTCCCTCTTCGTGCAAGACTGTAAATGTAGTTAATCCTTCCATCTATTCTTCAGAGAAGGAATGTTCCGAATTTCTTTCAAGTGATGGAATGCATTATGCATATGGCATAGACCATTTGTATGATTCGATTCCTTATGGCATTGCCATGAAAATCAAAGAGCATTTGCTGTCATCTTTTGGAAAGAACATTTATTACCGTTACAAACGTAAGGAGAAATGTTTTACACCTCAAGATCAATACTTCGTGCATCAAGTATTCAAGGAGTATGGTATTGAGGAAAAACCTCATTTCGATTATTATGAAGTGGTGTATCGGTGGTAACTAAACAACAAAAAGGCTGGCTTAAGATTTGAAAAGCCAGCCTTTTTGTAAATTATTTACGTATTCCGTAGAGGTATCCTAACAATGCCATTTTCCCTCGCATGGTTTCACGCGGGGTGAATTCTCCATTCACCCACATGTAACGGATGTTGAAGAAAGATTCCTGATGAGGCCATCCACCGTTGTACCAATCAGGATAGCAATGTGCTAAAATAATGCGTGCATCTCCTCCGTTACCAGGCGACCAGGTTTCCGTACCATTGAATGGAGTTTGTCCGGGATGTGAACCGGGTGTTCCATCGTTTCGTCCGGTTGTATAACAGTCTACGATGTGACGTTCGCCTAATCCGGTCATTTCAACGGTATTGGATGGGTTTCTTCCTAATCCCCATCCGGCTTCCATATACATGGCTTGTTCAAGTTGGTTGCGACGGCTAGTGTTGTCAGCAATATAGTGTGCCAACATGACCATCTGTAGATTTTCGGATACTTGCCAACGGGGGTCGTTTGCTGTACGCCGGGATGGACGGGTCTTCATATGATTGACATTATTTTCGTCGGCTTGTGCATTGACACTTTCTTTCATGTTCTTATATATTTCAGGATAATGTCTTTCATGGGGACATGTCAGATAAGCAGCTGTTCCCCAAATCTGATAATATGCATTTCGTCCTTTTTGAAAAATTGGAGCTATGCCGTCCTTTACAACACATTCATCTGCCATTATTTTTTCCCATTTCATGTCACCTGTAACATTGTATAAAAATGCAGCGGCCATTTGACGGAAGTCACGACCACGCATACGGGCGCTACCTATGTCTTGTGTATCATCCAATTGCGAATTCTCTTGACGTCCTGCAAATTCAAAAGCTTTAATAGCCTCATTTGTGTAATATTGGCACAATTCATTGTTGCCGTGTATACGGAAACTTTCAGCCAATATGGCACAGTTAGCTGCATTGGCCCATGCGGCCATTGTTGTACATCCTGCTTGGAACATGATACTCCAATTCTTGTCCGGATTGGTAACACCTTGTGAGTATGCTTCACCGTCACGGATACTTAAGAAGAAATCGGCTTCGTTTCGCGCTTCATCAATGATGTCGGGAATTCCGTTCCCGCTTTCACGAATACTCAAATTGTCTTCTGATATGCGTCCATTTGTCAAGATGTAGGGGAGGAGCATATCGTAGATATTGCTTACGTGTGCCAAATGACGGTCCCAATCCATGGCATCAGAATGTCCACCTCTTACTTCCGTATTAACGGGATTGCCGGGCAGACGATGTTTCCAGAAAGCAGATTCAAGGGCGGGTTTGAAATGGGGCTCATCCCATACATCACCGCGCAATTTTCTCCAATCCGGATGCCACGGGTGTAAGTCAGTCTTGTATACTGTAAATCCTATGGGATCTATTTCAGGAACGAACATGGGCTGACGAGGTATAGGCGTGATAGAAGGATCTATAGGCTCTCCCAATCTCATATAATAGTAGCCTCTTACAGAATAGTGGAACGGTTGGAAATAAATGTCATTGCTGATATCAAAATCCATACTGCATCCTATTCCTTCTACAACCAAACGGTATCGACCAGGTTTGGTTGCCTTAAAATCGATATTCCATACATCCGAACCGGTCATGTTCTTTTTGTTGGCTTCTTTTTCGTACTCAGAGGCAGACATCCAGAATTTGACATTACCTACCTTGTTTTTTCTTCCGGTTGTAACATTGTACAAATATACGTTCTTCCCTTCGAATGATGAATAATCACGTTGTCCGCCATCGCCCAACCAAAGGTAAAGGTCTGCTGCTTTGATTCTTTCTTGAGGGGTATAACCTAAAATGTTTACGTGAATAGCTTCTGATTGAGATGTCCATATATCAAACTTCACATTTGCTTGTTCAGTGTCGGAACCTATGGTTGAAGGTATCTGAACGGTATACGAACATCCTTGTTTCATGGATTGTGGCAATTTCAAGAATATCCAATGGTCCAATTCACTGGTCAGTGTATTGTCCGTATTCATGGGTTTGGATTTTCTCCAGGCAGCTGTAGCCGGTTGGCTGCCAAATGTTTTATCATCTGTTGATGAAATAATCCATGCACTGGGCTTGCCAGCTTCTGTTGTTTCTAATTTGGGTCTGAAAACCACCAATGTGTCATCTCCTTCAGAAAAGGAATGCCCAAGATATGCACTTGGTCCGGTACCATTATCACGATAATGTACTTCACCGTCTCTAAAGTGTACCATCAGGTAATCTTTATCGATGACTTTCAATTTCAAAAACTTGGTTGCATTTAAAGAATTAGGGGTAGCTACAGCAACTAAAGTTAGTAAAGCGGTAGCAATTTGTTTCCATTTCATATATACTTAGATATTTTGATAATTAAACGTCAAATTTAACAATAAATATTTAATGAAGCATCAGTTGAATGTTTAAATATCGTGAACAACAATAAGGTTTTGTAAAAACTGAAAAATAAAGTCAAGTTCTTATGTGAAAGAATATTTGAACAAAATTCTTTCCATAAGAACTTGATCATTGAATTATTTAAAACCTAATGAAAACTAATTAGTATGGTAAATCTCCGTTACCAAAGAACCAATCGTCGGTTATTTCATTTTCCCATCCTGGAGTTTGTGTAAGGACCCCTTCAGATAGAGTGATTTGTGTGTTTGATATTCTCCAGAAACCACGAGTTTCTTTATAGCGTTTTTCGAAACCGTTTCCTGGAATTTCTTTGTATCCTCCTGCTACTTCTTTACCTCGATACTCAATGAATGCTCCTACTTGATTTTGGGAAATAATTTTACCGGCATCTATAGGATACCATCTACGTAAATCGTTGAAACGAATGCCTTCGAAAGCTAATTCATATCTGCGTTCTTTTTGCAGGCATTCAAATGAATATGCAGCATATGGATTTAATCCTGCACGTGAACGAAGCAGATTCATACCTGTTGTACTTTGTTCCAATTCATCAAGCATGAGCAGTACGTCGGCATAACGTACATATATGGCATCATTACGGTTGTCATATTGGTTGCTGTTACTTCCAGAGAATCCATCGTACGCATAGAAGAAATTCTTATAAATCTGACTTTTGCTAACATCCGAATAAGTTGTACTTACAATGTACTTCTTATTGTGGAACATTGTCTTTTCAACTTCTTTGGAATCGTTACCTTTGTGTGTAGCCAATTCTGTCGGTTGTCCGGTCATCCAATTTCCTCCGTGACCTCCACCATATATTTCACCTGCATTGTCTACGGCTAATACAGATCCCCACAAACGTTTATCATTAAATCCATAGTCCGGGTCTGAAGCCCATTCTTTCAACATGTTCGGATTGATGGTTCCATTGGTATATCCGATGCCGTATGGATAACATGCATCATTAGGTGATGAAGCTGAATTTCTTAAGCCGAAGTATTCCCCCATACGGTTATAACTAACGTCTTGGGTTACCATACTGAAATGACAAGCCCATACTGTTTCTTTCGAATGGTTGCCTACCCAATGCAATTTGTTTTTGCTGGCATATGTGTTAAAATCAGTATCAAAATTGGAACCGTTAGAATAATCGTTGGTATAAGGCCATATTTCTCTCGGGTCCTTTTCCAAACCAAATTTGGAATTGTCTCTACAATCTTTCAAATAAGAAATAATTTGTGATTTACTTACACCAAACATGTCTGTCTTTCCGTAGAAACCCGTGTAAAAGAGCCATATTCTTGCCAAAACAGCTTCTGCGGCATATTTGGTTGCACGACCGGCATAACCACTTTCTGTGCTATATCCATATTTAGCCGGCATCAATTCGATGGCTTGAACCAAGTCGGATGTAATGGATTCATAGATACTTTCTACATCTGTACGTGGCTCATTCACAGTTTCCGTAGCAGTAAGAAGTGGGAATGTTTCAAAATTGTTGGCCAATTCCCAATTGAACCATGCGCGGAGGAAATGAGCTTGTCCCAACATGTAATTTTTAATATCTATATTGTCGAAAAGTTCATCAGCTATTCCAGGAATGGCACTCAATGCATAATTGGCACGGAATACACCTTGATAATACCGTTCCCATGCAACACTAAAACCTTCTGTTTCATCAAACATCAAACGGTCTACTCCTTGTGCACCAGTATTGGATGTTGAGCCTCCACCAAACATTTCATCACTGGCAATGTTGGCGACGAAAATGGATGCTTGTTCCGGTTCTTGATAGATCCTTCCCAAACGATTGTAGATACTGGTGATAATTTGATCGGCATCCTTTTGATTCTTAGGGAATGACGATGTATCATATTTTGAATAATTGGTGGTGTCTAATAAATCGTCGAATGCATCACATCCAGATAGTCCCACCAAACATGCGGCAATTATTATATTCAATAGTTTCTTCATAGAGCTTTCATTTAAAATTTAACACTTACACCGGCCATGTAAACTTTCGGGCTTGGATAATATCCGATGTCAATACCACTTGACCATGAATATCCACCACCATATCCTACTTCAGGATCCATACCGTCATATCCGGTAAAAGTGAAGAGGTTTTGTCCGGTGAAATATATTCTTAATGAACTGACTGGAAGTTGGTTGAAGAGTTTTTTGAGATCGTAACCTATTGTTATATTACGAACTTTTACATAATCGGCATCTTGTACCCAAACGTCACCTACATATCCCTTACAGTAGAAGTTGTTATGCTTTCCGTAAGTAAAGCGTGGGAAACTGTTGGTGGAACCTTCGCCATCCCATAAGCGGTCTACGAAGTTGTTGGTATAGTTTTCTGTATCACTGTTCGCAAAAGAACGATAGCTTTGCAATATTTGATGACCAAAAGCTCCGGAACCATTGATTGACAAGTCAAATCCTTTATATTCCATGTTGATGTTGAAACCCATATTGAAATCAGGATGTGGATTACCAATTTCTACGATGTCGTCATTGTTATATTCACCGTCCTTATTCTGATCAATCCAGATAACATCCCCAGGTTTTGTTGCTTCATATCCATCCATGAATGTATAGTCATTGTTCTTGTACGCATCGATTTGGGCCTGGTTTTGGAAAATACCTTCACTGGCAATACCGGTGAAATAACCGATAGGCTTACCGGGACGTGCTTCAAATGTATTGTATGAACTGATGTTTTGTGCAATGACATTGGTCGGTCCATGAAGAATACCGTCGGCATTATCAATATATAAAACTTTGTTCTTGTTCTTGGAGAGATTTGCTCCGATATTGTATCGGAAATCACCAATTTTGTCATTCCATGTCAATCCAATTTCAATACCTTGATTACGTACGGCACCACCATTTATAGTAGGTGCACCTGTACCGTAGGAAGCTAATGATGGTGCATCGACCAACCAGTCTTTTGTATCTTTTCTATACCAGTCAAAGGTAAGGCCTAATCGGTTGTTGATAAAACGAGCATCAAAACCGATGTTGGTTTGTTCAGTTGTTTCCCAAGTCAATGCACCGTTTGGAATAATGTCGGGATAGGCTCCGGTTGAGATGGACATTCCATTCATGGTAAAGTCATAGGGTGCATTTAAAGATACAGTTGCCAAATATTGGAAATTGCTGATGGAACAATTACCGTTTTGTCCCCAACTAGCACGGAGCTTGAAGAAGTCTAACCAATCTTTTGTATCCTCCATGAAGTTTTCATTTGTTATTACCCAACCGGCAGATACTGAAGGGAAATATCCCCAACGGTGTCCTCTTGCAAAATTACAGGAACCGTCTGCACGCATGATAAGTGTAGCCATGTAAGTTTCTTTGTAGTTGTAGTTGGCACGTCCAAAGAAAGATACCAAATCAGTATATGGAACTGTGTTTCCGCCCCAGATGTTTACCATTTCCGGGTCAATGTCACTTTCACAATTGCTGAGGTTTGCAGATTCCCAACTACCGAACTTAGTCTGTTGTCTGGATCCTCCTACATTCATACCCCAACTTGTTCCTTCCATAGAAAAACCGCCTAATGCATCTATGTGATGTTCTCCAAATTGTTTGTTCCATGACAAGGTTGTTTCCCAAGAGTAGTTGGTGCTGATAGACATTTGTTGTTGTACGTCATCAAAATCGTTTTGGTTGGTGCCGGACAATTGATAAGTCGGTGTATATGAACGGGAAGCTGAATTATAATATTTGAATCCGAGTACACTTCTAAGTTTCCAATCGGCATGTGGGGTGAATTCCAACCAGAAATTGGATTGCAGTCGATAGGTCTTTCCTTCATATTTCCCTAAATTGTAATCTTCCAATAGATTGTAGGCACCATCAGCTTGTTGCCATCCATCTGCCAATTGGTTTTCATAACTATAGAAAGAACCGTCTTTGTTGTATGCTGGAAGTAGCGGAGTATATGTTAAAGCTGTATGGATAGTATTTCCATATATGTTACCGGTGCTGACACCATTGGAATCATAAATGGAAATGGTTGCATTTTCTCCAATTTTAAGAATGTCTCTACCATTTATTGTCCACAAAGAGTAGTCCGTATTGGCACGTACTGTACTACGTTTGTAGTATGTTTTCTTGGGATGTCCCAAAGTTCCTTCTGTATAGGAGTTGGAGTATCCTAAAGAAAAACGAACTCTTTTGTTACCTCCTGTGATATTGATGGAGTGGTTGTAGGTAGGTGCGTTTTTATTTTCCGATTCGCGCAACCAGTCGGTACCATTCCACTTTCCACTTTGAATATCAGCATATTGTATAGGCATCAATTGGTTCAAATCCCAATAATGTTCGTTTTCACCAATAGTTCCGTTTGTACGGAAGGCTTCATCAACCAAGTTGATATATTCGGTAGCTGTTACCGATTTGATGCCGTTGAAATTGGCTTGCTGGATAGCATAATAACCATCGTAGGATACGTTCACTTTTCCTTCCGCCCCTTGTTTGGTAGTTACAAGAATTACCCCACCGGATGCACGTGCTCCATAGATAGCTGCTGATGCTGCATCTTTTAGGATATCGATAGATTCGATATCGGATGCGTTCAAACTACTGATGGAACCGCCGGCTACACCGTCGATAACATACAGAGGTCCTGAGCTTCCTGTAGTATTCAAACCACGTACGGTGATATTGTATCCCGACCATGGCTGACCGTTACTTTGTGTTATGTTTACACCAGGAACAGAACTGTATAATGCACCGATAGCATGAGTTGTATTCTGTTTTTGAATGGTTTCACCTGTTATGTTAATGGTAGCTCCAGTCAATAATTTTTTCTTTTGGACACCATATCCTACAACGACAACTTCATCCAAAAGTTCGGTGTCTTCTTTCAATGTGATCCTTAAATCTTTTTGATTGTTTATGGCTACTTCCAAAGTTTGATAGCCAATAAAGGAAATGATTAAGGTTGAATTGGGCTTGGCATTGAGTTTGAATTTACCATCGAAATCAGTTATAATTCCATTGGTAGTTCCTTTTTCTACAACATTAGCTCCGATAATAGGTTCTCCATTAGAGTCTACTACAACACCTGTAATAGCTTGGCTTTGTTGGACAACTTCTGATATCTCATTATTAGAAGAGGCCCACACATCGGGTACATGTCCAAATATTAGTGCGCATGTACTTGTAATGAATGCGATTTTCTTTAATTGTTTCATAGAATGTTTTTTTCATAAATAATAAAAATGGTTTCCTTTTCTCATGGTAAAAGTTTTAATGGCTCAATTTGTCATAGGCTTAAAATTTAAGGGGTATCAGAATTATAGTTAATCTTACATTTGCAAAGGAAAACACTTTTTCTGGTTAGTTAATTTTTTTGATCTTATTATCGTAGTTGCATTTTGTGTCTGTTTTAGGCCGTTTTTGTATTCATGGGTTTGTTTTGTTTTCTTGTTTGTTTCCTGTTTCTTTTTTTGGGTAAAATAAGGTATAGAAATGTTTTTTATGTATTATGATGGGAAAAATGAGAAATCCCTGAAAGATTAATCTTTCAGGGATTTCTCATATGTTTAATTCCTATAATAACAATATATTTATTGTTCTGTAGGAGTGTTTTCTTCTGTAAAGGTTCCTTCTATTACTTCTTCTGTCAAATTTCTATAAATTACAGCATTGCAACCTAAACTGACTACATTGTATAAAGAAATTATTATGATGAAAAATAGGATATAGAGAGTCGCATTGTCTCCAACAATAGCACCCACTATAAATTGAAGAATATAATACAGAATAGATAAAACGAAACTGATTCCAAAAATGGTCCATTTATATCCATAGGTAGCTTGGTTACTACGTATTAACGCTTCTCCTGGAGCTACCCCTTTGTCCAATAAAATATAAATGGCCAAAGACCATCCAATGGCAATGACAATACCAGGTATGATCATAAAACAGAGGGCCGGAATGATAGACAAACACATTAAACCGATGAGTGTGAAGTATTCGCCCATATATTGGCGATATTTCCCATCGAAAATAAATGTCGGTGAAATGATTTTTCCTTTGCTTAATTCAATGGGGATGGTCAACATTGCAATAGTTGTTCCTACATTTAAGTAAGGAATCCAAATAGTAACCAACCATAAAATACTGGCAACAAAAATGGAAGCAAGATTTTTGACTCCAATATTGAATCCTTCAGTGAGGACTCCTCCAACCGTAATTTTACATTTTTCGTTCATAAAGCAAATATTTAAGATAATGGAATATTGTCTTTACAAAAATAATAAATAAAACATAAAATTAATAAGATATTATTAATTTATTTACTATCTTTTCTTTTTCTTAGTCAGATTACGTGCCAATTGTGTAGCTATAGTCTTGGCAAAATAAGTTACAGCTGTACCAATGACGGTTGTAAAGATGCTTTTACTTGTTGAGGAACGTTTACTCTTGCGTGATTCTTCTTTCTCCTTACGTTCCTTTTCCTTCTCGGCGGCTTCTTTGGCTTTGATTTCAGCTTCTTCTTTTTCGGATGCTTCACGTTGCTTGACTATTTGTTCGAAAGCCGATTCGCGGTCAATTCGTGTTTCATATTTTCCGCTGATGCGGGAAGTAGAATTGATGGTTTCACGTTGCTCTTGAGTGATGGCACCTATTTGACTCAACGGAAAAAGAATCTTTGCTTTTTGAACGATGGAGGGAGCTCCCTTTTCATCAAGGAAGGATACGAGTGCTTCTCCTGTTCCCAATTCCAGAATCTCACGTTCGGTCTCGAATGCAGGGTTAGGGCGGAAGGTTTGTGCGGCTACTCTTACTGCTTGTTGGTCTTTAGGAGTAAAGGCACGCAATGCGTGTTGTACACGATTACCGCATTGTCCCAAAATAGTTTCTGGGAGGTCGGAAGGTGATTGGGAGATAAAATAAACTCCGATACCTTTCGAACGGATGAGGCGGACAATTTGCTCGATCTTGTCGGTCAATGCTTTCGAAGTGTCCTTGAACAACATGTGGGCTTCGTCGAAGAAGAATACCATTTTAGGTAATTCCATATCACCTATTTCAGGCATCTTATCGTATATTTCAGAAAGGAGCCACATTAAGAAAGTGGAGTAGAGTTTGGGTTGCAACATCAGCTTGTCGGCTGCCAAAATATTCATGACTCCTTGTCCTCCTTCGGTTTGTAACAAGTCATAGATGTCGAATGCCGGTTCGCCAAAGAACAAATCTCCTCCTTGTTCCGATAATGTCAAGAGTGAACGTTGGATAGCACCGATAGACGCAGCGGATATGTTCCCGTAAGTGGTGGAATAACGTTTGGCATTTTGTGCCACGTAATCCAACATCAAACGAAGGTCTTTCATGTCGATAAGCGGTAGGTTCTCATCTTTGGCAATGCGGAAGGTCAAAGTGAGAATACCGCTTTGTGTTTCGTTCAAGTCCATCAGTCGGGCAAGCAACAAGGCACCCATCTTTTCGACGGTTGTCCGCATAGGGTGCCCTTGTTCGCCATATACATCATAAAAACGTACAGGACAACCTTTGAAAGCCAATGTTGAAGTGTCCATACCCCATTCATTACAGCGCTTTTCAATGAATTTGCTTAGTCCGCCCGTTTGCGAAATACCCGATAAGTCACCTTTCATGTCGGCCATAAAACATGGCACACCTGCTTGTGAGAATGTTTCTGCCAATACTTGTAGCGTAACGGTTTTTCCTGTTCCTGTAGCACCTGCAATCAGTCCATGGCGATTGGCCATTTTACCGATAATATGAATAGGGCCCTCTGCTGAATGGGCCACATAAAGTTGTCCTTCCTTATACATATGTTAAAAATAAGAGTTTTTGCAAAGATAAGTGTTTATCGAATTATTTCAAATAAATCAGCAAATCTTATGGCATGATGGGTGCACCCATTTCTGAATTCTCAACATCGTTCTCATCCAATTTGAATAACATGAAGTTGGGATTTTCGGCTGTACAAGTCGTCCATGCACCATCGGTTTCTCCATTCGGATTGCTATATTTTGCAAAGTTTGTCCAAGCTGTAAGCATCTTTTCTGACAAGTCCCAATCGCCTTGTGTCCAAGGTCGCCAGCAGTGCTTGAGTGACTTGAATACATACCATAAATCCGATGAATGGAAAGCGCCTTTCAATCGTACGGTTACTTCCGGGTGGGATCCGTCGTCCGGCAATGGGCGGGCAAATTCATAAGCCCATGCTTTCCCGCCTTTTTCTGTGCGTACCTTACAGAATTCGGCTATACCCGGTGACATCGAGCCCATATCATGCAATGTATATCCTATCATGTAAGGAACATCGGCCAATGAACCATCGCGAGTGGCATCATCAAAACTCTTGAGGCTGACGTATCCATCTATCATGGGGCGTGCTACAATGAATGCACGGTCTCCACTGGCTGCATTATAGAAGTTACCGGCGGTATAGATCATTTCAGTCGATGCCTTACGCATTTTCTGCAAATCGGTCAGTCCGGCCCAATCCATTACTTTTTTAGTTTCCAATTCGGCTTCCTTCAATGTTTGCGGACCTCCGAACAATGAACGGGCCGCCATGGCGGGGATTTCTTCCTTGTCTTCGGTTGCAGGAATAGAGATACCTCCACCGCTCATGATGACTGCTTTGTGGAAATAGCCTCTGGCTAATGGAGATTCACAAAGTGTCTTCACACTGCCAGCACCGGCACTTTGTCCGAATATAGTTACGTTTTCAGGGTCACCACCAAATTGAACGATATTTTTCTTGATCCATTTAAGCGATTCTATTTGGTCGAGTATACCATAATTGCCCGATACTCCGTGTGGACTTTCTGCCGATAGTTCGGGGTGGGTGAGGAATCCGAATACACCTAAACGATAGTTGATGGAGACGAGGACTACATCTTTGGAAGCCCATTCCTGTCCGTCGAATTCCGGTTCCGATCCCCAACCTTCGCGGTAGCCTCCACCATGAATCCAAAGTGCAACAGGAAGTTTCTTGTCTACCTGACCCGGAGCCTTCGTCCATACATTCAGGTACAAACAATCTTCGCTATAAGGAGCTTCTTTGCCATACCCCCATTCAGTAGCATATCCTCCAGGGTAATGTACGGCTTGATAACCAGGATGACCAAAGGTATCGGCTATCTTTATGCCTTGCCATGCAACAACGGGTTGGGGTTCCCTCCAACGAAGGTCACCGATAGGAGGAGCAGCATAAGGAATTCCACGATAAACGTAGACACCTGGATTGTCGGCTAACACACCTTGTACTTGTCCGCCTTCAATAGTTAATACAGGATTGTTTACTTCTTTGTTACAACCCAACAAAGCCAATAATGGCAAAATGAACATCCATTTTTTCATAATTTGTGGTTTTTAAGTTAATGATGATTTTTTAAGCAAAATAATGCTTCTGATTGCAAATGTATTAAAAATAATCATTTGTTATTACGTGTTATGTAAAAAAAATGGGATAGATGTGTTTTTATCTATTCTTAGATTGGAATAGAAATCCAAAAGACATATCTTTACACATTGAAAAATAAAAAATAGAATTTAATATTTAAACATATGATGAAAAATAGATTGTTCCTATTATTATCGTTAGCATTAATTTTATCGTTGACTGCTTGTTCCGATGATGATCCTTCTACAATTTCGGAACCTACACCAGAAGTTCCACAAGAACCCGAACCGAACCCTGAACCAAACCCTGAACCATCTCCAACATTGAGGTTATTAAAAGGGGAAGTGATTGGTTCTGAATGGTCGGTAGATTATTCCAATAATAGTAAATCCAATCAAATAAATACAAAAATCAATGTGTTTGATGGCAATTTTAATACTTATTTTGCTTCATATGAGCGGTCAGGAACATGGGTTGGTCTCGATCTAGGTGAGAAATACATCATAAAAAAAATAGGTTATTCGCCTCGAATAACCCAAAAACATCGTGTACAGTTGGCGATTATCGAAGGTGCTAACAAATCAGATTTTAGTGATGCGTTGCCTCTTTATTTAATTAAGAAAGAAGGTGTAGAATACGAGATGAATTATGCCGAGGTGAATTGTTCACGTGGTTTTCGTTATGTGCGCTATGTCTCTCCAAATGATGTCCGATGTAACTTGGCCGAATTGGAATTTTATGGCATCAAAGGAGAAGGAGACGATTCACAGCTTTATCAAGTAACTAATCTTCCTACATTGGTTATCAATACAACTGGAGCACAAGATATTACTTCCAAAGAAAATGAAATACCTTCTTTGGTATATATAATCTCTGAAAATGGGACAAAACTTTTTTCTGCAGAAAATACAGGTGTACGTGGACGAGGCAATGCCAGTTGGCAATTTCCCAAGAAACCATATCGCTTGAAATTTAATAGTAAGCAACAACTGCTCGATGCGCCAGCCAAAGCTAAAAAATGGACATTAGTAAACAATTATGGCGATAAAACGTTGATGCGCAATATCCTAGCTTTCGAAATTAGCCGACGTATGCAGATGCATTATGTACCCTATTGTCGACCAGTGGATGTCATTCTTAATGGAGAATATCGTGGATGCTATCAATTATGCGATCAAGTAGAAGTAAACAAAAATCGCATAAATATCACAGAAATGGAACCTGAAGATATTCAAATGCCCCAATTGAGTGGAGGATATCATGTTGAGATTGATTCGTATGCTTGGGGAGAAAAGTCTTATTTCGTTTCCAATAGGGGAGTACCTGTTACCATTAAGTCACCTGACGAAGACGATATTGTTAAGCAGCAAAGAGAGTACATTACGGATTACTTCAATAAAATGGAAAGTGCAGTCTTTGCTAATAACTATGCTGACGAATTGGAGGGCTATCGTAAATATCTCAATTTGGAAAGTTTTTTACGCTATTTTATGGTGGAAGAGTTGTGTGGTAATCCCGATACATTTTGGAGTGTGCACATGACTAAAGATCGGAATAGCGAACAGTTTGTTGTAGGCCCAGCATGGGACTTTGATATCGCTTTCGATAATGAAAAACGTGCTTATCCGACCGATAAGTATAATGATTTTCTTTATACCACTTACGTAAATATTGCTAGTGAAACCGTTCGTCAAATGGCGAATGTTATTGTGAAACAAGATGTCGAAGCCCGTAAACAATTAGTGAAAATGTGGAAAAAAGCACGCATGGAACAGGGGATAGATGTTGCATCTTTGTTGAATTACATTGATCAAACAGCACAGCTTCTGAATGAGTCTCAAGCCTTGAATTTTCTTCGTTGGAAAATTTTAAATCAGAAGGTGCATGAAAATCCGCAAGCGGCCGGTTCATACGAAGGTGAATTGAAAGTGCTGAAAAATTATATCACTAAACGTGTCCCTAAATTGGATGTATTGATTGGCGAGTAATTGTATTGTTATACATGGCGCTGTTATATTATCTATAGAACTTCGATTTTCATGCCACTCTTGCAACAAGCTTTTAATTCATTGTAAATCATAGTAAATATGGTGGCAAGAGTCTTGCAACGTCTTGTCACTCTTGCCACACGTGAAAATTGTCCGTATCTTCTGTTAAAAAGATACGTATCTTTTGGGCAAACAATACGTATCTTTTGATCAAACAATACGTATGTTATTCAACATTCTTTTGGATGAAATTCAGACGAAATTCATTTTGTTGCAAGAGTTGCAAGACGTTGCGAGGCTCTTGCCACATTATTTTGTTGGGAGTCAAATTGTTAGCTTCCTGTTGCAAGAGTGGCATGAGGTATTTGTTAATCCTGAGGTGAGTAATTCATATATTGCAGCATTATGAACAAATTTCATAAATAATTTTTAAAGTGATGAAAAATTTTGATTTTATAAGTATTAAGGATATAATTATTCTGAAATTAGGTTTTTCTCTAATTCTATGCAAAAATCTCCGAATCCTTGATAATTACAATCGGTATGTGAAGAACTTATAGTATCCTTATTCAGTATAATATCAAAAAATTCAAAGAAAGTACACCCACTTTCATCTGTCCCAGTTGCTTTGTCGATTACATCTTTTTCAAAGGTCAAATATTTCTTTAGAGTTTTAGGTGAAACTTCGTAAACTCGTTTTTCTACAAGTTGCTTTCCGATACTTCTCCAACCGATTTCCACGTATAGGTCGCATCTCAGTGTTTTACTTTGATTGACATAATAAATGTTGTATGTTTCAGAGAATGGGCCATCTTCACAATAATTCTTTTCATTGATAATTTTTAAAGTATCACCAGGAAGCAATTTCCCGATAAAAAGACTATCTTTCATCGTGTAGTTGCTATTATGCTGACAAGCCATTAACAGGAAAGGAATAAAGTAAAGTAATGGTTTCATAAATGTTCGTTTATTTTACAGGCGAATTCAACTTGCAAATGCAATCGAATTCTAATTTGTTAATATTGAATTAAATTTCTCATTTGGTGTGAGATAACCAAGCCTCTTTCTGGGTCTGTTGTTCAACTTGTTCTCAACCCAGGA
>SUXW01000022.1 GCA_015060765.1 Bacteroides sp.
GAGGTTTGACGGAGTAAAGTAAGCACTTTTATCCCATTCAGTAGAGCAAGGGAGGGAATTTTCCTCTCTGCTTACTGAAATTATCTCAAACCGATAATTCCGTTGCATTTATTAGTTGAATTTGCACCTTATGAAAAAAACAAAATTTACAGCATTATTGTTATGCGTTACAATGATCCTTAGTGGATGTGGTATGAGTAACACCGCAAAAGGCGGTTTGATCGGTGGTGGCGGTGGAGCCGCATTAGGTGCATTGATTGGTGGCCTTGCAGGTAAAGGTAAGGGTGCTGCTATCGGTGCCGCTATCGGTACAGCCGTAGGTGCAGGTGCAGGTGTATTGATTGGTAAGAAAATGGATAAAGCTGCCGCAGAAGCTGCCGCTATTGAAGGCGCACAAGTGGAACAAGTAACCGACAACAACGGTTTGCAAGCCGTTAAGGTTACATTCGACTCTGGTATCTTGTTCAACACAGGTGCTTCCAACCTCAGCGCTTCAGCTCAATCTTCTTTGAGCAAATTTGCTAACAACGTATTGAAGCAGAACGCCAATATGGATGTGGAAATATTCGGTTATACCGATAACCAAGGATGGAAAAACTCTACACCCGAACAAAGCAAGCAAAAGAACATCGACTTGTCACAACAACGTGCACAAAGTGTTTCTTCTTACTTGTTGTCATGTGGAGTTCCTACCGCACAAGTTAAGAGTGTAACAGGTATGGGTGAAGAAAATCCTATCGCTGACAACTCTACAGCTGCTGGTCGTGAACAAAACCGCCGTGTAGAAGTGTATATGTATGCTAGTCAGGCTATGATTCAAGAAGCAGAAGCCGGTACATTGCAATAATAGACTAATCTATCACACGAATAGCCCGCACACCTGTGTGGGCTTTCTTTTTATAGGAATATTCGTATAAAGATTTCGGTTCTTCTATAACTTTTCCAGCATTAGAAGAAGCGTGGAGCATATGAAGTCGCCCCTCTTTCCAACAAGCAAAGCCTACATGTACCACATCCAACCCCTGAATTGAAGTGGTTATCGCCAGAATATCACCATCCTTAATACCTATATTGGAAGATGCGAGGAATCTTTTAGGTATATAATAGACTTCCACTCCTTGCCATTGAGCCTCAAATAATTTGATTTCTTCGACGAGTGAAGAATCCGCCTTCAATTGAGGATAAGCATCTACATGAGCCGACATAAAATTCAGATAGAGTACCTGTTTGGTGCAATATTCCAAATCGGAAGTACATTCTTTTACCAATCCCTTCTTTTCATTGTTCCATATCCAATCGCTGAAATAATGCAAACGGGATGAATAACCTTGCAATACTCCATCCCGATAACGAATTTTCAACAACGCATTCTTGAATGATTGATACGAACGGGAAGATTGCTTATCGGCCACGGCCAATGCCAAAACAAGTTCTACATAGGTAGTGCAATCAACCTTATCCAAATGGACAGTTAGGCATTCTTTCTCATTTTCATCCAATGTACCCGCGACATAAGGCACGCCAAGGAACTTTTTAGCAAAATGCATTATACGGCAACTATCAGAAGGCAAGTCGGCCGCTTCACGTAACCACCGTTCCACGATTATACTATCTTGTTTTCCAGCATAAAGCGAGCCTAGACACCCCCATACAATTCCGATAAAGAATACAAGCCTCAACATGATTACATTTATCAATCAATCGATTCACCTCGTAAAACCGGTAAGCAAACATTGTATTTAACGGCCAAAATACGGGTCGTGAATACAACGATACCACTTATAACCTGACAGATATACGCATCTATACCCGACAAGCCACATAACCAATAAGCCACTCCCCCCAAGACACAAGCCATTGCATAAATTTCTTTGCGGAAGATTAAGGGTTCTTCGTTGATAAACACATCACGGAATACTCCACCGGCAGCACCAGTCATGGTTCCCATGATAATGGCCACCCAAAAAGGATGGCCCAAAGCCATGGCTTTTTCGAAACCTACCACCGTAAACAAAGCCAAACCTATAGTATCGAATATAAAGAATGTATTGTGCAGATGCACCAAATACTTGCTGAAAGCTATTACCCAAAACAAAGCCAAACCTGTACATAGCAAATACATCGGATTGGTCATCCATGCCGGAGTCACATCCAACAACACATCGCGCATGGTTCCTCCACCTATTGCCGTAACCAGACCAACAACATATGCACCAAACCAATCAAACCGCTTGGCCGAAGCCAAACGAATACCACTAATAGCAAATGCAAATGTTCCTATAAAATCAAGTATTTGTACAAACGTTATCATTTCACAGTATTTTTACGCAAAGTAACGAATAATTTCAGTAAGAAAATGTATATTTGCCTAAATAAAATAACAAAAATAAAATGAAGATAACCATCATAGCTGGAGCAAGACCCAACTTCATGAAAATTGCTCCCATCATGAGAGCCATCCGAAACGCAAGAAATGCGGGGAAAAATATCAGTGCACGATTGGTTTATACCGGGAAAGCAGATGATACAAGTCTGGAGCCGTCACTCTTTACCGATTTGGATATGCCACGGCCAGATGTTTATCTGAATATAGACAATACGGATTTCTTTCAACGGATGGCCGGTATCCTTATTGCTTTTTCCAGAGAGTTGGAACAACATCCCACACACCTTGTCATGGTGGTAGACGACCTCACACCTACCATGGCTTGTTCCATCGTCGCACGCAAAAAAGGTATTCCCATAGCCCATATCGTTGCAGGTGTCCGTTCTTTCGACATAAACGCACCCAAAGAAGTAAACAGAATCATTACCGATGGACTTTCTGATATTTTATTTACTGCTGGTATGACGGCCAACCGAAATCTAAACCAGACAGGAACCCAAGAAGCACATGTACATTTTGTCGGCAACATCTTGATAGATACCTTGAGACATAATCGTACCCGCCTACAATGCCCCGTTTCATTTTCCATCATCGGTTTAAAAGAAAAGGAATATTTGTTGCTTACCCTCAACCGTCGCTCCTTGATTCAGAATGACGATAAATTGAAAGCGATTATTCAAACCATATTATCAAAAACCAATCTACCTATCGTAGCCCCTTTGCACCATTATGTAAAGGAAAAAATCCATTCATTGGGTATTTACGACAAAAAGTTGCACATCCTCCCTCCACAACCCTATTTGGCTTTCGGGTATCTAGTGAATCAAGCTGCGGCCATCATCACCGATTCCGGTAATGTAGCAGAAGAAGCGACTTTCCTTGGTATTCCATGCATAAGCCTCAACACCTATGCCGAACATCCCGAAACCGTTAGTATAGGAACCAATTGCTTGGTAGGCGAAGATACTCTCTTGATTGAAAATGCTCTCGAAACTTTCAGACAAGGGAAATGGAAAAAAGGTGAACTGCCCGAACGTTGGGATGGACGTACAGCCGAACGCATCGTACAGACATTATTGGAGGAATATGCCCAATAAAAAATCGTTTTACTTACAGGTATCTGTTTTCCTACAAGTAAAACGATTGAATATAATTTCAGCAACGATTATTTTACCAGCTATAGCTCAATCCAAATGTAAGCATTTCTTTGAATTGGAAATAACTATCGTTGTCCTCATTCAGTTTCACACCGTCATCAAACCGTGCATGAAGGAATATTTTTGCCGATAGATAACGGCTAACTTGAAAATTGAATGTATTTTCCCAATTGGCTATTACTTTATTATATGTCGTAAAATAATCCAATTTAGAAGAATAGCTGATGTTGGAAATAATGTTCCAATCAAAATTAGCCGTCAACTTCGAACCAAACAAATGTGCCGTACTCTTCCCCTCTTCCACATTGAAAGAAGACGGATTGATGATTTTATCATTGTCTATATAAACGAATGTATACGAGAAAGGAGATCCCATAACTGACAATTTATATTTGCTCTTTTCCAATTTATAATCCAAACCGAGTGATACATCCAATTGGGCTGGCGACAAGAAATTGGAAATCATATCATTGGTATTCGTCTTATAATTGGGGAAAAACTGAGTTTTGAATTCGGCCGCTAACGTATAATACAAGTTCTTAACGGCTCTGACACCCAATTTACTATTCAGACGGAATAAATCGGCATTGGTCTTATATTTATGAACCGTATCCGATGGAGCAGTGATAAAACCGACCTTTATTTCCAATGAATTTTCGAACTGTACTTTTTGACGGTCATCGTAATTGGCCGTAAGTTTCAATTCTGCCAATAAAGCATTTGTACTTTCACCACCTTGATACCAATTGTCTGATATACCATGTTGGGAAAATTGCAACGAACCATTACCCGTTTTCTTCCAGAAATTAGGTTTCACCACAACCAATTCATTGTCCGCTTCCACATTCTCTGCCACCGGATTCTCCGTTTTCATGTAACTTTTAATTTCCTTCTTATTGGACGTATCAAGTACCTGACTATCGTCAAAGGCTTTTACTCCAGCCAATGACATTTCATTTCCTTTGACATAATCCGGATATTGGATATAATAATTCCGTAGAATTTTATTCACCCAACGGTCGGCATCGGCAGAAGAAGTCAATTGAGGCACATTCCATTCCGAAGATGAGCCCGAAATAGCTTGACGAAGGGAATCCGCCAAAGTCATACCCATTTTCTTATCAGGTGCCCAATCCACTTCAAACGCTTGTCTGATAGGAGCCGAATAATAAGTGGGAGGCAAATGCAACTTATAGAAATTTACATTCAAACGAGCACTGCGCGGAACTGGTATATCCAAATCTTCCCAAATACGATAATGCGCATAATAGGATGCTTTCAATTGATTTAAAGAATCTTTAAAAGCCTGGACAACCGGATTGGTTTGTAACTGTTCAGAAGTATTTTGCGCAGGAGTCACTAAACAAAAGCCAAATAGCAATAGTATTATTGTCTGTATTCTTTTCATTATCCTAATTGGTTTATTAAATATTCTTTCTTGCAAAAATACACTAATTTTTCGTTACCACAAAAAGAGGTTTAATAAAACCGACCTTCAACCATATTTTTTCAACAAAGACATCCCTTCATTCCAAAAAGATTTTGTATTTTTGCAGCTTGTGAAATTTATGATCTAACTAATTAACAAAAAAGAAATGGATAAAAACACATTAGTGGGATTTCTCCTGATTGGTGCAGTCTTGATTGGTTTCAGCATTTGGAACCGCCCAAGTCAAGAAGAAATGGAGCGTGCACGCCAATATCAGGATTCCATCCAAGCTATCGCCCAACAAGAAGCTGCTAAATTGGAAGCAGAAGCAGCTGCATTCAACCAGCAAAAGCTGACACTCGATTCTACCTCATTATTTTTCGGCGCCAACGAAGGAACAGAAGAATACACTACATTGGAAAACGAGTTGGTAAAAGTTACTTTCTCCAACAAAGGGGGACGTATCGTTTCAGCAATGTTGAAAGAATACAACAACCAACAAGGAGAGCCATTGGTTTTATTCAATGAAGAAGAATCGGCTATGAATTTCGCTTTCGAAGGAAAGAACGAAAACATATTGACCGAAGACTTATTCTTCCAACCGATGAATATAACCGATAGTACTGTTACCATGCGTCTGAATACAACAGGTAGTGGCTATATTGATTTTGCATACCATCTGTTACCAGAAACATACATGGTGAACTTTTCCATTCGTGCCAACGGCATGCAGAATTTCTTCCCTGCCGCTCAAAAGACACTTAATATCGAATGGTTCCAACGTGCTCGCCAACAAGAAAAAGGATTTGATTTTGAACAACGATACACTTCACTCACATACAAACCAATTGAAGACGGTTCTGATTATCTGAGTGAAATGAAGGAAGAAAAGGAAACAATCGAGACTCCTCTGGAATGGATTGCGTTCAAGAACCAATTCTTCTCCAGCGTACTCATTGCACAGAATAATTTTGAAAATGCTATTCTTGAATCTGTACCCCAACAGAAAGGCAGTGGTTTCATGAAGAACTATACAGCCGAAATGACCACTTCATTCGACCCTACAGGTAAAGAAGCAACCAATCTTCAGTTTTATCTCGGTCCCAATCATTTCAAGACATTGCTTGCAAGCAATGATTTATGTGTAAACAAGAATGAAGACCCTGAATTGGAAGATTTGGTATATTTGGGATGGCCATTGATTCGTTGGATTAACCGTTGGTTCACCATCAACTTGTTCGACTGGTTGTCGGGCTGGGGATTGAACATGGGTATCGTATTGTTGTTGATGACACTCATCGTCAAGGCATTGGTATATCCGGCTACATACAAGTCGTATATGTCATCGGCCAAGATGCGCGCTTTGAAACCATACATCCAAAAAATCAATGAAAAGTATCCAAAGCAGGAAGATGCTCTGAAAAAGCAACAAGAAACCATGGCCTTATATAGCCAATATGGTGTCAGTCCGATGGGTGGTTGTTTGCCTATGCTGATTCAGATGCCCGTATTTATGGCCTTGTTCTTCTTCGTACCGAATGCTATCGAACTCCGTCAACAAAGTTTCTTGTGGGCTCCTGACTTGTCGACCTACGATTCAATCATCAATTTTGGATTCAACATTCCGTTCTTGGGTAATCATTTAAGCTTGTTCTGCTTGCTGTTCAGTATTACCAACATATTAAATACATGGTATTCCATGAAACAACAGGACACCATGGGACAACAACAAATGCCGGGTATGAAGATTATGATGTATGCCATGCCTATCATGTTCATCTTCATCTTCAACAGCTACTCTTCCGGTTTGAACTATTACTATTTCATTTCCGGATTGATTGGTATCCTAACTATGGTTATCCTTCGAAAAACAACCAACGAAAGCAAATTGTTGGCACAACTTGAAGCCAACAAGGCTAAAATCAAGCAACAAAAAGCCAACAAAGGTACACAAGGTGGATTGATGGCTAAATTGGAAGCTTTGCAGAAAGAACAAGAAAGATTGCAAAAAGAACGCCAAGAAAGAATGAACAGAAGATAAAGTCTATCTATCATTCATTACATAAAGCCGGATTGGAAATCAATCCGGCTTTATGTTTGTATTGTTGGCTAATATTTGTATTTTCGCAAACGAAATCATTTATATCTACATATATGAAAAAAATAAACGCAGCTCTTATGGCAGCATTATTAACGCTCTCCACTTCTTGTTCCGAAACGAAACAAGAAAACAATGCCCCTATCATTGGGCGACAGGAAATTACCGTAAAGGATGGCCGGATGACTCCCGAGGCTTTATGGGCAATGGGACGTATCGGAAGCGTCAGTGTATCACCCGATAGCAAAAAAATTGCTTACACCGTCGCTTACTACAGCATACCTCAGAACAAAAGTCATCGGGTTATCTATGTAATGGATGCCGACGGAAACAACAACACCCTACTAACCACTACAGCCTTCAATGAAGGAGATCCTCAATGGATTAAGGATGGAAGCAAAATAGCTTATCTCAGTAATGAAAGTGGGAAAAGCCAAATATGGGAGATGAATCCGGACGGAACAGAACGTCGGATGCTTTCCAATTACGACGGCCACATTGAAGGATTTTCATTTTCTCCTGATGAAAGCAAGATCTTGTTTGTGTCACAAATCAAATACGGACAACGGACAGTCGATTTATACCCCGACCTTCCATTGGCAACAGGCATTATTGCAAACGATTTGATGTACAAGCATTGGGATGAATGGGTAGAAACAATCCCCCATCCATTTGTAGCAGAATTTGACGGCAATCAAATGGGAGAAGCCATCGATATACTCGAAGGTGAACCATTCGAAGCACCGATGAAACCTTTTGGTGGTATCGAACAATTGGCTTGGAGTACTGATTCAAGAAGCATCGCTTATACTTGTCGCAAGAAAGAAGGATTGGAATATGCCGTATCGACCGACTCCGACATTTATCTGTATTATCTGGATAGCAAGAACACCACCAATCTGTGTAAACAAAGCGATCATGCCGACCGAAACATGGGATATGATACCAATCCAAGTTTTTCGCCCGATGGAAAATACATTGCTTGGCAAAGCATGGAACGCGACGGTTATGAAAGCGACCGTAACAGACTGTGTGTTATGGATCTGAAAAGCGGCGAAAAGAAATATGTAACCGAAAGTTTCGAAAGCCCCGTCGACACCTACTGCTGGGGAACCGACTCATACACCCTTTATTTTACTGGTGTATGGCACGGCACCAGCATGATTTACAGTACCAATTTAAACGGTGAAGTCAAGAAACTGACAGATGGCGTATACGATTATGCTTCTGTAGCCATAGCTGGAAACAACATCATAACCAAACGCCACTCCATGAGTCATGCCGACGAAATTTATGCCTTCAATCCTTCCGACGGACAAACAACCCAACTTTCCCATGAAAACGATCATATATTCAACCAACTGAATTTAGGTAAAGTGGAAGCCCGTTGGACAACTGCAAGCGATGGCCAACCGCTTCATTCATGGGTCATCTATCCTTCCAACTTCGACCCACAAAAGAAATATCCTACTTTGCTATTCTGCGAAGGAGGTCCACAAAGTCCGGTAAGCCAATTCTGGAGCTATCGTTGGAACTTCCAGATTATGGCAGCCAACGATTATATCATCATTGCCCCCAACCGCCGCGGCCTTCCCGGATTCGGTATGGAATGGTTGGAACAGATCAGCGGTGATTACGGTGGCCAATGTATGAAAGATTATCTGACTGCTATCGATGATCTCTGCAAGGAATCGTATGTTGACAAAGATCGGTTGGGATGTGTAGGTGCCAGCTTCGGAGGATTTTCCGTATATTGGTTGGCCGGTCATCATGACAAGAGATTCAAGGCATTCATTTCACACGACGGTATTTTCAACATGGAAATGCAATACCTGGAAACCGAAGAAAAATGGTTTGCCAACTGGGATATGGGAGGTGCATACTGGGAAAAGAACAATGCAACCGCCCAGCGTACTTTTGCCAACTCACCGCATAAGTTTGTCGACCAATGGGATACTCCTATCCTTTGCATCCATGGAGAAAAAGATTACCGTATTTTGGCCAACCATGCTATGGCTGCTTTCGATGCTGCCATTATGCGTGGCATACCTGCAGAACTTCTGATTTATCCGGATGAAAACCACTGGGTACTCAAGCCACAAAACGGTGTGCTTTGGCAACGTACCTTCTTCCATTGGCTGGACAAATGGTTGAAAAGAATAATGAATAATCATCAACTTCCTTATTAAAGAGCTATAAACCCCATTATAGCTCTTTTTTTTATTCATTCCCCAAAGATTATAAAGATATTTCACTATATTTGTATCTCATCGAATGTCCACCCATAAACGATACAATATGAAAAACATCCTTTCACGCTTCCGTTATCCAATAAGTATACTGTTTATCCTTCTTGTAAACAATTCTCTGCATGCACAGACTGTTCCTTCACACGAAGACGCATTGCTATTTTACCTTTCCGGTGAACAAGGAACCCAAGCCGATTATGCACAAGGCAATCCTACTCCCAATTTTCAATACAATGTCTCAACGATTGAAACGGGTGCAACAGGTAAAGCCATCCATTGCGACCACAAGCAACTATTCAGTTATTGGGCACCTGGCAACATTTATGCATCACAAGGTACCCTTTCCTTTTTTTGGAGACTAACTGAAGATTTTACCCCTACCGAATTTCCCATCTTCCGAGTCAGCTATGCCGACCATACCAGTTGGGATATGGTATGGTTGCGTATCGACTACAACGGAAAGGGCTTTGATGCTTTCGTTACCGACAGCCATTTGGCCAGAATTCGAGTGTCGCATCAAGTTGACCAACTCCCAGCCCCTGACGAATGGACCCATTTTGCCTTAACCTGGGATGAAAATACAGGTATTAGATTCTATTTGAACGGGAAGAAAGTCGGACAACGGGATACCACCGTTATCATGAATGCCGGACTCGATCAATTCGGTCCCCATTCACGCATTATCAGTCCTTATCAAGTACAAAGCATGTACAATCATCAATTGGGAGGAGATTTAGACGAATTACGCATTTATGCCCAACCGTTGGACGACAAGCAAATAGCAGCATTAGCCGCTAATGAGATACCGCAAATTCCATTAAAACAGCGAGATATCCACCATCCTGCCGTCCTTTCTTCCTGGAAACGATATTATGGCTTCGAAACACCTCCCCCCTATCTTACTAGTGAAACAACCAGCGTCCGTAAAGTAGCCATCCATGAAACATACGACTTAAAACGATGGTACTGGAAATCGAACGATGGCATCCGAGAAACGACGTGGCCGGGAGTATACAACCGCTCTTCCATCCTCGGACGCAATGATTATTATCAGCTGCCCGATTGGGACTGCTATTCACTCTCTGGTTGGAACGTACGCTTCCATATGCCGGAAGAACCTTGGAATCACCTGGAGATTACCGGAGGAGCACAAGGCAAAATGGTTGTATCCGACAATTCGGATGGAAGTCATGCCACGGAAATCGCATTGCGAAAAACCACTTCCGAACGAACCGTTCACCGGTTGGAACAACCCATCACAAGAAAGACACTTGTTTTCAAAAATGATATACAGGAAACTCCAATCTCTGAATTCGATGCCTTTTATGTTCACGAAGGAGATGCTCCCAAAGGTATCCTCCGACTGAACTATATATTGAAAGAATTTCAGCACTATAACCATCCGAAACTGACAGAGCTGGAAAACTACATCCGCAACCGTTACCAACCCGATGAACGGCAAATGCTTCTGGCAGTCAGAAACAGTGCAAACGTCCAATTTTTCGATATGCCGGAATCTTCTTTGGAAGAAATAACACAATCCCCCAAAACAAACCAGCAAATGCCCATCGTACACATCGTCATTCCCAATGACATGCGCGATCTTTCACCCATAGCAAACGGACGCACCCAATCCTATTCATGGAAAAACCTGCAAGCCGGTCTGGACGGCATCCGGATAGAACTGCCTCCCCTTCATGTACAACCTCAAACAACAGACGGTTTGTTTCCCATAAACATCCAAGTGAAAGATCCTATATGGAAACTCCGCAACATGTTCGATTTCTCTTTCTCCGTCAAGCCCAACGAAGCAAGGGTATTGTGGTTGGATTTGCGCGACCGTATCCTCCCCAACGATCAACCTCTCTACCTTACCATAGTCGGCTCCGGAACTGATTTCACAGCCCATTCATTAAAAGGTATGAAGATAGAATTGGTATTCAAGGATATGGAAGAAGCAAAGAAAGAGCATGTGGCCGACCGTTTCACTCAAATACGGGACAATCATGCCATGATTTGCGAAGAAGTACCCCGTAGCCACCGCTATAACAAATTCAACCAAATCGAAGCCGATATGACCGATTTGCTTCGTATAGATCCTCAACATGAATTAGGACGAAAATATTGGTATCAGTACAACAGCGAGCAATTGCCCCCTCCCTATACCTTACCCGAATGTCCGGAAAACATTCCCCAATGGGCTTTTCTACAACTGGAAGTACTCCGAACCTATCGGGAACTCATCGAATGGTACATCGACAACCGGCAGATAGAAAACGGAGAATTTGGAGGAGGTATTTCCGATGATACCGATTTAGGGAATCTGTATCCCGGATTGGTCTTTAATGGTTGCATCCCTCAAAAGGCTACCTCATCACTAAGCAAATTGCTAGAAGCTGCTTATGATCAAGGACTGCTGACAGAAGGTATGAGCACCATTCAAACCGACGGACTCCATACCTATGAAGAAGGGACCAATACCATTTGCCAAATGAACCTCCTGCAACAAGAAAATCCCAAACAAGTGGAGCGCATGATGGAAGCAGCAAGAAGTGTACGCGACAAATTGTTGGGTATCAATCATGCGGGACATACCCATTTCCGTTCCGATTATTTCAGTGCGACTAAAATAGCCGACCAAGGCATTTGGACTTGGTCGTCCAACCGAGAATTCCTTCATTTAGCTCCCGCTCTGCTTTTAGGAGAGATGTACGGAAACAAAGGCGCCCGCGAATATGTACTCCGATTTGCAGACAGTATGCTGGCACATGGCAAAACCGACGAACGTGGCCGCTTCCTGTTACCCCAAGAAATCAATTTCCTGACCGATGAAGGACGGAATTGGGGAATAGAATACACCCTTCCCGTCTTTTGGTATGCCTGGCTTTGGACAGGAAACGACAACTATCTGAAACCACTGAAAGGAACCGAATATGGACATATTCCGACAAATAATAAAGAACAACTGATAGAAGCCTATTCAAATTTCTTACGAACTTACGACCTGAATGAATACATCTTCACGGAAGGAAGCATTTGGACAGACCGTATCTATTATCGGCCCGACCTCATCCAGACCACCCGTTTGGGAGGCGTAGCCCTCAACAGAAGTAGCAGATACGTACCTTGCAATCCTATCATGTGGAAATTCGACGACGATGCTTCCGCAGAAAAAGTTGCCATGTATGTATCAGGAGATATGCGAACCTCCTTCAGCATTGACTTCTTCAATACCGACCAGCGAGAAATAAAGGTAAACATGCAGGGATTGGAAGTAATGGGTGGAAAATGGCTACTGAAACAAGGGGATTCCACCACTACCGTCACATTTGGTAGAGGACGAAACATCACCCTTACTATTCCACCCCAATGCAATTACCGGATTGAAATGAAACTGAAAGGCAAAGGAAAAGACTATAACCAGCTGACAGACATTGCCGTTGGCTACGAGGATATCAAGATAGCAAACGGACAGATTCAAGTCCAATTGCACAACTTAAGTGGAAAAGATACACCGGAAATCGTTGTAGCTTTAGAAAGTCCTACGGGAGAAACCCTTTCCTCAACGATTTCCCCAAGCATCCCCGCTCCCAATGATTTGATACCTCAAACCAATACCGTACTGATACCTCTACCGGCAAACACTTCTATAAAGGGATGCCATATCATTGTGGATCCGGATAACAAGATTGATGAAATATACGAAAGTAACAATCAAATCTCATTATAAAAAGAAATGCCGCAATGTGAGTTGCGGCATTTCCTTTATCCTTTCTTCTTGACCGGGTCACAAGTCAACCCGATTCCTAATTTCTTGAATATCTTCCGATCCACTTCACTCAACATAACCGTAGAATGTACCTGACAACCGTTCAATTTAGGTAATTGCGCCAATGCATTCCTACAATTTTCGTTATGATTGCTCAACAACGAGAGGGCCACCAATACTTCATCCGTATGAAGTCTCGGGTTATGTCCATGCAAGAATTCCACTTTCGTCCTTTGTACAGGTTCTATCAACTCCTGTGGAATCAACTTCGTATCATGAGGAATACCTGCCAAATGTTTGGTAGCATTCAACAGAAGTGCAGCACTCGATCCTAAAAGCGAACTGGAATGAGAAGTTACAATCGTTCCATCCTGTAATTCGATGGCGGCCGATGGAATGCCTCCAAGCTGTTCCTTTCTTTCGCGGGCGGCTACCGTTGTCTTCCGATATTCGGTAGTCAACTTCGCCTGCTTCATGATAAGAGCTATCTTGTTGACCTCATTTTCATTATTGCCTTTCAAGGCCAAATTACCCAATGCATAATAATATCTTCTGATTATTTCATCCCGAGCCGCTTCGCAACACACCTCTTCATCGCTCATGCAATAACCAATCATATTCACTCCCATATCCGTAGGCGACTTGTACGGACTTTCCCCATAGATGCTCTCAAAAATAGCATTCAATACCGGGAATATCTCTATATCGCGATTGTAGTTTACCGCAATGTTACCGTATGCCTCCAGATGGAAAGGGTCTATCATGTTCACATCGTTAAGGTCGGCCGTAGCCGCTTCGTATGCAATATTGACCGGATGTTTCAACGGGAGATTCCATACGGGAAACGTTTCGAATTTGGCATACCCGGCCTTCACATTCTTCTTGTTTTCATGATAGAGCTGGCTCAAGCATACGGCCATCTTGCCACTTCCCGGTCCGGGTGCCGTTATCACCACCAACGGGCGGGTAGTCTCTACATAATCATTCTTTCCGAAACCTTCTTCCGAATCAATCAATGCTACATTGTGTGGATAACCTTCAATGGTATAGTGATAATACACCCGAATACCTTGGCGTTCCAGACGTTTTCTATAAGCATCGGCACTGGACTGACCGTTATAATGGGTAATCACCACACCACCCGTATACAATCCTACCTTCTCGAACTCATTACGCAAGCGCAATACATCTTCATCGTAGGTAATCCCTAAATCACTCCGCATCTTGTTCTTCTCTATGTCGATGGCACTGATTACCGTTACCACTTCGGCATATTCACTGAGCTGCATCAACATACTCAATTTACTGTCCGGCAGGAAACCGGGCAACACACGACTGGCGTGATTGTCATCAAACAATTTACCTCCAAATTCAAGATACAGCTTGTCACCGAACTGAGCTATGCGCTTCTTGATCTGTTCAGATTGTATCCTGAGATATTTTTCGTTATCGAAACCTATTTTCATATGGAAAAACTTTTTTTCATATGGAGTACAAAGTTACGATTTCTTCCCCACCTCACAAAACAATCAAAGCAAAAAAAGAAGAACAAATTTCAATAATATTTCACCGCATCAATCATCCCTCAACGAATAGTTCTTGAAGAACTGCACCCGTTCGAATCTGTCTGAAGCATGTTGCTGACGGGCATTCATCAGGCCACGGAACTGGTCTATGGAAGTATAATGATGGCTCTGCATCCAGTTGGTAAGGTATTCCAACATCCCACCTATTACAGAAGAGCCGTTGCGGTATAGAGAGGTACACACTTCCACCGCCGAAGCACCGGCCAAAAGAGATTTTACCATTGCTTCCCCGTCCACCACTCCACCCGAAGCGGCAAGATCCAAAGAAGGGATGTGTGCCGAGGTAATTCCTGTCCATCGAAGCACTTCATACAAATCGGATGGATGCCCCCAAATGTCACCATGCGTATAGGTCAGTTTGTCTACACGGATATCCATCGAAGCCATGCGATTGAAAAGTACCACCGCCGCTACCCCATGAGCATAAAGTTGCTTGATGAGCGGTATCGGATTGGTAAAATTTCGTCCCAATTTAACAATCACGGGAATATCTACCGTACGCTTGATCCGTTCAACAATCTCAATATGCCGTTGCTCGTAACTTCCGTAAACATAGTCATCGTCCGAGCAGACCGACATCACATTCAGTTCCAACGCATCCGCACCGGCATTGGCTATGTGGAAAGCAAAATCGGTCCACTCCGAATTGCGAAAACAATTGATGCTGGCTATCACGGGGATGGAGCACTTCTTCTTGGTCTGTGCGATGAGTTGCAGATAATGGTCCAACCGATTGGCCCGATAATAAGTGCGCAGATAATCTGTCTCTTCCGTATGTATTCCTTGTTCCATACTTGCCGATTCGGCTTCAATTTCCTCTTCGAACAGAGATTTCAGTACCAACGCGCCCGCACCGGCCTCTTCCCAACGAAGGTTTTTCTCTACCGTATTGGTCAGGCTACAACTGCTTACAATGAACGGATTACGCAGGTTCAGTCCTGCAAACGACACTTCCAGATGTTTCATAATTACGACCGTTTTATTGTATAAACGTAATTATGAAAAGAAATGTTTGCTGTTATTTCTGGTGATGTTTATTGATAGCATAATCCTTTATTTATTATTTTTACCTTTCAATCGCTTGATATCTTCATCCAACTCCTTAATACTATTCAAATGCTCCATAGAACGTTGAATTTCTTTATATTTAGTATATTCCTCACCAGCTTTAGACATAGCCAACTGATGAGAAATATGCCCAGCATCTTCCAATATATTCTTTTCATTAAGGGTTAAGACCAATTTCAGTTTTTCTACCCAATCACGCATATACATCGGTTTGTGAGCTAATGCCTGTGCTTCTGCATAAGCTAGGAATTGTTCTACTATCAGTTTCAACATCTTAATTTCTTCCTCATTCAGATAATTCTTTCCAATGGTTGTATCTGCTTTCAATACCTTTTCCGGAAAAGTGGTAGAAGTCAATCCCATTAAAGGAAGTGTTGCATTGGCACGATAATAAATGAGTTCAGCAGCAGTCTTGCCACTAACTGCCCACAACAATTTGTTTTGCACCTCCTTATAAAAGGCAAGCGTCATTTCATTGGATGGGTCATAATCGATGCTTGTTGCATAAATATCCTTGATTTGTTGATAAAACACCCGTTCAGACAAACGGATTTCACGAATGCGTTCAAGCAATTCCTTGAAATAATTCATAGAGGAACCGGTCTTGAATCGTTCGTCATTGATTGAAAACCCTTTCAATATATATTCTTGCAAGCGTTGAGTAGCCCAAATACGGAATTGTGTTCCTTGCTTGGACTTCACTCGATAACCTACAGATATTATCACGTCCAAGTTATAATAATTAACCTCATGGCTTTGAAGTTTATTCTCAATAGCTCCATGTTGAGTGGTTGTTCGGAATTTCCGAACAACCATAGTTTCATCCAATTCTCCTTCCTCGAAAATATGCTTTATGTGCTCACTAATTGTTGATTTAGACTTTCCAAATAAAGTGCAAATTTGAGATTGAGTAAGCCAAACTGTCTTTCCCTCAAACAAAACATCGACTTTGATTGTCCCGTCTTGTGATTGATATATTACTATTTCATTCTTTTCCATAATATCCATATATAATGATTGATGTCGTAGGATTCCAACCCTTCTTATATTCTATCCGATTGGATTCTATACGGTTCTGTTCTAATAGTTCAGTAATGATTATTGGTAGCATAATTTTGTTTGCTATATTTGTCAAAATATCCCTTCAAATAAATTAAAATCCTCGATTGGATATTGATTTAAAGAATTACAATTATCTTCATAATGCATATAAAATTGTCTTATATGCTCTTGAGGTATTTTATTAAACAAAGAAGGTTTTAAGCCCCAAGTTTCAGCTTGCAACAACATTCCTGTCAACATATTCCCTTGTTTATTCTTTGTAACTTTCTTCCATTTTTCAATATATCTAAGAACCTCATTATTTACATAGTTTTTATGATAACCCATAACCAACCAAGAAAACTCTTCATTTGGGATCAAATGAAAGATAAACATATTTAGTATTGATTTAGTCATGGTTTCATCTTCTGTCGAAAACAATGATGATGGAGTTGACACATAAATACCAGTAACAGGAAGTTGCACAGAAACAAATTCATAGTTTTCAGTACCTTCACTTATATCTTTTATCAATTCGTCTCTATAAAAACATAATTCGTCTCTCCCTTTTTCCATCATCTGCTTCTGAAATTTCCTAGTTTCATTCCAATCATCGGATAATTCTTTATTCAGGATTTCAGAAGATAATTCCCTTACCATCTTTTCTATTTCAATGTCCTTTCGTCGAATTTCAGCACATATACTTCTATAACTATAAAGAGCTAAATGCCTGTATTTAGTATAATCAGCACATCCACATTCTATTTCTTTAAACAAGATTGTATCATGTAAATTGCAAAACAGAGGAAAAGAAATTGCTTGCGTTATTCCAACTTTACAAAACTCATATGGAAGGAC
This sequence comes from Bacteroides sp., assembly GCA_015060765.1. Lineage (GTDB taxonomy): Bacteria > Bacteroidota > Bacteroidia > Bacteroidales > Bacteroidaceae > Phocaeicola. The sequence goes on from SUXW01000022.1 coordinate 17,642, forward strand.
TTCTTTTTTTAATGCCTCAATAGCTTTAGGTCTCAATTCTACTAAATGTCCTTCTTCCGCTACTGAATTCAATATACCATTTTGCATAAGAAGATGACTATTAATAGCATCTTCGGTACATTCTTCAACAATGCATTTCCATTTCTTCTTACTCACATTTTTAGCAATACCTGCAAATACATTTTGAATCTTTCGTATTTTATTATCTTTTGCCATAATCAGTCAATTCTATGATAATACTCCTCACGACTAACCTCAAAATCAGCATCCACAATCAACACTTCATCGTACGTTAAGCCATAAAGTTTATAAACTCGCAAGTCTATTTCTTTATCTATTTCTGTTATTTGTTCTGACAATTGACGACAAGCTGAACGATAGTCATTGAAATAGTCTTCCCATTCATCTTGTTGAGAAAGTTTCAAGGTTATCTTTTGCTTTTTCAACTCTTTCAGAAAATCTGCAAATTCCAATTGGTCAAACGTTGACAAACTACTTGTTACTTTTATACCTTCGATATTCTCTGATAAACGACGAAGGAAACGAGTGCGTTTAGATCTTAATTTCTCATTTATTGCAAGAATATCATCGACAGATTGAACAAATAATTGTTGCTCTGCGAATTGCATATTTTTTATAGGAATTTTTCCTAAAACAGCCTTTTTAACTTCAGGGAATACTCTTCCGTTTTCTTGTACAATATTACGATACAAATATTCCATCAATTTACTATTAAGTATTGCTAATATGTATTTCAACGAATAGTTATTGTTCAATAGTCCTACGTTATATACGTTATTCAAATTAATTCTTTTGTGAGTATCAAGTGTAGCAATTAAACAATCCGCCGTTTGACGTAATATGATTTTTTCATCATCAAAAAAAGGAGCACTATTCCTTGGTTCAGCTAACCACAAACCATAAGAAAGATACATCTCTGGTTCCATCAAAAATGTATAGCGATAAAAGTCCCTTCCATTAACACATTGAATAAACGAATCATCAACTCTATAATTAGATGTGTATATTTTGTTCTTCACAACCTCATCTGTTTGTTTGGGAATTCCCTTTCCTTTTTGATATGCTTTTATACCAACTATTACATTGGCTATTTCATCTAAAGGTAATGTGTTTATATACAATTTATTTAATTGAAAATTGGTATTACTAAAGTTATATGTTCCATCATTGTTTATAAACATTTGATATTCAACTATAATATCCATTCTATCATTGACAGATTGATAGACTGACAAATCAATATTTTCTTTATTGTTTGTATCATTTCTTAAAATAAGAGAGATTGTATCCCCTATATTTGCGTCAGGAAACACTTCATACATATACCTGCTAATATTTAGCATCTTATAGTTTTGTATAAAGTTGCGTAATTTCTTATAATAATATTGAGTTGTAAAAGTTGCAGGTGTAATGTATCCAAGTATACCATATTCTTTTAATAAATTCAATCCTCTTTCATAGAATACAACATATGTATTCACCTGATATTCGAATGTATCAAATCGAGTTTCCAAGTATTTCTTTTGTTCTTTCGATAAATCTGCACCATACGGCGGATTACCAATCACTACATCGAAACCACCTTTCGCAAATACTTGTGGAAACTCTTTTTCCCAATCAAATGCCTTATCACCAGCAATAGCAGGGTCACTAATCAATGAATTACCGCACTTGATATTTTCACTAAGCGAACTGAGTTTTCTTTGAGGTTTAGCTGTACGAAGCCAAAGGGCAAGCTGTGCTATCTCTACACTTTCTTCATTGATATCTACACCAAAAAGGTTGTTTTCCAAAATGCTATTCTCTATATCTTGAAAAACAATCGTAGAGCCAGCAATCTTCGCTTCCATTTCGTCTATCAAACGATGTTCATCCATCAAGAACGAAAGAGCTGCATTCAAAAAAGCACCACTACCACAAGCCGGGTCTAGAATCGTGATTTGCAATAACCATTCCCGATAAGCCTTAAGCTGTTCAAGTAAGTGCAATTTGGTTTGTTTCTGTCGCTTTCGGTCAGAGAAATATTCTTCTTCCTTTATACCCAATGTTTGTTTCTTCTCTGTACACAACTTCCCTACCGTATTCTCTACAATATATTTAGTGATATATGAAGGTGTATAGAATACGCCATCTTTCTTCCGTTTGGATTTGGAAGAATCCACTTCCACTCCCATGATGCGTTGAGTCACCTCTTCTATCTCCGACAATGAATGTTCAAAGATATGTCCTAAGATATTTACATCTACATCGCTTTTAAAATTATAACCAGAAAGTTTCTTAGTATGTTTATGCAACAATTCATCAGAAATGATTAAATCATCAAGAACTTTATCTGTACGAAATAAGCCTCCGTTATAAGCAAAAATATCTTTTTTAAAATTCCCTACATCCAAATAACCAAAATATTGTTTGATTCGTTGATAAAGAGATATATCAATATCAAGATCTTTGATTTTCTGCCATTCATTAAGAATCTGAAGCATTAGATTAGGAGGCAACAATCCACCATCTTCTGCAAAGAAAATGAAAAGCAAGCGGTCAAGCAATTTCTGCGTTTTTTTATAAAGTAATAATTGCCATTCTTTTTCATCTCCTTCTTGTGCTGGATTATTCTTTAGAATATTTTCAAACAATTCACGTTTAAATGATGAATAATCTTTATACAAAGTTTCAGTCACATTCTTTTCTTCGGAAACTGAAGATTTTTTCATCTGAATGGTAATTCCCTTTTGTATTTGTGTCCATGCCAAACAACAATACAACTCCTCAAAGTCTGTTTCAGTCAACGTAAAAAGGTTCCATTCCCGATGCTCGGTTGCATTGTCAATATAAAGACGTAGCTTTTCAAAATTGGAAATTATGACATAACAGGCATCCTTATTCTGATTTTTATACTGGAAAGCTTGTGTCTCAACTTTTTTCAAATCGGTTGTTTTATGGTCTTTTAGTTCTATTACACCAATAACCGTTCCATTCAGCCAGATGGCACCATCCGCCTTTTTGGCATCAGTTTCATTCTTCTGCTCGGTTATAAGATTATAATCAGGAGAAGGGTTAAGTGTATAGCCTAAAATCTTTACAAACAATTCCCGAAGAAAACCTTCCTGAAACTGTTCTTCCTTACTATGAAGAATGTTTTCCTGAATCTTCGGATTTAAGAAATATACTTGATACTTCTGCCATGCTTCACTCACTTGTTCTTTAGGAAGCATCGCCTGATATTTCTTTAGTATAGTTTTTTGAAAGAATGCCATAATCTATGTCTATTATTACTTGGACTACAAAATAAGTAAAACCAATCGTAAAATAAAAATCTTCATACCAAAAAGAATCTTATTTCCAACCTATGCCCTTAAAGGTTATTCTTATTTATCAAATTCACTACCACCTTCACCATCACATCCTTTTCCTCGGTACGACTCTCGGCAATCATCAGTGTAAGTGCCACCTAGAAATTATCGGCAATATGTTTCCTCCATTTTCACCGTACAAAATACCGTTTTCTTCATTAACGTACAAAAAAAATACACATCATTCGATTGTTGAACTTGTGCAATTTTTGCACATGTGATATTTCGGTCAAGTTCTCCTTCCTTGAAACAGTTGTTGATATATCTTGTTATTACAGTTCTTTCTCTACCAAGGAGTTCCACCATCTGGTTTGTACTCAACCAAACCGTTTCATTTTCCATTTTTACTTGAAGTTTGATACTTCCATCCTCTTGCGTATAAGCATACATATCAACTCAAATAACTTGTCAATTCAACAAAAATAAGTATCTTTGTAGTAATAACTTTTACGTTCTACAATGTGAAACATATAAGCTACAATGTAGATTATACAAGCTACAATGTAAAACGTACAAACTACGATGTAGAACGTAAAAAGAAGAACGATTCATTACCTTATATTTATAGTTTCTAACCTTTAAATAACACGTATGAAATGAAAGCAAAGTACGATTTCAAGTCGATGAAAGACTTAAAAGGAAACCAAGAGGAGTATATCCTCTACCCCAAACTGGTAACGGAAGGGACCAAAACACTGAAAGACATCATGTATCATGCCGCACACCATTCGGGACTGAACGAATCGACGGTTGTAGGGGTCATGACTTTCTTGGAGGATGTCATTGCAGAATTCTTAGCGTCAGGGTACAATGTGAAGCTCGGCGAGATAGGTACCTTCTCGGCAAGCCTGAAAAGCCGGAGGATAAAGGACAAAAAGGAGATACGTGCCCAGTCGGTTCACTTCGACAATGTGAACTTCAAGGCATCCAATAGATTACGCCAATCCATCAGAAGCAAGATGAATTTGGAACGGGTGGAACCGAACCGAAGTTTCCGCACCTCGTCCAGCCAATATACGGCCGAACAACGTTTCGAACTGCTTACCAATTACTTGCGACAGAACGGATTCATCTATTGTAAGACTTACGCCCAACTGACCGGCTTACTGAAAGGAAAGGCCACCGCCGAACTCCGACAATGGTATTACGAAAGGAAAATAGACAAGAAAGGGAGGGCACCGCACATCGTTTATGTAGCTTTAAGCGAAAAACAAGGATAATGGGATGGTCAAAAGGTACGATATAAGATTCTTTTTATCGTTTCATGTAGGGAAAACGGTTTACCTACAGGGTTACCTACATGGTTAACTGCTTGATTCACAATGCCGCTGTAAGCATGTAGGTAAAACTAACAAAAAATCTTTCTGAGGGATAGATTCATCATTCCACCAGCTTTTTCTCGAAATGTTGGTAGTCTTTGCTATGCTTCCAATCGCCGCCCCACGTAAATCCGTGTGTCTTGAAGAGTTTGTAGCACAGGTCATTAGAATCGATCTTATAGGGGAAGTCCCAAGTACGGTCGGCATATCTTTCCGCTCCTACGGGGGACACCACCCTCTTGCCTCCACGCTTGCGCACATAAGGATTATAGAAAGGATTGATATCGATGGCCAGTCCCTGACTATGCCTGGACAAGCGTCGGGTACCCGAAACATAACGGTAATTGAATGCCGATGTATTGTTGGCCACCATCGAAGCCTCATCGTCGGCACCGTATTCATCCACCAGCACCATCCGTTCGATGGGATATCGGGCTTCGTACAACCGACGGAAAATAGTCAACAAATCATCACTGATGGAACGATGGCAAATCAGTTCGCCTCTACACACCTCTCCTTTCCCATTATAATGAAGTACACTTAAATAGCGTAAATCAGAACGGGGAGTTGTGCAATGTTCCGGATAGGAAAGTCCCTTGATACGACGGAATATCGTATCGGTTATCTCCGTTTGAAAGAACGATGCATCTTGAGCCATCAGCGAAACGCTAAAAAGCAGACTATATATCCAAAAGAACCAAATTCTTGCCATTTCCTTTCATTTATCCGACTAAAGTAATCAATATTTGTATTTTTGCAAAATTTTTAATCCTTTCTCACACAAACAACCCGAACTTTTCCCTATATTTGATGCCAATTTTAAGTAATGAATTAAAACAATATATCATGAACAAAGAATTATCAATGAATCCGAACCGCGTGGTGGCCTATTTGGGTAAACCAAGCAAGGAATTTACCAAGGCAGACATCATCCGTTACATTCAGGAAAACGACATCCGCATGGTAAACTTCATGTATCCTGCCGGTGACGGACGTCTGAAGACTCTGAACTTCGTCATCAACAACGAAGCCTATCTGGACGCCATTCTGACTTGTGGCGAACGGGTGGACGGTTCCAGCCTCTTCCCTTTCATCGAAGCCGGAAGCAGCGACTTGTATGTCATCCCCCGTTTCCGCACGGCTTTCCTCGATCCGTTTGCAGAAATCCCTACCCTTTCCATGCTCTGCTCCTACTTCAACAAGGACGGAGAACCGTTGGAAAGTTCTCCTGAAAATACGTTGCATAAGGCTTGCAAGGCGTTCAACGAGGTAACCGGTATGGAATTCCAAGCCATGGGCGAACTGGAATATTATGTCATCGCACCGGATAGCGGCATGTTCCCGGCTACCGACCAGAAAGGTTACCACGAATCGGCTCCTTATGCCAAGTTCAATGACTTCCGTACCAAGTGTATGGCTTACATTGCACAAGCGGGTGGACAAATTAAATACGGTCACTCGGAAGTGGGCAACTTCACCATCGACGGCATGATTTATGAACAGAACGAGATAGAGTTCCTGCCCGTCAATGCGGAAGAAGCTGCCGACCAGCTGATGATAGCCAAGTGGATTATCCGCAACCTGGCTTACCAATTGGGATACGACATTACTTTCGCTCCCAAGATTACTACCGGAAAAGCCGGTTCGGGACTGCACGTACACATGCGTATCGTGAAGGACGGACAAAACCAGATGTTGGATGGCGGCGTACTTTCGGCCACCGCACGAAAAGCCATTGCCGGTATGATGGAGCTGGCTCCTTCCATTACCGCTTTCGGAAACACCAACCCTACTTCCTATTTCCGTCTGGTTCCGCATCAGGAAGCGCCAACCAACATTTGTTGGGGAGACCGCAACCGCTCGGTATTGGTGCGTGTTCCGTTGGGATGGGCCGCCAAGACAGATATGTGCATGACCGCCAATCCGCTTGAAAGTGAAAGCCACTACGATACCACTCAAAAACAAACCGTAGAAATGCGTTCACCCGACGGTTCGGCCGACTTGTACCAACTGATTGCCGGACTGGCGGTTGCCTGCCGATATGGTTTCGAGTTGGACAATGCGCTTGAAATAGCCGAAAAGACTTACGTGAATGTAAACATCCACCAAAAGGAGAATGCAGACAAGTTGAAGGATCTGGCTCAATTACCCGATAGTTGCGAAGCATCGGCCGATTGTCTGGAAAGCCAACGGGCCATCTTCGAAAAGCATAAAGTGTTCAGTCCCGCTATGATCGACGGTATCATCAAGAAACTTCGTTCGTACGGTGACAAGACCTTACGAAGCGAGATTGATGGCAATCAGGAAGAAATGCTGAAATTAGTGAAGAGATATTTCCATTGCGGATAATACATAAATGAAGAAGGCTTCCCGAAAAGGAAGCCTTCTTCATTTATCAGAATTCGGTTATCATCGGTTTGCCTTCCAACCAAGCCGCCATATTCAATACCAACAAGTTCCAGTTCTGGAAACCTTTGTTCAGCACCGGTTCTCCATTGTCGGGCAGATAGTATTCGTGCAACGCACCGAAACGTTCATAATCCCTTCCCAACAACAGAATTGTCTTTTCCGCCAGTTCCTTGGCTTCTTCCTTAAATCCATAGTTGACCAGTCCCCGGAAAACCAAATAATTGACATTAATCCAGATAGGTCCTTGCCACGAAGAAGGATTACCACTGGCACGTACATTATACATCTTCTCCAACGGAGACAACGTACGGATGCCCGCCGGTGCATTGAAAGAACGTGTATCATGGAAATGTCTTTCCACCATTTCCTTTGCTTGTTCCGGAGTGGCTATTCCCGACCACATGGACATAAATCCACTCCACACACTGAAGCGCTGAATTAGGCAATCGTAATTGCGGGGTTGACCTACATGCAAATACAAATCTCCCGGCATCAACCCTTCGATATCCGGTTTTTCGACAGGCAACAAATTCAAATCCACGCTATAATAGAAACCGTCGCGAGGATCCCAACAATGTTCCTGCACCTGCTCTTTCAAGTTATCCGCTTCTTTCCGGAAACTATCGGCTATCTCTCCCAGATTCAAGCAGTCGGCCAGATATTCCATAGCCAGCAATTCACGATACATCAAGGCATTCAGGAAAATGGACCCCGAACTTCCATGAGGACGATAAAAGGTACTGGGATCATTGTCAACGCCAATAGCCTCATCAGTCTGCCAATACATCAACCCCGTAGCTTGATGCCGGTGATGATTCAGATACTTGCAAACAAAGGCTTGCAATTTATAAAACTCTTCACGCAACCACTCCGCATTACCATCCATAGAACGGACAATAAGGGCTGCATGTTGCGCAATGGTCGGCTTGTGCATGTTGCTCTTCCAGGGGTTCCGTTTTTTCAACATCTCTTCCCGGCTCGGTGCATTCCGCTCTATCCAAATGGGAATCCATCCGTCCATGCCACCATAATGCAATGCATTCAACACACACCCTTGTTCATACTTCAAAGCCTCCAACCGGTCCTTCTCCGTACCGTTTTCCAACAAGATCTGCTTCAAGGCAACGTTACTCAACCAGGAATCCCAGTCCCACAACATATCCAAATATTGATTGCTTCCCGGCGCCAGGAAGGGATAAACCAATGATTGACCTGCCTCCCGATACATACCCTTCATATCCTTGTAGATATGATGTCTACATAGGGAAGTGTACTTTGCAATGTTTTCCAGAGTCCTTTCCGGCATTTGCGCAAAAGAAGATACCACCATACAAATGGCACCTACAAACAAACTGATTTTTTTCATACATTTCATTTTGGGTACGAATATACAAAAAAAAAAAGAGAAACCAGCTGACTGATTTCTCCTTTTGAGCGGAAAACGAGGCTCGAACTCGCGACCCTAACCTTGGCAAGGTTATGCTCTACCAACTGAGCTATTTCCGCAATAGATATTCTTCGTGAAGGAAATGAGACTCGAACTCACACGACAAAACTGTCACTACCCCCTCAAAGTAGCGCGTCTACCAATTCCGCCATTCCTCCGAGAATAATTTGAAATCTTGCTTCGACTTGTGCCCAGAACAGGACTCGAACCTGCACGTCTCTCAACACTCGCACCTGAAACGAGCGCGTCTACCATTCCGCCACCTGGGCCTGATAGTCTGTAACTCACCCGTTACTCGCGCAAGATTTCGCTATTATTTTGAGCGGAAAACGAGGCTCGAACTCGCGACCCTAACCTTGGCAAGGTTATGCTCTACCAACTGAGCTATTTCCGCATATTCTATCGCTTTCAGGAATCAACAAAAGTTATTTTCCCGATTGCGGATGCAAAGGTAGCGCTTTTTCGTAAACCTCCAAAACTTTTGCTGACTTTTTTTGCATTGGATATTCTATTTTATCAAACCATCCGGACAGTTCACGGTCCGAAATGTTTCAGATGCAGACCAGGCACATTTCAACCATATAAATGAAACATTCCAATCCCTTGCCTTATGCTATTATCCGCTATCTTTACACTCAAATTTAATAATCAACAAACAATCTACAATTATGAACAACAAATCTAAATGGATGACCTTCTTATGCAGCTTGTCCTTATTGGTTTCATGCAGCCCGCAAAAAGAACAACCCAAAGGTTCTCTTTTGCTGTGCCACGAAGATGAAATTACCGAGATTATCGGACAAATGACTTTGGAAGAAAAAGTAAACATGCTACATGGTAAGAACATGTTCTCGTCGGCGGGAGTGGAACGACTCGGTATTCCCGACATTGAATATGCCGACGGACCCTTCGGTATCCGCGAAGAAATGGAACCGCATTCCTGGAATTCATTGGGATTGGCCAACGACTCGTCGACCTTCTTCCCTACCGGTTCTGCATTGGCTGCTACCTGGAGTGAAGAAATGGCATACGAATATGGAAAAGGTATGGCAAAGGAGGCACGTTTGCGCGGTAAGGATATGATTTTGGGACCTGCCATCAACATCCAACGAATCCCCACCGGCGGACGTACTTATGAATACCTCAGCGAAGATCCGCAATTGAGTGCCGCACTATCCGTCAAATATACCCAAGGAGTACAAGACAATGGTGTAGCGGTGTGCTTGAAACATTATGCTTTGAACAATCAGGAAAACGACCGTGGAAGCATCGATGTAAAAGTATCTCCCAGAGCCATGCACGAACTGTACTTACCGCCTTTCGAAGCAGCCGTCAAAGAGGCCGATGCTTATGGGGTGATGGCCGCCTATAATAAGGTAGAAGGTTATTGGTGTTCGGAAAACGATATGCTGCTGAACAAGATTTTACGTGACATGTGGGGCTTCCATGGCATAGTCATTTCGGATTGGGGCGGCGTACATTCAACCGTAGGTGCAGCAATGAACGGCCTGGATGTAGAAATGCCAGGAGAACGATACATGGGACAAGCATTGTTGGATTCCGTAAAGGCGGGTGTCGTACCCGAAGAAGTAATAGACAGTAAGGTTCGGAATCTGCTCCGCGTACGCTTTGCCATCCAACCCATTGCCAAGGAAGATGCCAACAAAGTGATGACTGCCCAACCGGAACAACGGGACATTGCGTACAAGGTAGCCAGCAAATCTATCGTCATGCTGAAGAATGAAGGCGAATTGCTTCCCATCCTTCCAAACAAATATAAAAAGATAGCCGTTATCGGCGACAACGCCATCCGCCAACAAGCACAAGGTGGTGTAGGTGCCGGTGTAAAGGCTTTGAAGGAAGTCACTCCATTGGAAGGCATCCAAAACAAGCTGAACAACTTCGAAATCAAATGGGCACAAGGGTATTATAACTACACTCGTGAAGACCGGTACAAGAACATTTCTCCTTATCAGAAAGCCGATAAGGAATTGATGGCCGAAGCCGTTCAACTTGCCAAAGAATCGGATTTGGTTCTGTTTATTGCAGGCAACAACCGCGAAGTGGAAACCGAAGGAAGCGACCGTACCTGCATCACCTTACCAATGGGACAAGACGAATTGGCTCAAGCATTGGCCGAAGCAAATCCCAATTTAGTGACTATCTTAGTTAGCGGTGCTCCAACCGACCTTCGCGTAGTCAACGAAGTGTCACCCGCCATATTGGTTTCATGGTTCAACGGTTCGGAAGGTGGAAACGCATTGGCCGACGTTCTGTCGGGAGCTATCGTCCCATCCGGCAAACTTCCTTTCACTTATCCTATCCAGTTGGAAGACAACCAGGCTTATAGCTTGAAGGTATACCCTCAAGTTACAGAAGAAGAAAAGGAAGACATCTTTGTGAACTTGGTCAATCAGAAGGACGGACGTCAACGAAAAAGCCCTACCGCCAACTATTCAGAAGGAATCTTTGTAGGCTACCGTTGGTTTGAAAGCAAACAAATTCCTGTAGCTTATCCTTTTGGACATGGACTGTCATACACTACATTCGACTATTCCGATTTGCAATTGGAAACAACTAAACAAGGTATCCAAGCCACTTTGCAGTTGACTAATACCGGCAAATACGATGCAGAAGAAGTGGTACAATTCTATATAGGTCGCCCGAATTCGCAAGTAGAACGCCCCTTGAAGGAATTGAAAGCTTTCCAACGAGTAAGTCTGAAAGCCGGAGAAAGCAAGCCGGTTCAAATTTTCATTCCGAGAGAAAGATTCCGTCATTGGGATGAAATAGACAAAGGATGGAAAATAGAATCCGGGAAAGCCGATGTGTATGTGGGAAGTTCATCACAAGATATCCGTTTGACCGGCTCCACCAACATCTAAAGAACACCTACTAAAATAATAGGATAACCTCCCCGGTTATCCTATTATTTTAAATCTCGCAAACTTCAACAGCAACTGCTTTTCACCCGCATTACGGAATTTTACAGTAGCCTTGCAATTATCGCCCGTTCCCTCTACTTTCAGAACATCGCCTACTCCAAACCGTTCATGCTCAATCACATTTCCGGCTTGAAGAGCTATTCCTGCTTTTCCTGACGCAGGAGCAACAGACGCCGTCGTTACTTTTTTAAGATGAGAAGTAACCGGCGGTTTTACCAATATTGTCTTCGGACGCGAATCCTTGATTGAATAACGATTGGTAGAAAATTCTCTTGAGCGTGGCATCTCCGGAGAAGCACTTCCTCCATTATATCGGTTGACCGGTTCTCCTTGTGAAAGATGAAGATAACATGTATCTATATCTTTCAAGAAACGACTCGGACTACTGAATTCCATCTTACCATACTTAAAGCGACTCTTGGCAAACGACAAGAAACAATGCTCCTCTGCACGGGTAATGGCTACATAAAACAAACGACGTTCCTCTTCCAATTCACGATACGAGTTCATGGACAACTGACTGGGGAAAAGATTCTCTTCCAGTCCTACGACAAACACATTCTTGAACTCCAATCCCTTGGCAGAATGAATCGTCATCAACGTCACCTTTTGAGTATCGCCTTCCTTATCCGTATCCTGATCGGTTAACAAAGACACTTCCGACAAATAATCTGCCAACATCACCTGTTCATTGCCCTCTTCTCTACGAGAAGCGCAAAAATCATGCATCCCATTAACCAGTTCTTCTATATTCTCCTGCCGACTCAGATTCTCCGGAGTGCGGTCCTGATAGATTTCGTTCATGATGCCCGATTGTCGTACAACCATGCTTCCTACTTCATAGGCATCCTTTTCCGACGCCTCTTGTCTGAACAGTTCAATCAGTTCACGAAAACCTTGCAACTTGGCATGCGTACCTTTATTGATGGAAAGTCCGTAAGTCAACGGATCCGACAAGACCTTCCACAAACTCACCACATGGGTATTGGCCGCATCGATTATCTTGTTCAAGGTCGTATCCCCTATTCCGCGAGCCGGATAATTCAGAACACGTTTGAAGGCTTCTTCATCATTGGGATTCACCGCCAAACGGAAATAAGCAATGACATCCTTGACTTCCTTCCGTTGATAGAACGACAACCCACCATAGATCTTGTAAGGTATGGAACGTTTCCGCAAAGCCTCTTCAAAGATACGGCTCTGCGCATTAGTTCGATAAAGTACGGCAAAGTCACTGAATTCATATCCATCCTGTCGATGCAACTGAGATATTTTATTAGCTACGATATCACCTTCTTCCACATCACTATAAGCATTGAAAACATCGATAGGTTCTCCCTGCTCTTTTTTGGAAAAGACCGCCTTATGAATTTGTTCACTATTCTTTTCAATCAAACTATTGGCTGCACAAACAATGGTTTGAGTGGAACGGTAATTCTGCTCCAATTTAAACAATTTGGCACCTTTATACAATTGGGTGAATTTCAGTATATTGTCAATGTTGGCTCCACGAAAGGAATAGATACTTTGTGCATCATCCCCCACCACACATACCCGCTGACGTTCCTGAGTCAGTTGAAGAACGATGCTATGCTGGGCAAAATTCGTATCTTGATACTCATCTACCAACACGTAATGAAACTGGAATGCATATTTCTCCCTTATTTCCGGGAAGTCTCTGAACAACTGATAAGTATATATCAGCAAATCGTCAAAATCCATGGCATCACTCTGTCGGCAACGTTCCCAATAACGACGGTAAATGTCCCGTGTGGCCGGTACCTTGGCATCCCTATCATGCCGATAGATGTCACCATCGGCTGCATAGGCATCCGGAAAGATTAAATGATTCTTCGCATTGCTGATACGCGACTGAATCATTCCCGGTTTGTATACCTTATCATCCAGTTGCATCTCCTTGATTATGGATTTCAGCAAACTTTTGGAATCGGCCGAATCATAAATAGTGAAATTGGCCGAAAAGCCGATAAACTGCGCTTCCTTCCTCAAGATACGTGAAAAGATGGAATGGAATGTACCCATCCATAAATAGCGCGCACGTTCGCCTACCCGACGGACAATACGTTCCTTCATTTCGCGTGCCGCCTTATTGGTAAAAGTAAGCGCCAATATATTCCAAGGTTCATAACCTTGTTCCAACAAATAAGCGATTTTATAAGTAAGGACACGGGTTTTTCCCGAACCGGCTCCGGCAATAACCAATGAAGGCCCCTCGTTGTATAACACGGCAGCCAACTGACCTTCATTCAATTCATCCAAATAATTCTTCATAATCCAGCACTTTCGGGACACAAAGATAGAGAAAGTTTTTTCATTTTTCAGGAAATATGCATTTTTCATTGGAGAATATAAAAATAAACAGTATATTTGTTTGTTAAACAAATACCTAAAAATGTACAGAATCTACTCTTTTCTCATATTGCTTTCATTTATAGCGGTTTCTCTTCATGTGAAAGCTGCTCCGACGAATAATGAAGAGGATGAAATCCTGTTTATCAGTTCCTACAATGTAGAGTCACAATATGTACATAGCAATGTGTCAGCATTTGTAGATGCTTATATCCAGCAAAAAGGACATTGCACACCCATCATAGAGGACTTGAGCTGTAACACCATTACAGAAAGCCATCTATGGGTACCTCTGATCAAGTCACTGGTTGACAAACACCCCAAAGCCAAACTCATTATATTGATGGGACCGGAAGCTTGGATCAGTTACTTTTCCCTCCAAGATGAGAAGTACAAGAAAATTCCCCTTTTCTGTATCATGGCACCCCGCTATTTGGCCTCTTCCAGTACGCCCGAAATCCCTTCCATTTATCGAGACGACATCAACCACAGCAGAATCAGGATTGATGCACTGGAAATAATGCAAGACTTCAATGTACAATTATGCTACTATTACAATTATGGCATAGCCGAAGACATACAACTCATCAGAAATTTTTACCCGCAGACACAAAACATAGCCATCATCAGTGACAACACTTATTCTGGTATTTGTCTACTTCGAACAGCTAAACTTCATATCCAACAATATGAGCCAAGATGGAATCTGATTCATATCGACGGACGTTTCCAGACAATGGACGAAGCTTTGACCATTGCATCCAACCTTCCAGCAAACACTGCAGGTATTCTATGCAATTGGCGGTATGACACAACAGGAGCATCATACATGAACAATGCTTCTTATGCCTTCCAAAAAGCTAATCCGGAACTGCCCGTCTTCAGTATATCGGGAACAGCTATCGGCTATTGGGCCATTGGTGGCAATGTGCCGCAATACCGCCCGCTGGGTATCGAACTGGCAGAAAAAGCAATCCAACTGATGGAAACACCCGAAAAATGGGGTGGCCCATACATTGAGAGCTACAATAACGAGACCAAGCTCGACATGGAAATTCTGAGAGAAAAAAAACTGTTGAGCCAAAAAATACCTTCCGATGCCGTCTACGTAAATACCATCATGTCATGGGAAGATATTTATACCATGTATAAGGGATACTTTATCATGGGTCTGATTCTATTCATATTCTTAATAGCCGGTTTCATCATCTTCCTGTCGTACTCACTCCGCATCCGACATCTCAAGAACAAAGTAGAAAGATCGGAACGACAACTGAAGAAAGAGAAAGATGAATTGATAGAATCTGAAAAGCAATTGAGAATAGCCAAAGAAGAAGCCGAAGAAGCCAATCGCATGAAGAGTACCTTCGTTTCCAACATGAGCCACGAGATACGGACTCCGCTAAATGCTATTGTTGGATTCTCCGAAGTACTCGTATCCGAGACAAAAGACAATGAAGGGCTCCGAGAATTTGCAGGAATCATCAAGAACAATTCCGACTTGTTGCTGAAACTGGTCAATGACATATTAGACCTTTCTCGCCTGGAAGCCAACAAACAAGTCTTCAATTTCGAGCCATACGACCTGATTCCTTATTGTTCGAGTATCATCGCCACTTTAAAGGACAAGGTACAGCAAGGCGTGGAAATGCGATTCTCATCACCTGTCAAGGAGCTGATTGTCATCACCGATGTCATCCGTCTCCAACAGGTCATCATCAATCTGATAGGCAATGCCTGTAAGTTTACCCACAAGGGATTCATAGAACTATCAGTAACTCCCAATAAGGAAAAGCAAGTGATCGTTTTCAAGGTGACCGATACAGGAATCGGAATACCACTGAAAGAACGGAAACATATATTCGACCGCTTCAAAAAATTGAATGAAAATATACAAGGTACCGGCTTAGGACTTTCCATCTGCCAAATAACTGTTCAAAAATTAGGCGGAGAAATCTGGATAGACAACGACTATGCCGAAGGTACTCAATTTGTCTTTACCCTGCCTATGAATCATTCGACAGGAGAAACCATTGAATAGCAAAATTTATGAAACTTATTCTGATAACTCCACCCACTTATTTTGTTGAAGAAGACAAAATCATAACAGCCCTTTTTGAGGAGGGACTGGATATCCTCCACCTTCGGAAACCGGATACCGCTCCCATGTATGCAGAAAGATTGCTTACCCTCATACCCGAGCAGTATCATAAACGTATCGTCGTTCATGGACATTTTTACTTAAAGGAAGAATTTCATTTAAAAGGCATACATTTAAATCATCGGAATCCACAAAAGCCGTACCGTTACAAAGGACACACCAGTTGTTCCTGCCATTCGTTGGAAGAAGTGAAGGAGAAAAAGTACCAACATGATTATGTATTCCTCAGCCCTGTATTCGACAGTATATCCAAACAGAACTACAAATCATCTTATAGTGATGTAGAACTTAAGAATGCACACAAGGCAGGCATCATCGACAAAAGAGTCATAGCTTTAGGGGGTATTGACATAAACAATATTAAAGAGGTTAAGAATCATGGATTTGGAGGAGCAGCTGTGCTTGGTGCTTTGTGGAATAAATTCGATTTATGTGACACGCATGACTTCAGCGACTTGATAGAACACTTCAAGAAACTGAAAAAGCTAGCTGATTAATTTTTTATTCTAATTATAATACGTAAATTTGCAATCAAATTATAAAATATATAGATTTTATCTATCCAAATAAAATGAGCAATACATCTCCTTTTAAAGTATTCTCGGGAACAAATTCGAGATACCTTGCAGAAAAGATTTGCAACAGTTTGGGTTGCGAATTGGGAAACATGAACATCACCCATTTTGCCGATGGTGAGTTTGCCGTTTCTTTCGAAGAATCCATTAGAGGTTCACATGTTTTTCTCGTTCAGTCCACTTTTCCAAATTCCGATAATCTCATGGAATTGTTACTGATGATTGATGCTGCCAAGAGAGCATCGGCCAAAAGTATCATAGCCGTAGTACCTTACTTCGGATGGGCACGTCAGGACAGAAAAGACAAACCACGTGTATCCATTGGCGCCAAATTGGTAGCCGACTTAATGAGTGTGGCAGGTATTGACCGTTTGATAACCATGGACCTTCATGCCGATCAGATTCAAGGTTTCTTTGATATTCCGGTCGACCACTTGTACGCATCTACCATCTACGTTCCATACATTCAATCATTGAACTTGGACAACTTGGTTATTGCGACTCCCGACGTAGGAGGTTCCAAACGAGCCAATACTTATTCCAAATACTTGAATGTACCGTTGGTGCTTTGCAACAAGACTCGCGAAAGAGCCAATGTTGTCGCTTCCATCCAGATTATTGGAGATGTCAAAGACAAGAATGTCATCATCATTGATGATATGGTAGATACAGCAGGTACCATTACCAAAGCAGCCGATGTCATGAAAGAAGCAGGTGCCCGTTCGGTACGAGCCATCGCTTCACATTGCGTCATGTCGGGTCCTGCTTCGGAACGTGTTCAAAATTCACAATTGGAAGAAATTGTATTTACCGACAGTATTCCATATAGTAACCGTTGCGCTAAAGTCAAGCAGCTCACTATTGCGGATATGTTTGCCGAAACCATCCGTCGTGTGATGAACAACGAATCCATCTCCGACCAATACATTGTGTAATCTCTCATACACTACTTATAATTATAAAGAAAGGCTCCTTATGGGAGCCTTTCTTTATAATATCAAATTTATTTTCTTGGTTTTCTTCTACGATAATGTTTCCGTTGTTTTTGACGACGATACTTATTCACTTTGCTGACCACCAGCCACACAAACAAAGCACCAAACACTGCGAAGATAATCAAGACAATACCCGTATTCAAATTATCTCCTTTCACGCGACTCCACATTTCAAGCACCTTTTCAAGGTCTTCCTTATTGCTGAAATCACGGATAACCGCACAACGTTCTATCACTCCCTTATCGGGATATTGTACGGGATCGACCTGCACACTATCTGCTTCCGGTCCAAAGAAATAACTCAAATCCGAATAATTTTCTAAAGTAGAATCAATCTTAGCTTCCAATATTTCTGGAGTAGCAACTGCACTTACATAACCGATGGCATCCATGTTACGCAAAGCAATGTCGGGCCGGCACATGTAATTGATGAAATAACTGGCAGCCTTCACGTTACGTGCATACTTGGGAATTACCCAACCGTCAAACCACACATTGCTTCCTTCAATTGGAACCACATAATCCAACTCCACTCCTACCGCATCCGCTTCTTCTATGGCCCATACCGCATCACCGCTCCAAGTAAAATTCATCCATGCTTTGCCTTTGGTCATCATTTCCTTTCCAAAATCAGCTTCCCAACCGGCAATGTTTGGTTTCATCTTCTTCAAATACTCTTCAGCGGTAGCAATGGCTTCCTGAGAATTATCGTTCATCAACTGTTCTACAGTAACCTCACCGTTCTGCAAACGTTCCGTATTAGCATAGATAATGGCCAGACCGTAACAGTCACGATACGAATCCTTCATGAGAATCCTGTTATTGAATTTAGGACTCCACAAACTTCCGCATGTCAATGCTTCCTCTTCCGTAGCCAATGCTGTATTATAAAGTACACCGGCTGTACCCCACATATAGGCTACCGCATAATCGGTCACCTTACGCTCATCAAAACTCATTTTGTTCAACTCATCCTGAATATAAGGAGCCAGATTAGGGATATAATCGGGAGTCTTTCCAAAATCACGGTTGATGGGAAGCAGCATATCTTTCTTCATCATTCGTTCGATGATGTATTCCGACGGACAAACCACATCAAAATCTTCATGTCCCCGTTCTATTTTGGTCAACATGATTTCATTGATATCGAACACCTGGTATATTACTTCAATCTCTTCTCCTGTCTGTTCCTTATACCAATCTGGGAATTCGGCCAACACTTCTTCATCAATATAATCGGCCCAATTATAAATCTTCAGGATACGGTTCCGTTCTTCTTGAGAACGTTGGCATGCTCCTAAAGTAAAGAGCATGGCACCTATGAGTAGATATTTCAATCCTTTCATATTCTTATTCTTTCTTCTGCTTTTCGGCACGTTTGTTTATCACAATCAACAATACCAACACCGTAACAAAAATGATGGTCGACAACGGACGAAGTTCCGGAGTAAGACCACCCTTTCGGGCATCTGCATAGATATAAGTAGACAATGTTTCCAATCCTTCATTACCAATAGTAAAAATAGTTACGGCAAAATCGTCAATCGAAAGGGTGAACGCCAAAATGAAACCGCTGATCATACCAGGAAGAATCTCCGGTAAAATGACTTTTCTCAAGGCTTGAAAAGGTGTTGCACCCAAATCAAGAGCTGCTTCATAAATGTTGGGATTCATCTTCTTTAATCGAGGCATCACACTCAGCACTACGTATGGAGTACAAAAGGCAATGTGCGCCAATACTACTGTAGTAAATCCTTGTGAGATACCGAAACTGACAAACAACAAGAACAAGGACACACCGGTAATGATATCCGGGTTCATGATGGGAATATTGTTTGTAAAGTTCATGACCGAACGGGCACGAGTTCTCAAATTATAGATACCTATTGCCGCTATACTTCCCAATGCTGTTGATACGGTTGCTGCAATCAGTGCTATCACAAAAGTATTGATGATGGCATTGGTCAACGAATGATGCATACCGCCAGCGAATAAGGAACTATATAGTTTGAATGAGAATCCGGTCCAGTTTCCCAAAACCTTCGCTTCGGTAAAGGAAAAAATCATGATAATCAAGATGGGCGAATACAACAACGCCAACAAAAACCACAAATAACCTTTAGCTAAAATCTTATTCATCATATTACCCCTCCACTTTCGTTTTGTGCATTATCTTCATCATTGGTAAAGAGTGACATGATACCAATCAGCAACAACATGATGAGCGACAAGGCAGCACCATAGTTCCACATGCCGTTATAAATATTTTCCTGCACGGTAGTACCAAACAGTTTGATATTGTTCATCGTAAGAAGCTCCGCAATGGCAAACGTTGATACCGTGGGCATGAACACCATCACCACCCCACTTACAATGCCCGGCATAGATAGAGGAAGAATCACTTTGGTAAATACCTTCAATGGATTGGCACCCAAGTCCTGGGCTGCCTCTATCAAATTCTGGTCCATCTTCTGTAACGTATTGTAGATGGGATAAATCATAAACGGCAAAAAGTTGTATACCATACCAAACACCAATGCTCCTTCCCCCAAAGGCAATTGGAGGAAATCAAACAAGGCTACGGTGGCCAACGTACGTATCAGAATATTCACCCACATGGGAAGAATAAAGAGAACCACCATGGTTTTTGAAGTCTTGAACTGTTTCTGACTGAGGATATAGGCAGCCGGATAACCTAGTATCAGACATACAATGGTCGTTATTACTGCAATACCGATAGAATAAATAAAGGTATTCATGGCTTCGGGATGCATCATGAATTTCCGGAAGTTAGCCAACGTAAAGGCTCCTTCTTCATCGGTAAATGCATAAACCAAAATAAGCAGCAACGGTATCACTACAAATACAAGCAAGAACAGTGCGTAGGGTATAGACCAGTTCCTGCGCCGCATAAAGAATTGGGATAATTTTTTCAACATCTCCTTATACCTTATTAATATGGATATGTTCGGGGGCAATGGTAATACCTACCCGGTCACCATCGTCCCATACATCATTGGTATCTACAAATACATCCTCATCCCAATCGGAACCTACCGTGAGATGATAATGGTCACCCTTATAGAGGATAAAATTTACATCACCGGTCAACATGCCATCTTCTTCATTGTCCAAAAGAACAACTTTGTCGAAGTCCACCTGCACCTGCACAACCGATCCACTTTCTATATCCGTTACCGGTAGACATTCAAAATCGCATCCCAAGAATTCAACATGCGTTTCATCAATCATCCGTCCTTCAAACGTATTGCAAGTACGTTCCTTCTTCATTACATGGATATCAAAAGGCTTTACCAACAAACCTACTTCACGGCCGGCTTCAAAACTATGATAATCCTGTACCATCAGTTCATAACCCTCTTTAGTCTGTACCCACATTTCAAAATGCACACCTTTGAAAATACAACTGGTCACCGTACCAATCAGTTGGGCTGCATCCGACGGATCAAATATATAGATGTCTTCGGGACGAATAACCACATCCACAGGATTATTTTCACCAAAACCTTCATCCACACATTCAAATTCATGGCCAGCAAACTGTACCAGTTTATCCTTGACCATAACACCGTTCAGAATATTACTTTCACCAATAAAGTCGGCAACGAAGGAATTGATCGGTTCATTATAAATATCCATCGGAGTACCGATTTGTTGGATTTTTCCTTCACTCATCACCACAATGGTATCACTCAAGGTCAAAGCTTCTTCTTGGTCATGAGTTACATATACAAAGGTTACTCCCAATGACTTATGCAGTTCCTTCAATTCCATCTGCATATCCTTACGCATCTTTAAGTCGAGGGCTGCCAACGGTTCATCGAGCAACAACACTTCAGGATTGTTCACAATGGCACGGGCAATAGCCACACGCTGCTGCTGACCTCCTGAAAGAGAATCCACATCGCGGTATTCATAATCGGTCATACCCACCATCTTGAGAGCCGATTTTACCTTCTTTTCAATAATCGAGACAGGAAGTTTCTTCAGTTTCAACCCGAAAGCAATGTTGTCATACACATTCAGATGCGGGAACAAAGCATATTTTTGAAATACCGTATTCACCGGACGTTGATGTGGAGGCGTCTGCGTAATTTCCTGACCTGCGATACGGATTTCTCCTTCCGAAGCCGTCTGAAAACCTGCGATAATACGCAAAAGAGTGGTCTTTCCACAACCTGAAGGACCTAAAATCGTAACAAATTCGCCCTTCTTTACTTTCAAGTTTATGTTGTCCAACGCTACTTTTTCTCCAAAGTATTTGGAAACATTCTGAACTTCAATGATATAATTCGTCTGTTGCATATACCTTTAATTAGGAGGGCAAAGATAAAAAAATAATTAAAATCAAAAGCTATTTTCACTAATATATATACATTTTTATCTATAAATATCAAATAATGCCGTATCTTTGTATCCATAACTAATAAATATTTGAACAAATGAAAAGAATAGCTTATCTATTGATGGCAGGAGGTTTGATGCTTACTGCATGCAACAATGAACCCTCTTACAAAATTTCAGGAATTGCAGAAGGAATCGCTGATGGGGAAATCGTCTATCTTCAAGAAGTACAAGGTAGAGATTTAGTCAAGCTCGATTCTGCCGTAGTGAAGAACAACGCCTTTACTTTTACTGGCCGACAAGATTCTGCAGTAAACCGTTACATTACTTACGTTACAGATGAAGCTCGTATCATGACAGATCTTTTCCTCGAAAACGGAAACATCAGTGTGGTATTGGCTGAAGAAAGCCGCGCCGAAGGTACGCCAAACAACGATATATACCAAGGTTTCAAGGACCAATATATCGCATTAAACAAGGAAATGAACGAAATTTACCAAAAGGCAAGAACAGACAGTACCTTAACCGATGAACAACGTAAGGAAATAATGGCACAGATTGAAGCCAAGGATGCTGAAGCCATGGATATGGTTTACAACACCATCTATACTAACATAACCAATCCGGTAGGCATTCACTTGCTCCCTAGCTATGCTGCTGCTTTCGATTTTGAAAAACAAGCTGCACTGGCCGAACAGATTCCAGCCGAATACAAAAGTAACGAGCGCATTGCACGCTTCATCAATAGTGTGGAAGTAGCTGCCAAGACAGCTATCGGCCAAAAATACATCGACTTTGCCATGAACAATCCCGAAGGTAAGGAAGTGAAATTGTCCGACTTCATCAGTAAGAACAAATATACCTTGATTGATTTCTGGGCAAGCTGGTGCGGTCCATGCAAGGCCGAAATGCCGAACGTAATCGCAGCTTACAAAGAATTCAATAAAAAAGGATTCGGCATTGTAGGCGTATCACTCGACAACGACGAAACTAAGTGGAAGGAAGCCATCAAGTCTTGGGGCATGACATGGCCTATGATGTCCGACCTTAAAGGTTGGAACTGTGAAGGTGCTTCCCTTTATGGTGTACGTTCTATCCCTGCCACCGTATTGGTAGATCAAGAGGGAACCATTATTGCACGCAATCTCCGTGGTGAAGCCATTAAAGAAAAGCTTTCCGAATTGTTAAAGTAATATTCCAATATCTGAAATACAAGAAAGGCTGTGTGACACAGCCTTTCTTAATATAACTTAATCAATAAACAGAAAGAGCGACCATACGGTCGCTCTTTCCTATTGTTAGAGTTTCTGATTGTTTGTTTCAATTAGCTGAACCAACGAACGTAGCAGAAGTCCTGACGATGAGGAAGGTCTACGTTTTCTGGGAACATACGGTAGCAAACCTTGAAGCTGCCAGCGTTGGACAAACTGAACTTCACATGGAATGTATAAAGATCACCTTCACGTTTCACTACTTCCATCGGTTCTACAGAATAGATGTGTTCCTTACCTTCAGTATCTTTGTAGAGTGTCACTACTTCGATACCGATAGCATTGTCCAATCCCTTCTGGTCAACCACGTGAGTGATGCTATATTCTTTACCGCTTTCAATGTTACCGTTCACCACTTCTTCGCTCTTTTCAGAAGAAACGATTTGGATAGAATCCCACTTTTCAGCTACTTGTTCTTTCCATGCAGCAATCTGCTTGGCCTTAGCATAACCATCGGCTACCAATTCTGCATGACGCTTAGCTTCCTTGCAATAGAACTTGCTATAATAATCATCCAACTGACGCTTCATGGTGTAGTGAGGAGCAATTTGAGCAATGGAGTTCTTGATAGTCTTCACCCAGCCTTCTGAATAACCCTTGCGATTGCGTGCATAGTACAACGGCAAGATTTCGTTTTCCAAAATGCCATAAATGGTAGCAGCATCCAATTGGTCTTGATGTTCCTGATATTGGTAAGTACGCTTTTCAGTCAAAGCCCAACCTGCACCTTCGCGGTAACCTTCCAACCACCATCCATCGAGTACAGAGAAGTTGATAACACCGTTCATCAAAGCCTTTTCACCAGAAGTACCCGATGCTTCGAGTGGACGAGTCGGAGTATTCATCCAGATATCTACACCTGTTACCAGACGACGAGCCAACTTCATGTCGTAGTTTTCGAGGAAGATAATCTTACCCAAAAATTCCGGACGACGAGAGATTTCTACAATCTTCTTGATCAAGCCCTGACCGGCACCATCGTGTGGGTGAGCCTTACCAGCAAAAAGGAACTGTACCGGATAGTCGGGATTGTTCACAATCTTAGCCAAACGATCGAGGTCGGTAAACAACAAGTGAGCACGCTTGTAAGTTGCAAATCGACGAGCGAAACCGATGAGCAATGCATTCGGATTGATCTTGTCGAGCAATGAAACCACACGTGAAGGATCACCTTGATTCTTCAACCAACTCTTGCTGAATTCCTTGCGGATATAGTCAATCAACTTGTTCTTCAAAGCCAAACGAGTGTTCCATACTTCTTGATCATCTACATTGTAGATAGCTTCCCAAATATTTTGGTTAGATTGATCGTTCATGAAGTTAGGATCGAAATGCTTTCCGTAAAGCTTCTTCCATTCAGTAGCACTCCATGTTGGGAAGTGTACACCGTTGGTTACATAACCTACGTGGCTTTCTTCAGGGAAATATCCCTTCCAAATACCCGAGAACATTTCTTGTGATACTTTTCCGTGCAACCAGCTCACACCGTTCACTTCCTGACAAGTGTTGCAAGCAAAGGTAGACATACAGAAACGTTCGCCGGAATCACCCGGATTGATACGTCCCATATCCATCAAATCCTGCCAGCTGATACCCAAACGTTGCGGATAACCGCCCATGTACTTACCGAACAAGCCTTCGTCGAAGTAGTCGTGACCAGCTGGTACCGGAGTGTGTACGGTATACAGAGAAGAAGAACGAACCACTTCAAGAGCTTCGTTGAATGACAAACCTTCTTCTTCGATGTAGTCACACAAACGTTGTACATTACACAAGGCTGCATGACCTTCGTTGCAGTGGTAAATATCTTTCTTGATACCCAATTTCTTGAGCAACAATACACCACCGATACCAAGAAGAATTTCTTGCTTCAAACGGTTTTCCCAATCACCACCATAAAGCTGATGAGTGATAGGACGGTCGTATTCACTGTTCATTTCATTATCGGTATCAAGTAAATACAAAGGAACTCTACCTACATTTACTCTCCATACATATGCATGAACATAATAATTCAGATAAGGAACATCGATAACCATCGGCTGACCGTTTTCATCCATCACACGGTCGATTGGAAGACTTCCGAAATTCTGTGCATCGTAGTTGGCAATCTGTTGGCCGTCCATAGACAAGCTCTGTGCAAAGTAACCATAACGATACAAGAAACCGATACCACACATATCTACATTGCTGTCTGAAGCTTCCTTCATGTAGTCACCGGCCAAAATACCCAAACCACCTGAATAGATCTTCAAAACATGTGTCATACCATACTCCATACAGAAGTATGCAACCGACGGACGATTGCTGTCCGGTTGTACATCCATGTAAGCTCTGAACTTGCCATATACATCATTCATTCGCTTCAGGATAGTCTTGTCAGCCGCCAAAGCTTCCAATTTTTCGTAGCTCAATCTTTCCAGCAATACAACAGGGTTCTGTCCGGCTTCTTTCCACAATTCCGGATCCAAGTCCTTGAACAATTCGGTAGCTTCATAATTCCAAGCCCACCAAATGTTACGTGCCATTTCTTCCAACTTCTTCAGTTCTTCCGGGATGCGTGATTTAACCGTTACATCCTTCCAAACAGGAGCATTAGCATTACTAATCTTGATCTTCATTTCTCTCAATTTATTATTAATACTTATTCTTGCGTTAACAGTCGCTTATGAGCATTGCGCAAGGCAACATCGTAAGCTTCGTAATAATATTTAATGAAATGCTTCCACAAAGCCTTCTCGGCAATGCCGGCAGCATTCTTTCTGATTTTCTTTATTTCGGCTTCACTCATACCCGAGAATTCGGATATCGTATCCTTGATAGCATCCGCCACTTCTGAATAATTGTAATCCGAACGATGAATAACTTTCACGCCATCTTCCAATTCACCATACTTGCCTTTCAACGAATTTACCCACAAGCCAAAACCTGCCAAATCTGTAGTAATAGCCGGAACATGGAAAGCAACACTTTCCAACGGAGTATACCCCCAAGGTTCATAGTATGAAGGATAGACAGTCAAATCATTACCCAATACCAAATCATAATAAGTA
Organism: Bacteroides sp.; assembly: GCA_015060765.1. Lineage (GTDB taxonomy): Bacteria > Bacteroidota > Bacteroidia > Bacteroidales > Bacteroidaceae > Phocaeicola. Next base: position 43,923 of record SUXW01000022.1, read on the forward strand.
ATATCCATGATACCATCGTTACCATCCATGTAACAGGGTATAAAGATAACCTTCACTTTGGATTCCTTTGAATTGGACATACCCATATACTTCAACATATCGAGTACTTGGTCCTGACTCATGTTATGCAACCAATGCGTAATAAACGGACAATGCAAAGGAGTATCAAATTGTTCTTTGCTTTTCATACGTTCCAACAAGTCCTGACGTGGCTCTCCTACCCAACTGGGCACTTTGATAAAGGCCAACACTTCTTTCTTCAGATTCTTATCGCGTGTAAGACGATTCAAAGCCTCCAAATATACGTTGATACCCTTATTCTTGAACTCATAGCGTCCACTGGTACCGATAATCAACGTATCATCGTCCAAACGAGTACCCAACAGTTTGTTGGCCAGATTTAATAACGCTGCACGCGCTTTTCTACGCTTCGGAGCGAAAGCACGACCTTGGGGAACAAAATCATCCTCAAAACCATTCATCAACACCACATCAGCAGGTTTATCAAGAAGTTCCTTGCATTCATTGTTGGTAATTTCACTGACTGTTGTAAAACAATCCACATGATGAGCAGTCTGCTTCTCGATGGAATGCTTGGCTTCCATATTCAATTCTTGGGCCATCTGGTCGCCATTATAGGCAAAAAGATAATCGTAAAGAGGTTTATTGTTTCCAGCAATGGAACGACCTATCGAGGTAGCATGAGTTGTAAATATTGTTGCTATTTGAGGAACCGCTTTTTGCAGGTACAAGGCTCCCATGCCCGTCATCCACTCGTGAGCCTGATAAATCACCTGATCTTTTTCCGTGAGATTGAAATGGTAAAAACTTTCTACAACCTTACCTGCTGCATACGAAAACATGGAAGCTTCGTCATAATCGCCGTAAGCATGCAAAGAGTCAACCTTAAAATCCTCCCACATCTTACCGTAAATTTCATTCTTTTGGGCAAAGAAAGGGAAAAAATCAACTAAAATAACAATGGGTTCTCCAGGAATATTCCAACGGCCGATACGAACTTTCAAATCATCATTCACCAATGCATGTTCACGCCAAGCCGCACACAAATTCTCATTCTCTAAAAACAAAGGATTTTCTTTCCCTATCCAGAAATCCGGTCCGATAAAGAACACTTTATCCTTATATGCATCTTGCAAAGTCTTCGCACGGGTCGACAAGACCGTATAAATACCCCCAACTTTATTACAAACTTCCCAACTGGACTCAAAAATATAATCAGGGGTCAGCAAATCTTTTTCCATTGAATAAATACCTAATCTTATTTACGGTGCAAAGGTACACAAATTCAGCGATATAATAAAGTATTTACCGAAAATAATTACAAAGTTTTTTGTAAACATTTTCGATAAATTGCAAATATTACACAAAATGAAAGCTATTTTAATCAAATCTACACTAAAAGCCACTTAAAATAAGATTACAACATACCAACAAACAAGAATGGCGGTCGTTTTGCTTACACACAACGACCGCCATTCTTTATTTTTTACTATTATACCAAGAAAGTAGCTACCAATGCAAGAATAGCATAAAACTCTGGAAGAGCTGCATAAATCATGGTATTAGTCTGTACATCATGACCTTGAGCCATACCGGCAATACCATTGGCACAAAGTTGTCCCTGACGGATAGCAGAAATCAAGAATACCAAACCAACACTGATACCCATACCAAATGTCAACAAACCATTGGCAGACGTAACTGCATCAGCAGTCATGAAAGCCACAAAACCATAAAGACCCTGAGAAGCCGGCATCGCTGAAAGAATCATGTAACCAGCCGATTTAGAAGGATCTTTCTTCAAAGCGCCTTCAGCTGCATTACCAGCGATTGTAGTACCATAACAGCTACCAATACCTGCAAGGGCGAGCATCAAGCCTAAGCCCAAATAACCTAATAAAAGATTCAAATCCATAATGTTATAATTTTAATTTGTTATTAATTACTTTTTTTGTTTATCAATCGTTTTTCTTATGAGATGAGAAAGGCTTGTATTCCATACCTTTACCATCGTAACCCGAATTCTTGAAATATTCCACAAATGTCAGACGGATGGAATGTACATAACCACTCAAACAAGAGAGGGCTATGTTCAATGCATGACCGGCTACAAAGATTAGGGCGAAGCAAATCCAACCGGGCACTCCAAAGAGAAATCCGCCCATGCTATCGCGCAACTGCATACCCAAATCATTGAATACCCCACCAAGCATACCTCCTGCCAGACCGAGAGCATACAGACGAAGGTACGACAAAAGGTCGCCCATCAAACCTGTAGCCATGTTGTAGGTATCCCAAAGGCCAGCACCCACATTCACAAATACATTGCGCCGCAGGTTGTTCAACAGATAGATACCGATGGCGGAAACTACACCGATACCGATGAAAGCCATTTTGGATACTTCCATATCAATCACACCCAAATAGTTCAAAGTAGCTACAACCACCGAACCGCCTATCAATAACCACCATCCCCAATCGGAAAGAGAATTCTTGAAACCATAGCGAACGGTAGAGCCTATAGCCTTGACCGTCATGGCAAAACAAATATGGAACATACCTACCAACAAGGCTATCACCATCGTTTTATTATACGTTGTACCTTCCCAATCGCCTGTTATAATAAGCGACTGCATCCATTCCGGCAAATTGAAATTGGTTAGTGTAAATCCAAAGAAAGTATTGAACAAGGCACCAACAATAGTTGTTGCTACGCCCAAAGTAATCAGCAAGTTCATCAAACCTGCCATAGATCCACTCAACTTCTTCTTCAAGTACAGGCCCAACAGCACCAGCAACAAACCATAGCCTGCATCACCTACACACATACCAAAAAAGAGTGCATAGAACGGAGCTAACAAGGGAGTCGGGTCAAATTCGCCATAATCAGGCATACCATACATTTTGGTAAGCAGCTCGAACGAACGACTGAACCAGTTGTTTTTCAGTTTAATAGGTGCATTATCTTCTTTCTCCGCCGGACGAATTTCGTAATAAACGCCGCTTTCATCGAGCATTTTCCGCACTTCAGCATCGTTTTCAACAGGCACCCAACCTTCCATCATAACAATAGAACCATCGGCCATTCGTTCGCCACCAAGCTGTTCCACTTCCATCAAATTGATGTCGCCTTCCAAAGCATCCAATGCTTTTTCAACAACCGGCATGTAATCGATACAAAAACGGTCGAGGTTTTCATTCGCCTTCTTGATATCCGCTTTCAAAGCTTCCCGATCGCGATTCAATTCAGACAAGCAGCGCTTTGGCAAACGAACCACTTCTGCTTCCAATTCAACAGGAGCAGAATTGACAGTCACAAAATAACTTTGTCCACCTTTCCGGTTGATGATGGTGGCATTGTATGCATCCACCCATGTTTCATCGAACACCTTTTCCGGACAACAATAAAACTGAATCTGCCAGTCATTGGCTTGTAATCGGTCGATGACTTGCCAATCGAATTCCCCCCAAACTTCCATGGCATCGATTTCCTTGTCGAGTACCGGAAGCTGCATATTCAAAGCCTGGATATGCTCCTGTTGGGTTTCATAACCTTCCACCACCTGTTCTATGGTCATATTGCCTTGAGGTGAAAGGGAAGCTGTACCTTCAAAGGAAGCAGCTGCCAATGTCATGTTCTTCAATAACGATTGGTAGGCTGTACGTTTCTGCATGAACGCCTGCAGATTGGCATCCATCTCCGCTCCTTGACGCTTTTCCACATGTACCACGCCCAAATCACGGAGTTTTTCCAAAAACATTTCGTATTCCCTATGATAAATCAGGAACGAAAGTTTATTCATTTTCGAAATCATACCTCAGCCTCCTTTCTTTTCTCTTGTATGGACTTCAGGATTTTCTGAGAAGATTTGGAAAGATTTTCTTCATCTTCCATAAAGCGCTTGATTTTTCTAAGCGCATCCTGATATCCCGGTATCTGTACCTTCTCAAAAAGATTCACTTTCTGAGTGGTCTTCTTACGCGCATGTTCCAATAAGTTCAACTTGGCAAGCATGAATTCCCTTTCAATAGCTGTCTGCGCCAATTGTTTCAACAAATGTATCCCGTCGGAATACCATTTGGGACTGGCAAACAAACTATAAGGACGAATGTCAAAGTCTACGTTTTCCAGAATGGGAACCCGTACCCCTGCAATCTTCTTGACACCCAAGTGAACATCTTTCACTTTCACGAGTGATGAGTCGAACTCATTCCAAAGTGCGAACATGGCTTCGTATGCTTGAATTTCTCGTTCAAGCCTATCTTCCAGTCCTGTTGCTTCTTCCTTACAGCGCTTTACTTCCATGCGCAAGGCACTCTCCTTGTTCTTGATGATAGGGAGGGTACGGACACGGACCTTAAGCTGCTTTTCCAGTTGTTGCAACGAGGTCTTGTTATATTGAAATTTAATAGCCATTGTTCTTCAGGTTTTCTTATTTTACCCAATGTTCGTCCACTAATTCCTTCTTGATGTTTACTTCTTCCGGCTTAAAGTATTTGCTGAACAATCCCCATGTAACATCCAGCATTTCAGTCGTATCCAAGTTTACATCAATAGCCAGCAATTCGTTGGCATAGTCCTTAGCAAACGCCAAAGTACGTTCGTCGTAATTGGTCAGGTCGAAACCGTTTTCCATCTTGGTCTTGGCATTGGCCGCATCGGCATACAGACGGACAGCCGCATTCATTACCTGCGGATGGTCCTTACGCGTCTTCTTACCGCTTACCAACTGCTTCAAACGAGACAATGAACGGAACGGGTCAACGATAACCTTACCGATATCACTATCACGACGGAGGAATAACTGACCTTCGGTGATATAACCGGTATTATCGGGTACAGCGTGAGTAATGTCACCACCACTCAACGTAGTTACGGCGATAATGGTAATGGAACCACCTGCCGGGAACTGTACGGCCTTTTCGTAAATCTTTGCCAAGTCTGAATATAGAGAACCCGGCATAGAGTCCTTCGAAGGAATCTGGTCCATACGGTTAGATACAATAGCCAAGGCATCGGCATAGCTGGTCATATCGGTCAGCAATACCAATACCTTCTGATTATGTTCCACTGCAAAGTATTCAGCAGCAGTCAAAGCCATATCGGGAATCAACAAACGTTCTACAGGAGGATTTTCAGTGGTATTCACGAAACTGATGATACGATCGAGCGCACCTGCATTCGAGAATACGTTCTTGAAATAAAGGTAGTCATCGTTGGTCATACCCATACCGCCCAAGATAATCTTGTCGGTTTCCGCACGAAGAGCCACATTGGCCATTACTTGGTTAAACGGCTGGTCAGGGTCGGCAAAAAATGGAATCTTCTGACCAGACACCAACGTATTGTTCAAGTCAATACCTGCAATACCGGTTGCAATCAGTTCAGACGGTTGCTTACGGCGCACCGGATTTACCGACGGACCACCAATCTCGATTTCCTTTCCTTCAATTTCCGGTCCCCCATCAATCGGGTCACCGAACGCATTGAAGAAACGGCCAGCCAATTGTTCGCTTACCTTCAAACTTGGAGACTTGCCCAAGAATACCACTTCGGCATTGGTTGGAATACCTTCTGTACCCTGGAATACCTGCAAAGTCACTTCATCGCCCATGATTTTCACCACCTGGGCCAACTTACCATTTACAGTAGCCAGTTCATCATAGCCTACACCTGTCGCCTTCAACGAACAAGTAGCCTTGGTAATCTGACTAATCTTGGTATATATCTTTTGAAAAGCTTTTGTTGCCATTATTCTTTCACTTTTAGCTGTTTACACATTTATTTTACGCTTCTTTCAGCAATCAGTTCCTGCAACTGCTTCACAAAGCCTTCGTACTTTTCAGACTTGTACTCAGAATAGTTCATCTGCTTGCAGACATTGATCATCTTTTTGAAATAATCCATTACATCAAGGAAGGTTTCAAATTCAAATTCCGTATGACAAATGTCAATCACCGTATTCAGAATGTCTTCCTGACGTTCCATTGGAGTTACAGCATCAATATCATCGAACGCATCCTGTTGCAGAATTACATAGTCGATCAATTCCGACTTCCAGAAAGTCACGTGATATTCTACAGGTACACCGTCGTCACCCAAGATATTAATCTGTTCGGCAATTTCCTTACCTCTCAACAAACGGGTCTTGATTTCATTGACTTTACCAATCCATTCACCGTTGATACGTTTGGCGATATAGTTTTCAAATTCAGGATATTCCAAATATTTGGAATAAGAATCAATCGGATTTACCGCCGGATAACGTTTCTTATCGGCACGTTCCTGTTCCAATGCATAGAAGCAGCGGGCTACCTTTTTGGTATTTTCGGTTACCGGTTCCTTCAAGTTACCACCAGCCGGCGATACGGTACCAATGAAAGTAATGGAACCAGCTTCACCGTTATTCAGGTATACATAACCGGCACGGCCGTAGAAGTTGGAAATGATAGCCGAAATATCCATCGGGAATGCATCAGGACCAGGCAATTCTTCCATACGGTTAGACATTTCACGCAAAGCCTGTGCCCAACGGGAAGTGGAGTCGGCCATCAACAATACTCTCAATCCCATCGCACGATAATATTCTGCAATAGTCATTGCCGTATATACAGATGCTTCACGAGCAGCTACCGGCATGTTGGAAGTATTGGCAATAATGATGGTACGTTCCATCAATTTTCTACCGGTATGCGGGTCGACCAATTCTGGGAATTCAGTAAAGATTTCCACAACTTCGTTCGCACGTTCACCACAAGCCGCAATGATTACGATATCCGCTTCTGCCTGTTTGGAAATAGCATGCTGGAGCACAGTCTTACCCGTACCGAACGGACCAGGGATAAAACCAGTACCTCCTTCTACAATTGGATTAACGGTATCTATTACACGAACACCTGTTTCCAACAATTTGAATGGACGTGGTTTTTCTTTATAATTAACCATTGCTTTCTTTACCGGCCATTTCTGGATCATGTTCACCGGAATGTCATTACCTTCCTTATCGGTCAGTACCACAACGGTATCTTCAATCTTATAGTCACCTTCCGCTACAATGGATTTTACCTTATAAGTTTCCTGCAATTGGAAAGGTACCATAATTTTCAGCGGTTGATGGTTTTCATCCACCTGTCCCAACCAAGCTGACGGCCCCACTTCATCCCCTTCTTTTACGAGTGGTACAAAGTGCCATTTGCTTTCTTTATCCAACGGATAAGTATACTGACCGCGTTTCAAGAATACGCCGTCCATCTTGTCAAGGTCATTCTGCAGACCATCGTAATTCTTCGACAACATACCCGGACCCAAAGTCACTTCGAGCATGTGTCCTGTAAATTCGGCTTCAGCACCTACTTTCAATCCACGTGTACTTTCAAACACCTGAACATATACGTTGCTGCCTACCACCTTGATTACTTCCGCCATCAAACGGTCACCTCCAGTCAGAATGTAACAGATTTCATTCTGAGCTACTGGTCCGTCAACAGCAAGTGTAACCATGTTGGCAATTACGCCACTAACAGTTCCTTTTGTTGCCATATATCATTGATTATTTATTTTCTGAATTCTTGAGGTATCTTCACTTCATCTTTCAGTTGGTCGATCAACTTTCTGAACAGTTCATTACCTTTTTCCTTATCCAAAGCCACCCAACGTTCAATCATTTCCAGTTTCATTAGGAACACGAAAATCTTCTCGATGGTGAAATAGTTGAAGAATGTTTGATCCTCCATCCAATTCCATTTCAGCAAATCAATCTTCTTTTCCCGATCCACCAGATCGACTGTATCATTGATTCTCACCAGCTGCTCAAAGTATTCCAAATCATCTGCCAAACCGAAATCTCTGGCATTGGAACTTCTAAGTGCCTCCGAAACGCTATTGTCACCGACAGGAACCTTCGCAACTTCCAACTTATATTTACGTGCAGCCATAGCAGCAAGTATATTGTTGACATCCAAATTCAATTCAAACCAAGCAGCCACAAAGGGGTTGTTGCATTTCATTGAATGATGATAGTACATGCCATACAATTTATCTTCCAGCGGCCATCGTTCCTCTTCCGGTGTATTCAGATAGAGTGCTGCAAACTCATAAAAATAAGCGGGGAATTTCTTGTCCGGGACAGTTTCCTCCTTCAAGGAAGTAATGACGCTCAGCAATTCATCCGCAGAATAGTTACCCAATGACGAATCTATAGCTGCTTCCTTGTCCTTCAGAAGAGCCAACAGATTCTTATTATCGAATTTCAGGTAGAACAAATCAACAAGTTTTTTGTCCCCCTTCGACAATTGCGGATAAATTTCTGTCTTAAAATTGGCGACCGTATAACTCAGTTTGCCGTCCTCAAGCGATAATTCAGGCAAACCCGTTACCAGACAATAATAATTTGTCATAAGTTATATCAAAACAACATTTCTACTAATTGGGGACGAAGGAAAGCTTTGAAGTAATTTTCAAATTCTTCTTCACCAAAATTCACTTTATACGAACCATCTGCCGGTGAGATGGAGAACAGTGTCTTGTTACCGTTTACCTGTTCAATCTTCACACCCTTATCCAACAGTTCCTTGGCATTGGCTGCAAAATACTTCTTCAAGTTTTCAGCATCGGCTGCCGAAATGACGATAGCTTCATCAGCCGCCCATTGTCCAGCCAATGAAACGATGAACTTGTTCAGATATTCCTTATCAGCAACAAAACCTTTGACTGCATCGGATACGACTTGATTGGTCAGAAGAGTAGCTACTTCTGTTTTCAATGCACTGACAGCCTGACCAGCAAACAATTTGACTTCCGATTGTGTGTTTTCAGCTATCTCTTCTGCATTCTTACGGGCAGCTGCAACAATAGCTTCAGCCTCCTTACGGGCATTGGCTATGATACCTGCCGCTTCTTCACGAGCATTGCTAACCAGGCGTTGAGCTTCTTCGTTGCCTTTTTCTACGCCTTCACGATAAATCTTATCGGTTAGCTCCTGAATTTTATTTTCCATATTCTTGAAGATTTTATGTTTAATTTTTACGAATGGTCAAAATTACAAAAATCAATCCAAGAAAAAGAATATAATGAGGAAATTTATACGAAAACTACAAAAAAAGTCCTCCGACACATTTCTGTATCGGAGGACCCTCTTAAAAAAACGGCAGCTACCTACTCTCCCACCTTAGCAGTACCATCGGCGTGACGGGGCTTAACTTCTCTGTTCGGAATGGGAAGAGGTGGAACCCCCGTGCTATAGCCACCTGAATATCTTTATTATAT
>SUXW01000005.1 GCA_015060765.1 Bacteroides sp.
ACCGCTTCCGTACAAAACCCGGTGCGGCCGTCTACAGGGGATACAGTGACCGGTGCATCGTGGCGGTGATTGAAGGGTGCACCTACAGCCAGCTGCAGGCCAATACGGCACTGAAGCAACAACTGGCCCTGCTGGAGACATTCGACACCGGTACGGAATCGGGGCGGAACGCCTTGAAGGCATGCAATGCGGCCATCCGTTCTGCCTTGCCTGCCGGAATGACGGCCGTGACCTACACCTGGGACCCCGACCGTGGCATCACGTCGGAAACGGACGCTTCAGGGGACACCACCTATTTTGAATACGACAGTTTCGGACGCCTGGCCGCCGTACGCAATGCCGACTGGCAGGTGGAAGAGAACCACGAATACCATTTCAAGCAGTAATCCGATTATCATCAACCATTAAAAAAATGTATTTTATGAAAAGAACGATCATATCCTTATTGCTCTGTGCACTTGCCTGCGCCTCCATGGCACAGGTAAGCGGCCAGAACTACATCCGCAGCAGACGGATGCTCGACGCCACAGGCGGCAGCCATGTGGACAACATCACGTATTACGACGGTCAGGGACGGGCTTTCCAGACGGTGTCCAAATCCGTACAGTCGGGAACCGTAAAGGAGCGTATGGCTACCTTGCAGGAATACGACGGGAAGGGACGTGCCACCGTAGGTTGGCTTCCCACTCCGGTTTCGGAAGACTATACGGTTCCGGCCACATTGAAGTCAACAGCTAAGGGAAGCACCGGTTATAACGACACCTGTCCTTTTGAAACCACTGTATACGAGAACTCCCCGTTGGACCGTGTACAGCTGCAGTACGGGGCGGGTGCAGCCTGGTACAACTCCCATCCCGTAAGTTCCGAATGGATGACCAACACCGTAAGCGGTGACCTGTCGTGCAAGAAATATACTACCGACGGCACCACCCTGAGCGGCGGCACTGCCACCCATGCAGCGGGGACACTGTATGTAACCAAGACTACCGATGAGGACGGGAACGTGAGCTATACCTTTGTAGATGGTGAGGAACGCACCTTGCTGGAACGACGCATGAACGGTACCGAGCAGCTCGACACCTATTATGTGTACGACGACTACGGTCGCCTGTGCTTCGTGCTGCAGCCCATGTACCAGACCACGGCAAATGTCAGTCTGTATGCCTTCCAGTACCGGTACAACAACCGCGGGCTGTGCATCTGGAAGAAGCTGCCCGGAGCGGAACACATCCTCTATGAATACGACGGAGCGGACCGCCTGGTATTCTCGCAGGACGGAGTGCAGCGCACATCCGGCAAGTGGACCTTCTATGTGTACGACAACCTGAACCGCCTGGTACAGCAGGGTGAGAACACTTCAAAATCGGTTTCCACATCGGGTGTGTACCTGCAGAACTACTACGACAACTACAGCTACGTGGGCAGCACCCACTTCCCCAGTGCGGGCTACAATCCCGAAGGGGCAGCCGCCTACAGCAAGGGAAAGTTGACAGGTACGGTGGTGTCGGTGTTCGGCAGCAGTGAGAAGATTGCCACCATGTACCACTATGACATTCGTGGCCGCTTGACCAAGACCACCGAGAACAATCTGATGGGCGGTTACAACACTAAAGTGACCACCTACACGTTTACTGACCAACCGGCAACGGTAACGCTTACCCATACGGCCAGCGGAAAGCTGACACAGACAGAAGTGTACACCTATACGTATGACCATAGCGACCGAATCGGCAGCATTACACACAAGTTGAATAGTAATGCAGCAGTGACTTTGGCAAGCTATACCTATGACAACAAGGGTAGATTGGCCACCAAGAAGCTGCACGGTTCTTCAAGCAACCAGTTGACGTATGCCTACAACATCCGTTCATGGCTGACAGGAATAAGCAGTAGCAAGTTTACCCAAACCTTGGGGTATGGCAGTCATTATAACGGTAACATCACCGCCATGAACTGGACAGCCAACGGCAGCAGCCACAGCTATGCGTTCACTTACGATGGTATGAACCGTATGCTCAACGCTACCCATGGTACAGGTGCATACACCGAAAAAGTGACGGGCTATGACAAGAACGGGAACATTACCGGATTACAGCGTTACAACTCTTCGTTGATAGATAACTTGACCTATACCTACAGTGGTAACCAGCTTACCAAGGTGGAGGACGCAACGGGCAATAATACCGGTTTTACGGACGGTTCGCATACAAACGGTGAATACACTTACGATAATAATGGAAATTTAACGAAAGATTTGAATAAGGGAATAACCAATATATCGTATAATGTGTTATCTTTGCCATCGGTAGTTACGTTCAGTAACGGCAATACCATCACTTACCTGTACACTGCTGACGGAAGAAAACTCCGCACAATACATGTAATCAGTGGTACAGCCACTACAACCGACTACTGCGGAAACGTGATCTATGAAAATGGCACCCAGAGACTGTTGTTGACGGAAGAGGGGTACATTGACTTGGCAAACAGTAATGCGTATTACTATTACCTGAAGGATCATCAAGGCAATAACCGAGTGGTAGTAAGTTCAAGTGGGACGGTGATGGAGACCAACCATTACTACCCGTTCGGTGGTACATTCGCTACATCAAACGTTCAGCCTTACAAATATAATGGTAAGGAACTGGATACCAAGAACGGATTGAACTGGTATGATTATGGGGCGAGACATTATGATGTGGCACTTGGTAGATGGTTTGTGGTAGACCCGTTGGCGGAGAAATATTATTCATCAAGTCCTTTTGTATATTGTGGTAATAATCCTATAAATAGAATTGATCCAACAGGAATGGAATGGGAAGATGATGAAGAAGCTGAACGTTTAAAGAGAAAAGTAGAAAGGAAAATGCGATCTTTGAAACGGGAAAATGATAAGAAACAATCCAAGTTGGATAAAGGGGGCTTAAGTGACAAGAAAGTGAATAAGTTGAAAGCTCAAATTGTCGAAAACCAAGAACGTATTTCACATCTCCAAACCAGTTTAAATGATATAGATGTGTTGAGTAATGATAAAAACAATGTGTATGCGTTAAGCAAAACGGATGGTGGTGAACATCATGTAAAGAAGGCAGAGGACGGAAGAGTGTTGATTGAAACATCTTCTGATGCTATTTCATTACACGAAATTAGTCATGTGAGACAATCTTTAAATAGCTATGGTAAACTTTTATTCAGTCCTAATGGTTATTTATACAATGCTGGCCGCACTTCAGCAGAACTGTTTTCTAAAATGGAGATAGAAGCATATAGGATACAATATTCTTATGATTTGTCATTCCCTGGGAATTTATATAAAAAAGGAATACAAGGTATTGATGCCAAATCAGTAGGTAATATATATAATCCTAATACAGGTAAATACGTATATGAAATAATTCATAAATATTCGTTAAAATTGAAATGAAATATGAAAAAAATTTTGTGTCTAATTGCAATATTATTGACAAATAATTCTGTTATTCATGCCCAAAAGAAAATAGTTTCAGGTGTGTATATAGAAGATGGAGGATACGAACTTCATATTAAGGATATGGAAGTTTATCTCATATTAAATCAGGGTTATTCTTTAGCTTTTGAAAGTGATACCTTGGCAATATGTACATTAAAAAATGTGGAGAATGGATTTATAGAACTTAATTCATTAACTTCTGAAGAGCTAATACAGCCTACAATGGAAATTCGTCAAAAATATGATGAGTTTGTACGGAAGAAACGAGTTGTTTTTAAAATTCCTTGCCAATGTGATTTACTAATTGAAGTCAATACAGATAAAAATGAACCCTATTTTTTAGACTATCCTAATCAAGGTTCTATTATTGAATTGCCAGAACAAACTAACAATTTTATTTACTCGGTAGAATTAGAAAGGATACAAATGCCTCATGATTCTGGAGGATTGTTTTATGGTATTGTTAGGTATGTTTCGGATGAAATTGAGTTTGAAGAGGGTAAAAATATAGTTATTGTCTCTTTACCTGCTATGAATTGTTCTTTCTTTGAAAGATATAATCTCAGAGGAGATTATGCAAGAATAATAGGTGATACAATTATTTGGAAAGGACGTACATTCATAAAAGATGAGTAACTATAATCTTTTAGAACAATTGAAATCCCTGCCATGCATCAAGTATTGGTAGGGAGGTAGATTCAACTTTTAAATGCAATTAATCCTTATAAGGAGAGGCTGTGTTAAAATGTAAATTTTGGCGCAGCCTCTTTTTCTCAAATCAACTACGACAATAATGGAAATTTAACAAAAGATTTGAATAAGGGAATAACCAATATATCGTATAATGTGTTATCTTTCGATAAGATAGGCTTCGCTTCAGAAATGCTCAAATAAATTTGGCATTCCGTTCAGCTTGCACTATCTTTGCCACAAGTCGTTACGTTCAGTAATGGCAATATTACCTGAAAGACCATCAAGGCAATAACCGTGTGGTACTAAGTTCAAGTGGGACGGTGATGGAGACCAACCATTACTACCCGTTTGGTGGTGTGTTCTCTACAAGTAATGTGCAACCATACAAGTACAACGGTAAGGAACTGGATACCAAGAACGGCCTGAACTGGTATGATTATGGTACACGCCATTATGATGCAGCACTTGGTAGATGGCATGTGGTGGACCCGTTGGCAGAGAAGATGTATGGTTGGAGTCCGTATGGATATTGTCGAAATAACCCGGTAATTAGAAAAGATGTAAGTGGGAAATGGGATGTAACAGTGCACACTTTTAGTGAAAGATCTGTATATGGATTTGCTTATTTAGACGTGACTGATAAATCAGGAAATATTGTATATCGTACGATGGTTCGTGTTGAAGGATCCAATAGTGCAGAAAATGGATTTAATAAACGTGATAGGACTAAAACCTACGCAGATACTCCGACAGGCACATATAAAATCAGAGGTTGGTCTAATCGTTTGTCTAAACTAAATAGAGCGGCATATGGCCCTAATGATATATTGGAATTAGATTATATTGAAGGTGAAGCGGCTGGAAAACGGAGTGGAATTCATCTTCATGGTGGTCGCCAAGAAGATAAGGGTGGAAAAGAGAAAGGAGCTAAATTGCAAGTAACCCAAGGTTGTATGAGAATTTATGACGAAGATATCGCTGAAATGAAATTGATAACGGATTTGTTAGAGCAGAGTGATCCAAACGAAAAGGGGAATTATTTGTATGTTACAAATGATTTACAACAAATGGAAGACGGTTCTTATCATTATCAACAAAAAAATGATAAAATTTTTAATCTATGGAAAACTTTAGCTGAATTATTAATGCAAAATCCAAACATTGTTATAAGTTTTGAATAATATGAAAATTTTTAAAATAATACTTTTAATGTTTCTGTCATTGTACTGCAAAAGTATGCAATGCAATGCGTCAAGGATTGAGTGCGATACGTTGGATTGCGTGTTCGATACTTTATCAGTGGATGCTTCGTTGCTCTTTATTGAAGAAAACAGAACAAAACTAGACATGAATTTGGTTACTTATTGGGGGCGATACGACTTAATAGACAATATAGATACTATAGCCACTGTACTCGGCGAGTGTGATTTCTCGCCTAATGTGAACAGAAAACTTTTGCCTCTCTACATATACGTAATGAAGAAACTGTCCGGAAACGTCCATAATGACGGATACATCGGCGAGATGTTTGCCGACAAGGCGTATTCTTTGTTCAAGAACCATCCTGGATGCTTGTTGCAATATTTGCATTTTGTAGATGCAACCAACAGACTACAGCTGGCAGGTGGTGTATGTATGGGCATGGTGTTTGCTGAAGTTAAAGAAGTGGAAGATTTATTGGCAAAATATAAGAAAGAATTCCCTCAATATATGTCTGAAGTTTTATATATACAAGATATTAGGAAAAGGATAAAATGAAGCTCGAATTCCTCAAGTAAATTCAACTTTTAAATACATCGAATCCTTATAGGGAGACTCCTTGGCAAATGAATGTCAAGGAGTTTTTTCGGATGATTTCGAATATTTTTCGCCATTGTACCATAGCAGCTCGACACCTATTATGTGTACGACGACTACGGTCGCCTGTGCTTCGTGCTGCAGCCCATGTACCAGACCACGGCAAATGTCAGTCTGTATGCCTTCCAGTACCGGTACAACAACCGCGGGCTGTGCATCTGGAAGAAGCTGCCCGGAGCGGAACACATCCTCTATGAATACGACGGAGCGGACCGCCTGGTATTCTCGCAGGACGGAGTGCAGCGCACATCCGGCAAGTGGACCTTCTATGTGTACGACAACCTGAACCGCCTGGTACAGCAGGGTGAGAACACTTCAAAATCGGTTTCCACATCGGATGTGTACCTGCAGAACTACTACGACAATTATACAAGTTTTCGTGAAGCGTTACCCGTTTCGGAACGCAGCCAATATCCCGACGACACTTCCGGATACAGCAAAGGCAGCCTGACAGGAACCGTTATGAATGTGTTCGGTAGCGGTGAGAAGATTTATACCGCTTATTACTACGATGCAAAGGGGCGTGTAAGAAAGACTATCGAGAATAATTTGTTGGGAGGTTACAACACCACTGAAACGACTTATACGTTTACCGACCAACCGGCTACCGTAACGCTTACCCATACCGCCAACGGAAAGCTGACACAGACCGAAATGTACACCTATACGTATGACCATAGCGACCGCATCAGCAGCGTTACGCATAAGTTGAATAGTAATACAGCAGTGACCCTTGCCAGCTATACGTATGACAACAAGGGTAGATTGGCCACCAAGAAGCTGCACGGTTCTTCAAGCAACCAGTTGACGTATGCCTACAACATCCGTTCATGGCTGACAGGAATAAGCAGTAGCAAGTTTACCCAGAACCTGACCTATAACAATGGCAGCACCGGTTTCAATGGTAACATCACCGCAATGAACTGGACTGCCAACGGCAGCAGCCACAGCTACAGCTTCACCTACGATGGAGCAAACCGCATGCTGAATGCCACTCATGGAACAGGTGCATACACCGAAAAAGTAACCGAATACGACAAGAACGGGAATATCAAGTATCTGCACCGTTACAACAACGGTTCGTTGGTGGACAACCTGACCTATACCTACAATGGTAACCGATTAACCAAAGTGGAGGACGCCACAGGCAACACGGCAGGCTTCAAGAATGGTGCAAGCCAGGCGAATGAATACACCTACGACAATAATGGAAATTTAACGAAAGATTTGAACAAGGGAATAACCAATATATCGTATAATGTGTTATCTTTGCCCCAAGTAGTTACGTTCAGTAATGGAAATACCATCACTTATCTGTATGCTGCGGATGGGAAAAAACTCCGCACGGTGCATGTAACAAACGGTACAGCCACTACAACCGACTACTGCGGAAATGTGATCTATGAAAATGGCACCCAGAAGCTGTTGCTGACGGAAGAAGGGTACATTGACTTGGCGAACGGTAATGCATATTATTATTACCTGAAAGACCATCAAGGTAATAACCGAGTGGTAGTAAGTTCAAGTGGTACTGTGATGGAGACCAATCATTATTACCCGTTCGGTGGAGTATTCTCCACAAGTACCAATGTACAGCCCTACAAGTACAATGGCAAGGAGCTGGATACCAAAAACGGCTTGAACTGGTATGATTATGGAGCACGGCATTATGATGCGACATTGGGACGCTGGCATGTGGTGGATCCGTTGAGTGAGAAGTATTTAGCAGACACTCCGTATTCATATTGTGGAAGTAATCCTGTGAATAGAATAGACCCTAATGGAGCGGCTTGGTATCGTTACAAAGATAGCAATGGTAATTGGATTTATGAATGGGGAGAAAATATAAATACACAAAATGACGTTGATGCTTTAAATAAGAATGCAGAGTTCATAGATTTTACTCATATAAATGATGATATATATTATAGTTTATTTGGGAATAAATTGTTGAAAGATACCAAAGAAGCGAAAGCCACACAAAAACTTGATGAGGCTATTCTTAACTATGCAAAATATAGTGTTGATGTTTTATCGGATTACGAAGCTGTACAGAAAGTTACAGATTTTGACATTGGAGAATATACTAGAACTTCAAGTTTAGGGTTAACCGAGGGTGTTTATTTTACATTTAACTATGGTACAGCCAATGCTTATGGTACAGCATATTACTATTTATTGTCAAAAGGGAAACCCAATAAAGGAACCTTTGAAAGTTGGACTGTTTCTCAAGAGAATATGCATAACTCTAATATGGGATATGGTAATATGAAGAGTGGTTATCATTTGCGTTTTGTCCGCAAAGGTGGTTCTGATAGAAATTGGAATGCACGTGTTGTCTTTAACAAGAAAAAGGATGTTGAATTGTTGTATAATATATTTAAGAATATTCGGAAAAATGTTACTAAATAGATTAAGGATCATTGTTTGTATTATATTATCTCTCTTGTTTCAAAGCTGTTTTGGGTATATAACTAATAACAAATCTACTTATCCCTTTTTAGCAGATATTGTAGATTTATATTGTGCTTATTATTTACAAGGACCTAATAATTTGACAGATTTGGAAAAAGTAGCCAATGATATGGTACAAGCTTTTCCCGATGAGGTTTATTATTATAAAATTTTAAATGAGTATACATTCCCAAAGTTAAAAAAGATATCTAAAGAATTACAATTCATACAAACAAATTGTAGCTTCTCTATAAGACATGGAAATAAAATATTATGCCAAATAGATGATTTTTCTTTGTGCTGTTTTGATGAATATATATTAGAAGAAGAAAAATACGTATTAAGAATACAAAAGCTTATGAATTCCATTTATTTCTTCGATGAAAAAGGTGAAGCTTTGTTAACAAATAAAGATTTAAGACATGAAATGTGGAATAAATTAAAGCAAGTATATCAAAATTACAATTTGTCTAAGGATGAGATTATAGCTGTTAATTATCTAAACAATAAAGGAATAAATCCTTTTTGTGAAAGAATTGAGATTAATAAAACGAAATCTGTTTTGGAAATAGAAGAAATATGTTCAAAGATATGCAGTAAGCATGCTATAGATAGAATAATATTTTATATCCCTTTATCTATCAGATAGATTCAATTTGGTCAATTCAACTTTTAAATGCAATTGAAACCTTATAAAAGAGGCTGTGTTAAATATAAATTTTACGCAGTCTCTTTTTTCAGACCATCTACAACTATAATGGAAATTTAACACAGGATTTGAACAAGGGAACAACCAATATATCGTACAATTTATTATCTTTGCCACAGGTAGTTACGTTCAGTAATGGCAACACCATCACTTACCTGTATGCTGCGGATGGAAGAAAACTCCGCACAGTGCATGTAACAAACGGTACAGCCACTACAACCGACTACTGCGGAAACGTGATCTATGAAAACAGCGCCCAAAAGCTGTTGCTGACGAAGGAAGGATACATCAACCTGAGCAGCCCCACCACCTACTATTATTACCTGAAAGACCATCAAGGCAATAACCGAGTGGTGCTAAGTTCAAGTGGTGCAGTGCAGGAAGTGAACCATTACTACCCGTTCGGTAGTACCTTTGCATCATCCAACGTTCAGCCCTACAAATATAATGGTAAGGAACTGGATACCAAGAACGGCTTGAACTGGTATGATTATGGTGCACGGCATTATGACGCGGCTCTTGGTAGATGGTTTGTGGTGGACCCGTTGGCAGAGAAGTATTATTCCACATCGTTGTATGGATATTGTGATAATAATCCTATACGATACATAGATCCGACAGGTAAGGCATGGAAACCCACATATACAGTAGATGATAAAGGTAATAAAATTTATAACGGTTATGAATGGATTCCAGAATCTGAATCATATAACAAAGATGGAAGTTTGAAAAATGGATTATATTCGCAAGCTATTTTCTTTTCTGATAACGGAACATTTGATAGCTCAAAACGTTATAATATGGGGTCTTCTACGGCATATGTATATTTGGCTGATGGTTCTATAAATACTTTTGAAGCAAATACGCATCCTTCTAGTGAAGATTATGCTATAATTCCAGAAGGTGTTTATCATGCAAAAGTGGGAATACATAATGGAAGTCAAGCAAGTTATACTGCATTACGAATGAGTGATGTCAATAATAGTAATCGAATCGAATTGGGTAAAGTTAATCCTGCATTTGAAGATGGACGAACATATGCTATAGGTATTAACATTCATAAACCAGGGTTGAATAATCTTACAGGTATGACTAATTCAGGAATACCGATTTCAGAAGGTTGTCTATTAATTGACCGTAATAAATGGAATGAATTTATTGGAATATTTGATACTACAAAACAACGCCCAAATCAAATAAGCGTTATTGTATCCCGTAGCTTAAAAAGACCGTTAAATTATAAGAAAAAATGAGGAATATATTAGTTGTATTAATTCTATGTTTATCATGCCAAACTATTAAAGTTATGTCTCAGAATACACCAATGGTTGAGTTTAATCAACTAAATGAAAATGGGGTACGTAAAGGACTTTGGATTGATATCAAAGGACAACGAACGGAGTTCAAATATTATAAAAATGGGATTCTCGATGGCCCTTGCTGGATAATGTCTTCAAATGATAATCATGTATTAGCTATCGGAAGATTTGAAAATAGTAAATATGCTGGTGTATGGTATAACTTTGATGACGAGGGATATTTATTGTCTGTTCAAAAGAATTTCAAAGAAACTATCATTCAAATTCCATCAAAACACAAGGCCATTGGTTTTTGCTCAAATCTTTGTTATTGCATATATTATTATTCAAATGGTTTTATAAAATCTGAAGGATTGTTATTGTGGAATGTATCTCCTGACTCTGATTTTACATTTGAATATGGTGAATGGAAGTATTATAATGATGACGGCACTTTAATGTACACCAAGAATTACTAGGGTGTGTAATAATAAAAGGTAGATTTAACTTTTAAATGCAATCATCCTTATAGAAGAGACTCCTTGGTATTCATTTGCCAAGGAGTCTCTGTTTTGGATGAATACCTACGATAATAATGGAAATTTAACACAGGATTTGAATAAGGGTATAACCAATATATCGTATAATGTGTTATCTTTCGATAAGATAGGCTTCGCTTCAGAAATGCTCAAATAAATTTGGCATTCCGTTCAGCTTGCGCTATCTTTGCCACAAGTAGTTACGTTCAGTAATGGCAATATTACCAGAAAGACCATCAAGGTAACAACCGAGTAGTGTTAAGTTCAGTGGTACTGTGATGGAGACCAACCATTACTATCCGTTTGGGGGTGTGTTCTCTACAAGTTCCAATCTCCAACCATACAAGTACAACGGTAAGGAACTGGATACAAAGAACGGCTTGAACTGGTATGATTATGGCGCACGCCATTATGATGCGGCTTTGGGTAGATGGCATGTGGTGGACCCGTTGGCGGAGAAGTATTATTCTACATCGCTGTATGCATATTGCGACAATAATCCCATAAAGTATGTGGATCCGACAGGAGAAATGAAAGTCATTTATAATCCGGATGGAACTTATAAAGAAACAACTCACAATAATTGGTTTCATAATACATTTATGGGACGTCAGGAATATATAGACTACGGTAACAGAATGACCCGACTGTCGGAAGAAGATTTTTGGCAATGGCAGACAACAGGACAATGGGGAAGTTTTAAGCCTGCAGATGGCTTGACAAGTTTTGAATTTTGGTTAGATAGTGCTTCGGATAATGTTATAGATGGTGCTGTGAAATTCTTTATTTCGGAAGCGTATTCTACACCTAATTCTATTGCAGCTATGTTTACAGGAAGAACATTAGGAGGTAGTCTTTTAACGCCAATGGAGAAACAGGAGAAATTTGTAGATTTAGTGAATGCTTTACCTGTAACTAAATTTTTGAAGGTCGTACATCCAGGTACAGCCAAAAACTTTTACAAAGCACATTCTACAGGTTTTTTTACTAAGCAAAAGTATCAAAATAAAGTGAATAGATATAAAAGTATTATTAAAAGGGGAAATGCATATAATAAAATCATTGATTATTTTGTAAGTCCCCTAAATGAGATTAATGATAATAAGGATGAGTTGGATTATTAATTTAATAGGGGGAACAATCAGATGGATAATAAAAGGATGTAGGACTAAACTTTCAGAAGAAGTTTCCTTTTCGAAAAAATATTATTATAATTGGTTGTGTGTTATTTATTTATCTGTCATATTGACATTATTGAGTCTATTAGGGATAATACATTAAACATTATTATAAGGTTATCTGTTGGCGGAATTAATTTAGTGTGTACTAATGGATTCAACTTTCAAATGCAATCATCCTTATAGAAAAAACTCCTTGGAAAGAATGCCAAGGAGTTTCTGTATATTTAAAGAGGACTCACTCTTTTTGCAACAAACCTCTTCAACAAAAAAGTAAAGTTTTTACAAGTATTTCAAATTTCTCTGATAATTCTTCTTATACGTTAAAACGGAAGTGCATGATATCACCATCTTGTACTACGTATTCCTTGCCTTCTACACCCATCTTTCCGGCTTCCTTTACAGCTGCTTCAGAACCATACTTGATATAGTCGTCGTACTTGATGACTTCGGCACGGATAAAGCCTTTTTCG
Source organism: Bacteroides sp. (assembly GCA_015060765.1). GTDB lineage: Bacteria > Bacteroidota > Bacteroidia > Bacteroidales > Bacteroidaceae > Phocaeicola. The sequence continues at coordinate 12,671 of SUXW01000005.1, forward strand.
AAATCGGTATGGATTACACCGGCACATTGAGGAGCCTTCCAACCTTTGCGGTAGGTCCAGGCCTTTACTTCCATTTCGCCGGCAGTAATGAAGGTTTCCAGATTCAGCAACTTATAGATAGCCTTTATCAAGCGGTCGCAACCCGATTCCTTCAAGCCCATGTCTTCCAAGAACATCTGCTTTTCTTCGTAGCTTTCGAGTTCGGCTATATCGGCTTCAGTCTGGGCGCTGATGATGAGCAGTTCGGCTTCTTCGTCCTTGATGGCTTCGCGAACGGCCTCTACATAAGGATTACCATTGGCAGCCGAAGTATCGTCTACATTGCATACATAAAGTACGGGCTTGGTGGTAAGAAGGAACAGGTTCTTGGCTACATTTTGTTCGTCTTCGGTTTCGAAAGTAACGGTACGGGCCGATTTACCTTGCAACAAAGCATCCCGATAAGCTGCCAATACATCGTATTCCAGTTTGGCTTGCTTGTCACCCCCTACGCGGGCTTGCTTCTCTACACGCTTGATGCGATTTTCTACGGTTTCCAAATCTTTCAATTGCAATTCCGCATCAATGATTTCCTTGTCGCGTACGGGATTCACCGAACCGTCTACATGCACTATGTTGTCGTTATCGAAACAACGGAGTACATGGATAATGGCATCGGTTTCACGGATATTTCCCAAGAACTGGTTACCCAATCCTTCGCCCTGACTGGCACCTTTTACCAATCCTGCAATATCCACAATATCACAAGTAGCGGGAACAATGCGTCCCGGTTTTACCAATTCCGCTAATTTGTTCAACCTGTCATCGGGAACAGAAATCTGTCCTTGCTGGGCGTCGATGGTACAGAATGGATAGTTTGCACTCTGTGCCTTTGCACTCGACAAACAATTGAAAAGAGTGGATTTTCCTACGTTAGGAAGGCCTACAATACCTGCTTTTAATGCCATTTATCTTATTTTTATTGATTATTCTGAATTTGGATGCAAAGATAGTCAAAACTTTACTCGCATTTGCAAATAAAGGTCACTTTTTACATTTCCATTGATTTGTTCCAAAGAGGTTCCTATGGTTTCTCTATCGGAATAACGGGTCAATCCGTATTTGACTTGAAACACCCAATGTTCATCCAACTGATAACGGCCAAGCAAAGAAATCCGTATTCCTCTTCCATAAAAGGAAGGAACAGAAAACATGTAAAGCAATCCTTTCTCGTAAAAGGATATTCTGGAACTATAATCATCCGTACAGAACCAGGCTATGTTTCCATCTATTTTCAAAGGCAGTCTATTGAACGGAAAACTGAAACTTTGTGCTACCGAAATACCTTGCGACGCCTTTTCATTGCGATAACGGTTATTCACATAATCGAGGGTAGTTTTCAACTGCCATTCATCAGTAGGTGAATAATTCAATTGATACCGCCATTTTTGTTGGATATAGGGAAGAGTATGTTTTACATCCGAATCGTCAGTATAGTCTTTATATTTGTTCTTATAACGGTATCTTATTAACATATTCAGTTTATAAGTAGGTGAATAACTTAATTGCAACAAACCGTCCCAACCCGTGGTACCAGTTTTACTTACCAGGTATTTTTTCCAAGGAAAATAGAAACGATCGATATATGCATTCAATTTGAAATAACGTAATAAACTGGTTTCCAAACCTATATAAAATCCACTTTCATTTTGAACCATACTTCCTTCGCCAATGGAACGGGCATACATGCTTTGATAAGCTGCATCATAAAACCTGTTCATAACCATTATTTGGGTATTGCTTTTCGGTGAATAACGCAATACGTTCAAGGTGGCTATCTTTCCATTCTTGTCTATGGCTGTTTCTCCCCATAATGTAAACTGCTTCCAGAACAATTTATAATTGATTCCGGTATTGAAGAAATAATCGCCTCTTGGATAATAGGTATTGTAATAGCGGATATCAGGATTCAACACCCTGTTGAAAACATTATAAACCGTTGTTAATCCAAATTCAAAATGTTTTCCATTATAGTTTAAATTACTTCCAATCAACCGATTAGTAAAGGTGTTTCTTTTTTCCAAATCGGTTTGAGTCCGAAAATATCCATCCTTTTTCAACGAGGTTATAAACAGATCCTTTATAGTTCCACTCATTTTACGATAAGAATAGAAAGCATCAATGGTCCACCGTTTCGATAATGAAAAGCTACCCGCTATTCCTTGAAGGTAATTGTATTCATCCGTAGAAGAATGTTTTCTGATTCCTTTTGATGAATTGCCCAATGTAGCCAGCATCGAAGTCTTCCCCAATCCAAAATTAGTGTTCATAACCAATCCATAACCATAGTTCAAACGATAATTGCCAATGGCTAAAGAATTGATTTTCCCTATATTCTGAATTAACAGGTAAGGTGAATAATAGTCGTATCCTTTTTTATTGTTTCCTTGAAAGAAACATTCACCGGCATCCTTTTCTGCCGTAATACCCATATAGATGTGATTACCGTATCTGAAACTATATCTGAATTGATGATAAAGCTTATCACCCAAATATTTATCCCGATAACCTTCTTTGGTATAGAAAGGTACATCCATCCGGACCGATAATTCATGTTTACCATATTTGCCTATATTCTTGAGACTAATGGTATTTTTTTCTTTATCGATAGTTTGAAAAGTGATTAATGGTAATAGAAAACGCATGGTTTGTCGGTCCATATTTTCTACCATCATCAATTCCTTTTCACTGATCATAGGTCCATATTTATATAAATAATACAATATGTTCTCCACCAATTCAGAAGAAAGAAAAGGAATACTCTCCAATTGCTCCTTGGTAGCCGAATTGATAGGTATAGGATTCGATTTCAATTCGGCCAATTCTTCCATGACATTCTCATACGAATAAGAATCATTTTCATCATTGACAACCAATTGTTCAATTATTTCTTCCCATGTTTCTTGTGCCGATAAGTTATCAACAAATGAAAACATTGAATAACAAGCAATTAATATAATTTTTAACAACCTTGATATTTTTTCCATATATCCGTGTGTTTGATGTTAAATAATCTATTTATAAAAAGTGTTGTATAGTATTTCTTCGTATTTTTACACCGAAAATGAAACTGAAACTATTTTGTTTGTTCTTTTTTACCTTGATAGCTCTTGCTTCCTTTTCACAATCCAAGCAAGAAACTACTTCTATCAATGGATATATGGTACCTGTCTGTATTTATCAAGGAGATACCATACCTTCCTTGCGTATGCCTGTACTTTATGTGTTCAAACCTTTGAATTTCAAAAGTGAGAAAAAAAGAAGAGAATACAACCGCTTGGTAAGAAATGTAAAAAAAACATTACCGATAGCTAAAGAAGTAAACCGCGCCATCATCGAAACTTACGAATATCTACAGACTCTTCCTGATGAAAAGGCCAGAGAAAGACATTTGAAATTAGTGGAAAAAAGCATTAAGGAACAATACACTCCAGTGATGAAGAAACTAACTTTTTCTCAAGGAAAACTATTGATTAAACTGATTAACAGAGAAACGGATTCTTCTTCATACGAACTGGTCAAAGCTTTTTTAGGACCATTCAAAGCCGGATTTTATCAAGCCTTTGCCGCTCTTTTTGGAGCAAGTCTGAAAAAAGAATATCACCCGGAAGACGAAGATGCTATGACAGAACGCGTTGTACTACTTGTAGAAAGCGGACAACTTTAACGTTACTCTCTGAATTCCATCAATTTATTGGCAAATTCCCACAATACAATACCTGTAGTTACAGATACATTCAATGAATGTTTCGTACCATATTGAGGTATTTCAATGCAACCGTCACAAGCATTGACTACATCTTGTTGTACTCCTTTCACTTCATTACCCATTACAATGGCATATTTCTTATCAGGATCCAATGTCAGATCACCAAGCATGGTACTACCTTCCACTTGCTCGATAGCCAATACCGTGTAACCTTCACGATGAAGTTCCTCTACGGCTTCCAAAGTATGTTGCTTGTAAATCCAATCTACAGAATCTTCTGCCCCAAGAGCTGTTTTGTGCATTTCAGGATGAGGAGGAGTGGCTGTAATGCCACAAAGATAAATACAATTGACCAGGAACGCATCCGATGTACGGAATACAGAGCCAATGTTATGCAAACTACGTACTTCATCGAGTACCACTACCAACGGAAGTTTATCTGCCTGTTTAAATTCATCGACCGATAGTCGATTCAATTCGAAAATCTTAAGTTTTCTCATAGTTTTAGTTGTATCATAATTTATATGGCTGCAAAGATAACAACTAATTGTTGATAAGTGTTGAAAACCTGTAAAAACTTTCATCATATTCTTTTATAAATTATTCTTGCATTTTTCAAAAATCTGCATATAGCATTCTACCAATAAACTTTCCAAAAAAGATACGATAAAAATTAAACATCCAATATCAACACATTTTAATGCTTGTTTTATCGGTTGATAACTATAAAGTTCTTAACTTTGCAAGGTGTCAACAATCTGTTGATAATATAAATAAAGTATACATTTTCAATAAATAAGCTTGTTGATAGAGTATTTATAATCCAACGTATTTATGAAATAACTTAGGATGCAAAAAAATGAATGCTTTTTTACTAACATTATCAACAGACAATTACCATCAACATAAGGTCTTTTTTTTAAAAAACAGAAAAAATATATAATTTATGATTCAGGAAGAATGGTTAAAAAAAGGATATGTTACCGAAAAGGTAGATGAAAGCCTTGATTTAAGAACTGAAATAAAACGTCTGTGTAAAGAGAAGAATGCCGTTATATTAGGGCATTACTACCAGCATGGTGATATTCAGGATATAGCCGATTTTGTTGGCGATAGTCTGGCTCTTGCTCAATGGGCAGCCAAAACCGATGCTGACATCATTGTAATGTGTGGTGTCCATTTCATGGGTGAAACAGCCAAAGTGCTTTGTCCTGATAAAAAGGTATTGGTACCCGATTTCAATGCAGGTTGTTCGTTGGCCGATAGTTGTCCAGCCGATAAATTTTCGCAATTTGTCAAAGAACATCCGGATTATACTGTTATTTCCTATGTCAACACAACGGCAGCTGTAAAGGCTGTTACCGATGTAGTGGTGACTTCTACCAATGCTAAGCAAATTGTTGACAGTTTTCCAAAGGAACAAAAAATAATCTTTGGACCGGATAGAAATTTAGGTAATTATATTAACTCCATTACTAACCGACAAATGCTGTTATGGGATGGTGCTTGCCATGTACATGAACAATTCTCTGTTGAAAAGATCATTGAATTGAAAAAGCAATATCCCGATGCAGATGTATTGGTACATCCTGAATGTAAAGGAGTTGTGGCTAAGTTGGCCGATAAGGTAGCCTCTACTGCCGGATTGTTGAAACATGCTATCAACAGTTCAAAAACTAACTTTATCGTCGCAACGGAAAGTGGTATACTTCACGAGATGCGTAAACAGTGTCCGGAAAAGAATTTCATTCCGGTTCCTCCAGAAGACGGTACTTGTTCTTGCAATGAATGCAACTACATGCGTTTGAATACGTTGGAAAAACTGTATCTAACTTTGAAATACGAATGGCCGGAAGTGACCGTTGATTCTGAAATAGCTAAAGAAGCAGTAAAGCCTATCCAACGGATGTTGGAAATTTCCGAGAAATTAGGATTGTAATGACCATTTTACTGTTTGTATTTGTATTGGCCGTTATAGCCAGTTTCATTCAGCGGGTAAGTGGATTTGGATTTGGTATTTTTGATAGGTACATGGATAGGTTCCCGTTGCTTTGAATTTATAAGCAATCGGAAATTAAAGAATATAGTATATACTATGATGATTGTAAGTGGAATAGTTGCTATTTATTCCGTTTGCTGATAAATGGAAGTTTAGGGAATAAACTTCCATTTATCAAACTGAAAATCACCTTCCGAAGTAATGAAGAACAAATCGTGTTGTCCTGATACAGGAACAGTTATTTTTTCGGTCACTTCTTTCCATTCATCGCCTTCGAAGGAGAGATTGGCGATAATTTGTCCTTCTTTGGGATGATCCAAACGGACGGTAAGTTTACCGGGTCCTCTCACTACTACATTCACTTCTTGGGGAGCAGTATGGAAATCCACTCCACGTATTTTCAAGATTTGTCCGTCGGTATGACAGGCGGCAGCCGTATCGCCTGGACGTCCGGTAGGTACAAAGCGGATGTTGTGAGTAGCTGCTACGGTTTCGGCTTGTACCCAATTAAATGGATAGAGTGGTTTTAATTGATCAACACCGGTTCGGGTAGCTTCTCCCATATGAATAGTCAGATTTTCTTCATCTACCTTTATTTTATCGATACATACCGAACGGAAGCCTCCTTTTCCATTGCGGTGTTCTTCCAATACAAGGGTATGATACAATAGATAATATTCTCCTTGGAACTTATGTAAATGAGTATGGTTGTTGCTGGGCAAGAAACCATAATCCATCGGATTCTTGAAATAATTAACTTGATATTCCCAACTATCTGTATCCAGTGGAGTTTTACTGGTCATGTAGCTCATGCAACAGATACTAGGTTTTTCGGTTTCTAATGGCCATTCTTTTCTTTCCACCCAACTGGTATTATAAGTATATACCCAGGTTCCGTTGATGTAATTCAGTTCATTGGCTTCGAAGTGATAGGGTGCCTTTATCTCTGTAATGGGACTGTCCAAATGCATCATGTCATCGGCCAAGCGTACGATTCTTGCATTGCCGGGATTGTATTCTGTGCCAAACTGATTGGAACCTCCACCAAATGAAAGCCATCCTCGACCTTCATCATCGACCACTACACCCGGATCGAACGGTGCACCACAATTGCCTAATCCTTCCGATTGCTTGTCTACTACATTTTTTCCCAACGGATCGGTCCAAGGTCCTACAGGTGATGTAGCAGTAAGCATCCCCACTCCTACTCCACAATTGGAATAATATAGATAGAAATGCGTCTTTCCATCAGCTTCCACTCGTTTGGTAATCGAAGGTGCCCACGATGCAATTCCCCAAGGTGAAAGGGATTTCACATCGATGTATCCATGAAATGTCCAGTTTACCATATCGTCTGTCGACATCATTACCAATGAGTGAATGTGTTGATACCCATTGTTTCCTTCCGGTCCCACTATATCGAGTTGTTGATGATCGTTTGTTGCATACACATAAAGTCTTCCTTCGTGCTCTACGGCAGTAGGATCGGCATTGAAATTAAAGTCGAGCAACGGATTTCCGTTATTGTTCATCATTTTCGGTGAAGAATATTCAGGAAGAATTATTTCGTTCTTTTGTTGTTGGTTACAAGATGAAATTGCCATAACCAAGGCAATCAGGCAAATGTATTTTTTCATGATGTATGGATTGATTGTTTTCTTTGTTGACAAAGATAAAAATTATCTATTAGTCTATAAATAAATTCTATTGGAAAAAGATTGTAACACTGATAAAAATTCACTTAATTTGCATTAAAGAAAATAACCATTAAAACTAGAAGATTATGTTAAGCAAGAATTTACATGATGCAATCAATGCACAGATCAATGCCGAATTGTGGTCAGCCTATCTTTACTTGGCCATGTCACTCGATGCAGAAACAAAGGGATATAAAGGTGTAGCCAACTGGTTCTATGTTCAATTCCAGGAAGAACAAGATCATGCACGTATCTTCATGAATTATTTGAACTCACGCGACGCTAAGGTTACTTTGCTCCCTATTGAAGAAGTACCAGCTACGTGGAACAATGTACTTGATATGTTCAAGCAGACTTTGGAACATGAAAAGAAAGTAACTTCACTTATCAATAACTTGGCTGCTATTGCCAATGAAGACCGTGACTTTGCATCTATCAACCGTCTTGTATGGTTTATCGACGAACAAGTGGAAGAAGAAGAATCAGCTCGCGATATGATTGCTGCTGTAGAAGCTGTAGAAGACAATAAGTATGGCATGTATATGTTGGATAAGGAATTGGCTGCCCGTGTATACAACACTCCTTCTCCATTGGCTACCGCTGAATAAGAAACAGAATATTAATTAAAAGGGCTTGCATTATTTGCAAGCCCTTTTTGTATCATTTCGTTTCGCATTGTTTCTTGTTCAAGAATTTTAATTGGGCTTCCAGCATTTCCAGACAAGGCATGGAATAACCTATACGGTGTGCTTCGGCGATGGCATTGCTATACAGATATTCGATTTCCATTGGACGATGGAAATCATAATCCAATTTCATAGAAGGTGAATAGGGAGTCATGTTAAGTGTATTCTCTATCATTTTATCGGCAAATGATTCGTCAATATTCTTCACTCCTAATGCTTTGGCAGCACCGATGACTTCGAACATCTGACGACGGATAAGTTGCATAGTGGCCGGATGTGCTAATAACTCATTGGTTTGGGCATTCATAACTACGGTCATTCCATTGAATGGCATATTCCATACCGCTTTTTTCCAACGTGCTTCGTTGTATTCTATTTCAGCCGTTTTGATACCGGCTTCTATAAAATCGGCTATCATAGTTTTGAATAAAGTTTCGTTCTTACATGAATAGTTACCGATGTTAATACTACCGTAGCATTGGTGGTTTACACGACCCGGTTCTGTCTTGGCCGAGCATATGAATGCCAGTCCGGCAGCAAGATAGAGATCTGGGAAATGTTTCTGCAATTCGGGTTCAGGACCAATTCCGTTTTGAATGAGCAATACTAATGTTTCTTTGTGTAATAAAGGTGGAAGTAATTGGTTCAGTAAATGATTTCGGGTGGTTTTTAATGCCACAATCACTATGTCGGCTTTTGGCATATCCAATGTATTGTTATAGACATTCGGTGCAGCTATATGAAACGAACCATCGCACGAATCTATCTGTAATCCGTTCTTCTTTACATATTCATAATCACTATGTAACAAGAAATGAACATCCTTACCTGCATTTGCTAGTTTTCCTCCATAGAAACCTCCTACGGCACCGGTTCCAATTATTGCATATTTCATATCCTTATATATTTCTTTTTCTTTTATTGTGTTTACAAAGATAGGTTGTTTTCTGTATCATCGGTTATTTGACGAACAAAAATCCATTCTTATTGGTTAAATTAGAACATGTTATTTAACAAAACAAATATGAAGAATTTATTATGTGCATTTTCCTTTGTAGGAGGACTGATGCTTGTTCTGACAAGTAGACCTTGTCAGGCCAATGAACCCAAGGTACTCAATACTTCTACTGTAAAGCAATTAGACTTGAAACGTTTTATGGGCAAATGGTATGAAATAGTTCGTTTTGAGCATCGTTTTGAAAAAGGAATGACACATGTTACTGCCGATTATTCTATGCTTCCTAATGGAAAGATAAAGGTAGTGAATCGTGGCATTAAAGATGGAAATCCGAAGGAAATTACAGGGAAAGCCAAACAACCCGATCCACTGAAATATCCAGGTCGGTTAGAGGTTTCATTCTTTCTATGGTTTTATTCTGACTACTATGTATTTGAAATAGACAAAAATTACCAATATGCTGTTATTGGTAGCAGTTCGGATAAATATTTATGGATATTGAGTCGTACTCCTCAGTTGTCGGAAAATATCTTGAAGAGACTTCTTCAGAATATCAAGCAACGTGGATATGATTTGTCGAAACTGGTCTATGTAGAGCAATATTGAGTTTATCTGATTTCAATTCTTGGTCCTTGTGGAGCAATAGTAGGATTGGGTCTTGCACCACTTTTGACTGATCCTTTAAAAGAGGCATTTCGAAAAATTTGATAAATCAGGCCACCCACATCGAGACCCATCTTTGCTCCATTGTTGAATTTGTAATATGGAATGGCAATGGGAACAGTTTCCCATCCTCCTCGAAGTGGATTGTAATAGCGTTGAACTCCCATTTCCATGCCGAAGTGTTCGGTCATGTCGAAACCTATTGTTCCTCCGTATCGATAACTCTGACGACCGGGTACATATCCTGAATTATATCCACCAAATACATTGAAAGTCAAACGGTCGGTTGCCTGATAAGATAAAGTGGCAGATGTTCCGAATGATTGTCCCGTAAAATGATTCATGTGCATTTTGTTAGCATCCACGCCTACCGTAAGAGTCCATTGGGGATTGAAAGAATGGATGTATGCCAATGAAGCATCATTACTTCGTCCGATGCCTGGAAGTGTTGTTTGACTTCCGGATCCCATCAATATTCCATGTCGATGTGCGAACATGAGTCCGCCAGTATTATAATCTCCTTTGAACAAAGGGGAAGGATTAGTATAATAAGGAAGCAATAGCGAAGGTTTTTGTATAGGAACATGAATGGAAGAATTTTTGGATAATTGAGGTAAAGGCATATCTATCCGTTCATCGGCTTTCATTTGGAAAGGAGTCGATAATGATTTGTTCACTATATCTTTCTTTATTTGTAAACTATCCTGTACAATACGCAATGTATCCTCTTGTGCCCGAACATTCAGGGTAAGAAGAAATATCAAAAGGATAGTAAGAGTATTGGATTTCATGGGTACAAAAATAATGATAATCATCGTAAAAGTATAAAAAACAACTATAAATAAATAAAGATGCATCATGTAAATTGGTTGTTATCCGTTTTTTTAAGATATTTGCGGCCGAAATCTAAAAACAATCAGATAATGAAACATTATATTACAGAATCGATCCGATACATTGGTGTAGATGATATGGATATTGATCTTTTTGAAAGTCAATACATTGTACCCAATGGTATATCTTATAATTCCTATCTTATTGATGACGAGAAAATAGCCGTAATGGATACAGTGGACCGGCGTAAGGGCAACGAATGGTGGAACAATTTGGAAGAAGCTCTTCAAGGTCGCACACCCGATTATTTGGTGGTACACCACATGGAACCCGATCATGCTGGAATCATTGCCGAAGTATTGGCAAAGTATCCCCAACTTCAAATTGTGGCTTCAGCCAAAGCCATTCAAATGATGCCACTCTTTTTCGAAGGAACTGAATTTGAAGGAAGAACCATAGCTGTGAAAGAAGGTGATACACTTTCTTTAGGCAAACATACTTTACAATTCTTCATGGCTCCTATGGTGCATTGGCCCGAAGTGATGGTTACTTACGACCAAACCGACAAAGTGGTATTCTCGGCCGACGGATTTGGCAAGTTTGGTGCTTTAAGTCACGATGAAGAATGGGCTTGTGAAGCACGCCGTTATTACTTTAATATTTGTGGAAAGTATGGTGTACAAGTCCAGGCTTTGCTCAAGAAATTGACTGCTCTCGATGTAACATGCATCTGTCCGCTTCACGGTCCGATACTGAAAGAAAATTTAGGCTATTACATTGGTCTTTATGATATATGGAGCAAGTACGAGGTGGAAACCGAAGGAGTGTTCATCGCTTATGCTTCCATTCATGGAGGTACGGCCGAAGCCGCTCGCAAGATGAAAGAAATACTTCTTGCCAAGGGTGCTCCAAAAGTTTCTATTGCCGACCTTAGCCGTGATGATATGGCCGAGGCTGTAGAAGATGCCTTCCGCATGGGTAAATTGATTGTGGCTGCTTCGTCTTACGATGCCAATGTATTTCCTCCTATGTATGATTTCCTACACCATCTGCAATTGAAAAATTATCAGAAACGTCGTGTAGGTATCATTGAAAACGGTTCTTGGGCACCTTGCGCCGGACGTATCATGACGGAGATGCTCGAAAAGATGAAAGAAATAGAAATAGTCGGCCCTATGGTCACTATCCGTGCCCGCATGAAACAAACCGATTTGCCTGCTATGGAGGCTTTGGCTGATGCTATTTTATAATCTGTTTATTCTAAGAAAGCGTCCATAATCTTAGTAGGACGTCCGTCTTCTGTGAAGGCACCCAACTTATACTGACTGGGCTTGCATTGGGGTTCCCAATAAAAAACTCCTTTGCAACGTCCATTGGTATTTTTCTTACATTCCCGGATAATACGACTCAGTTGTGCATAACCTTCTTCGGGTTTGGAAGCATCCATACCTGTTTCTACAATCATTACGTCGCAACCGTATTTTTCGCTGACTTTCTTGATGTTCTCAATACAATCGGTAATGGTGGTTTCGGCATCGTCACGATGGCCCGCATCCATAGCCCAGAAAGGATAGAGTGACATACCAATCATATCAAATTGGGCACCGTTGTTCTTTAGAATATCGAGATTCCAGTTGTATAAATCTTCATCGAATCCGTTATCTAAATGTACAATGACGATGGCTTCGGGGAAGATTTCCTTTACGGCATTGTAACCTGTGGCAAAGAGTCCGGCATATTGTTCAGGGTTTCTTTCGGCATGTCCCATCGATTCGGTAATGGTGGTGCGTCCTTCCTGATCCTTGATTTCCCATCCTTTTTCATTTCTTTCCACACTCCAAAGAAAACCGTTGGATGTTTCATTGCCCACTTGTACCCATTTGGGTGTTATGCCATGATCCTTGATGTATTGCAACACTTCTCGGGTATGGGCCGCCACATCTTCTTTCATCTGTTCGTAGGTATGTCCGCTCCAAGCGTCAGGAATGTTCTGCTTGGCAGGGTCGGCCCACCAGTCGCTATAGTGGAAATTCACCATTATATCCATTCCTAATTCTTTGGCTCGAAGTGCCTTGACCAACATATCTTCCTTGTTGCACCAATTGCCATGCTTTTCGGGATTTACCCATACACGCAGGCGCACGGCATTCATACCGTATTCTTTCATTAGTGCAGTACCTTCGCGCTCTTCGCCATCGGCATTATAGAATTTATGTCCCTTTGATTCCATTTCAGTGAGCCATCCCATGTCGGCTCCTTTATAAAACACCTCTTCTTTGGAAGAAGAGCAACTCATCCAAATACAAGTGCTAAAACATAGAGTCAATACACTTAAAACAATGTTTTTCATAGGCAGAAATATATTATTACGCACAAAGGTAATTAATTTTACGAAATTATAAAGTGATACACTACTCAACTTTGTTCCTTTTTCTTTTTTACTTTCGACTCTGGAAGTTCCTTGCAAGTAACCTTTGTCAACGCTACAAGCAACTCGTGGTCATCTACATTATCGATGTAGAAACAAGGTTTGGCACCGGGATAAGGCAATTGGAGAACAGGAGTACCCAATAGAGTCCGCCCACCTTCTGTGGGCTTGAAAAGCAAGCGGTCATCACACACCATTGCAAAGAATTTTCCGTTGCAATAGAGCCCATACTCACCAAACATTTTCTTGGATGTGATTTCGCCAGCCCGATTCATTTGGTCGGCTATGTATTGTACTAAATCGGGATTGCTTGCCATTTTCCTTCTTCTTAGGATTATTTATTCAAAATTTCTTTCTGCAAAAATAGGAATTTAAATTATCTTTGTACTTGATAGAATCCATTATTTGAAATAACTATACGTATGAAGAAAATAACTTTAAAAGGAATAGCTTTCCTTGCAACCGTTTTTATTATGACAACAATAGGTACTCAGAGCTGTAACAATTCCACTTCGTGGACCTCCGATGAAGAAGCATTGATAAACGACGCTCCCGATACCAAGATGCGTTTATGGACCATAGACAACGCGGAAGATTCCATCTTCCTCCGTCAACCTAGCCAACCCTTGACACAAGCCGATATCCAACAACCTATTTTCGAATTGTTGAAAGAACGGATGTTGCTCACCGTTACTGACCCTGAAAACGAAGGAGTGGGAATAGCCGCTCCACAAGTAGGGATAGGCCGACAAGTAGTGGCCGTGCAACGCTTTGACAAACCCGGACAACCTTTTGAGTTTTATGTCAATCCCCGCTTGACTTACCTGTCGGACGAAAAGCAAAAAGGTTGGGAAGGCTGCTTGTCTGTACCCAACCAACGAGGAGAAGTCTTGCGTAGCAAACAAGTAGTGGTAACATTCAACCATCCGACTACTTTCGAATTGCAATGTGATACAGTAGAAGGTTTTACCGCCATCATTTTTCAACATGAAACAGATCATTTGAGTGGTACACTCTATATAGATAAAGCCGAAACTTTAAAATAATTGTATTCAGCATCCTATACAAGCTAAACTTTCATTCGAAACTTCACGTATTTATTGCGGAAGTCTTTGTATCTTTGCGCATTAATTTTAGAAAAACAATAAAACAATTATAAAATCATGGAATACAATTTCAGAGAGATTGAGAAAAAATGGCAACAACGTTGGGTGGACAACAAGACCTACAAAGTTGTTGAAGACGAATCGAAGAAAAAGTTCTATGTGCTGAACATGTTCCCTTATCCATCGGGAGCCGGTTTGCACGTAGGTCACCCATTGGGCTATATCGCTAGTGATATTTATGCACGTTACAAACGCTTGCAAGGTTTCAACGTATTGAACCCGATGGGTTACGATGCCTATGGCCTTCCTGCCGAACAATATGCTATTCAAACCGGTCAACATCCTGCTGTAACAACCGAAGCCAATATCAATCGCTATCGCGAACAGTTGGACAAGATTGGTTTCTGCTTTGACTGGGACCGCGAAGTGCGCACTTGCGAACCGGGTTACTACCATTGGACTCAATGGGCATTCCAACAGATGTTCAACCACTTCTATTGCAATACTTGCGGCAAGGCGATGCCTATCAGCAAGCTCGAAGAACATTTTGCACAGAAGGGTACAGAAGGTTTGGATGTAGCTTGTAGCGAAGAACTGAAATTCACTGCTGAAGAATGGAACGCCAAGAATGAAAAGGAGCAACAGGAAATCTTGATGAACTACCGTATTGCCTACTTGGGCGAAACCATGGTGAACTGGTGTCCGGCTCTCGGTACTGTATTGGCCAACGATGAAGTAGTGGACGGTGTTTCTGAACGTGGCGGTCATCCGGTTGTTCAGAAGAAGATGCGCCAATGGTGCTTGCGTGTATCGGCATACGCACAACGCTTGCTTGATGGTTTGGACAACATCGACTGGACAGAATCTCTGAAGGAAACCCAAAAGAACTGGATTGGTCGTTCGGAAGGTGCCGAAGTACAATTCAAGGTGAAGGATAGCGACATGGAATTTACCATCTTCACCACTCGTGCAGATACTATGTTCGGGGTAACCTTCATGGTATTGGCTCCGGAAAGTGAATTAGTAGCCCAATTGACTACTGCTGACCAGAAGGAAGAAGTGGAAGCTTATTTGGATAGAACCAAGAAGCGTACCGAACGTGAACGTATTGCCGACCGTAAGGTAACCGGTGTGTTCAGTGGTTCGTATGCCATCAATCCGTTTACCGGCGAAGCAGTGCCCATCTGGATCAGCGATTATGTATTGGCTGGTTATGGTACAGGTGCTATTATGGCCGTACCGGCTCACGATAGCCGTGACTATGCTTTCGCTAAGCACTTTGGTTTGCCTATCGTTCCGCTTGTAGAAGGTTGCGATGTAAGTGAAGAAAGCTTCGATGCCAAGGAAGGTATCGTGACCAACTCACCGAAAGCAGACGTAACTCCATATTGCGACCTCTCATTGAATGGCTTGACTATCAAGGAAGCGATTGCCGCTACCAAGAAATATGTAAAGGAACACAATCTGGGTCGTGTGAAGGTAAACTTCCGCTTGCGTGACGCTATCTTCAGTCGTCAGCGTTATTGGGGTGAACCGTTCCCTGTATACTACAAGGATGGAATGCCTTACATGATTGACTCAGCCAAACTTCCATTGGAATTGCCGGAAGTGAGCAAGTTCCTCCCTACTGAAACAGGCGAACCTCCATTGGGTAATGCCACCAAGTGGGCTTGGGATGTTCAAAAGGGTGAAGTGGTGGATAACAGCCTCATCGACAACGTGAATGTATTCCCGCTCGAACTCAATACTATGCCGGGCTTTGCCGGTTCATCGGCTTACTATATCCGCTACATGGATCCGCACAACACCGAAGCATTGGTATCGGAAAAGGCAGACAACTACTGGCAGAACGTTGACCTCTATGTAGGAGGTACCGAACATGCTACTGGTCACTTGATTTACTCCCGCTTCTGGAATAAGTTCTTGCACGACCTTGGTGTGAGCGTAAAGGAAGAACCGTTCCAAAAGCTCGTGAACCAAGGTATGATTCAAGGTCGAAGCAACTTTGTATATCGTATCAAGGATACCAATACCTTCGTTTCTCTCGGTTTGAAGGACCAATACGATGTAACTCCGCTCCATGTGGATGTAAACATTGTATCGAACGATATCCTCGATGTAGAAGCCTTCAAGGCATGGCGTCCGGAATATAATAATGCCGAATTCATCCTCGAAGACGGCAAGTATGTTTGCGGTTGGGCTGTAGAAAAGATGTCGAAGTCCATGTACAACGTGGTGAACCCCGATATGATTGTTGAGAAGTACGGTGCCGATACCCTCCGTATGTACGAAATGTTCCTCGGCCCGGTAGAACAAAGCAAGCCATGGGATACCAACGGTATTGATGGTGTACACCGCTTCCTGAAAAAACTTTGGGGCTTGTTCTATAGCCGCAACGATGAATTCCTTCCCACAGATGGCGAACCGACGAAGGAAGAACTCAAGGCCATCCATAAGCTCATCAAGAAGGTAACAGGTGATATCGAAACCTTCTCTTACAATACTTCTATCAGTGCCTTTATGATTTGTGTGAACGAACTCGGTGCGTTGAAGTGCCATAACAAGGAAGTGTTGAAACTCCTCACCGTGCTTCTTGCTCCATTCGCCCCTCACTTGGCCGAAGAGTTGTGGGAACTGTTGGGTAATACCACTACCGTATGCGATGCCCAATGGCCGGTATGCAACGAAGACTATCTGAAGGAAGACACCGTGAAGTACACCATTTCGTTTAACGGAAAGGCACGTTTCAACTTGGAATTTGCGGTTGATGCCGACAATGCTACCATCGAAGCAGCCGTTCTCTCCAATGAACAGGCACAAAAATGGATTGAAGGCAAGACTCCGAAGAAGGTCATTATCGTTCCGAAGAAGATTGTTAATGTAGTATTGTAATTCATGAATGCTTTACTGAACCATAAAGTGGCGAGAGAAATCAAGGACTATCTCGCCATTACTTTCGGCTTGTTGTGTTATTCTGTTGGATGGGGAGCTTTCATGCTTCCTTACGAAATCGCGACGGGTGGTGTAACAGGTATTTCGGCCATCATCTATTACGTTACGGGAATAGAGATTCAAGTGTCATACTTTATCATCAATGCCATCTTCATGGCGTTTGCATTGAAGATTCTGGGTTGGCGGTTCTGCATCAAGACCATCTATGCCATCTTTGCCCTGACCTTTATGTTGTGGGCTGTACAGGAAGTGTTGAGAGGTGATGACGGTAGCCTACCTTTGCTTTTGGGTGAGGGACAGGAATTCATGGCCTGTGTCATAGGGGCCGGTATTTTGGGTTTTGGTATCGGACTTGTGTTCATCAATAACGGAAGTACAGGTGGTACGGATATCATTGCTTGGATTATCAACAAATACAAGGATGTGACATTGGGTCGTATGATTATGTATTGCGACATTGTCATCATTTCATCCTGTTATTTCATTTTCCAGGATTGGAAGCGTGTATTGTTTGGTTTTACGGTCTTGTTTATCATGAGCGTGGTGATTGATTATGTCATCAACAGTGCCCGCCAATCGGTTCAGTTCCTTATCTTCTCGCGTAAATACGACGAGATAGCCGAAGGTATCAACCAACGAGTGAAGCGTGGTGTGACCCTGCTCGACGGTACCGGTTGGTATAGTAAGCAAGAAATCAAGGTGGTGGTGGTATTGGCTAAGAAAAGCCAGTCGCTCGATATCTTCCGTTTGGTAAAGGATATCGACCCCAATGCCTTCATTTCGCAGAGTAACGTAGTGGGTGTTTATGGTGAAGGTTTTGATCCGTTAAAGGTAAAATAATTGCGATAATAACAGAGTGATTCAACCAGAATATAACAAATTCAAAAATATAGAATTATGTCATTTATTACAGATTTAATCAAGGAAAAGGCCGTAGATGTATTGGGCGGTGTATCTCTTCCTGACAATTTGAAAGAACAAGTATTGGGTGGTGTATCCGACTCCATCTTTGGTAGTATCAAGGAAACTGCAGGTAAAGAAGGTGGTATCGATCAACTCGTGGAATTGTTTACCGGTCGCGAATCGGCATCTTCCAGTCCTGTAACTGCCTTGGCCGGCAACATATTCAGTTCCAACATTGCCAAGAAGTTGGGTTTGTCACCTGCCATCATCAATGCCATTGTACCGATGATTCCTAAGGTGATTGAACAATTCACATCCAGCAAGAAGATTGATGTGAACGATTTGATAGCCGAAGTGACCAAATCGGGTGTTGCCGACAAATTGAAGGACGCAGCCGGTAGTTTGTTGGGTGGTCTCTTCAAATAATTCGGAGGATGAAAAAGAAATTGGTTTTTGCAACCAACAATGCGCATAAGTTGGAAGAAATAGCTTCCATCTTGGGCGAAAAAATAGAACTGTTGAGTCTGAAGGATATCGGTTGTACAGCCGATATCCCTGAGACTGCCGATACCTTACAAGGTAATGCTATTCAGAAAGCAGAATACATCCATAACCACTATGGATTTGATTGTTTTGCTGATGATACGGGACTGGAGGTAGAAGCGTTGGATGGTGCTCCCGGAGTTTTTTCGGCCCGATACGCCGGTGACGGACATAATTCGGAAGCCAACATGCAGAAACTTCTACAGAATCTTCAGGGGGTGGAAAACCGGAAAGCTCAATTCCGTACAGTCATTTGCCTGATTCTGGATGGAAAACAGCATTTGTTCGAAGGAATCTGCAAAGGTGAAATCATCAAGGAGAAACGCGGAAGTGCCGGTTTCGGTTACGATCCTATTTTTGTGCCCGAGGGATACAATGAATCCTTTGCCCAATTGGGAAATGCCGTAAAGAATAAGATCAGCCACCGCGCCAAAGCCGTAGAAATGCTTTGTAAATATCTGAAGAAATAAAGGAATACTGGCATGGCATTGGAAATTATCGGAACTCTGGTAGGGCTTGTTTATCTTTGGTTGGAGTATAAGGCAAGCATTTACTTATGGATAGCAAGCATTATCATGCCTGCTATTTATATTTTTGTGTATTATGAAGCCGGATTGTATGCCGACTTTGGCATCAACATCTACTATTTAGGAGCCGCTGTGTATGGTTGGTGCGTGTGGAAGTACGGTAATGCATCCGATAACCGAGAAGAACTGCCCATTACCCACATGCCGAAACGGAGCTGGATAAAGGCCGCCTTGATGTATGTAATAGCCCAATTGGGAATTGCATGGATCTTGCTTGCCTTTACCGATAGCAATGTACCTTGGTGGGATGCTTTCACTACGGCCCTCAGTGTGGTAGGTATGTGGATGCTTGCCCGTAAATACATCGAACAATGGTGGGTATGGATAGTGGTCGATGTGGTATGTGCAGGATTGTACATTTACAAGGACCTGCATTTTACTGCTGCCCTGTATGCCTTTTATGCTATAATTGCTTTCTTCGGTTATCGGAAATGGAAACAAATGATGCAATGAAACAAGTGGATGCCGTTATTCTGGCCAATGGAGAATATCCCGTAGCCCCTCTCCCTTTGAGTTTATTGGAAGAAGCTCCTTACGTGGCATGTTGCGATGGAGGAGCCGATGCCTATATAGCCCATGGATATATACCCGATATCATCATAGGCGATGGCGATTCGTTGAGCGAAGAGAACCGGAAACGTTTTGCCGGACTGATTCATTACAATCCCGATCAGGAAACGAACGACCAGACGAAGGCGGTACAATACCTGATGTCGCAAGGCAAACGGCGGATTGCCATTTTGGGAGCTACGGGCAAGCGTGAAGACCATACCATCGGTAATATCAGTCTACTCATGGAATATGCCCGTATGGGAGCGGAAGTCAGGATGTATACCGATTATGGTGTGTTCATTCCCTGTAAGGACACTTGCACTTTCCCTTGCCAACCGGGCAAGCAGGTTTCCATCTTTAATTTTACTGCTCGTGCGCTGAAAAGCAAGGGCTTGCGCTATCCCATTTACGACTTCACCTCTTGGTGGCAAGGCACATTGAATGAATGTACCGCCCCAACCTTTACGATTGAGGCGGAAGGAGAATATCTGTTGTTTATCACTTGGTGAATTCCCACCAGTCCATAAAGAACAGATTACGTTGTTGGAAGTCGCCACCCTTGAACACCAGATACAAGTCGTGTACCCCCTTGGCATTCTTTACGGATGTTTCAAATTCCCGATATTCGTCTTTGGTATTGCCTACCTTTACCTTTCCAATCATCGGACCGTCTTTCTTGTCGATATGAAGTTCGATGGTACCGCCCATCAAGTGAGTGGAGGCACATACCTTGAATCCCTTTGCACCTTTACCGAAATCTACTCCCTTGACTAGGATGAATTCATTTTCGTCAATGTTGGTCACAATCTGGTTGGTAGAATGAGTACCCCATGCCCTTCTTGGAGTAGTCTTCAGTCCATATCCCCAAGCAATGGTTTCGGCTTCCACCTTGCGGAAAGGATTGAACGGTTCTATCTGGTTTAATGTACAGTCCTGGAAATAAGGAAGCATCTGGATAGTACCGTCTTCGTTGTATTGCATTTCGGCGGCTACGGCCGAGCGGCGTTCGGCGTGGCGTGGTGTTTCCAGGCGGAAGATGTCATAACACAAACCGAATACATACGATTTGCCTTTGTAGTCGATGATGCCGGGGTGATTGCCACGGGTACGTGGAGTATGGTCCATGATGTGTCCTTTGTATTCCCATGGTCCTATAGGGCTGTCGCTCATGGCGTAGCCGATACCTTCGGGGCAACAAGTTGAAGCAAAAGCCAGGTAATACTTGCCGTTGCGTTTGTAGAACCACGGTCCTTCCTGATAGTCCTGAATCTTTGGAAGTTTCACAATTTCTCCACTTGTTGAAATCATGTCTTCATTCAGTTTTACATAATAGAGATCGGGATTTCCCCAATACATATAAGCCTGTCCGTCATCGTCAATCCACACGGTAGGGTCGATGTCGTTCCAATGCTCGTGTTGCCATACGATGGGCTTTCCTATCGGATCCTTGAACGGACCGTAGGGTGAATCGGCCACCAATACCCCGATACCGTTTCCGTGGATAGGACAATACATGTACCATTTGCCGTTGCGGTGAATCACCTCTTCTGCCCAGGCACCGTTATTACCCTTGTACCACTTGAAGTCCTTCAGAGAAGCTACGGCGCCATGGTCCTGCCAGTTCACCATATCGGTAGAAGTATAGAGCAGCCAGTCCCGCATATCGAAACCTTCGGCGTTGTCTTCATCATGGGTGGTATACAAGTAAATGGTATCATTGAAAACATAGGGTGCAGGGTCGGCCGTATATTTGGTCTGTATTATCGGCATGTTGATTTCCTGCGCATTGGCATACTGGTAACATAATCCTAATGCTACCATTGAAAGGATTCTTTTGATAGTCATAATAAATTGTTTTAAAAGTTTAGGACACACAAAGATAATAATATTTTATAAAATAGTTTGACATTCGTGTATTTTTGTATATTTGTGCATTATAACTTAAACAGGTCTTTTTATGAAAGCATTATTTATCGGTGGAACAGGTACCATCAGTATGGCCATTACCCGCCTGTTGGCCCAACAATGGCCGGATTGGGAATTGTATTTAATCAATAGAGGCAATCGCAACGATGCGGTTCCAGCCCAAGTGAAACAAATCGTGGTGGACATCAACGACGAAGCGGCCGTAGCCGAAAAGATTGCTTCGTTGCATTTTGATTGTGTATGCGATTTCATCGGCTTTGTGCCCGAACAGTTGGAACGCGACTATCGCCTGTTCAATGGAAAGACCCATCAGTTTATGTATATCAGTTCGGCTTCTGCCTACATGAAGCCTGTGCGAAATCATCGGATCAATGAAGCCACTCCATTGGCCAATCCTTATTGGGAATATTCACGGAACAAGATAGCTTGCGAGGAATTCCTGATGAAGATGTATCGTGAAAACGGATTTCCTGTTACGATTATCCGTCCGAGCCATACGTACGACGAGCGTTCCATTCCGGTTGCCGTTCATGGGAACAACGGTAGCTGGTCGGTTATCCGGCGCATTATGCAAGGAAAGCCTGCCATTATTCATGGTGACGGTTCTTCCTTGTGGACATTGACACACAATTCCGATTTTGCCAAAGGATTTATTGGCTTGATGGGTAATGCCCATGCCATTGGCGAAGCTTTCCAGATAACTTCCGACGAGTCGCTCACCTGGAATCAGATTTACGAAGAGATAGCCCGATGTTTAGGTGTGGAGCTGAAGCCTTATTATGTATCTTCCGAGTTTCTGGCGGCGGTAAGCGATTACGACTTTACTGGTAGTTTGATAGGCGACAAGGCCTGTAGTGTGGTATTCGACAATAGCAAGCTGAAACGGGCAGTTCCTCATTTCTGTGCCACTACCCGTTTTGATCAGGGGCTTCGCAAGTCGTTGGAATACATTCTTCAGCATCCCGAATGTCAGAAGGAAGATCCGGAATTTGATGCTTGGTGCGACCGTGTGGTAGAAGTACTCGAAGAAGCCAAGAAAAAGCTACATTCTTGAAACGGTCCATCTAAAGTTTCTTTGTCCGCTAAATAAAGTAACAATAGTCTATTAAATTATTGATATATAGTCAGATAAAGTCTATTTTTAGAACATCGTACCATTGTACGCAGACAGTGTATGATGGTATGAAGTATTGCGTACCATCATGCAATGTACCGCGAACAAAGAAAGTGAATGTAACTAAACTGGTTTGAATAGGGTGATTTAACCTTTTTTAAAGCCGAATTTCGTGCTTTTCTGCCCGTAACTTGCACCATTCATCCCTTTTTCATGCTAATTGGTATGGTGTTTTCTCCTTATTTTATCCATTTGTCAATGCATTCGGCTGTGCCTGGATAGCTGGGGCGCATCAAGCTTCCGTAGTTTACAATCACTCCTTCGCGATTAATGATGAAATAATGCGGATAAACGTTTACATTAAGTTGATTGTACATTTTGTATACCTCATCATTATTCGGCCAATCATTAGTCAGAATGTGCTCAATACCGTCTACATGCATCTCATGCTTGTCGAGAATCTCTTTGTGACGCTTTCTGTCATTGATTCCGCAGATGGTGATAAACACAATGTCTTCCGTACTGTATTTCTTTCGAAGTTCCTTCAAAGGTTTCATTTCAGCAAGGCAAGGTGGACACCATGGCATCCAGAAATCCAGATAAATCATCTTTCCACGATGTTCTTCCAACAGGTCGTAGAAAGGTTTCATGTGAGGCATGATTTTGAGTGCCTTTACCTGATCTTGATAGCGTCCGTAAAGGATGTAGTCTGATACCGGTTTTGGATTCTCTTGAAATCCTTTCTTCGATTGGTGGATTTGCAGGATGGAGTTCCGGAGGTAGGGTGACTGAATATAACGATCAAAGTTTTCCCTTTGGCTATCAAAGTAAATGGTATCGTTCTGTTGATAGAGGGAAGAAGACAGGGCAAGGGTATACAGATAAGGCATGGCAGGTGTATCTTTCAAAGGTGAAAGTACATCTTCCAACGTAACATTGTGATCATTGGCTTGGAGTCGTTCGTTAATAGCGTGAAGATAGCTATACATTTCTTGCGACATACGAAAATGTGCATCGGTTATCACTTGGTTTTCCAATAAGGCAGCAGCTTCGGTCAACTTATCGGTGTAACGATGAATATCAACTCCTTCAATCCGATAATTACGGGCATGGAACAAATTATCGAACCATGCCGTATAATAGTCTGCTTTCAGCAATTCGCCAATGTATTTTTTCACTACTTCTGAAGGTTGGTGTTTCTGTACATATTCTTCATATCGGTAGATTCTTTCCTGATGTCCCTTTTCCATCAGTTGCTCCATTTCCTCATTCGTCTTGAAGTCCGGATAAACACGATAGTCCTGCATATAGTAACCACCTTCGATAAATTGGTTTATTTGTTCATTGAATTTAGCTCCATTACCATTGATGACAGGATGAAGCATATCCTTGAAATCTATTTCCAAATGGATGCTGTCACCCGGTTGTACATACAGATGTTCTATATAGGGCTTGATGGCCACCTCACACATCTCGGCATGAAGCATGAAACTAAAGTAAAAGCTATTGTCTTCGGTTATGTCGGTGGTATAGGTTACTTTCCCTTCTCTAAAGAAAGGTAGATGCAAAACTATCTCATTGACATGTGGATAAAAGTCACGATTCTTGATTTGCCCCGTGATGATGACTTCGCCTTGTTTGTCAGAAGATGCTTTCTGTTCTTTCGTGGCACTGCATCCGCAGAACAAGAGCAAGGAAAAGATAAAAGTAAATAATTTGATCATAAATGCAATCTGTTATTTCGTATGGCAAATATAGTTGTTTTTATTCTATCTTTAAACTATGAATAGGATTAACTTTTGCCGCAATCCAACTGTGGATACCGACAGTAAGCAGGGCTACGGCCCATACAACCAGAAACGGAAGGACAAATTGTAATACCGTAACTGTTGGGCGGTATACAAATTGTTCCAACCACCATTGCATGATGTACCAGGCTATAGGCATGGATACGATGTATGCCAATACGATTTGTCCAAGGAACGGACGATTGAGCAGCCATACAATGTTCAGTGTAGAGGCTCCGTGAACCTTTCGGATAGCAATTTCACGGGTACGTTGACGGAGGGCATACCATGAAATGCCGAACACCCCAAAGCAGGTAAGCAACAAAGCTATCAATGAATAAGTATTCAGTATGCGGTTCAGTTGCATCACGTCCTTGTTCAGTTCCATGAACCGTTGGTGCACGTCGGTATAGACCAAGTCCTGTCCATTGAACATCTCTTTCCATATCCGTTCTATCCGTTCAAGGGTAGCTTTCCGTTTCTCCGGTTGCAGACGTATCAGCACGTATTTTCCTACCTGTCCCAAGTACGTATCTCCCGAATCACGAACCATGATTCTTTGCGGGTTGATTTCTTTTTGCAGGGAAGCGGTAGGATAGTTTTCTATCATCCCGGTAAGAATATACTTTACGCGTACCCTTGGCAGGATGTCTTGCAATGTCTTTTGTCCGAAGTCCTCGCTGGAAACATTCTTCAAGCGGGCATAGCGTTCATTGATGTAGAAAGAAGTTCCGTATTTCTTTAGGGCATCGGCTGGCTGAAGGCCCTCAACCAAGTGAATGTGCATGGTAGAGAAGAAAGAAGTGTCTGTTTCAAATTCCAATTCCGGATATCTTTTTTCTGTTCCATCGGGATGCTCAATGGCGAGTTCGGAAAAATAACCGTTTATTATCGAGTTGGAGGATAGACTCATGGCCTCTATTCCATCGAGGTTTGTAGCCAACTGTTGTTGGAAGGGTTGTAATCGTGGACCACTCATCATGTTGCCTATTTCAATCAAGTTTTCGTAGCGTGAAGCGCGGCTCTTCAGGATATCCATTTGACTCCGGGCTACAGTGGTGGCATATACCAATGCCAACGACAACATGAATTGCAAGGTAACAAGCATTTGTATAAGATGTTGCTTACCTTTACCGGCATATTGTTTGCGGAATTCACTCAGTGATTGTTTGGATAACCGGTGACTGATGTATAGACCCGGCACAACGGCCAATAGCAAGGCGAAGCACAACAACAACGGAAGCACTTGCCAACTGAAGAAGAAACCATACGTCAGATGGCTGGGAAGCAACTTGTTGAACAAAATCAGCACATCATTGATGAGCAAGAGCGACAATAAGAAAGAAATCAATACAGTGGCGGTTGCATCCCAGAATAGTTGCAACCGTATTTCCTTCAGTTTGGCGCCCATCAACTTTTCTATATGAATCATCTTGAGTTGTTGTAAGGTACGGCTCAAGTTCAGATTGCTATAATTGAAACAAGCAATGACCAATACCAGCAAGGCCGAAATCAAGGCTATGTAAAGCAATTGCACATTCGTATGATGGAAGAAAGGCAAAGGCAGTTCTTGCGAGTTGGGGTTATCATTAAAATAAATCTCCTTGATGGGGTCGATGTGGTATTCCGTTTGTCCGGGCAGAAGAGTAGGAATCTTGTCATCCTTTATCTTCTTCAACAAGGCTTCTATATCGGTATTTTCCTTCAACTTCAGCAAAGTGGGGCCACCGTAATAGTTGGCTCCAATGGAGGTAAGCGCATCGAACTGCAAGAAAGATTGTGGACGGTTCTCTACTACGGCAACTACCTGATAGGATTTTCTGTTCCCCTCCAACGTGGTTGTCTCGATGATTTCTCCTATGGCACTCCGGTCACCGAACACCCGTTTGGCGCAGTCGGCACTCAAGGCCAACTTATCAGGTGCTTCCAGCGCCTCCTTCAGATTCCCTTCTATCGTTTTATAATCAAAGAACTGAAGCAGTGTGGCATCGGTTCGTACGAATAAGGCATCTGTTACCGTTTGTTCCCCGTATTGCAGATAAGCCACATCCATGGAATTGATGCGGAGAATTTGTTCCACCTCGGCATAGCTGTCTTTTATTCGGTTCGAAGCATCAACAGATATAAATGGCACTTTCTTCCCCTCTTCCATCGGGGAGTCCTGTCGCAGAATGTAGATGTTCTCCCGATGGGGATTGGTACTTTCAATGTTATATTCATGAATAAAATAAGTAATCAATAGATTGGTACATGCCAGCCCTACTGTAAGACTGAACAAGGAAATGCAGAAATACAGCTTGTTTCTCCACCAATTCCGAAGCGTTAGTTTCAGATAAATATTCATCACTTTTATTTTTTAGATTTCTTTTTACTATTCACTCTTCACCACATCCGCCGGATTTTCGTTGGCTGCTTTCCAAACACGATAGCCCACACAAAGCACAATGAGTAGGGTAACAGTCAAGAGTATGGTGGCATATATCCACCATGAAATGGCGGTTTGTATCACATACGTCTGTAGCCATTGTTTCATCACCACATAGCCCACACAGAACGCTACTACCGATGAAACCAATAGCAAGATGCCATACTCCTTGGCGAACAGTCCGATGACATGGCCGATTTTTGCGCCATGCACCTTACGGATAGCCATCTCCTTCCGACGACGTTCGCACGTCAGGTTCACCATGGAGAAGATACCAAATAGCGTGATGAGTACACATACTCCTGAAGCGATGCCGAGTAACTTCATTAGCATACGTTCCGATTGCAAGGCTTTTTCTATCTCTTCGCGAACGGTATAGAAGCCCATATGCATGTATCGGCTATCTACATGCGGGAAGGTGCGTTGTAGATGAGAACGTACGCTGTCTTCCAAAACATTAACATCACCAATGGAACTGGTTAGGAAACGTTTCCGATGAATGCTTTTCGAAGAAGAAGAGAATGTCTTCTGCTCTTCCAAAGCAACCTGATAGACCGAGGGAGAAGGTGGTAATATGGGGGATAGTTGGATATTCTTAATTACACCGCGGATAGTATGTCGGGGCTCTTTACCTGCTTCACTCCATCCGCCAAGAAAAACAGAATATAGTTGTTTTCCTATAGCTTCTTCTGGCTTATAGCCAAGTTTGGTAGCAAATGCCTCATTTATCCAAACACTCTGCTCGTTACCTTTTTCTTTCGGAGCTTCACCTGCTACGATCTGCATACCAAATATCTGATAGATATCATAACTTATTCGATGTTTTTTACTTTGGATGGTAAGTATTTCTCCCCTTTCGTGTTCGTGTTTTATATCATAACTTCCTGTACGGTAGCTTCTCGTATCAAACGGATGTTCTTCTGTTTTGTAATATTTCAGATAGGGTAATTGCTCCATTGCGGCATCTACATCTTCTTCTGCCCAACTCAACCATCCTTCAGCTATCACCACATCCATATTCAAGCCCATATCTGATGAATGGTGTAGATGGTGTAACTGTTTTTGCAGGGTAAGAGTGGCAAACAACACAAAAATGCTGACAAACAACTGAATGGCCATACTCAAACGGCGAAAAGTAAAGAAACGTCCCGACGAAGAGATGGGTTGTAAGGAAGTTCGGAGTGAATGGCGTTGTTGGGCATAGAGTATAAAGGCAGAGATCACTGTAGAAATAATAACTACCACTCCTATATAAAACGCTGACTCGCAATATAGGAAACCCACATTTTCATGAATGCCAACCATTTCTTTAAATGGCTTGAACAAACACTCTATAATCATCATTCCCACAAAGATGGCAAAAGCCGTCAGCAATAGGAACTCGGTTGTGGTCATCCGCAGTAAATTTCCTTCACTGGCACCATGAACACGCCGAAGTGCCATTTCACGTCGACGGATATACAAGCGGATGATGTAAAGTATCAAGTAATTTAGCAAAGCGCAAACCACTATTACTACTCCAACGGCATTGAACAGACGGATATGTTCCAAATGGATGGAATCGGTCGATTTGGGGTAAGTATAGTGCATACTGCTGATAGGGACAATGGTGAGTGGATCGTTGCTTGTCATGGTATGTGTTTCACCATCAGCCAGATTGAAAGTTTCTTCTCTCCGGTTCTGCTTCAATTTCTTGTCCAATGCTTTTACGTCAGTTCCTGCTACAAGTTTTACGAATGTATAAGCTGTCAGGTAGCCCCAACTCTGTCTCTCATCTTTCGACGAAAGTAAAACGTCGTACGGATAACACGAATGTCCTTCCATATCCTTTAGCAAGGCACAGATGGTATATTCATCTCCTACATCGGTTCGTCTCAAATCTTTGGAAAGTGTTTTTCCCAACACATCGGTTGTTCCAAACAAGCGTTTGGCGCCACTCTCAGTAATACCTGCCAAACGGTCATCATATAAGAACTGGTCGTTTCCCTGTAATATTGTCAATGGGAATATTTTTGTATAAGCCGAATCTGTCTTTAATATATAGATGTCTTTCCCTTTTTCCTTCTTCTGTTGGTGGAAAATGGCACAACTCGCTTCTATTTCTGGAAAAGTCTCTTTAATATGCGAAGCTTCCAAAAAGGATGTGTAATGAATAAACTTTTCCATTTCATTTTCCCGCCAAATTCCTACGTGAAAGATACGCTCGCCATCGGGCCAATGGGTGTCGTATGTCATCTCATATTTCAACCAGATGCTGGATAGGGCGAAACAAGCAAAGCCTAATGCCAGCCCCACTATACTGATGGCGCTTTGCATCTTGTACTTCAACAGGTTGCGCACGGCAACTTTCAGGTAATGTAGTAGCATACTATTCTTTCTTTTATTGTTTCTTCTTTTTTGTCGATAAATCATCGAGTTCCCGGTAGTAACACGGCGTTTTCTTACTTGTAACACGGCGTGTTACGAAGTAGAACTCATCGCCTTTTTTAAATTTAGTCAGAACCCCTTTTTTATTCTTTCCTAATAATCTCTGCCGGATTCACTTTCGTTATCAGGTAAATGCGGAAGCCAACCGTCAGTGCCACAATAGCTGCCATGCCCACGAAGATGCCTCCGTAGAACAAGATGCCGGTATCGATGAAGACTTCGTACATGGAACTGAATTCTGTGACGGCAAATGCCACAATCGGGAAGGCCAGTATGAAGGTGGTTACCAATAGCCAAATGTAAAGGCGGGCAAATATCAGGGCAATCTGCTTCACTCCCGCTCCATTCACCTTGCGGATGGCCATTTCCTTGCGGCGGTATTCCGTGTCGAGGGTAATGGCGGCATAGATGCCAAGCAGGACAATAATCAGTGCAACAATAGAAAAGAAAGCCACAATGCCTCGAAGCGTAAATTCCATAGATTGCTTCATACGGATGTCGTCCATCAAGGTCTTCAAGCGGATGTCAATGCTCTCGGGTAAGTGTTTGCGAAGCACTTTCTCCAATCCTTCACCAACTTGTTTCTTCTGTCCGGGTTCGCACTTCACGTAACAATGATAAATCTCGTATTCCTCCAACGGATAGAATACGCAGATGTTTTGGTTAAAATTTCCGGATGATGCTTGGATAGATTGTATGAGGGGTTGGCATATAGCGGTCACGGTATATCCCTTATCGCCATAATCGTACAACATCTCTCCCAACATCTCTTTCTCCATCATCTTTTCCAATCCCTCCGTTACAACTATTTCGTTTTCAGTCTTCGGCAACACACCTGCTTGTAATGGCATATTCATGAACTTGAAGAAGTCGGGAACTACATAGAGAACCGTTACACTCTTTACGTGATCGCGATTCCTACCTGGTTGGGTAAAGACAGCAGACATGGTTACACCACGGGTATAACCTTCCATAGAGGCAGGCAACATCTCTTTCACGCCCGTCACCTTGCTCAACTCAGCTACCAAGTTCAAGCGTTCTTCTTGGCTCAAGAAGGTGTATTCGTGCATCGGAATGCTATAGATATTTTCTTTTTCTGATTGGGTAAGGGTGCCAAAGAGGGTATTCGATGCCCTCTGCGATTGCAGATAGAGCATAGTGGCAAGCGTTACGAATATCCAGCAGATAAAGAGTTGTACTCCAAGCAGCACGTTGCGCACCCGATGCTTGCCATACACACCTCCACCGCCAAACAATCCACGTTGGATGCTGATACGCTCCACCTTCCACACCACCAATGCAGCGGCAATCATGCAACAAACCAACAAACCGAGCAAGTAGCCTCCGGTTTGCCACATCATGACATCGCGTTCGATGGTTATCGACATCTCGAACATGTTGATAGAAAGGAATGGAGCCGTCAGTTCCATCAGCATCATGCAGAAGAGACCCGATACAAGAAGTAACAAAAGCGATTGTACAAAAAGCATCGTCCATAATTGCCAACCACGGGCACCACTCACTCGTCGCAAGCTATATTCGCGGATGCGGGTTACAAATGAGCCGGTCAGGAAGTGGAAGAAGTTAAGCATGCCTACCAACAGCATCAGCACACCGGCTATCAATGTGGTGAGTGCAAGATAGGGAGCATAGGCTCTATCTCCCTTCCAAAACAATTCATTGAAGGGGAATGCCACAATCGGTAGCCTCTGCCCGAAATAATCTCCTTCCAACTTGCGTGCATTGAACTCACGGCAGAAGGCTTCCTGCTCTACATCTTCGCTCAACAAGGCATACGTACAACCGGAGGCCATGGAGCGTTTCCAACCACTATTCAGAATACCCTCGCTATCGTTCAGCACCCAGGCATCTGTGTTTCGTAAGAAGTTTAGGCTGTTGTTCAGCGGCATGTCTTCCATTACCCCTTGGATAGTATAGGCTATACCGCCGGTACGGGGTGTCGAGTCGGGGGAAGTCATCAATTTATGTGTCAATACCATCTGTTTGCCTACTGCCTCGGCCGGATTGTCAAAGATGCGCTTGGCCATCGTTTCTGATAGCAAGATGGAATTGGGTGCATGAGCAGCTTGTTGCCAAGAACCGTACAACACTTTCGGGGTGAATACACGCAGATAGGCCGAGTCGGTTTCCATAACCGCCAATGTGTAGGGCAGCATTTTCCCTTCAGCCACTTCTACGTTGTAAGAACGGTTATCAACATAATTGGTATAGATGTAGGTATCTATCCCCGAGATGGAAAATTTCTTCAGGTCATCGGAGAAGTCGCAAAAGGTTAGTCCGTCTGAGACTCCCGTTTCAGGATTTTGGGTAGAAAATTGCACAATGCGGTTGCGTTGTTCAAAGCAATTGTCTGTGCTATAAACGTAGCGGCTAATGTACAGACAGATGCTGAAGCAGAAGAGTGCCACCGACAGGCCCAACACAGCAATGAGGTTCTGTGTCTTGAACTTCAAGATGCAACGCCAGGCGGTGATGATGTAATGTAGTATCATATTATAGTTGTTTTTATTCTTTCCTAATAATCTCTGCCGGATTCACTTTCGTTATCAAGTAAATGCGGAAACCAACCGTCAGCGCCACAATAGCTGCCATGCCCAAGAAGATGCCGCCATAGAACAGGATGCCGGTTTCGATGAAGATGGCATAAATGGTTTTCATGAAATTCATGATCAACGCTATAATCGGGAAGGCCAGTAGCGCGGTTATCACCAACAGCCAGAGGTACAGACGGGCAAAGATGAATACAATGTTCTTCAAACCGGCACCGTTCACTTTGCGGATGGCCATTTCCTTGCGGCGGTATTCCGTATCGAGGGTAATGGCAGCATAGATGCCTAATAGCGAGATGGCCAAAGCCACTACGGCCATAAAGCCTGCAATGCCCCTGAACTTGAACTCGAAGGCTTGTACTTCCTTGATGTCGTCCATCAGGGTATTGTATTTAATCTCGATGCTTTCGGGCAAGCGTTTCTGGAAGAAGGTTTCCAGTGATGCCTTGGCCTTGGCCTTTTCGCCCGGATGACACTTCACATAGCAATGACCGATGTAGGAATGTGAGTTATCTATTAAGAAGGCAAAACCGTCTACATCCATTCCACCTCTCTGTGTACTGATGATGAAAGGTTCCGTAATGCCCACCACGGTGTGCATGTTGTTGATGTTCCAATCCAAGGAGAAAGTCTTGCCCATCATTTCCATTTGGTAATGTTTCTCCAAAGCAGCATCAACCACCATATCGCCCGGGCCTTCAAGTCCTCTTCCACTACGGATAGGAATCTGCATAAACTCCAAAAAGTTGGGAGTGACGGTATGAAGCGGTATATTCATGTGCGATTCTGAATTTCCTTTTTCGGTGTAAAGCACATTGCCCGATACACCATGTGTATAACGGATGTCCGAAATCAGGATGTCCTTCACACCCGGAAGGGTGCGCATCTCTTCAACCAACGTGCGCTTTTCTTGTGTAGTGATGAAACTGAAGTCCATCGAAATGCTGAATATTTCTTCTTTCTCTTCAATGGAAAGTGAGCTGAGTACTTCCTTGGCACTCTTTTCGGCCTGGAAGTAAAGGGTTACCGCAAGCGATACGAATATCCAGCACACAAAGAGCTGAATGCCCAACAAGACGTTGCGCAAACGATGCTTGCCATATACCCCACCTCCACCAAAGAGTCCTTTCAGGATGGTGAGCTTGCGCACTTTCCATACAATGAGGGAGGCGGTAAGCATACAAAGCACCAACAGCCCTATGAGATAGCCGGAAGTTTGTTGCAAGAGGGTAAGGTAATCTACCTTCAGTACGATACGGAAGAAATCGAGTTGCAAGTAAGGGGCAGCCAGTTCCATAAACAAGCCTGTAAACAACCCACATGCTACAATGAGCAAAGCCGATTGTACACTGAGCATACTCCACAAATGGAAGCCTTTGGCACCGTTCACACTCCGCAAGCTATACTCGCGGATGCGGGTCATGTAGCTTCCTGTGAGGAAGTGGAAAAAGTTCAGCATACCTACCAACAGAATCAGAAAACCGGCTATGGTTGTTATGCTTGCCATGAGTTTCGTCCCTGCACTTTCCTTAAAGGTTTTTCCCATAGGCTCTGCCATAATTTCCATGTCTTCATTCCACATGTTCATGGTGAGCTTCTTTTCTTTCAGTTTCTCTATAAATGTTTGTATGTCTGTACCCTCTTTCAGCAGAGCGTATGCCTGGGTGCCGGTCATGCCCGGTCGGTTCATGCCTTCACGTAACAATCCTTCACTATCGTTCATGGCCCATGCGTCCACGTCGCTCATAAATTGCATGCTGTTGTTGGCAGGCAGGTTCTTGATTACCGCCTGTATGGTGTAGCTGATGCCTCCGTTACGGGGTGTACTTTCAGGCGAAGAGAAGAGCCTTTGCGTCAAGGTCATCTGTTTGCCGATGGCTTGATGTGCATCACCAAAAATCTTCTTTGCTTTGCTTTCGCTCAAAACAATGGCATTGGGTGTGTTGGATGCCACTTGCCATGAACCGCTCACCACTTCGGGGGTAAACACGGTGTGGTAGGTGGTGTCCACTTCCATCACTAATAAGGTATAGGGAAGCTGTTTGACGCCTACCTCTACGTTATAGTCACGCTCGCGGGCATAGCTCACTGCGGCAAAGGCTTCTACATCGCTTTCCATGTGTGGCCTTACCTGTTGAAGCAGATTGGTGGGGACTCCTGATACACGTCTTCCTTCCTTTAGAGACAATCCGAATTCGGCAATCCGTTCACGTTTCTCAAAGTTTTCGTCTATGCTATAGATGTAACGTGTGCAATACAGGCAGATGCTGAAGCAAAGCAATGCTACAGACAGCCCCAATACTGAAATGAGGTTTTGCGTCTTGTATTTCCAAATACAGCGCCAGGCGGTGATGATGTAATGTAGTATCATATTATAGTTGTTTTCTTTTTCATCTTTCATCGTGTCATCCTCCATTTGTGTCATCCTGAACGGAGAGAAGGAGCTGGTTACATCCACTTTATGTCTTCGGATCCTTCGCTAACGCTCAGGATGACAGATGGGGGAAGCGGGGCTTCAAGATGCCCCGTTAGAAACAATTACATCTGTACCTGGCTCACAATGCTACCGTCGAACAAGTTGATGGTACGGCTGGCAAAGCCGGCATCGTGTTGCGAGTGGGTAACCATGACGATGGTTGTACCTTCCTTGTTCAATTGGGTAAGGAGGTCCATTACTTCACGACCATTCTTGGAGTCGAGGTTACCGGTAGGTTCGTCGGCAAGGATAATCTTGGGGTTGGCTACCACGGCACGGGCAATGGCTACACGTTGTTGCTGACCACCGGAGAGCTGTTGCGGGAAGTGCTTCACGCGGTGGGCAATGGCCATGCGGTCCATCACTTCTTCTACACGGCGTTTGCGCTCGGCAGCAGGCACACCCATGTAGAGCAAAGGAAGTTCGATGTTTTCATACACATTGAGTTCATCGATGAGGTTGAAGCTCTGGAATACGAAACCAATGACACCCTTACGCAAGTCGGTGCGTTGTGATTCGGTCATCTGTGACACTTCGACACCGTTCAGCTGATAGGTACCGCTACTGGGATTGTCGAGCAAACCGAGGATGTTCAACAAAGTAGACTTACCGCAACCCGAAGGTCCCATAATGGCTACAAATTCGCCT
The DNA here is from genome assembly GCA_015060765.1 of Bacteroides sp. GTDB lineage: Bacteria > Bacteroidota > Bacteroidia > Bacteroidales > Bacteroidaceae > Phocaeicola. The sequence continues at coordinate 47,700 of SUXW01000005.1, forward strand.
TCCTTGATTTCTAACGTAACGTTGTGCAACGCCCAAGTTTCCACTTCTTCAGTCTTGAAGATTTTCTGCAATTTTTCGGTCTTAATCATAATGGTAATTTTTTATTGTTAGTACTTTTATTCTATTTATAATTCAAAAATTATTCTCTTTTCATCACTTCCGAAGGACTGATACTTGCTGCCTTGTGTACTTGCCAAAGTAAAGTGCCAAGTGAAATGAAGGCTACCAGTAACAAGGCTGTTACAAATATTCCGGTACCTATCGGAGCCTTTACCACGAAGTCTGCCGTATATTGGTAGATGAGGTTATAGGCAAGGGGAACGGCTACTACAAACGAGACTCCCAATACCGTCAAGTATTTCTTGAAAAGCAGTTGGTACAAGTCCTTCATGCCCGCACCGTGAGCCTTGCGGATAGCTATTTCACGATACCGCTGGCGAATGTCGAAAAGCGAAATGCCGAAAAGGCCGAGGCACGATACGGCTATGGCTATCAAGGCAAAGACGGAGTAGATGATGGTTACTTGGCGGTCGTCTTCATAGAACTTCAAGACTATATCTTTCAGCCAAGTGTAGGTGAAATCATCTGTTTGGTGGATTTCCCTGACCATTTCTCTCAAGTAATCGATGCAGGCTTTCTCCTGTCCGGGACGGACACGAATGCTTGCTTCACCTGAAGGCGGATTCTTGGACGGTAGAAATATCATTGGCTTGATGCCTTGGGTGAGATGTCCATTGTAAAAGTCTTCTACTACGGCTACAACGGGTTTCTTTTGTGAAGGGCGATAGATGTTCCCATCTGGATCTCCGATTACTGCCGAACTTTCCTCATGGATGAAGACTCCTTCTAGATTGGTGTGATCAAAAGCTTTCATGGCTGCCCGATTCAATATGAGTCTGCCGTCTATGACTCCTTTACCATCTGTAGGTATTTGTCCTTCTATGACAGGAATGTCGTAAATGTCGAAGAAGGTGGAAGGAACAACCATATAAAGGCATTTTACTTTCTGGTTCTTGTCGTTGATGAAGGTTCTTGGTTCGTTTTTAAATAGTTTGGAAGCATATATATAGCTCTCAATGTATGGGCATTCATTCAGTTTCTGCTTCACCAATGTCCGGCGTGATAGCACCTCTTTGAATGTTTCTTCAGTCGTGTTTCCTATTAATCTCTCTTCTTTCAGAAGATCTGTCACCAAGATATGTTCAGTACGGAATCCGGGCGGTGTGGTCTGCAGGAAGTGGAGATGCTTGCCGAAATAGAGAGATACAATGATGATGATGAGCGTAAGGATGTATTGAACAAACAGGAAGATCATACGTACATGTACCGATTGACGGTTGGTACCGATGTGACGTATGGAAGTGATGGCTGTGCGGTAGTTGTATCGGATGTACGGATAGATGGATGTCAGTAACGGCATGATGGTTATAAAACCTAATGAAAGCCAGAGGTCAAACCAGGTATAGCTGATGGATTCCTGAAACAAACGGTTTACCGGAACTTGGGTGATCTCTATCAGCAACCATGCTACCAGCAAGGCCGGGATGATGAGCAACAGGTTTTCTATCCAAATTTGGATGAAAAGCGGGAGACCTTGCAATCCGAATACTTTCTTGATGCCATATTCCTTGCTACGGGTCATCATCAGCACCATATAGATATTGACAAAGTTAAGGATGCCGACCAACAAAAGCAGTAAGACTACCCCCGAAAGCAGATAGATATATGTCATGTTGGTGTGAAGGAACAGATTGGCATTGAATGGGTTGGTCTGTTCGTAGGCATCGTGCAAACTAAGGAACTTGCAATTTTCTTCGTATTCAAAAGCATCTTGTTTGAAATTGCTCTTGTCTGCATGGAATGCTTCCATGTCGAAATGGGGAGAAAGATGAACGAACTCATAGAAAGGACAGCTCCATCCCATTGGACCGTTGTTCAGATGAATGGAAAGCAGTATATCAAATTCAAACGAACATTTGTCAGTCGGTTCGTCTATCACCCCACGTACTGTTACCAGTTTGTGGTTATGGACAAACACTTTTCCGATAGGACTTCTTTGACCGAATATCTTTCGGGCAAAGCGTCGGGTCAAGATGGCATCATCGGGGGCGGTGAGACGTGCGTTTCCTTCCACCAGCGGATAGTCGAAAAAGTAAAAGAAAGTAGAGTCGGCAATGAATACATCGGCTGTATAACTCTGTTCATTATGTTTCAGCTTTTCATTTTTTCTCGTAATGAAAGTACACTGTTTGATGATGTCATTGGGTTGGATGCTGTTTTCAGTGAGATGCAAATATTTCATCTGCTCAAAAGAAATGAGGGTATGGCTATTCAGTATTCCTCCTTCATTAGTCATTTCTTGAACGATGAGGCACGTCCGGTCTCTATCCACACAATGCGTATCGACATTCAGTTCCCGATGGATGTACCGTATCAGGATGATGCAACAAGCCAAGCTGAAAGCCAAGCCCAGCAAGTTGATAAGGGTATATGATTTGCTTCTTGCTAGGAAGCGGATAGCGTATATCAATGTTTTCATGTTCCTTTATTTTAAGATTAATTCTTCTGCTTCACCAAAAGTGTCATATCCGATAAGAATCACTTTGTCTCCGGCTTGAAGTCCTTCGGTCACTTCGTATTGTTGTGGATTCTGGCGACCGATGGTAAGCGGTACGCGGATGGCCTTGTCGCCCACTACCTTGTAAATCCATTGTCCACCGGTGGCTTGGTAGAAGTTGCCACGAGGCATGACGAGGGCGTCTTCGGGTTGTCCTAATTCTATCTGTACACGGAAGCTTTTGCCCACACGTACATTCTCGGGCATTTCGCCGGTAAATACCAGGTCTACATCAAACATGCGGTCTTTCACTTCGGGAACCACCTTGGTAATTTTCAACGGATAACGCTTGCCTTGATAGTTTACCGTAGCCGGTAGGCCGGTGCTGATGCGGTCGATGTAGTATTCACTCAACTGGGCATGAATCTTGAACTCGTCGAGCACCTTGATTTCGGCAATGTTGGTATTCGATCCTACTTGTTGTCCGGGGGTAGCGTTAACATAACTCAGTTGTCCGTCGATGGGTGCACGCACTACCAGCCCGTCCAGTCTTTCCATGCTTCGCAGGTATTTCTTTTGTCCGCGCTCCCTTTCGTTGCGCAGGAGTTCCTTGCGTACTACGGTCATGGCCGAATCGTGTCGGAGGCTTTCCATCTGCAAGGCTGTCTTCTGGATGTTGTAGTTGTATTCGTCTTCGCTCACTTCGAGTTGTGCCTTGCTCTTGATACCCATCTGGTATTCTTCCTTTTCCAATCCGAAATTCTTTTGCAGGCGGCTCATTTCGTATTGTGCCTGAAGGGCCTGTTGTTTCAAGGTCAGGCTCTTCTGCTCCATTTCTATTTCGCGTTCTTTGTAGGAGTAGCGTTGGTTTTCCCATTCATCGCGCTGGTCTTCTATCTCGCGCATCAGTTCGGGGTTCGAGAGTACCAGAATGGTATCTCCCTTTTTCAGGGTGGCACCCTCTTCGTTGACAATTCGTTCCACGCTTCCGTTTTCACGGGTATTCACCTTGATGGTAAGGATGGGTTGCACCAGTCCTTCTACATCGACGTATTCCATAAACTTGCCGTTCTTTACTTCGGCTATCTGGATGTTGTCACTCTCTATGCGCAACTTTCTGGGACCTAAGGAAAGGGAGATGACATAGATTAGGAATACCATGAAGGCAGCTCCTGCCATCAGGTAGTAACGGTAACGGATGTACCACGGCTTTTTTTCAATCTTAAAGTCCATATTGTTTTGTTTTATATTTCCGGATAATTTTCAGCTATTTCTTGGTTCTTTTCGTAATCGTATCCCGTCATGCTACGGAGTCCGTAGTATAGGCTCCAATAGGTTCTCAAGGCAGCGATGTAGTTACGGCGGGCTGCATCTTTTTCGGTAGTGGCGGCATTCAAATCGAGGATGGTGCTCTTACCTAAAATATATAGTCGTTTGGCCACCTCGTAGCGACGGTCGGCGGTGCGGTCGGCTTTCGAGGCCACTACCACGTATTGGCGTTGCAGGTTGAATTGACGTACCATTTTGCAGACATTCAGTTCAAAGTCCTTCATGCCCTGTTCGGCCTGTGTATTTACCAAATCCACATTCGAGCGGGCCACACGTACTTGTCCTTTGGCTCTCCCCCAATCCAGGATAGGAAGCGAGATGCCGATGCTGGCATAGTACTGGTTCATGGGGTCGCGATACGAATCGCGTAGTTTGTCGCCCGTTTGCGAAAGGCCGAACTGTACATAGAGATCGGCTTTCAAGCCGGCATTTCCTTTGGCGTAGGCTAAGTTGCTCTTACTTTGCAGCTTCATTCGCTCGTACATTTCGGGTTCGGGACTGTTGGCCAAGGCTTTCTGTAGGGCATCGGCCATAGGCACCTGGAAGTCGGGCACTTCGTTGTCGGTAATCACCCGTATTTCCACATCATCCTGTATGCCTAAGAACGAACGGAGTGTCTGCATCTGGTCTTCCACCTCGATGCGGGCATTCATCATGTCCGTTTCGCCCGAAAGCTTGTTTATTTCGAGTTGCAGCATTTCGTTTTCGGTAATGGTCCCGATGTTGTAGCGGCCTTGCGCATATCTATATAAGGTATCGGCCGAAGCGTAATTGGACGAGGCAATGTCCAGATTGGCTTGCGCCGTGGCCAAGTTGAAGAACAGGTTGCTGGTTTGCGAAGCCACCAGTTCCAAGGCTTCGTTGTAATTCTTCCGTGCTTCGCGGTAGCGCACCGGCTCTATCCGCTTGTCCCACTTCAACGAATTATATCCCAACAAAGTCTGCTGATAGCCGATGACCAAGGGTTGCGAGTTGTAGGCAGTAACATCGTTTTCGAACTCGTCCAAACGGGTAAGACTGCTTTCTACAAAGAAATTACCCCCTGTAAGTGGAATGTTCTGCTTGATGGTCATGCTCAAATCAGTACTCAACTGGTTCTGTTTGATGAACAGGTTGGTACCGTCGGGCTGGGTAATCTTGTTAATCCGTTCGTTGAACGTAGGGTTCGAGGTCAGAGTTACCGACGGCAGGTAGTTGGCCTTGTAGTACCGATAATTCCAGTAGGCCGACCGATAAGTGTGTCGGGCCGCTTGTGCTTCGGGTGAATTTTCTTGAGCTATACCAATGGCCTGCGTCAGTGTCAGGTCCATGGTGGGTTGTTGGGCTTTTGCACTGCCTGCCAAAAACAAGATGATTCCTATCCAAGTTTTCATGCGTATCATAATCATTCTTTTATAAATTATACAGCAAAAACCGTGCCTAACTCGTAAATCGTTGTTTAATAGGTTGATACATTTTTATGATATTTAAAAAAGTGTGCGAATACGCACATATTTTGTGCGATTTCGCACATACAACACAAGGAAATAATATTTACCTTTGTCCCATTATGAACAAAGAAGGAAAAATACTGATTGTTGATGACAATGAAGATGTACTGTTTGCTCTTCATCTGTTATTGGAACCTCATGTGGAGAAGGTAAAGGTTACCACCCAACCTTCGCGTATCGAGCATTTCATGAAAACGTTCGAACCGGATATTATCTTGCTCGATATGAATTTCAACCGCGATGCCATCAGCGGGCAGGAAGGTTTCGATTGCTTGGAACAGATTTTACGGATAGATGCAGAAGCCATCGTGATATTCATGACCGCCTATGCCGATACGGAAAAAGCGGTAAAAGCCATCAAAGCCGGAGCTACCGATTTTGTATCCAAGCCATGGGAAAAGGAGAAACTACTGGCTACCCTTTCTTCTGCCTTCAAATTGAGGGAATCGCAACGGAAGGTAAAGCAATTGAAAGAGCAAGTGTCTGCCTTGAGCGGTCAGGACGAACAGATGCCTGAAATGATAGGCAAGTCGCCAGCCATGCAGGAAGTATTCCAAATGATTCATAAACTTTCTGAAACCGATGCCAATATATTGATATTGGGAGAAAACGGGACGGGAAAGGATTTGGTTGCCCGTTCGCTCCGATATTTCTCACCACGGAGGGAACGTCCATTCATCAACATCGATTTGGGAAGTATCCCCGAATCGTTGTTTGAAAGCGAACTCTTCGGTCATGAAAAGGGAGCGTTTACCGATGCCCGTAATGCAAAAGCCGGTCGTATGGAATCTGCTACAGGTGGCACGTTGTTCCTCGACGAAATAGGTAATCTCTCCCTTTCCATGCAGAGCAAACTTCTTACGGCTATCGAGAGGAAAGAAATTTCCCGGATAGCTTCCACTAAAGTGCTACCTATTGACGTACGTTTGATTTGTGCTACCAATGCCAATATCCGCCAAATGGTGGACGATGGAACTTTCCGTCAGGATTTGATGTATCGTATCAATACTATCGAAATCCATATCCCTCCTTTAAGAGAAAGAGGCGAAGACATTTTGTTGTTGGCCGAGTACTTCATGCACCGTTATGTCTATAAATATAAGAAGAACATCAAGGGAATTACCCGCGAAGCCAAACAGAAACTGATGAAATATGCATGGCCGGGCAATGTCCGCGAATTGCAGCACGCTATAGAACGGGCGGTTATCCTTTCGGAGGGTGGATGGTTGGTGCCATCCAATTTCATGCTTCAGCCTCAACAGGAAAAGAGAAGTGGACTGGAAGAGATTCTGGATTTGGAAGAACTGAAGAGAAGAGCTATCGAAAAGGCCATGAAACGTACCGAAGGGAACATTAGTCAGGCAGCCGAATTGTTGGGCATTACCCGATATCAACTTTACCGTTATCTTGAAAAGATGAGTTTATGAAAAGATTCTATACGTTTCGCATCGTTTTGTTGGCTTTGTTGCTGATAGGTCTGTCGGTAGGGACTGTTCTGTTTTACCAACATCAGCTATATTTCTGTCTGATGTTTGCGTTGCTGGGCATCGTGGTTGTAATTGTTCTTCTTTGCTATATGCAACACCGTTCCGTCAATCTGATACTTCGCATGGTGGAGAGCTTGAGGTACAATGATTTTTCCCTTTCGTTTTCAACGGAGCGTAAAAATGAGTTGGAATCTACGCTAAGGAAAGAAATTAATGAAGTAGTGGCGAATTTCCGTCAACAACTGGCTTTTCATCAGGAGCAGTATCAATACTATGGTACTTTGTTGGATACAGTAGACTGTTGTCTGGTAGTAATCGACAAAGATTTGCAGGTGCAATGGATGAACAAATCGGCCATTCATGAACTGACTGGTTATCAGATTCATTCCTTGGAAGAATTGGATGAATTGAACGAAGGGGTTTCACGACAGATTGTCTCTTTGATTCCCGGTGAAGTGAAGGTGGTCCGTCTGCACAAGGGAGACCTTATACAGGAAATGGCGGTAACGGCTACCGTATATGCAACTGCAACCGATAACCTACGGCTTATCAACTTGAAGAATATACGTTCTGTATTGGAAGAAAATGAACTGGAAGCCTGGCAGAAATTGGTCCGTGTGTTGACACACGAAATCATGAACTCCATTACTCCTATCTCTTCGTTGAGCGAGACGTTGGTCGAACGGATGGACAAGGTTGATAAAGATGAACATGATGAGGAAATGATTCGGAAGGGAATGCTGACCATTAGCCGCCGGAGCAAAGGGTTGCTCGATTTTGTTATGAATTATCGTCAGTTGTCCAGAATACCTTCACCTGTTATGACACCGGTCCGTGTAGGTGATATGATGGATAGTATTAGGGGACTTTTTTCGAACGACGCTATTCTGTTCCAAGTGGAAGATGAAAATCGGATATTGAATATTGACCGTTCGCAAATAGAACAAGTCATCATTAATCTGTTGAAGAATGCAAAAGAAGCTTGTGAAGGGAAAACGCATCCTGAAATTATTGTCAGCACTCATTACTCAACCAAACAGAAGATATTCCAGTTGGAAGTGACCGACAATGGATACGGTATCCTTCCTGAAGTTCAGGATAAGGTGTTTATTCCATTCTTTACAACCAAACGAAACGGTTCTGGAATAGGACTCAGTTTGTGTAGACAAATCATGAGTCTTCATGGTGGAAGTATCTCCATGAAAAGTGAAGTGGACCAAGGAACTTCCTTTGTATTGAAATTCCTCCTATCATGATATACTTCCCTTGTGCCAAGAACCGCCGTTAAGGGTTTATAAAATAAACGGTCGGTTTACGGGGAAGAAACCGTCGGTTTACGGCCGCTAAACGGTCGGTTTGTTTTTCTCTTTCCGTACTGCTTCGTCAAGTTCGTCAAGTTCGACGGCTGTTTTATAACTTTTATTTGTGTATTACATATTTTAAATATATTCAATTACAAAATTATATATCATTATAATGCATATAAAAAGTTTCGCCAAGTCCGTCGAACTTGACGAACTTGACGAAATCAACTTTTGTCGACAATAGATTTTTAAGGCTTTGTTTTGACATTTTTGTCATTTCTGACAGATGTTTTCAAACATTTTAATGGAATTATATGTATAAATACGAATAATTCTATTAATGAAATTTATATATTAAATACGATATATTCTTTGAAAACATCTGTCAGAAATGACAAAAATGTCAAATGTATGTCTCTCCTTACTTGTGAGTGTATCGAAATAAAGATACCAATTTGCCGCTTTCTACTCACATTATCAAGTGTTTACACTATTTATCGTGCAGAATCGTGCAGGGCGTGGAACGGATGATTTTGAAAGTGATCTCCGTTACCGATGCCAGGTTGCCGTAACCATCGTAGGCATAGCCTACCGTTACATTACTCGGATAGACCGTACTTTGCAACAAGCCTTGACTGTTATAACTATAACCAAGTATCATCATCTACTTTGCGTACTTCCGTTTCTATACGGTTGTAATTGTCGTAGGTATAAGCCACCGAAGTACTTCCACGTGTTTCCTTTACCGAACGATGAAATGATGTTCAAAAGATACGTATTGTTTGCCTAAAAGATTATCTTTTAAAAAGATGATACAGACAATTTTTTCGTGTTGCAAGAGTGGCATGGGATTTTACAAAAGATTGATAAAAATAACGATTGCATTTGGGTTACTTTCAACGGAATAGGTATCTTTGCACCATCATTATAAATAGATTGATATATGACAAAAGAAAACTTGGAAGCAGACTTTAAATCTGCAACCGATTCTGGGAACAAGCAATTGTTCATCGAAACATACGGATGCCAGATGAATGTGGCTGATAGTGAATTGGTAGCTTCCATCATGAAGATGGCGGGTTATGAGGTGTGTGATACGTTGGATGGTGCTGATGCGGTATTCATGAACACTTGTTCGGTGCGCGATAATGCCGAACAGAAAATCTTGAATCGTTTGGAGTTCTTCCATGCCATGAACAACAAGCGGGGCAAGCATAACAAACTTATTGTGGGTGTTTTGGGATGCATGGCAGAACGGGTGAAAGAGGATTTAATCAACAATCATCATGTGGACCTGGTGGTGGGACCGGATGCATATCTTTCCTTGCCGGAACTGATTGCATCGGTAGAGGCCGGACAGAAAGCTATTAACGTAGAACTCTCTACTACCGAAACTTATCGCGATGTCATCCCTTCGCGTATTTGTGGAAATCGTATTTCGGGTTTTGTCAGCATCATGCGTGGATGCAACAATTTCTGTCACTATTGCATCGTGCCTTATACTCGAGGACGTGAACGGAGCCGCGACGTGGAAAGTATTCTCAATGAGGTGAAGGATCTTTCTGCCAAGGGGTATAAGGAGGTGACTCTATTGGGACAGAACGTGAATTCGTATCGTTTTGAAAAGGATGGTGAAGTCATCGGTTTCCCTGCCCTACTCCGTATGGTGGCCGAAACGGTACCGCACATGCGCGTACGCTTTACTACTTCGCACCCAAAGGATATGAGCGATGAGACATTGGAAGTGATAGCTTCTATGAAGAACATTTGCCGGCATATCCATCTGCCTGTACAAAGCGGAAGTTCACGTATACTTAAGTTGATGAACCGTAAATATACCCGTGAATGGTATCTTGACCGAGTAGCAGCCATCCGTCGCATTATCCCCGATTGCGGATTGAGTACCGACATCTTCTCCGGTTATCATTCCGAAACCGAAGAGGACCATCAGGAATCGCTTTCGCTGATGCGTATCTGTGCTTACGATGCTGCTTTCATGTTCAAATACTCTGAACGTCCGGGTACCTATGCTTCCAAGCATTTGCCCGATGATATACCCGAAGAGGTGAAAATCCGTCGTCTGAACGAAATGATTGAACTTCAAAACCAACTTTCGGCCGAAAGCAATGCCAAGGATGTAGGCAAGACATTCGAAGTATTGGTAGAAGGGGTATCGAAACGCTCGAAAGAACAGTTCTTTGGTCGTACCCAACAAAACAAGGTGGTGGTATTCGATCGTGGTACTCATCACATCGGCGATTTTGTAATGGTGCGGGTTACTTCATCCAGCTCGGCCACTTTACTTGGTGAGGAAGTGTTTGAATGATGTCTATGAGCAAAAAAGAAATCTATAAAGAAAAGAACATCCAGTTCTTGAAAGAAATCTCTGCAGAGGAAGGTATCCAAAGCCTTCCCTGCGGAATTTATTATAAGGTGTTGCAGACAGGAAACGGTACTACTTCGCCCAATGTGCGGAGCATTGTATCGGTGCACTATAAGGGTTCCCTGATCAATGGAAAGGAATTCGATAATTCCTATGAACGCAATTGTCCCGAGGCCTTCCGTTTGTGCGACTTGATTGATGGTTGGCAAATAGCCTTGCAACGAATGCACGTAGGTGATAAATGGATAATCTATATCCCCTACTCCATGGGTTATGGTACTAAGACTTGTGGCCCTATTCCCGCTTTCTCTACATTGGTATTCGAAATGGAATTATTGGGAATAGGATAATATATTTTCTTGTTTATTTATAGAAAAAAATAAATAATTCTTATCTTTGAGGCATTAACCCAATAATGCCTGAATATGAAACGATTTCTGCTATTAGTCTTCCTATGTTCTATAGGACTTTGTCATAATATTTGGTCGCAAAGCATACAGCCGGTTCCAAGCGTTCCTTATGAATGGAAAAGTGTTCCCATTGTGGGAGGAGGTTTTGTAGATGGAATTGTTTTCCATCCTACCCAGCCCGATGTGCGTTATTGCCGTACTGATATGGGAGGCGCCTATCGTTGGAATCCTGTTTCACGGAGTTGGACTCCCCTATTGGATTGGATTACTTTAAGTGAAAGTAATTTGCAGGGAGTGGAAAGTATAGCCATCGACCCTCGGAACCCTGACCATGTATATTTGGCTTGTGGTACTTATACCAGTAATCCGTTGAATGCTATTCTTTATTCTTACGATGGTGGAAAGACTTTCACCCGGGTGGATGTACCCTTTACCATGGGAGGAAATGAAAACGGACGTGGAAATGGAGAGCGTATGATGGTCGATCCATTGAACGGTAACATCATTTACATGGGAACTCGTTTGCATGGGCTTTGGCGAAGCAAGGATAAAGGACAAAGTTGGCACAGGGTTACTTCTTTTCCTGATGTAACGGAAACCTTTAATCCACAAGATAGAAGCAGTTGGATGAATAGAGGCAGTGGAATTATTTGTGTGGCATTTTCTCCTGATGCAATAACTGACGAACAAGGTACACGTGATATTTATGTGGCTGTATCGTTGAAGGATAGAGATAATTTGTTCGTAAGTCATGATTATGGAACAACATGGCAACCTGTTGAAGGGCAACCTACCCAATATAGACCTACCAGCCTTTCGATATCCGGCAATAAGGAATTGGTACTTACTTATGGAGATACTCCCGGTCCCAGTACCATGAAAGATGGGGGTGTCTGGAAATACGATATAGACAAGAACAAATGGACCGACATTTCGCCTATCCGAATTAAGAAAGGTGAAAAGGCCGGTTTCGGTTACATTTCTTCTTCCATCGATCCGAATAATCCCAAGCACATGATTGTCAGTACCCATCATTTGGATGGAAAACATGGATATACGAGTGATGAAATGTTCCGTACGACGGATGGTGGTAAGCATTGGAAACCTATCTTCAAGACGGGTTACCGATATGATCATAGCAAGGCTCCTTATACACAAGTGGCTCCTCTACATTGGATGTTCGATATCGAAATCAATCCGGGTAATCCGGACCATGCTATCTTTACGACGGGATTCGGTGGATGGGAAACCTTCAACCTTTCGGCGGTAGAACGAAAAGAGCCGGTGGTATGGAGCATCATGTCGTCGGGCATTGAGGAAACGGTTCCTTTGGAACTCTATGCACCCGAAAAAGGAGCGCGCATCATCTCGGGTGTGGGCGATTATGGAGGTTTCACTCATTTCCGCCCCGATGAATTGACTAACGGAAGCCATTCTAATCCGCATTTTGCAAATACCAATGGAGTGACTGGGGCTTGGCTCAAGCAAGAATTGATAGTAAGGGTGGGCGCTTTGTTTGGCAGACAACCCGGAGCCAAAACCATTTCTTATTCGGAAGATGGAGGAGTAAACTGGATACAATGTGCTTCACTTCCAGATGATAAGGCGCGTAACGGACATATAGCGGTGGCTGCTGATGGCAGTACGTGGATTTGGACGCCCGACCGGATGGATGCTTACTATACCCGCGATAAAGGAAACACCTGGCAATTGTGTAAAGGCTTGCCTAAAGATATAAAGGTAATTGCCGATAAGATGAATGCCCGGAAATTCTATGCCGTGGATGTGGTAAAGGAGATTCTTTATGTGAGTAAGGATGGTGGGGCAACTTTCCAAAGTGATACCCTTAACTTGACTATCAAACCTTTTCGCCGAGGGGGGATTACAGATAGAATACCCAATCGAGGTGACAGACGAGGAGGACAAGACCGAATTTATTCGACACCAGGATTTGAAAATGATTTATGGATAGCGGCTTACGATGGCCTTTATCATTCAAAGGAAGTTCAAGGATTTGACTTCAAACCTCTGGATAAGGTCCGTACAATCTATGCTTTTGGCTTTGGAAAGGCCAAACCTGGTACGAATTATCCGACACTCTATCTGATAGGGGTTGTCAATGGACAATATGGTTTTTTCCGTTCGGACGACGAGGCACGTTCATGGGTAAGAATCAATGACGATGCCCATCAATATGGGTTGGTACTTCATATCATTGGCGATATGCAGGAATATGGTAGAGTGTATGTAGGTACACATGGAAGGGGACTTATTACTGGTATACCTACAAGATGATAAAAATAAAGCCTGAGAATCCTCAGGCTTTATTTTTATGCACGTTCAAATTACTTTTGTTCAGGCATTACAATCCACATGATGAGATAAGCAAGCAAACCGAAACCTCCAAGAAGGATACAGAGCAACCAAACAATACGAACGATGCTTGCATCCAAACCAAGGAATTCAGCCAAACCACCGCATACACCTGCAATTTTCTTGTCTGCAGAACGAACTAATTTCTTATCAGCCATTTTACTTTAATTTTAAAATTTTGGTGCAAATGTAAGAAAAAACATCCCCCTCAACTTATTTATACTCTTAAAAGTCCTTAATGAAATGCCTTTATAATCTAATTTATTTGTTATTTTGCAACAAATTGGGGATAAAATAGGATAAAGTGAGAAGAGCGGGTTCTTTTTTAAATATGCAGTTCATTACTTCCAGCATCAGTACCATGTTGGTGCTTTTGTTGTTGGGAATGGTGGTCTTTTTTGTATTGTCGGCCAACAATTTGTCAAACTATGTTCGTGAAAACATAGGCTTTACCATTTTGATGAGCGACGATACCAAAGAATCTGAAGCATTGAAACTCCAGAAGGAACTGAATGGAAAGCTTTTCGTCAAGGAATCCGACTATATTTCCAAAGAACAGGCATTGAAGGAGCAGACGGAAGCGATGGGAACCGATCCGGCTGAATTTTTAGGGTACAACCCTTTTACCGCTTCCATTGAAATCAAACTTAATGCAGAGTATGCCAATGCGGATAGTGTCCAATGGATTGAAAAACAAATTCTGAAGAACAAGAATGTGATGGAAGTGAACTATCCACAGGATTTATTGGATGCAGTAAACCGCAATATTCAGCGCATCAGTATGTTCCTGCTTGGCTTGGCGGCTTTGCTTACCCTTGTTTCTTTTGTATTGATTAATAATACCATCCGATTGGCGATATATTCCAAACGTTTTTTGATACATACAATGAAATTGGTTGGCGCAAGTTGGGGCTTTATTCGAAAACCATTTCTTGTCAGAAACATCTGGATAGGTGTTCTTGCCGCTTTCATTGCCGATGGTATCTTGTTGGCGATGGCTTATATGCTGATCAAATATGAACCTGAATTGGTAGGTATCATCACTTCGGAAACATTGTTGTGGGTTATGTGTTCCGTCTTTGTCTTTGGTGTAACCATTACATGGATATGTGCATATATCTCAATCAATAAGTATTTACGGATGAAAGCAAGCGAATTATATTATATATAAAAAGATATTTAAAGATGGACAGACAAAAAACGGCTTTTAATAAAGTTAATTTTATCTTGTTGGCCATAGGAATGGCATTTATCATTCTTGGCTTTTTATTGATGACGGGTCCTGGTTCTACTGAAGGTATGTTTGAACCGGACATATTCAGTGCACGGCGTATTAAGGTCGCGCCGGTTATCTGCTTTTTTGGCTTTATCTTTATGATTTATGGTATATTGAAGAAACCTAAAAAAGACTGATTCACGGTATGGGTATTATAGAAACGATTATTATTGCGATAGTAGAGGGATTGACAGAGTTTCTGCCTGTATCGTCTACAGGGCACATGATTATTGCACAAAACCTATTGGGAGTAGAAAGTACTGAATTTGTGAAGGCATTTACCTTTATTATTCAGTTTGGTGCTATTTTGTCGGTAGTGGTGCTTTATTGGAAACGCTTCTTTAAATTGAATCATACTCCGGCTCCGGAAGGGGCAAACGGCTTGCAACGCTTTTTGCATACGTTCGATTTTTATTGGAAGTTATTCGTTGCATTTATTCCTGCAGCTGTTTTGGGACTTTTGTTCAGCGATGCCATCGATGCCATGTTGGAAAGTGTGGTGGTGGTAGCAGTTATGTTGGTTCTTGGAGGGATATTCATGCTCTATTGCGACAAGATTTTCAATAAAGGAAGTGAAGATACTCCATTTACCGAAAAGCGGGCTTTCATGGTAGGTTTGTATCAATGTATTTCCATGATACCAGGTGTATCTCGTTCCATGGCAACCATTGTAGGGGGTATGTCACAAGGCATGACTCGAAAGGCAGCAGCTGAGTTTTCATTCTTTTTGGCTGTTCCTACCATGTTCGGCGCTACCTTATATAAAATGTACAAACTGTTGAAAGAAGGTGGTACTGAACTGATTATGGACAATATGACTACGCTGATAGTAGGCAATGTAGTGGCTTTCATTGTTGCATTGTTGGCCATCAAGTTCTTTATCAGTTTTGTTACCAAATACGGCTTCAAAGCATTTGGATGGTATCGTATAGTAGTAGGTGGCATTATTTTGATAATGTTGCTGATGGGGCATAATCTGACAATAATGTGATGAATTTCAAAGAGGGAGAAGTGTTGTATTTTGACAAGCCGCTGAAATGGACTTCGTTTGCGGTGGTCAATAAGATCAGGTATCACCTGTGTCGAAAATTGGGGGTGAAGAAATTAAAAGTGGGACATGCCGGAACTCTCGACCCCTTGGCTACCGGTGTAATGATTATATGTACGGGAAAAGCTACGAAACGGATTGAGGAATTTCAGTATCATACGAAAGAATATGTGGCTACTTTGATGCTGGGTGCAACAACCCCTTCGTTCGATTTGGAAAAAGAAATTGATGCAACGTATCCTACGGAACACATTACTCGTGAATTGGTTGAGGAAACATTAAAGGGCTTCTTGGGAAGTATAGAGCAGATACCTCCGGCTTTTTCGGCTTGTATGGTCGATGGGAAGAGGGCTTATGACTTGGCCCGTAAAGGAGAAGAAGTCAATCTGAAACCTAAGACTTTGGTTATAGATGAAATAGAATTGTTGGAGTGTAATTTGCCTGAAATCAAGATCAGAGTGGTATGTAGCAAAGGGACGTACATTCGTGCCTTGGCCCGTGATATAGGGGTGGCATTGAATAGCGGTGCCCATTTGACGGGTTTGGTCAGAACCCGTGTGGGAGAAGTCAGACTTGATGATTGCATGCAAGTGGAAGAATTCCAGGAATGGCTGGAAAATCAGGAAATAGAAGTTATAAATAATTAATCATAATTCAATATGAAGCTGTCACAGTTTAAATTCAAATTGCCGGAAGAAAAGATTGCTTTGCATCCTGCAAAGTACAGAGATGAATCCCGTCTGATGGTGGTACATAAATCGACTGGAGAAATTGAACATAAAATGTTTAAGGATATCTTGAATTATTTTGATGATGGAGATGTCTTTATTTTTAATGATACAAAGGTTTTTCCTGCAAGATTGTACGGAAACAAAGAAAAGACAGGTGCGCGGATAGAAGTGTTCTTGTTGCGTGAGCTGAATGAAGAATTCCGTCTTTGGGATGTATTGGTGGATCCTGCACGTAAGATTCGTATAGGCAACAAACTTTACTTCGGTGAAGATGATTCCATGGTGGCCGAAGTTATAGACAATACCACATCTCGTGGACGTACCTTGCGTTTCTTGTATGACGGTCCTCATGATGAATTCAAAAAAGCTCTATATGAACTGGGCGAACCTCCCCTACCGTCTTTCATTAATCGTCCGGTAGAGGAAGAAGACGCAGAACGTTTCCAGACTATTTTTGCAAAGAATGAAGGGGCTGTTACTGCACCTACAGCCGGTCTTCATTTTAGTCGGGAATTGATGAAACGTATGGAAATTAAGGGCATTGATTTTGCTTATATAACCATGCATGCTGGTTTGGGAAATTTCCGCGACATTGATGTAGAAGATCTGACCAAGCATAAGATGGATTCTGAACAGATGTTTGTGGAAGCCGAAGCTTGCCGGACTGTCAATGCAGCCAAGGACCTTGGAAAGAATATTTGTGCCGTAGGTACTACCGTTATGCGTACCATTGAAACAGCGGTGGGTACTGATGGTCATTTGAAGGAATTCGAAGGATGGACCAATAAGTTTATTTTCCCGCCTTACGAATTCTCGGTTGCGAATAGAATGGTAACTAATTTCCATTTGCCGCTTTCTACTCTGTTGATGTTGGTTTGCGCATACGGAGGATATGAACTGATAATGAATGCTTACCAAGTGGCATTGAAAGAAGATTATCGTTTCGGAACCTACGGGGATGCCATGCTGATATTGGATAAATAAGAATGGCAAGGGTTTATTTGGGACTTGGTTCCAACCTGGGCGATAAAGAAACGAATCTTCGTGCTGCTGTTTATGAAATGGAAAAGCGGGTGGGAAAACTGATAGCCCTTTCTGCATTTTACATTACTGAGCCGTGTGGATTTGTTTCTGACCATTCGTTTTTGAATGGAGTGTGTTGTTTTGATACAGCATTGTCGCCCACGGAACTATTGGAAGAAACACAATGCATTGAAAGGGACTTAGGAAGGACTCAGAAATCAGTGGGCGGTATTTATAAGGATCGGATGATAGATATTGATATCTTGTTGTACGATGATTTGATTATGAATACATCCAGGCTGACTATTCCTCATCCACTGATGTGTGAACGGCGTTTCGTTATGGAACCCTTGGTCGAAATTGCCCCTGATGGAGTGCATCCGGTGACAGGAAAACTTTTGAAAGATTATTTGTTAACTTAATACTATTACATCATGAAAAACTATTTATTATTGGCTTTGACACTTTGTTTGATGGCTTGTGGAGCGCCCAACAAGAAAAATGAAGCGGCTCCGCTGACTTATTCCCAACAAATGGTGGAATCTCATGGATTGATCGATTTTTATTGCAATAGGAAACATCATGACAGCTTGTGTGTTACCGGTTGGGACTATGTATCGGGTTTGGTAGCCAATGCCGTATTGAAGACCTGGGCTTATTATCCGGAAAAGACTGAATATTACGATGCAGTCAAGGCATTTGCTGATTTCAGTACCAATGAAGATGGTTCCGAAATCTTGAATACCAAAGGAACTACTGCATTGCGTCCAAGTAATATAGACGACCTTCCTGCCGGCAATATTTATTTTGTACTTTATCAGGAAGAGTTGAAAAAAGGAAATACTAAGGATGCTGAACGCTATAAAAATGCAGCAACTCTAATTCGTAACAAACTGAAATACGATCATTCCCGTATTGCTGAAGGATTGCCGGGTGCCGGCGGTTTCTTCCACAAGGCTGTATACCCCAATCAGATGTGGCTTGATGGCTTGTTTATGGGCTCTCCTATTTATGCTCAATGGGAAAATGCTTTTGGCAAAGAAAATAAAGAAGAATATGAAGGTAGTTGGCATGATATTGCTCACCAATTCATGACTATCCATAAATATACTTACAATGCCGACAAGCAATTGAATTATCATGCATGGACAGCTACCCCAGAAGATGAAAATGCATTCTGGGCACAAAAGGATGGAGCATATAAGGGCTGTAGCCAGGAATTCTGGGGACGTGGCATGGGATGGTATTTTGCTGCTTTGGTGGACGTTCTTGAAGTGATGCCGAAAGATCACCCACACTATGGCGATGTACTTGCTATCTATCAGCAGGTAGCTGCTGGATTGAAGCGTTGGCAGGATAATGAATCGGGTGTATGGTATCAACTGCTTCAGTACAATGCTGATAAAGCTGCTGATGGAAAGGGAGATGTTGTGAATGGTGAAACATTCAATGTAGGTACTCAATCCAATTACTTGGAAGCATCTTGTTCGGGCATCTTTACTTATGCTTACTGGAAAGGAATCCGTTTGGGATTACTTGATAAGGCTGAATATGCACCTGTAGCAGAAAAGGCATATGAAGGTTTGGTAAAGACCTTTATCCGCAATCGTGAAGACGGGATGATTGATATCGTACAGACATGTGCGTCAGCTGGTTTGGGACCGGCCAAAGATCCTTCCCGTACAGGTACTGCAAACTATTATTTGGCAGGAAAGGATGTAACTGTGGTTGAAAACGAAGGTAAGGCTATTGGTACTTTTATCCTTGCCTCATTGGAATATGAAATGAATCATGCCGAATGACGATTGGCATGCGGCATTCGGAGCATACTTAACAACATAGAAGCCAAGGAGAATATCATTGCGCACAGAAGGCATGTTTGAAATTGGCTGCTTTCTCCAAAAAAACGGAAAATAAGCGCAACCAAAGTGGCTCCTAAGGTTTGTCCTAATTGGCGGGCGGTACCAAGCATACCGCTCGCCCCTCCACTTCGGGCAATGGGTGCCGAGGTGGTAATCGTAACATTATTGGGCGTTTGGAAGAGTCCATACCCCATTCCGCAGACAAACATACGCCAAATGATTTGCCATTTCTCTGGATCGTCGGGCAATAGATAGAGCATAAACAGACCTATGGAGAAAACACCCATACCGATTCCCCCCAATAATCCTGGATGTACATGACGTTCCAACAATCTACTGGATAATGGAGCTGTAAGGATAGTGGCAAGTGGCCAAGGTGTCATGAGCAATCCTATTTCTATCGCATCAAAGTGCAGGATGTTCTGCATGAAGAACGGTAATGAAACCATAGCAAGCATTTGAGCGGTAAATGAGGCTAAAGAACTACCGATTGACAATGAAAATAATGGAATTTTCAGTAGGTCGACAGGTAGGATAGGAGTCGATAACTTCTGTTGTCTGCGAATATAGAGAGTGCCAATAATCACCAACAAGACAAATTGAATGAGGATAAGCAATTGATTTTCGGAATGTGCTACTCCTTCAATAGTATAAATCAGTAGGCCGAACGTAAGTGCGTTTCCTAATGCGCTGATTTTGTCGAATTTACGTTTTTCTTTGTTAGGAGGATTGTTGGGCAATAGTTTCCATCCCAATGCCAAAGATAAAAGACCTAAAGGGAGGTTGATGAGGAAAAGCCAATTCCATGAAGCGAAGGATAGAATCAATCCGGCTAATGTAGGCCCGGATGCCGCGGATACAGAAATGACCATGGCATTGATGGCCATGCCCCTACCTATCATGTGCGGTGGATAAATCAATCGGATGAGGGCTATGTTCACACTCATGGTGCAGGCAGAACCGAATCCTTGTAGGATGCGGGATATGACAAGCATTTCGAAAGAAGTGGAACAGGCGCATAAGATGGAGGATACAACGAAGATGGATATTCCGGTAAAGAAGATCTTACGGTAACCATAGATATCGCCTAATGTTGCAAAAGAAAGCATTAACATGGTTATGACCAGTTGAAAGGCATTTACCACCCAAATGGCAACAGATGCTTCTACAGCAAATTCTTTGGCTAATGTAGGAAGAGCAACATTCATAATGGTGCCATTCAGCACTCCCATCATCATGGCTGCCAATACGGAAATGACAGCCAAGTACTGTTTGGGGATAAATGTTTCTTTTCTGGTATTCATGCCACAAAGTTAGTGAAAACATCTTTATTTATAAACGAGGTATCAAGAAATATGTTTATCTTTGCACCCAAGAAACAGTGGAGAGATTTGAGTAGCTTGCAACCACGGAAAAAAATGCTAAAATACATTGACTTTCTATGTCTTCTACTCTGATGTGTCCCTGTTTGGTTATTGGTTGATTATTAAATTATTATCAAATGGGATATTTATTTACTTCTGAATCGGTGTCTGAAGGACATCCTGATAAAGTGGCCGATCAAATATCGGATGCTGTACTTGATAAATTGTTGGCTTTTGACCCTAATTCCAAGGTGGCTTGTGAAACGCTTGTCACTACGGGACAGGTAGTCATGGCCGGTGAAGTGAAGACCGAAGCTTATGTAGATTTGCAGCGGATAGCACGTGAGGTCATCAACCGTATTGGATATACTAAGAGCGAATATATGTTCGAAGGAAATTCTTGTGGAGTATTAAGCGCTATTCATGAACAGAGTGCTGATATTAATCGGGGGGTAGAACGAGAAGATCCAATGGAACAGGGAGCTGGCGATCAGGGTATGATGTTTGGTTATGCCACTAATGAAACGGAAAACTTCATGCCTTTGTCACTTGACTTGTCGCATAAGTTGTTGATGGTGTTGGCTGAAATACGTCGTGAAGGAAAGGAAATGACTTATTTGCGCCCCGATGCAAAAAGTCAGGTGACCATTGAATACGATGATAACGGTAAACCGGTTCGTATTGATACCATCGTAGTGTCTACCCAGCATGATGAATTTATTTTGCCGGTTGATAATAACAAGGAAGCGCAATTGAAGGCGGATGAAGAGATGTTGTCTCAAATCCGAAAAGATGTGATTGAAATATTGATGCCTCGCGTCATAGCTTCTATTCATAATCCGGAAATATTGAAACTTTTCAATGAGGGAATCATTTATCATGTTAATCCCACAGGTAAATTCGTGATTGGTGGTCCTCATGGTGATACAGGTTTGACCGGTCGTAAAATTATTGTAGATACTTATGGAGGAAAAGGAGCTCATGGGGGAGGTGCTTTCTCTGGAAAGGATCCTAGTAAGGTAGACCGTAGTGCCGCTTATGCTGCTCGTCATATTGCCAAGAATATGGTTGCTGCAGGGGTAGCTGATGAAATGCTTGTTCAGGTTTCGTATGCTATTGGGGTAGCACGTCCGGTAAGTATTTATGTTAATACTTATGGCCGTAGTAATGTGCAACTGACTGATGGTGAAATAGCTGAAAAAATAGGCGAACTTTTTGATCTTCGTCCTAAAGCGATTGAAGAGCGTTTGAAACTTCGTAATCCTATCTATGAAGAAACTGCTTCGTATGGTCATATGGGACGTGAACCTAAG
Source organism: Bacteroides sp. (assembly GCA_015060765.1). Lineage (GTDB taxonomy): Bacteria > Bacteroidota > Bacteroidia > Bacteroidales > Bacteroidaceae > Phocaeicola. The sequence continues at coordinate 69,650 of SUXW01000005.1, forward strand.
ATGGTAACCAAGACATATGAATCCATGTATCGGGAGACCAAAATAGTAGAGGTGGAACTCTTTACATGGGAAAAACTGGATTATGTGGACAAGATTAAAGAAGCATTTAACCTTTAACGGATGAACGACATAAAAAATGTTTGTGTATATAGTGCTTCCAGTACTAAAATAGCTTCTATATACTTCGAAATAGCAGAAGAACTGGGACACCTCCTTGCCCGTAAAGGAATCAACTTGATTAACGGTGCCGGTTCTTCCGGTTTGATGGGGACCATATCGAATGCAGCCCTGCAAGCGGGAGGAACTGTAACCGGAGTCATCCCTCGCTTCATGGTAGAGCAGGGATGGCATCACCAAGGGCTTACTCATTTGGTTGAGACGGAAACGATGCACGAACGGAAACAGTTAATGTCCGAAATGTCCGATGGGGTGATTGCGCTGCCTGGTGGTTGCGGTACGTTGGAAGAATTACTTGAAATAATCACATGGAAACAATTGGGTATTTATTTGAAACCGATTGTCATTCTAAATGTAAATGGATATTTTGATCCCTTACTCGATATGCTTCAGAAGGCAATTGAAGAAAATTTCATGCGCGAGGAGCATCGGGCTATCTGGCAGGTGGCTGCAACTGCGGAAGAAGCTGTTGAGCAACTTTTTCAGGCACCTGCATGGAGTCGTGAGATTCGAAAATTTGCTGCGGTATGACCGGAGAACCTTTGCCTTATATTATGCGTAATGATTGGTTGGTGACCACCATCCTTTTTCTTTGTTTGCTTGGAGTACTTTTTATTTTCTCAAAAGGTAGAAAGTTCTTATTGAAGCAGACCAATGGTATATTAGTCAATAAGGAACGCTCCAATTTGTTTGATGAAGCTACTTCTTCAGATACCCAATATGCTTTTTTTCTTGTTTCTCATGCTTGTATAATGCTTGTATTTTGTCTGTACAGCTTTTTTGCGAAGAGTTCTCCTGTCTTGTTCGATCGGTTTTCGCATTTTGAGTTGTTGGTATTTTCTGCAGGTTGCGTAGTTGCTTTATTCTTGTTGAAATGGTCGGCCTATTCTTTTGTCAATTGGATCTTTTTTGAAGAAGCCAGAAACCGTTTATGGATTCAGTTCTACTTCAATATTTTTATATGGATGGGACTTTTGCTTTTACCAATCGTTCTTTTGGTTGTTTATTTTAATTTATCATTGCATTTTTCACTTTATTTGTTTGTTGGGGTGTATCTTTTTGTAAAAATAATTATGTTTTGGAGGTGTTTTAATAACTTTTTTAATTACTTTTATGGCACTTTCCATTTAATTCTTTACCTTTGCACCCTTGAAATTTTACCCGATGTTTTATTGTGGAAAATAATCATATTAGCTAATAATTTTTTTATACAACAATAATATTTAGAGCCTTGAAAATAAAGAAGATTCTAGTATCTCAGCCAAAACCTGCAACAGAGAAATCACCTTATTATGATATTGCTGAGAGATATGGAGTGGAAATGGTCTTTCGTCCGTTTATAAAAGTTGAAAGTTTGTCGGCTAAAGAATTCAGACAGCAGAAGGTTTCAATCCTTGACCATACAGCTGTGATATTTACTTCCAGACATGCTATTGACCATTTTTTCACCTTGTGTGGAGAGTTGCGCGTAACTATACCTGAAACCATGAAGTATTTCTGTACTTCAGAACAAGTGGCTTTATACATCCAGAAGTATGTTCAGTATCGTAAACGTAAAGTCTTTTTTGGCGCAACTGGAAAGTTTATAGATTTACTTCCTGCAATTGTTAAACATTCATCTGAAAAATATCTCGCTCCAATGTCGGATGTTCATACCGATGAAATAAAGGATTTGTTGGACAGTAAAAAAATACAGCATACGGAAGTAGTGATGTATCGTACAGTGAGCAATGATTTTACTCCTGAAGAAAAGTTTGATTATGATATGCTATTGTTCTTCAGTCCGGCTGGTATCAGTTCTTTGATTAAGAATTTCCCGAATTTTGAGCAAAAGGATATTGCTATTGGATGTTTCGGTCCTACTACTGCAAAAGCTATTAAGGATGCAGGTTTGCGTTTGGATTTGGAGGCACCCACAGTGGAAGCGCCATCCATGACTGCAGCTTTGGATAAGTTTATAGCAGAACGAAATAAAGATTAATCGGATTATTTCCATTATAGGAGGTTTTGTGTAACTTTGTACACAAAACCTTTTTTTTATCTTATGGAAGAAAGAAGACATACGTTCGGCAAATCGGAGAGGCTCTGTAGCAAAATGCTTATTGAGCGCTTGTTTACTGGAGGGAACCATTCGTTTCCTGCTTTTCCTCTTCGTGCCGTATATATGTTGGTAGAACCTGATGAATTGGAATCTGATATTTCCATATTGATTAGTGTACCTAAAAAAAAGTTTAAACGGGCTGTTAAGCGCAATTTAGTGAAACGTCAGGTGCGCGAAGCTTATCGTCGTAACAAGTATCTGTTGTTGGATGCTATAAAAGTTCAAGGCGATAAAAAGGTAGCTTTAGCCTTTATATGGCTTGACAATCAAATCCATTCTTCGGATGAAGTGGAACGCAAGGTAAAAAAATTGCTTATTCATATTACCGAAAGGATACAATGAGGAAATTATTGGTTGCCATATTGCTCTTGCCTATCCGTTTCTATCGGAACTATATCTCTCCGCTTACACCGCCTTCATGCCGTTTTGTACCTTCGTGTTCGCAATATGCTATGGAAGCTCTTCAAAAACACGGTCCGTTCAAAGGATTGTATTTGGCTGTGCGAAGAATTCTCCGATGCCACCCTTGGGGAGGTTCTGGTTACGATCCTGTTCCTTGATGCTATGATGTACTTTGATATACATACTCATCACAAGCCTTCTTGTCCCGATAGCACCGTTTATTCGTATGCTATGGGTGATAACCTTTCCCGTGAAGGAATTAAGCATTGTTCTGTCGGTATTCATCCTTGGTATCTTACTTCGGAAAATGCGGAAGAACAATTAAAGTGGTTGTTGCAGGAGGTACGTCGAAAAGATGTAGTGGCGATAGGAGAGTGTGGATTGGATAAACTGAGGGGGCCTTCTATGCCTTTGCAACAAACTGTTTTTAGGGAATGTGTCTTGCTTTCCGAAGAAAAGTCTTTGCCGTTGATTGTTCATGCGGTTAAGTGTACAGAAGAGCTTATTCGTATTAAGAAGGAATTGAAGCCCCATATGCCTTGGATTATACATGGATTTCGAGGTAGGAGAGAAGTAGCATTGGAATATATTAAACACGGGTTTTATCTTTCTTTTGGTGAAAAGTTTCAAGAAGACGCATTGCGGTGTGTACCGTTCGACAGATTATTTATAGAAACTGATGACAGTTTGCTTGCTATAACGGCGATTTATCAGAAAGTTGCGAAAAGTTACGGCATATCTATGGAATTATTGATGGAGCATATCGCAAGTAATTTTGAAAAGGTTTTGTTTCTTCGATAAAGTGTCGTAATTTTGTGCCCATTAAAGTAAAAATCAAAACAATATAAAGATATCAATCGATGAATTTTGTAGAAGAATTGACATGGCGCGGTATGGTGCATACCATCATGCCGGGCACCGAAGAATTGTTGGCTAAGGAACAAGTTACCGCTTACTTGGGTATCGACCCTACTGCCGATTCACTCCACATCGGTCACCTTTGCGGGGTGATGATGTTGCGTCATTTCCAACGTTGCGGTCACAAGCCGTTGGCTTTGGTGGGAGGAGCAACCGGTATGATTGGCGACCCTTCGGGAAAGTCGGCCGAACGTAACTTGCTGAACGAAGAAACCTTGCGTCACAACGTGAGTTGCATCAAGAAGCAATTGGCCAAGTTCCTCGACTTTGAAAGTGATGCGCCTAACAAGGCCGAGTTGGTGAACAACTACGACTGGATGAAGGACTATACATTCCTGGATTTTGCACGCGAAATTGGTAAGCACATTACCGTAAACTATATGATGGCTAAGGACAGCGTACAGAAGCGTTTGAACGGTGAAGCACGCGATGGCTTGTCATTTACTGAATTTACTTATCAGTTGCTTCAAGGTTACGACTTCTTGTATCTGTATGAAAACAAGAACTGTAAGCTTCAGTTGGGTGGTTCCGACCAATGGGGTAACATCACTACCGGTACCGAATTGATTCGTCGTACCAAGGGTGGCGAAGCGTTTGCCTTGACTTGTCCGCTCATTACCAAGGCCGATGGTGGTAAGTTTGGTAAGACAGAATCGGGCAACATCTGGCTCGATCCTAACTATACTTCTCCTTACAAGTTCTATCAGTTCTGGTTGAATGTAAGCGATGAAGATGCTGCCAAGTACATCAAGATCTTTACATCATTGAGCAAGGAGGAAATTGAAGCCTTGATAGCCGAACATTCTGAAGCTCCTCATTTGCGTGTGCTCCAGAAGCGTTTGGCTAAGGAAGTGACTGTTATGGTACACTCGGAAGAAGATTACAATGCAGCGGTTGAAGCATCGGGCATCCTCTTTGGTAACGCTACTTCTGATGCATTGAAGAAGCTCGACGAACAGACTTTGCTCGCTGTATTCGAAGGTGTTCCTCAATTCGAAGTGTCAAAGGAAGCTTTGACAGAAGGAGTGAAGGCCGTAGACTTGTTTGTGGACAATGCTGCCATCTTCGCTTCGAAGGGTGAAATGCGTAAGCTCGTTCAAGGCGGCGGTGTTTCCCTCAACAAGGAAAAGCTTGCTGCTTTCGACCAAGTAGTGACTACTGCCGACTTGCTCGACGAAAAGTACTTGCTTGTTCAGCGTGGAAAGAAGAACTACTATCTGGTGATTGCAAAGTAAACATTTTGCTTTAAAAATATGAAAAGGGGAGTTCTATACTCCCCTTTCTTGTTGTTTAAATGGTCGGAAATTTATTTTAATCTTAAATCCTTCATCAAAGTTTCCACCGCTACTTTCAACTGGGTATCTTCACCCTTTACTACGGTAGCAGGATCGTTCAATACATGAACATCGGGTTCCAACTGGTCGTTTTCCAAATAGGTACCGTCGGCTTTGCGATAACCCACTACAGGGATACCGAAGATTAAGCTAGGGTCTTGCATGTATTTCCACGATACGGTAGTCATGGTACCCGGTACAGGAGCACCTACCAATTTGCCCATTTCCTTGAACTTATAAACCCAAGGAGTGCCGTGTGCATTACTGTAGTTGGCTTCACATTGAACCATGATGCTGGCCTTGTTCCAACGACGGCTTGGCATGTCGCATGATTCTTGTCCACGAACGACTTGAGTAAGGTACTTCTTACCGCTGAATAAGATTTCTACATCTTCGTGCAAACGACCACCACCGTTGAAACGGGTATCGATTACAATACCGTCACAATGGTTGTATTTACCCAGAATATCGGAATAGACGGTACGGAAGCTGCCATCGTCCATTGATTCAATATGTACATATCCCAAACGACCGTTAGACCATCTTTCTACATCGGCGGCACGTTGCTTTACCCAACGGTTGTATAACAAGCCATTGAATGCACTATTACCGATGGGGAGCACCACTTCTTCCCAACGTTCCTTGGTGGCAGGATTGTAGAGTGATACCAAAGTCTTCTTGCGGGCCTTGTCGTTCAGCAACAAGGTATAGTCGGCTTCAGGAGTGATTTCTTGACCGTCAATCTTTTCGATAATGACACCGGCTACCATCTTGCTACGTGCATTGTCAAATGGACTTCCTTCTACCACTTCTTCTACCTTCAAGCCTTTACCGTTGTGAGACCAATCGTAAAGCAAACCTAAATTGGCGGTGCTGTATCCGGCATTACCGGCACGATAACGACCACCGGTATGCGATACGTTGAGTTCGCCCAACCATTCGCTCAACAATTCGGCATAATCGTAATTGTTGTTGATATGTGGCAAGAACTTGCGATAGGCGGCACTCATGGCATCCCAGTCCACTCCGTGCATGTTTACGTTATAGAAACGCTTCTGTTGTTGCTTATAAACGTGGTTGAACATGGCTTCGCGTTCGGCAACCAAATCCATCTTCATTTGTGCACTATAGCTGATAGGAGAGAGCTTTCCCGATGCAGGGTCCATCTTTTGCATACGGCTACCCAACAGGAAGATGTTCTTTCCTTCCTTGTCAATTTCGAATGTACCATAACCGGCTCCCTTGCTTGCCAGTTTTACGTCCTTCTTGCGGAGGTCAATTTTCCACAAGTCCATGGCTCCTTCGAACGAAGCCAAGTAATACAAGGTTTCGCCTTTCTTGTCGATAATGGCATCACCCAAACGTGAAGAAGTAGGAGTGAGGCGTACAATACGGTCCTGAATGCCTTTCAGTTCTACAGTAATGTCTTTGCTTTCTTCTTTCTTCTTGTCGTCCTTCTTGTCGTCCTTCTTATCGTCTTTCTTGTCTTTCTTTTCGGCTTCTTTCTTCAGCTTTTCCTGTTCCTTTTCCAATTCCTTCAGCAATTCATAGTCTTCTTTGCTGAGGCGGTATTTGTCGTAGGCATCTTGATTCACAAAGCAAAGGAATACGTCCTCCATAGAGCCCCATGAAGCGTGATTACGCATACCGTAGCGTTCAGAAGTGAAGAGAATGGCATTACCATCCATAACCCAACGAGGGCTTCCGCTGGTATACCCACTATTGGTAAGGTTGGTGATTTCACCGCCTTGTGCGCTTACAATACCTATATCGGAATACGGATCGTGCTTGTTGCCGATAAAACAAAGGGTAAACCATTTGCCGTCGGGACTCCAGCGATAATCAAAATATCCGGCGGTGCTATGCCATAATGAGCCGTCAGTAATTTGACGTACCTTCTTGGTATCGAGGTTCACTACCATCAACTTGCGACGGTCTTCGATAAAGGCCAATTCCTTGCCATCAGGCGAGAATTTTGGGAAGCTGCGTTCTATTTTGCTTGAAGGAAGCAATACTTCTTCTTCAATGGTGGTGGCATTAGCAAAGTTCTGGTCGTCTTTACGAGCGATTTTAGCCAAGTACAACTGCCAGTTGCCGCTACGTTCGCTGGCGTATGCCAGTGTGCGGTTATCGGCTCCAAAGACTACTCCTTCTTCGGCTGCAGGCGTGTGGGTAATCTGTTTGGTGGTGGTATAATCTACCGAGGTCACGAACACTTCGCCGCGGCTCACGAAAGCTACTTGCTTACCATCGGGTGAAACGGCTGCTTCGTCGGGACTTGCGTTCAACTTGGCAATCTGTTCCACATCGTCGCGGGTAATGTTGATAGCCACTTTCTGTGCCTTGCCATTTTCGCTTTGGGTGTAAATTTCTCCATCGTAGGTATAACAAAGGGTATTGTTATTGGCGATGGAAAGGAAGCGTACGGGATGTGTCTTGAACGAAGTGACTTTCTTTACTTCGGTAGGAGCATTCATCTGAAGCGAATATACGTTCATGGAACCCTTGTTGCGTTCGCTCAAAAAATATACGGTTTGTCCATCGTTGGCCAAAGACGGGTCGCGGTCTTCACCTCCTATGTTGGTCAGATTGGTATGTTTGCCGCTCTTGGCATCGTACAACCAGATATCGCGGGTAACCGATGAAGTATGATGCTTGCGCCATTCGTCTTCAAAACCCTTGCGATCTTGGTAAAGGAACGATTGACCATCTTTCGTATAACAAACTTGTTCGGCAGGTGTAGCGATAATTTGTGTTGTGCGACCACCCTTTACTGGTACTTGATATAATTCGTTCATGGAACTGGTAGGATAGAGGGCACTTTCTGCTGGATCCTGAATAGCAGCCGAGAATACCACTTGCTTGCCATCAGGAGTAAAAGCCGAAGGAAGTTCGGATACAGAATTCATCGTGAGTTGTTTGGCACTTCCACCTTCGGCAGGCATTACAAAGATGTCGAAATTACCTTTTCTGTCGCTGGCGAAGGCTATCATTTTACCGTCGGGACTCCAAATAGGATTACATTCATATGAATCTTGAGTGGTCAATTGGATAGCAGAACCGCCTTGTGTACTTACTCTATAAATATCGCCTTTATAACAGAATACAATGGTATTCCCGTCGGGCGAAATTTGTACGTCGCGCATCCAAAGAGACGTAATGGACTGTACGCTGGCACAGGCTAATCCCATAAGGGTACTTATCAGTATTTTTTTCATGGTATATGTATTTAATGTTTTCACAAAGATAGTTTTTTTCTGTTTGACATGAAATTTTTTGGTGAAAAGTTTGGAACTTATGGAATAAAACTTGTATCTTTGCACCGCTTTCCAAGGAAAGACAGATGATTGGATTATGGTGTAATGGTAGCACAACAGGTTTTGGTTCTGTTTGTCCAGGTTCGAATCCTGGTAATCCAACACAAAAGGGTGGAAGTATCGATGATACTTCCACCCTTTTTGTGTTGTGTTTATCCGATTATTATTTTATGATTGGAGCATTGGATTGTTCGAAGAATAATTGATAACAGGATCGTATTGATATAGTTTTAGATTGAAAGAGGTAACCATTGCCAATAAATGATCGAATATATCAGATTGTATATGTTCGTATTCTTTCCATACTTTGTTGTGTAGAAAAAAGTATACTTCGATAGGAATACCGTATTGTGTAGGTTCTTTTTGACTGATAATCAAATCCATTTCATTGTTTACCTCAGGATGCTGGTTCAGGTATCGTTCGATATAAAGACGGTATAATTGTGCATTGGTAGGTATTTCGTCTTTTTGTGGCTGATAATCCTTCATTAATGAGATACGACGGATATTCTCCAATAAATCCGAAGTGCAGAATTGGAGTGTTGTCAAATCAAGTTTGATGGTTTTATCTACGCGTCGTCCTCCTCCTTCCTGCATTCCACGCCAGTTTTTAAAAGGAGCGCTGATTAGCGAATAGGGAGGAACTGTGGATATGGTATTGTCCCAATTTTGTATTTTGACTGTGTTTAGACTGATTTCCTGTACGGTACCGTTAGCTTCTCCGTTGGGAAGTTGTATCCAGTCGCCCAATCGTATCATATCGTTGGCCGATAGTTGTACCCCTGCGACGAATCCTAAGATGCTGTCTTTGAATATCAACATAAGAATAGCTGCCGATGCTCCTAATCCGGCAAATAGAGTTGTGGGGGATTTGTTGATGAGTACGGAGACAATGATGATTCCTCCTAAAAAGAACAATAATACTTGAAATACTTGTATCAGTCCTTTCATAGGGCGACTTCGTTGTATGTCTTTGGTATTGTAGATGTCGAGCATTACCAATAGCAAGGCATTTAAAATCAGTAATATACTACCTATGATATAGACTATACAAAGACGTTGGGTTATATGGAGTAATGTCTCTCCTTCAATCCATTCCAATATGGGAAACAGGAAGTATATCAATATTCCGGGGAATATGTATATTAGATAGGTAAATACTTTCCGTCTAACCAAAGCGTGGGCCCATTCTGGATTCATTTTCCAAATTTGGATCATGAATCGGCTTAACCAATGTTTTTTGTTTGTCATCTGCAAGTATTTTCTTACAGAACAAACAAGTATGGTTTATGTTTCAATAAGAAACGGAAACAGATATACCGGCTTCTTTCACTAATGCTCCAATGCGGTCCAGTTCCTCACGAGTAGCTTTTTGCAATTCCTTATCAGGTGTTTCGCGATCGATGGTGTAAATCATTACTTGGCGGGGAGCTATTTCCTTTACCGTTTCCAACCAAGGTATTACATAGGCGTCTCCCGTATTATCTACATCTTTCCCTTTCATAAATAGAGTTTGGATGATGAGGTTGCCTTTAAAGGCTTTCATATTCCGGATAATCTCTTGCAGATCATAATGTCCGGTAGGGCGGTCTACTTTGTGGATGTAGGTTTCATCTACGGTATCCAATTTCAAAATATTGTTATCTACTTTATTGAGTGCAGCAAAAACATCTGGTTTATGAATAAAAGTAGAATTGCTGAGTACGCTGACTTTTGCTTGGGGGAAGTAATGGTTTCGCAATTCTAAAGTATCGTCTATAATACCTGCAAAGTGGGGATGAGCTGTCGGCTCTCCGTTGCCTGCAAAAGTCAGTACATCGGGTTTCGGTCCATTGGCTTGCATATCTTTTAGCTTGTTCTCCAATGCGTTGCGTACTTGTTCACGAGTAGGAAGTTTCTTTTTAGGACGGAAATCGGCATTGAAACCACATTCGCAATAAATACAATCGAAAGTACAGAATTTGCCATCCTCTGGAAGTAGGTTGATTCCTAAGGATACTCCTAATCGGCGACTGTGTACGGGACCGAAGATGGGCGACGGATAAATGACGGTTGGCATGATGTTGTTTTTATATTAAATCGGTGCAAAGATAAGACAATTTGAAATAATGAAAGACCTGAATGCATAAATTATGCATACAGGTCTTTTTCTTTGTCTAAGAAGACTTCGATACTATTTAGTTCTTTATCTTATTTAAATTGTAAACAGATTGGCTAATAGTTTCTTGTAGAGTAGAGTCGTTTACCAACGTGAGGGTCGTATCATTTACTATGACGAAATACATAGGTTGGTCACCGTTGTTAGGTGTAAGTTTTACGGCTGTTTTGGGCTTCTTGTTTACTACCTTATGCACTTTCTGTTGTTTACCTTTGGAGTGAAATGTTTGATGCTTTCCTGGTCCGTTAGCATCCAGATAAGTCATATCCAAAGTATATAATGTATCTAACCCATCGGTTGTAATGCCTAAGGTAAGTACATAGTTGATACCCGGTCCGTCGGCTGCAGGCAAGGTTCCTGTAAATACTTCGTCCACTTCCATAATCATCGGTTCATCCATGATCATAGCCAGACTATCTGCCATTTCTGCTTCTGCATTTTTCTTGTTATTCGATTGGCAAGAGACCAAAGCTGCTATTATAGCAGCAAACATTAGTAACTTTTTCATTTTTCGCTGGATTTTAATTAATCAATCAGCAGAATAACAAAGGATGGAATGGAAATGTTCAACTTCAATGAAAATCATTAATGTGCTTCCAACCAATTCTTTCCCCATCCGCAGTCGGCCCGTAAAGGGACTTGCATTGGATAGGCTTTTTCCATCTCTTCGATAACAATGCGTTGTACTTTTTCTTTCTCTTCAGGGTAGACACTGAAGTTTAGTTCGTCGTGTACCTGAAGTATCATTTGGGAACGGATATTCTCTTCTTTGAATCGTTGGTAGATGTTTATCATAGCTACCTTGATAATGTCGGCAGCACTTCCTTGGATGGGCGCATTGATGGCATTTCTTTCAGCGTATCCGCGTACTACGGCATTATGTGAATGGATGTCGGGCAAGAAGCGTTTGCGACCGAATACAGTCTCTATGTATCCGTTTTCGCGCGCTATGGCAATGCTTTTGTCCATGTATTCCTTGATTTGCGGGTAGGTTTCAAAATAGCCGTCTATCAATTCCTTGGCTTCGCTTCGTGGTACATTCATCCGTTCGGCCAGTCCAAATACACTGATACCATAAATGATACCGAAGTTAGCGGTTTTAGCTTTGCTACGTTGTTCACGGCTGACTTCTTCCAATCCTATCTTGTAAATTTTAGCTGCGGTGGCGGCATGGATGTCGTCGCCTTCACGGAAAGCTTCCACCATGTTTTTGTCTCCGCTTAAATGTGCCATGATACGTAGTTCAATTTGTGAATAGTCGGCCGAAAAGAATTCGCAACCGTCCTCGGGTATAAAAGCCTTGCGGATTTCCTTCCCGTCTTCGTTGCGAATTGGGATGTTCTGCAAGTTTGGATTGCTGGAACTCAGTCGACCAGTTGCCGTTACTGTTTGATTGAATGAGGTATGTATCTTGCCTGTCTGCGGATTTATCAGTAGGGGAAGAGCATCTATATAGGTGCCGAGTAGTTTCTTTAATCCTCGATGTTCCAATATCTTGCCTACTATCTCGTGCTTTCCGCGTAGACTCTCGAGTACTTCTTCACTGGTAACGTATTGTCCCGTTTTGGTCTTCTTGGCTTTAGCAATTATTTTCAGTCGGTCGAACAATACTTCACCCACTTGTTTGGGGGAGGCAATATTGAATTCGATTCCTGCTAATTGGTGTACTTCTTCTTCAATCTGCTTCATTCGTTCCGTGAAGTGTAGAGAACTTTCTTTTAAAGCTTCAGTATCTACGCGAACACCGTTTCTCTCCATGTAAGCGAGTACGGGCATCAGCGGCATTTCCATATCGTAGAATAAGGATGCAACTCCTTGTTCGTTGAGTTCTTTTTCCAGTATCTGTTGAAGTTGCAAAGTAATGTCTGCATCTTCGCATGCATACTTATAAATAGCTTCGGGAGAAAGATCACGCATATTGCCTTGATTCTTTCCTTTGCTTCCAATCAGTTCTTCTATTCGGATGGTTTGGTAGTTTAAATAGATTTCCGCCAAATAATCCATGTTGTGTCGAAGTTCGGGTTGTAGTACATAATGGGCAATCATGGTGTCGAACATCGGACCGCGAACCTCTACTCCGTAGTTGGCAAGTACCAATAGATCATACTTTAAATTTTGTCCTACTTTCCTGATCTTTTCATTTTCGAAGATGGGTTGGAATTCTTTAACTATTTTTTGCGTTTCAGAAAAGTTGTTGGGTACAGGAACGTAAAAAGCTTGTTTTGCCTTGATACTAAAACTCATTCCGACCAATTCGGCACGAATAGGGTCGGTACTTGTAGTTTCTGTATCTAAACTAAGAATTTCTGATGTAATTAAAATTTTATATAATTCTCTTCTTTTTTCTTCTGTATCAACCAGTTGATAGTCGTAATCGGTTGAATTTAAGTTCGCGAGATTTGAATATTTTTCTTCTCCTTGCCCCTCGCTCGTAAATTCTGCAAACAAATCGCCTTGTAAATTGTCTTTTTTCTCCTTATTGGGCGTTGTTTCTCCAAAAAGCGAAAGTTGTCCGTTTGACAAATCGGGCTGATTCTTTCCTTTTTTAGGAAGAGTGTTTTCTTGGGTCATTGTTTTTTTGTCTCGATTGAATATCCGATCGATGAGCGAACGGAATTCCATTTCTTCGAAAATTTTGCGTAAATTTTCTTCATCGGGAGTTTCTCTTTTCAATTCTTCCAATTTTAGTTCGATTGGAACATCGGTTTTGATGGTAGCCAAAAATTTGGAGAAGAGTATCGTTTCTTTGTTGGTTTCCACTTTGGTCTTGAGTGCACCTTTCAGTTCGTCGGTATGGGAAAGTAAATTTTCAATGCTTCCAAATTGAGCGATTAATTTCTGGGCTGTTTTTTCGCCAACTCCTGGACATCCTGGAATGTTGTCCGATGCATCGCCCATCAGTCCTAACATATCTATGACTTGTAGAGGGGAGGTGATGTCGAATTTCGCTTTTACCTCTTCTATGCCCATGATGTCATATTCCTTGTCGCCATACTTGGGGCGATACATGAATATATTATCTTCCACTAATTGTCCATAGTCCTTGTCTGGAGTCATCATGTAAGTAGTGATACCTTGTCGTCCTGCTTGTTTTGCAAGAGTTCCTATTACATCGTCGGCTTCAAATCCGGGTACTTCAAGAATAGGAATCCGATAAGCTCTGATTATATCCTTTATGATGGGTACTGATTGTCGGATAACTTCAGGTGTTTCCTCCCGTTGTGCCTTGTATTGCTCATAGGCCTCATGTCGGAAGGTAGGCCCCGAAGGATCGAAGGCTACACCGATATGGGAAGGGTTCTCTCTTTTGAGTACATCTTCCAGTGTATTGACGAATCCGAGTATTGCAGACGTATTGAAGCCTTTGGAATTTATTCGCGGATTTTTGATGAGTGCATAGTATGCACGATATATCAATGCGTATGCATCGAGCAAAAACAGTTTGTCCATTCTTAAAAAATCTTTGTTTTTCAGGGTAAAAGTACAAAAAAATACTGTATTCCGTGTTTTATTATTACTTTTGTAGTCCATTTTTGTTATTTGTTGAAAATGCAAGAAATAATTCGGCCGATTGAGCAGGAGTTTGAAGTGTTTAAAGAATTGTTTGACGCTTCTCTTCAAAGCACCAATCCTTTGTTGAAGGAGGTTATTACCTATATCAAACAAAGGAGAGGAAAATTGATGCGTCCTATTTTAGTGTTGCTGACGGCCAGAGCTTTCGGTGAAATCGGTACTTCTACCTATCATGCAGCTTCTTCTTTGGAACTTTTGCATACCGCCAGTCTGGTTCATGATGATGTAGTGGATGAAAGTGACAAGCGTAGGGGGCAGAAATCGGTTAATGCTGTTTACGATAATAAGGTTTCTGTTTTGGTGGGCGACTATTTATTGTCTACAAGTTTGAAAGAAGCCTCGTTAACGGGGAATATCAAGATAGTGAATGCCATTTCAAAATTAGGTCAGGATTTGTCCGAAGGTGAGATTGTACAGTTGTCAACGATTTCCGATTCTGTTTTTTCAGAAGAGATTTATTTTGAAGTGATTCGTAAGAAAACAGCAGCACTTTTTGCGACATCAGCCGAATTGGGCGCTTGTTCGGTTGATTCTACCGATGAAATGGTAAAAATAGCTTGTTTGCTGGGTGAGTTAATTGGTATAGCTTTCCAAATAAAGGATGATATATTCGATTATTATACTTCTGATACTTTGGGAAAACCTACAGGGAATGATATGCGTGAAGGTAAGTTGACTCTTCCTGCACTTTATGTCTTGAACGCTTTCGAAGATGATGAAATGAAGAAGGTGGCCCTCCGAATTCGTTCGTTGGAAGCTGCTCCAACAGAAATTGATGGATTTATCCAATACGTTAAGGAGAAGGGGGGAATTGATTATGCCCACAAGGTGATGATGGATTACCGTAATAAAGCACTTGCCCTTTTGCCATCTACAGTACCATCAGAAATAAAAGATTCCTTAACTGCTTATATCGATTATGTGATTAATCGGGAAAAATAATGAGAGTAGCCTTTCGACTACTCTCATTATTTTTTAGAAGAATACCACGTTTTCACCAACGATTTCAGAAAGCAATATGTTAGCCAAGCGACTAGTTCCCAGACGGAAAAGCTTGTTATTTAACCATTCTTCGCCCAATACTTCTTTGACAATGGTATAGTAGATTAATGCATCTTTTACGGTATTGATGCCCCCTGCCGGTTTGAAACCTACCTTGCGTCCTGTTTCCTGATAATATTCTTTAATGGCTTGACACATGACAAAAGCTGCTTCTGGTGTTGCCGATATAGGTTCTTTCCCTGTAGATGTCTTGATGAAATCTGCTCCAGAGTACATCGATAATATAGAAGCAATCTTGATGTTTGATGCGGTTTTTAATGCTCCTGTTTCAAGGATTACTTTTAAATGATGTTCTCCACATACTTCCTTCAATTCTTCGATTTCATCGCACATCCCTTCATAATCACCACTTAAGAATTTGCCGACAGATATCACAATATCTATTTCATCGGCACCTGTATGAAGTGCCATGGCTGTTTCGGCTACTTTTACTTCCATGAAAGTTTGTGAAGAAGGGAATCCTGCCGATACGCATGCTATGTTTACATGATCAGCTTCCAATGTATTGTTTACTATTTCTGCCATGTTTGGATATACGCAGATAGCGGCTACATTGTTCAAATCAGGATATTTGTCTACAAAATCATTAACTTTTTCTGTAAACTTCATCACACTCTCTTCCGAATCGGTGCATTTCAATGTAGTCAGATCAATACAATTGAACAGTTGTTTCTTTACTTCCAGTGTGTCATTTTCTGCCCAATGATTCTCGATGATTTGTGTGGCTTTAGCCTTGATTTCATCGTCATGAAGATGAATTTGGTACTTGGCCAATGCTTCTGCATACTTATTCATTCCTTCTGTTTCCATATTCTTATAGTTTGGGATTGTTTTTATGTCTTTCTTTATCTCTTGAGGTTTTCTTCTCCAAATTTTTTTGAAAAGCTTCTGTCAAATCAACTCCCGTTTGGTTTGCCAAGCAGATAAGTACCCATAATACATCGGCCATTTCATCGCTTAGATTATGCTTTTCGCCTTCTTTGAACGATTGATCTCCGTAGGTTCTAGCCATGATTCTTGCTAATTCGCCTACCTCTTCGGTCAATATAGTCATATTGGTCAGCTCACTGAAGTAGCGTACACCATACGTCTTTATCCAGCAATCTACTTGTTCTTGCGCTTCCTTTAGTGTCATTTTATTCTTTGTTTTTAGAGTCCATGCAGATGGTTACAGGACCGTTGTTGAGTAATTCCACTTTCATGTCGGCGCCGAACTTGCCGGTCCCTATTTCTTTTCCCAAACCTTCACTTAATATTTGGCAGAAATACTCGTAAAGGGGGATGGCTGTTTCGGGTTTAGCTGCATGAATGTAGGATGGGCGGTTTCCTTTCTTATACGATGCATGAAGTGTAAACTGACTGATAACTAATATATTACCATCTATGTCCAAGATGGATTTGTTCATTACTCCATTCTCGTCGTCGAATACACGGAGGTTGATGATCTTTTTGCAGAGCCATTCCGCATCTTCCTGATTGTCAGCTTCTTCGATGCCAACTAATATCATGAATCCTTCTTTAATAGCCGATTTGCATACCCCATCTATGGTAACAGATGCATGGCTTACCCTTTGTATAACAATTCTCATAATGATACAAAGGTAGGAAATATCCTTTATTCCTAAAGATTTTCTTTGATATTTTTAGCGGCTAATTTGCCTACTATTTTTTCCAATTCTTCTAATGGTGCGGCTTTAATCCGTGCGACGCTCTTGAATTTATTTAATAAAGCCGACTTGCGTTTTTCTCCTACTCCTGAAATATTATCCAATGCCGACGCTATTTGACTCTTGCTTCGCTTGTCTCTATGGAAGGTAATGGCGAAACGATGCACTTCATTTTGGATATTTTCCAACAGATGAAACAACGGAGTATTTTGTTTGATACCGATAACTGATGGAGGAAATCCGTAAAGTAATTCGGAAGTTCGGTGTTTGTTGTCTTTTGCCAAACCAGCAATGGGTATATTCAGATGAAGTTCATCTTCTATTACCTCCCGTACTACTTCCATTTGTCCCTTTCCACCGTCTGTTATAATGAGATCGGGTAGGGATGCTTGCTCTTCTATTAGGCGGGTATATCTTCTTCTTACTACCTCCCTCATGGAAGCATAGTCATCGGGCCCTTCTACCGTCTTGATATTGAATTTGCGATAATCCTTCTTGCTGGGTTTACCCATTTTGAATACTACACAGGCTGCTACTCCATTGCTCCCCGATATATTTGAATTGTCAAAACATTCGATGTGTGCGGGGATTTTATCCATGTGTAGTTGTTCTTGTATTTCTTTTAGGATTCTTACTTTTTTCTGTTCGGGATTCAGCTTTTCTGCCTGTTTCAATCGGTCCACTTTGTATTGCTTTACATTCAAAGTAGATAAATCCAGCAAATGCTTTTTCTCACCACGTTGTGGAATGGTAAAAGTGACATCCTTCATTTCAAATTCCAGTTCGAAAGGAACGATGATTTCGCGGGAAGTACTTTTATAGCGTTCTCTCATTTCGATGATACCCAATTGAAGTAGTTCCTCTTTACTTTCATTCAATCGCCTTTTGTATTCGAATGTGAACGCTTGGTTGATGCAACCGTTGGTTATATGCAAATAGTTAATGTATGCAGATTCATCGTCTATTTCAATGGAGAATACATCGATGTTGTGTATGATGCGACTTACCACTTCACTTTTTGAACGATAAGCTTCGATTAATTCATACTTTTCTTTGATTAATTGTGCTTCTTCAAATCTCATTTCTGAAGCAAGCGCTTGCATCTCTTCCATTAATAAGTCGCATACTATCTGGGTATCTCCTTTCAAAATGTCTTTTATTTCTTTGATGTCTTTCAAGTATTCATCGTGCGATTGCTTACCAATGCAAGGCCCTTTACAGTTTTTTATGTGATATTCTAGACAAATATCGAATTTTCCTTTTCGAATATTCTCAGGACTTAAGTTATGCTTGCATTTCCTGATGGGATATAAGCGATTGATTAAGTCCAATACGGCATACATGGAAGGTAGGTGAGTGTATGGACCGTAATAAGTGGAGCCGTTACGAACAATGTTTCTTGTCTTGAAAATCCGTGGAAAGTATTCGTTGCTGATACAGATAGACGGATATGTTTTATCGTCTTTTAACAGGACATTATACCGTGGTTTGTACTTCTTTATCAGGTTGTTTTCCAATAACAATGCATCTTCTTCCGTTTTAACGACTATATAACGTATGTCGGCTATTTTGCTGACCAAGATACGTGTCTTTCCATTAGGATGTTCTCTATTGAAGTAAGAAGAAACCCTTCGTTTCAAATTCTTGGCCTTCCCAACGTAAATGATGGTACCTTCGGCATTCAGGTATTGATAGATGCCGGGACTATCGGGAAGATTGGAGACTATGCCTCTCAAGTAATTCTCCACGTTGGTTTCTTCTTTCTTCATAGGTGCATTATAATTGCAACAAACTTTCTATTTCTACGTTTTCAGAGAATGCATTACGACCTTTAAGCTCGTTCAACTCAATAATAAAACTGATGAATGTTTGTTTGGCTCCACATTTTTTGACGAGTCGGTAAGTGGCTGCCATTGTACCTCCGGTAGCCAATAAATCATCGTGCAGCAATACTACGTCATTTTCGTTTATAGCATCTTTATGAATTTGAATGGTGTCGGTACCGTATTCCTTAGCATAAGTTTCTTCAATCGTTTCTGCCGGAAGTTTTCCCGGTTTGCGAGCCATAACAAATCCGGCATTCAATCTGGCGGCTAATGCAGCGCCTAAAATAAAACCGCGTGATTCTATGCCTACTACTTTTGTAATGCCTTTATCCTTGTAAAGTTCGTATAAGCTATCCAGCATTTCCTGTAAGCATGTTGCGCTTTTAAATAAGGTTGTCACATCATAGAATAAGATACCAGGAATAGGGAAGTCGGGTATTTCCCTTAAATTAGCTTTAAGCAGTTCTTTGTTCATAACCAGTCTTTTATTGTTAAAGTATTAAACTCATTGTTTCACGTGGAACATTTAGACTTATCTGCCAAGTAAAACTAACAAGACATTGATGTCGCTTGGAGATATACCCGGTATTCTACTGGCTTGCGCCAACGTCTCCGGATCAATCTTAACCAACTTTTGTCGGGCTTCCGTAGAAAGGGAATTCAACGAATTGTAGTCGAATTTCCCTTTGATGCGGATGCTTTCCAAACGATGAATCTTGTCGGCTATCATCCGTTCGCGGTCGATGTATCCTTGGTACTTGATGAGTACTTCGGCGGCTTCGATGATTTCCTCCTTGCGGTCGGTTATCTTATCCAGATAAGCTTTGAACGAAGGTATGTATTCAGCAATGCTTGCAATGGTTATTTGCGGACGGATAATCAAATCCATCAGTTTGCATCCGCGAGTAAGGGGAGCGGTACCCAGTTTTTCCAATGCATCGTTTATCAATGCGGCCTTGATGGAGAAATTCTTGGTGTATTCAATGATTCCTTGTACGGCTTCTCGTTTGCTACAAAGCATATTGTATCGGTCTTGTTTTACAAGGCCTAATTTGTATGCTTTCTCAGTAAGTCGCATGTCGGCATCATCTTGTCTTAACAGGATGCGATATTCAGCTCGTGAAGTAAACATGCGGTAGGGTTCGTCCACACCTTTTGTAACCAAATCGTCTATCAGCACTCCGATGTAGGCTTCATCCCGTCCTAATACGAACGGTTCTCCGCCGTGGCAATTGATGTGAGCGTTGATACCGGCTATGATGCCTTGTCCGCCTGCTTCTTCGTAACCGGTGGTACCATTTACCTGACCGGCCATAAAGAGGTTCTTTATGGCTTTGGTTTCCAATGTATGTTTCAGTTGGGTAGGATCGAAGTAATCGTATTCAATGGCATATCCCGGTCGATAGATGACCAAATCCTTGAAAGCTGGAATCTTCTTCAACGCCTCTATTTGGATATTCATCGGGAGTGAGGAAGAGAATCCATTCAGATATAGTTCGTTGGTCGATTCCCCTTCCGGTTCCAAGAACAATTGGTGTTGTGGCTTGTCGGGGAAGGTCACGATTTTGGTTTCGATGCTGGGACAATAGCGTGGGCCGATGCTTTGGATTTGTCCGTTGAAGAGGGGGGATTCTGACAATCCTTGACGTAAGATTTCGTGTGCCTCATCGTTGGTAAAGCAAGTCCAGCATTGTAATTGCTTCAGCTTCCGTGGCTCGCTGATGAACGAGAAACGATGAAAGTCGTTCTCGCCGTCCTGTGTATCCATGTGTTCGAAATGAACGCTTCTGGCATCGATGCGAACGGGAGTTCCCGTCTTCATTCTTCCATATTCGATACCGTGTCGGGCGATGGATTCGGTCAGATGATAAGAAGCAGGTTCCGCACAACGTCCTCCAGCTAGCATCTTGGGTCCCACGTGCATCAATCCGTTTAGGAATGTACCTGCGGTCAGGATAACACATTTGGCATGGAATGTTACGCCCCAACAAGTGATAACTCCCGTTACCTCACCGTTTTCTACCAATAGTTCTTCTACGGTATCTTGCCAGATATGTAGGTTGGGGATATTCTCCAGAATTTCTCGCCAGGCCCAGATAAACTTGCCTCGATCGCATTGTGCACGTGGGCTCCACATGGCCGGTCCTTTCGAACGGTTCAGCATGCGGAACTGGATAGCGGTTCGGTCGGTTACCAATCCCATGTATCCCCCCAATGCATCTATTTCTCTGACGATTTGTCCTTTGGCAATCCCTCCCACGGCAGGGTTGCAACTCATCTGTCCAATTTTGTTCATATCCATGGTAATCAGACAAGTCTTCGAGCCCAAGTTGGCCGAAGCGGCTGCGGCTTCGCATCCGGCATGTCCGGCACCAATTACAATCACATCGTACTTAAAATCCATTGATTCATTTCTTTTTACCTTGCAAAAGTAGTAAAAAGTAAGATATGTTCATGTGTAAGGCTTTACTTTTCGTTTTTATTGGTTTAGATTATGTTTCTTTTCCTTGCGCATTTCTTTTTATTTTCATTTAAAATTCATAGATTTGCGGTGTCTTCACGCCGAAACCTCGGCAAGAGGTGGGGCGGTGGGGACAGACATATAGATAATGGCGTATTCATACGCTTTGGTTTTGACCGTTCGAAGTCCTGAGAAAATTTCAATGCTGTCAAGAACAAAGCAACGAAGACGTACGTTGGGTATGTTTATAAGCAGACCCGATTACACTTGTCAGCCCATGGTGTATCCGCTCCATAGGGCAATGAGTGTATAAGGTTACATTATATTCATATCGGCGTGAAGTTCGGAGTTGCTCGTTTCGACAGCATGGGCAATTCTCAGGCGCCTTGAACGGTGAAGCGAGCGACGAGTGGGCTTCACGTTTTTTATTTATATGTAATTGATTATCTTTTGTTTATCTTCGCGATTCGGAGCCCGTCGTACTTTAAGTTATGTAATTATGAAGAAAGTAGAATTTATCAAGTATGATGCTCCCGAAGTGGAAATCATTGAAGTGGAAGTGGAAAAAGGATTTGCGGCAAGTGGTAATGTTGAAGATCCTAATTATGGTGGTGGTGTTTAATTGCTAAAAGGAATCATTATGAAACGTTTCTCATGGTTGTACATTCTACTGATGTTGGTAGGATGTACAGAATCGTCTATTGAAGACAACTCTATTATAGCAACCGGAGTAGAAGAATTTTATGCAACGATAGAAGGTACGAATGCACGCACTTATGTAGACGAGCAAATCCGTATGCGTTGGCATGCCGAAGACCGTATCACCATTTTCAAGAAAGAAACCTACAATCGTGAATTTGAGTTTACAGGGAAGACAGGCGCCAATGCCGGTGGCTTCAATCAAGTGTCGGTCGATGATGAATTCTTTTCTAGTTATAAGGTCGATGCCAATTATGCTGTTTATCCTCATTCGGCAGATACAGAATTAGATGAAACGGATTGTTTCTTTACACTTAATATGCCAGCCGAACAGACTTATGCAGAAAAGTCTTTCGGATTGAATGCCAATACCATGGTAGCGGTATCCGAATCGGGCAATTTGATGTTCAAGAATGTAGGTTGCTACTTACGTGTTCGTCTATATGGGGAGAATGCAAGTATATCTTCCGTTACATTAACGACCAAAGGAACCGAAGCTATTGCTGGTGAGGCAAAGGTTACTCCATCAATGGACGGTAACCCTACTTGCGAAATGACAGGTATAGGTAAGAGTATAAGCCTGACATGTGATACTCCCGTCACCATCAGTTCGAATGCCGATGCACCTACCGACTTTTGGATTGTTGTACCTCCCGTTACATTGGCTAGCGGATTTACGGTTACGATAGAAAATAGTGATGGAAAGACGCAAACATACGATGTTAATCAATCCTTTACTTTTGAACGTAACAAGTATTACGATATGGTCAGAGAAGTAGAGATAGAAAATATTCCGTTTATTCATGTGGCACAAGCAGGTACATTGTCTTCTCTAATTTCCGACGAAGATAAATATACAATCACTTCGTTGAAATTATCTGGGGAATTAAATGGCACGGACATTAAGTTTATTCGTGAAAATATGGCTGGTTGTTTTATAAGTTATAATACAGAAAGTTATGGTGCATTGAAAATCCTTGATTTAAGTGATGCTTCTATCGTGGAAGGAGGAGAAGCGTATTATAGTTCGTATACAACCGAGAATAATGTATTAGGAAATAGAATGTTTAATCGAAGTGCTACTCTTGAAAGTGTAATACTTCCGAAAAATATTACAACAATTGAAAGTTATGCTTTTTCTTATTGTTCAAATTTAAGTTGCGTAACTATTTTTGAGAATGTAAAATCTATTGGAGCAGATGCTTTTTTATATAGTAACTTAAGTGAAATAACTATTCCAGAAAGTGTTGAAACTATAGAATCTGGTGCCTTTAACATGTGTAATTTAAGTGAAATAACTATTCCAGAAGGTGTTAAGACTATTGGAGATAATGCTTTTTATAATATTGAAAATTTAAAATCAGTATCCATTCCCCAAAGTGTAACCAGCATAGGACGTGAAGCTTTTGGCTATCATCGTGGAATAGATGTTTATATTAAAGATTTACGAAAATTCTTGGAAGCTTGCATTTCTGAAAATATAATTTTTACACCAAAAAATGATGGGGTTTATTATAGATTATTCCTGAATAATGTAGAGGTGAAAGATTTGATAATACCAGAAGGTGTAACAAGAATACCCGTTTTGGCCACATGTTCAAGTTTGACATCCGTAACAGTTTCAGAAGGTGTTGATTGCAATTATTATATGGAGATTTTTTATGATTGTATAAACTTGAAACAAGTAAATTTTCCTAATAGTTGTCAAGTAATTCCACCTGTAGCATTTGCAAAGAGTGGATTAACAACTATGATTATAGGCAATAATGTTACTACTATTTGGTATGGAGCATTCTCGTATTGCCCGCTAAATGCATTTTATAGTTATACTCAAACGCCTCCTGCTATTGATGTTGCAACAGGTGTTCCTGATACAACTATAAACAATATGCCATCAGAAATAAGGTATTCTTTTGGGGGTGTGAACAAAGAAAATGCAACCCTTTATGTTCCTGTTGGATGTAAAACTGCATACGAAGCAAGTGATTGGGCAAATTATTTTGGAACAATTGTTGAGATGAATTAATAGAATAATAAATATAACCTTTAACTTAAAAAATATGTGTAATTTTAGTACTATCCCTGAAAGTGTTGATGCAACTTATCAATTGTATAAAACCACCAAAGGTTTAACACCTTATTATGCAAAATGTAAGAATATCCCAAAGTTCTATTTAATTGATTATGCTATTGGCGATGAAAAATGCAAAGAACTTTCCTATCCTGAATATTTAGATATGGAATTAAAACAAAAATTGATAGAAATTCCTGCAAAGGAAGTCGATGAAGTCTTACTGAATGCTTTTTTTTCCTATATAAATACGCAAGAAGAATAAAATAGATTCTCGAGAACTGTTAACTCCTACATTCTTTTAAATGACAGTTGAAGTATGTATGGAGATAAGAAAAAAACAAAGTGAAGAGGCATACTTCACTTTGAGAAAAAGTGTCCCCTTAAAAGGGGGTAGAACTATAAGATTTATATAGTGGGACATGCTCGTTCCAAACTTTCAAAGCTTTGAAGCACCCATCAAAAGGTGAATCAAAGCTTTGTTTTTTTCTATCCTCCTTACTACTTACAACTTTAAGTTTCAAAAAATTCCCTACATCCCTACATGATTTTTTATATTCTCCTGATTATCAAAACAACAAGCCATGTAGGGAAACATGTAGGGAGCATGTAGGGAAGACTATTTCCCTACATCCATCAAAGCAGAACATTAAGATATTAAAACCATAAGAATAAAGGTAAAAAGTATGATTATTTTTATGTTCTACAGTGTAGAACGTATAATCTACAATGTAAAACATACAATCTACAATGTAGTTTATATAAACTACGACGTAGAACGTAAAATTAGTTAGGTTTTAAATACTTAATTATAAGGACTTACCGGAAAAACGCATGAATTAGAATCCCTAAAAAATAGGGGTGTACGTGGCGGATTATCGCATTTCGAGCGCCTTGTTTTCGGCTTCTTCCATGATTTCACGTTCGCCCGGACCTTTGTCGTTAATGCCGCATAGGTGGAGGATGCCGTGGATAATTACGCGATGAAGCTCACGTTCGTAAGGCTGACCGAACTGTTCGGCATTGGTACGTACTGTATCGAGGCTGATGAAGAGGTCACCGCTGATGCGATTGCCTTCCGTATAATCGAACGTGATGATGTCGGTATAGTAATCGTGCTCCAGATACTGACGGTTCACTTCCAATATTTTCTCGTCCGAACAGAAGATGTAGGCTATTTCACCCACTTTCTTTTGGTAGGTAGCAGCTACGGCTTTGATCCATTCGGTTGTCTCTCTCTTTTTGATGGAGGGCATCTTGATGTCCTCGGATTGATATGTAATCATACGCTGGTATTTTGTTTTTGCAAACATAATGTTTTTTGTTGGAATGGCAAAAAATGATACCTTTGCTAAACCTTTTGGCGTGTAATGTATCTTTATATAAAAGAAACTCATGAAAAAGAAAATGATAAGAAGATGGGCCATGCTTTTAGGTATGGCTTTATGGAGGGTACAAACCATTGATGCACAAGTTGATACAGTTATAGCTTCAAGATCCTTGAATCTGAATGAATTGGTCGTTACAGGTGTCCGTCAGGAAACGGATGTCCGTCATCTGCCGATGACCGTATCGGTAGTAAACCGTTTGAAGATAGAACATCAGCATCATCCGTCTTTGTTGCCCATGCTTACAGAACAGGTGCCCGGCCTGTTCATTACATCCCGTGGATTGATGGGGTATGGCATTTCGGGAGGTTCGGCAGGCAATATCAGTCTGCGCGGATTAGGGGGAAGTGCGGCTCGGATGATGGTGCTGATAGACGGCCATCCTCAATACATGGGTATTATGGGGCATCCCATCAGCGATGCGCATCAAAGTATGATGGCCGAACGGGTGGAAGTGCTCCGTGGACCGGCTTCGGTGCTTTATGGTTCGAATGCGATGGGAGGTGTCATCAACATCGTTACACGCAAGATGCAGGAGGATGGTGTAAGGACACAGGCCAACATAGGATATGGTTCGTACAATACCTTTCAGAGTGAAGTGACCAATCGCATCCGGAAAGGAAGGTTTACCAGTATGGTAGGCATTTCCTATAATCGGACGGACGGTCATCGGGAGAATATGGACTTCCAACAATATGGAGGGTATGCCAAGGTAGGATATGAATGGTCCGACCATTGGAAAGTGGGGGCTGATGTAAATCTGACTCAGTTCAAGGCATCGCAACCGGGGTCCTTGGAAGAACCGCTTCAAGATGCCGACCAGCGGATTACCCGAGGGATGGCTTCGGTGGTGGTAGAAAACAAGTACGATGCAACTTCGGGCTCTTTGAGCTTGTTTTATAATTGGGGGCGGCATAAAATCAATGATGGATACAATGCTTTGGCCGGAGAGACTCCATTGGACTATCGTTTCCACTCCAGTGACGAAATGGCGGGTATTTCCTGGTTTCAGAGTTTCCAACCTTTTGAGGGCAACCGCATAACCGTAGGTGCCGATTGGTATCGCTTCGGAGGAAAGGCCTGGAATAAGTTTGTAGCAGGAAAGAAAGCAGGGGAAGAAGCCGAGATAGTGGACAAGAGTCAGAACGAAATAGCGGGTTATGTAGATATCCGGCAACACTTTGATGATTGGGTAACCTTGAATGCCGGCTTGCGTGTGGACAATCACGACCAAGCGGGAACCGAATGGATTCCTCAGTTGGGAGCATCCATCCATCTTCCGAAGAATGCAGAAGTGAAGCTGACCGCCAGCCGTGGTTTCCGCTATCCTATTATCCGAGAAATGTTTATGTGGGGTGTGGCCAATCCCGAATTGGAAGCCGAAAGTATCTGGAATTATGAAGTGGCTTTTTCTCAACGCTTGATGGACGACCGATTGGAATATGGCATCAACCTATTTTATATCCATGGCGACAATATGATTGCGGTTGCACCGGTAGACGGAAGGATGATGAATGTCAATACCGGAAAGATCAGGAACAAGGGAATCGAAATGCAGGCATCCTATCGGATTTCACCTTCGTGGATGCTCGATGTCAATTATAGCTATTTGGATATGGAGAATCCGGTCATTGCATCTCCTGAGCACAAAGGATATGGGGGGCTTTCTTTCCACAAGGGAAGATGGCAACTTTCTACCGGTGTGCAATATGTAGGTGGCCTCTATAAATCGCTCAATCCGGAGGAAAAGGAAGATTATGTGCTATGGAATGTAAAGGGTTCCTATCGGGTGAGCCGGTTTTTGGATATTTGGATGAGAGGTGAAAACCTGTTGGCCCAATCTTATGAAATAATGGATGGTTACCCCATGCCGAAGGCTACTTTAATGGGAGGGGTGCGACTTCAGTTCTGATGTGGTAAAAAAGAGGTGTCTTTATTGGCTTATTGAAATATATTTACTATATTTGTAACAAGCATGGTTTGCTTGGATAAAAGAATATAATATGAAACGAGTCGTATTGTATGGGATCATTGGATTTCTTCTGCTTGATTTCATGGGAATTGCCGTAGTAAAAGCGCAGGAAGTGAAGAGCAGAGTAATCAGTGGCATAGTCAGGAACAGAGACAACCGGAAAGAATTGGAAAATGTCAATGTTTCTGTAGTGGGAAGTAATGTAGGTACGGTTACCAATAAAGACGGTGTGTTCTCCTTGAAAGTTTCGGAAGAAGAGATAAGCAAGGGAATTCTTGTTTCGCACATAGGTTTTTTGAATGTCCGTTTGTCTGTAGAGGAACTGAAAAGACGGGGTAACGGTTTGGTTGTTTGGATGAATCCTACCTCACAAGTACTGCAAGAAGTGAATGTTTATGGAGGAAGTCCCCGTGAATTGGTAGAGAAAGCCATATCTAAAATAGCGGTGAATTATGCCGACAAAAGTAACCTATATACGGCTTTTTATCGGGAAACGGTACAGAAAGGTCGCCGGTACATTGGAGTGGCCGAGGCGGTTATGAATGTCTATAAGTCGGATTATAGTTATCGTAATACGGCAAGAGACCGTTCTCAATTGGTGAAAGGAAGACGGTTGGTCAGCCAACGGGCTAAAGATACATTGTCGGTGAAATTGGCGGGTGGCCCTGCTACTCCTATTTATTTGGATGTAGTCAAGAATGGTGCGGATTTATTGGATATCAGTAATCTGGATTATTATGATTTTGTAATGGAAAAGCCGGCAAGTTTAGATAACCGAATGCAATATGTCGTGAGCTTCTACCCAAGTGCGTCGTTGAGTTATGCTTTGTACATCGGCCGTTTTTATATTGACCAGGAAACGCTTGCTTTTACTCGCATAGAATTCGAAATGGATATGTCCAACAAGACCAAAGCTACCTCTACTATTTTGCAGAAGAAACCTTTCGGTCTCCGTTTCCGTCCGATTGAAGTCAGCTATCTGGTAACTTATCGGCAACAGAATGGAAAAACTTATCTTAACTACATTCGGAATGATGTCCGTTTTAAATGCGATTGGAAAAAACGTTTGTTTTCCTCTGTTTATACAACGACTTCGGAAGTAGTGATGGTTGATAGGGAAGAAGCGCCGGCCAACGGAATCAAATCCAGGGATTCATTTAAGCATTATCATGTTTTTGACGATGTGGTAGATGAGTATTGGGAACCCGATTTTTGGAAAGACTATACAATTATCGAGCCTACAGAATCGTTGGAATCGGCAGTAGAAAAGCTACGGAAACGGAATAGATAACGGGTATTTGGGGTTCTGTTTGTAAACGAATGTTAAATAATTATAATTAGAAAACAAAACTTTCGTGTTCGTTACCGAAGTTTTTCATATAATTTGCATCTTTGCATCGAAAACATTAGATTTTTTCATAGTTAAGGTTTAGGTTAAAAATTAAGGGGGAAGACAGCTGCGAAGCTCTCTTCCTTTTTTTGTGTCTTTTTGTTGGCGTTTTGTGGATTTATTCATAACTTTGACAACTCATACCTAAATACTCAAATATGGAAGATATTTTTCAGATTTTAGTCTTTGTCGCTTTTGCGGTTCTGAGCTTTCTGCCTGCTTTGAATAAAGGCAAGAAAGATTCAGATTCCCAATCGCAGCCTCAACCTTTCCTTTCAGAAGAAGAACTTGAAGAGGTTTTCCCTGCTTGGGTCGAAGACGAAGTGCCGGCTCAATCTTCCCCACAAAAGATAAAGGAAAAACAGGAACTGAACAGGCAGGTATTGTCTGAAGAAAATTGCGAAAAGGTGTCTTCCAAAGAAAAGCCAGCCGGAGTGGATAAGAAAATACGTCTGAACTCGCGAAGTGAAGCAAAACGTGCCTTTATCTATTCGGAAATATTCAATCGGAAATATTCATAAAAAACATACTATCATGGGATTCAACATTATTTCGGCAGCAGAAGCTGCCCATTATATCAAACATGGTTATAATATCGGCCTCAGCGGCTTTACACCGGCTGGTACCCCTAAAGCGGTTACTCCGGAAATAGCTAAAATAGCCGAAGCGGAACATGAAGCAGGTCGTCCTTTCCAAATTGGAATCTTTACGGGAGCTTCAACGGGTGACGCTACCGACGGTATCCTTTCACGTGTAAAGGCAATCCGGTATCGGGCTCCTTATACAACCAATGCAGATTTCCGTAAGGCGGTTAACAATGGAGAAATAGCATACAACGATATTCATTTGTCACAAATGGCGCAAGAAGTGCGTTATGGATTTATGGGTAAGGTGGATGTGGCTATTCTGGAAGCGTGTGAAGTAACTCCCGACGGTAAAGTGTATCTTACAGCGGCAGGAGGTATCTCACCTACTATCGCTCGCTTGGCCGATAAGGTCATCATTGAGTTGAATGCTGCCCATAGCAAGAACTGTATGGGATTGCATGATGTATACGAACCGCTCGATCCTCCTTATCGTCGTGAAATACCTATCTTCAAGGCAAACGACCGCATTGGTGTTCCTTATGTGCAAGTAGATCCTAAAAAGATTATCGGTATTGTTGAAGTGAACAAGCCTGATGAAGCTCGTGCATTTACTGCGCCCGATCCTATTACGGATAAAATTGGTCAGAATGTAGCAGATTTCTTGATGGCCGATATGAAACGAGGAATCATTCCTTCTTCATTCTTGCCATTGCAAAGTGGAGTAGGTAACATTGCTAACGCTGTTTTGGGGGCTTTAGGTCGTGAAAAAAGCATTCCTGCATTTGATATGTATACAGAAGTGCTTCAGGATGCGGTAGTCGACTTAATCAGAGCAGGTCGTGTAAGATTTGGAAGTACTTGTTCTTTGACTGTTACCAATGATTGTCTGCAGGGTATTTATGATGATATAGATTTCTTCCGTGACAAGATTGTAATGCGTCCTTCTGAAATTTCCAATTCGCCGGAAATTGTTCGTCGATTGGGTATCATCTCCATGAATACCGCTATTGAAGCGGATATTTATGGTAATGTGAACTCTACTCATATTACAGGAACAAAGATGATGAACGGTATTGGTGGATCGGGTGACTTTACTCGTAATGCCTATATTTCTATCTTCTCGTGTCCTTCAGTGGCTAAGGAAGGTAAAATCAGTGCTATTGTGCCTATGGTTTCTCATCACGATCATACAGAACACGATGTGAATGTCATTATTACCGAACAAGGTATAGCCGACCTTCGTGGAAAGAGTCCGGTAGAACGTGCACAGACCATCATCGAAAATTGTGCACATCCGGATTACAAGAATATTTTGTGGGATTATGTGAAGATGGCTTCCAAAGGACAAACACCACACAACGTAGCTGCCGCTCTTGGTATGCATGATGCATTGCTTAAGAAGGGAGATATGCGTTTGGTGGATTGGGCTGATTATTGTAAATAAAGTTCTAGTTAAACTATAATATTATTGTCCATGAAAAACAAATTTCTGTATTTATTTGTATCCCTCGTCTTGTTGAGTGGTTGCAATAACCAACCGGCTTATCAAAATAGTAATCTTTCACCCGAAGAACGTGCTGAAGATTTGTTGAAGCAGTTGACTCTTGAAGAAAAGATTACCTTGATGATGGATTATTCCAAATCTGTTGACAGATTGGGAATCAAAACGTACAATTGGTGGAATGAAGCTTTGCATGGTATTGCCCGTAGTGGCTTGGCTACCGTGTTCCCGGAACCGATTGGTATGGCTGCCGCTTTTGATGAAAAGACATTAGAGGAAGTGTTTATTGCAGCTTCGGATGAGGCTCGTGCCAAGAATACCAAAGCGGCTAAAGAAGGAACAATCGACCGCTACGAAGGGCTGACCATGTGGACACCTAATGTCAATATCTATCGTGATCCACGTTGGGGAAGAGGTATTGAAACTTATGGTGAGGACCCGTACCTGTCTTCTGTTTTGGGCTTGAGTGTGGTCAAAGGATTGCAATGTTTGGATGAGAACGAAAAATACGACAAGCTTCATGCTTGTGCCAAGCACTTTGCCGTGCATTCAGGACCGGAATGGAACCGTCATGAATTTGATGCAGCCAACATCAAACCGCGCGATTTATACGAAACTTATTTGCCGGCATTCGAAACGTTGGTTAAGGAAGGTAAAGTAAAGGAGGTGATGTGTGCTTATAACCGTTTTGAGGGTGATCCTTGTTGTGGTAGCGATCAACTCCTGATGCACATCCTTCGTGAAGAATGGGGATACGAGGGCATTGTCGTTTCCGATTGTGGTGCTATCAATGACTTTTATAAAGAAAGGGGTGGACATAAAACTCATCCGGATGCAGCCAGCGCATCGGCCGATGCTGTGTTGAGTGGTACGGATTTGGAATGCGGAAGTAGCTATAAATCGCTGATGGAAAGTGTTGAAAAGGGGCTGATTAAGGAAGAAGATATTGACGTATCTGTCAAACGTTTGCTTAAGGCCCGTTTCGAATTGGGTGAAATGGATGATTTGGAAGAAGTTTCTTGGTCCAAGATTCCTTATTCAGTCGTGGCTTCGGCCAAGCATGATTCCTTGGCTTTGGACATCGCTCGTAAGTCTATTACATTGTTACAGAACCAAAATGGCATCCTTCCTTTGCAAAGAGGTGGAAAGACCATTGCGGTAATGGGACCTAATGCCAATGATTCTGTCATGCAATGGGGTAACTACAACGGTACTCCTGCTTATACAACTACTATTTTGCAGGGTATTCAGGCCGCAGCAGGTAAGGATGATAAGGTTATCTATGTACCAGGATGTAGCTGGGTAGAAAAGACGCTTATCAGCAGTGTGTACAATCAGTGCAAATCTGAAAATGGAATTGGATTTACTGCTACTTATTGGAACAACAAGAATTTTGAAGGTGAACCTGTAGCTACAATGCAGATGGAGAATCCGTTCAACTTGTGTACCATGGGGGCAACCGTTTTTGCACCGGGTGTGAACTTGACTGATTTTTCTGCTACTTACAAGAGTGTATTTACTCCTAAAGAATCGGGTGATGTCGTATTCGAAATGTACACTTGTGGTATGGGTGACCTTTTGATTGACGGTGAAAAAGTGAAAGGATTCAAGAATAATCACGGTGGACGTTCAACAAACTACACTATGAAAGCTGAAGCAGGTAAGTCGTATAATATAGAACTACAGTTCAAATATAATCAAGGTGCTGCGCAGTTGAACTTCGATTTAGGATTCAAGGAAGAAGTAAACATCCCGAAAGTTGTTGCCCAAGTAAAGGATGCCGATGTAGTTGTCTTTGCCGGAGGTATCTCTCCACGCTTGGAAGGTGAAGAAATGGGTGTGAACTTACCGGGATTCAAAGGTGGCGACCGTACGGATATTGAACTTCCTGCTATACAACGTAATTTGTTGAAAGCATTGGCTGCTGCTGGCAAGAAGGTGGTATTGGTAAATTGCTCCGGTTCTCCAATCGGTTTGGTTCCTGAAACAAAATCCTGTCAAGCTATTGTACAGGCATGGTATCCGGGACAAGCTGGTGGACAAGCTGTTGCCGATGTATTGTTTGGTAACTATAATCCGTCGGGTAAATTGCCGGTTACTTTCTACAAGAATGTAGACCAGCTTCCTGATTTCGAAGATTACAATATGACAGGCCGTACATATCGCTATTTCCAAGGTGAGCCTTTGTTCCCATTCGGACATGGCTTGAGCTATACCACATTTGTTTATGGTGATATCCAACTTCCGGAATCGGCCAAGACAGGTGAGACTATCAAAGTAACGGTTCCTGTAACTAACGCAGGAAAAGTTTGCGGAGATGAAGTTGTACAGCTTTATATCAAAAAGCAAGGAGATGCTGATGGTCCTATCAAGACTTTGCGTGCATTCAAGCGCGTTCATATTCCTGCCGGTGAAACCGTAAACGTTGAATTGGAATTGACTCCAAAACAATTGGAATGGTGGAATCCTGAAACCAATACGATGTGTAACGTAGTTGGTAATTATGATGTTATGATTGGAACCAATTCCCAAGATTTGAAAGTAAAGTCCATCGCATTACAATAAGATAAGACCTTTGTATACAATAGACAAGTCCGTCTTTCTAATAAAAGGGAGGCGGACTTATTTATTTTTGTTCTAATTTATCCGAAAAACAAATAGCAGATGAAGATAGCCGAAATGATTCCTGCTGCATCGGCTATCAAACCGCAAGGAACGGCATGGCGAGTTTTGGCAATACCTACGCTACCGAAGTAAACGGCCAATATATAAAATGTGGTATCAGTAGAGCCTTGGAAGATACAAGCCAGTCGACCTACAAAAGAATCGGCACCATAAGTAGTCATGGCGTCTACCATCAAGCCTCGGGCACCACTTCCACTTAATGGTTTCATAATGGCTGTAGGGAGACCGCCAACGAAATCACTGTTGATACCACAGAGTTGCACTCCTTTTTCAATACCACCTATCAGATAATCCATCGCACCTGAAGCACGGAATACTCCGATGGCTACCAGGATAGCTACCAAATAAGGGATGATGCGGACAGCAGTGTTGAATCCTTCTTTGGCTCCTTCCACAAAAGCATCGTATACGTTCACTTTCTTGCGGATGCCGGCCAAAATGAATCCTATGATAATCAGAAAAAGGAAAACATTGGCGAATGTGGTGGAAAACATATCAATTTCCGTGCGGCTCAAAGTTTGGAAGAACCAAATGATGACGGCCACTAAAAGGCTCATCCCCCCGAGAAAAAAGAGGATGGTTCGGTTCAATAGATTAATACGCTGATAAATGCTGACAACAATGATACCTGCCAATGTAGAAAAGAAGGTTGCCAGCAGGATAGGAACAAATACATCGGTAGGTTGGGAAGCTCCCATTTGTGCCCGATATACCATGATGCTGATAGGAATGAGTGTCAATCCGGAGGTATTCAGCACCAAAAACATTATCATCGGATTGCTGGCCGTATCTTTCTTGGGGTTTAGTTCCTGCAGCCCTTCCATAGCCTTCAGTCCCAAAGGAGTGGCGGCATTGTCCAGGCCTAACATATTGGCTGCTAAGTTCATGAAGATACTGCCCGTTACGGGATGCCCTTTCGGAATATCCGGGAAGAGTTTGCTGAATATCGGACTTAATATGCGCGAAAAAAGAGCGATGACACCTCCCTTTTCACCTATTTTCATAATGCCAAGCCAAAGAGAAAGAACTCCTGTCAGTCCCAATGATATTTCGAAAGCGGTTTTCGAAGAACTGAAGGTAGAGTTGATGATTTCGGGAAACACTTCGGTATCACCCCAAAATACTAACCGTATCACGGCTACTACAAAAGCAATCAGAAAAAAAGCTATCCAAATATAATTGAGTACCATAAGTTACTTGTTTGAGTATCGTTCGTTTAGCAAAAATACAAATTATTAAATAAAAAAGCGTACATTTGCAGGCAAATAACTGTAAATGTACGCTTTTTATGTTGAATACATTTTTATTAATAGGCGGACTCGCCTTGATTTTGATTGGTGCCAATGCATTGACTGATGGAGCAGCAGCTGTAGCAAAACGTTTTAAAATCTCCGACCTTGTAATTGGTTTGACGATTGTAGCCTTTGGAACTTCTGCCCCTGAATTGGTCATCAGCTCTATGGCTGCATTGGGCGGCAGTGCCGACATGGCCATCGGTAACGTAGTGGGTAGTAACATATTCAATGTACTGATGATTATCGGGGTAACTGCCATGGTGATGCCCATCAAAGTGGGGAACGGTACTCTCAGCAAAGAGATTCCTCTGGTGATTCTTGCTTCATTTGCCCTTGCTTTCTGTGCCAATGATATATTGCTCGATGGAGATAATGCCAATATCATCAGTCGCATTGACGGATTGATACTGCTTTGTTTCTTCCTCATTTTCATGCGATATACCTTTGCCATAGCCCGTAACGGCGGCGATGAAGGCGAAGGAGAAAAAATCAAGGAAATGCCTATCTGGAAGTCGGCTTTGTTCATCGTGGGAGGTCTGGCTGGACTGGTATTCGGCGGACAATTCTTTGTCGATGGTGCCAGTGGCATTGCTTCGGCACTCGGTGTCAGTGAATCCATCATTGGCTTGACCATTGTGGCTTGTGGTACTTCGCTCCCCGAACTGGCCACTTCGGTAACAGCTGCCTTGAAAAAGAATTCGGGTATTGCCATCGGTAATGTGATCGGCAGCAACCTGTTCAATATATTCTTTGTATTGGGATGCAGTGCTACCATCTCTCCGCTTCCGATGGGAGGCATCAACAATGTGGATATGCTGGTGCTCATCGGTTCGGCCATCCTCTTCTGGCTGGTGGGCTGGTTCTTCAAGAAGCGTACCATTACCCGTGTAGAAGGAGCCTTGTTGGTAGTGTGCTACATCGCCTATACCGCCTTCCTTATTTCGCAACAATAACATTCAGATACTATGGGAATAACCATCAAGAAAGTTGAGACCTCGAAAGAACTGAAGCAGTTCATCCGCTTCAATTACGAGATGTACAAGGACAATCCGTACTCCGTACCCGATTTGTATGACGACATGCTGAACACCTTCAGCCGTAAAAAGAATGCCGCCTTCGATTTCTGTGAAGCCGACTATTTCATGGCCTACAAGGATGGAAAGCCGGTGGGACGGGTAGCGGCCATCATGAACAATCGTGCCAACGAGACTTGGAACAAGAAGGAAGTGCGCTTCGGATGGATAGACTTCATCGACGATGCCGAAGTGTCCGATGCCTTGCTGAAGACCGTTGAGGCGTGGGGTAAGGAACGGGAGGCTACTGAAATTGTAGGACCACTTGGCTTTACCGATTTCGATGCCGAAGGGATGCTGGTCGAAGGCTTTGACCAACTGAGCACCATGGCCACCATCTACAACCATCCTTATTACCCCGAACACATGGTGAAGCATGGATACGAAAAGGATGCCGACTGGGTGGAATTCAAGATATACATCCCTGATGCCATCCCCGACAAGCACAAGCGCATCTCCGAAATCATCATGCGCAAGTATGGCTTGAAGATTGTGAAGTGCACGTCGAAAGACATCAAGAAATACGGACAGGCTATCTTTGATTTGATGAACGAAGCATATAGCCAACTGTATGGCTATTCGGCTTTGTCGCCCAAGCAAATCAAACAATACATCAAGATGTTCCTCCCTATACTCGATCTCCGTATGGTGACATTGGTGGTCGACTCGGAAGACCAGGTAATTGCAGCAGGTATTTCCATGCCATCGCTTAGTGAAGCCTTACAAAAGGCCAAGGGTCGTTTGTTGCCTTTCGGTTGGTATCATTTGCTGAAAGTTATCTTTATGAAGAAATATCCCAAGGTGCTCGACCTTCTGCTGGTAGCCGTGAAGCCTGAATATCAGAATAAGGGAGTCAATGCCCTGTTGTTCTACGATTTGATTCCGGTCTATCAGAAGATTGGCTTTGAATATGCCGAAAGTAATCCGGAACTGGAATTGAATGGTAAGGTGCAGGCTCAATGGGAGTACTTTAAGACCGAGCAGCATAAGCGCCGTCGTTGTTTTAAGAAAAACATATAAAAAGAATGAGGCTGTACAGCCTCATTCTTTTTTATTTTATGCTATCATTGTGCCATGGCGGCTCCTATACCGATGGCAATCAGTTGTTCCAAAGAGTTCTTGCTCTTGTTCACTAATGTTAGTTCACTACTGGTTTCCAATTTGTTTTCCATTTGCATCGTGAAAGTTTCCAATTGTTTCAGGATAGAAAGCGCCATCGCTGCTTCCCGATTGCCCGAGAACTGTGCCAACAATTGGTTCTTGCTGATGGCTTGAAAGTCGATGCCCACGCCGCCTTTGGCTAAAGCCTTACCCATGGCTGTACCTTTCCAGTTCTTGTCCCATGCACGGATACTACCGCTTGCCAAGCATTGGTCATAAAGCGCTTGGGTAGAAACAACTACCACATCGTCTACATAAGAAACACAATAGCCCATGTTGGGGATGACAAACATATCTCCTTCTTCCGAGATTTGCATCATTTCCTTAACCTTATTGAATAAAGTGCGGTCTTTGCATTCTACGGCCGCTACGATACCTGGTATCATGGCATTGTTGGGGTCTTCGTAAACGCCCATCAGAATATCACCATGAACATTGTCGATGAGTTCGGTAGAGATTCCATATTCTTGGAGGATTTGTTCTATCTGTTGCCGTTCATTTTCTCCCAAATACCTCAAACATTCAGAATAATTCTTGATGGCGAAATTGAGACCCAAGTAACTGTTTTCAGGTAACAGACCAATCAATTTGTCGGTTGGTTTCACATAAAACTCGTCTATGTATTTCTTGGCTTCTTCAGATGGATAGACTTTCATGTCACCCACTACTTTTCCAGTTTCGAAGTTGAGGCTTCCATATACACACATGTCCTTCATGTATTCCATCAGTTGTGGAGAAATGCTGGCCGGTGTATTCATGCTTTTTTGTGCTTCGAGAGTAGCATTCATGATCCATTCATAATCCATGAACATGGAGAAATCCTTGTCGCTGGTTGCAAATTCGGCAAAATTTTCATTGGCAAGTATGCTTTCTTCTGCTTTTTGACTAACCAATGTATTGGCATTTTCTCCAAATGCCAATACAATCCGACTATCATTGTATGCTACATTGATTTCGTCTTCTGGAATGTGTACTTCCCGTATACCATTTGTCTCACTTAGTGTGATGGATGGTTCGCTTTCTACCACTCCTTTCATCAGTTCGTCGAATTTCTTTACGTCACTGATGGCCATAACGCCAACAACCGATGGTTTGGGGTTAGCACTCAAATTTTCTAAATTGACGGCAATGGCTAAAGGCTTCTTGAGGTCAATACCTGCAGCAGAAGGGTCGTTCTTGATTTCGTTGAATTTGTCCTTTAGTGCGTCGGGCACATGTTGGTCGGCTTGCATCAGCATACCACTTACCATGGGGTTGTCCAAGATGTTTGACTTGGTTACCAATTGTGCTGTATTGAACTTAAATACCAAGGACGATTCACCGGGTAGGGAACTCAAATAATTTTCTTTTTCAGAAGAACAAGAAGAAAGCATTCCGATGATTATCAATGTCATCAGACTACTGATTAGAAGTGATTTAATCTTTTTCATTTGACGTTAGGATTAAAATTATACATTATACAAAAGTATATATTCTTTTTAAAAAAACGTTCCTTTTTTCTTCTTGTTTTTTTGTACACTTCCCAAATTCTGATTAATTTTGCCCAAAGTGCCTATGTTTAGGCAGATAGTAGTCAATATCCATGGAAGAATACAATAATTTGGAACTACCTTTGAATGAGGCGGTAAATCCTGTAGAATATAACGAAGACAACATACGTCATCTCGATGATATGGAGCATATCCGTGTACGTTCAGGGATGTACATCGGTCGTTTGGGAGATGGACAACAAAGTGACGACGGTATCTATGTACTTCTGAAAGAAGTAATGGACAATAGCATAGATGAGTTCAAGATGGGTGCCGGAAAGAAAATTGAAGTGACTATTGAGGACGATTTGCGTGTAACTGTACGTGACTATGGACGTGGTATTCCACAAGGGAAACTCATTGAGGCGGTTAGTAAATTGAATACTGGTGGTAAGTATGATTCCAAAGCTTTCAAGAAGAGCGTGGGTTTGAATGGGGTCGGTATTAAAGCGGTGAATGCGTTGAGCAGCCGTTTCGAAGTGGCAAGTTATCGCGATGGGAAAGTGCGTAGGGCTACTTTTGAAAAGGGACAGTTGACGAGTGATGTAACCGAAAACAGTACAGAAGAAACGGGTACTTATATCTTCTTTGAACCCGATGATACTTTGTTCCTCAATTATAAGTTCCAAAGTCAGTTTGTAGAAACGTTGCTTCGCAACTATACTTATCTGAATACGGGATTGACTTTCCTATACAACGGGCAGAAGATTCTTTCTCGTCATGGCTTGGAAGATTTGCTGAAAGACAATATGACCGCCGAAGGTCTCTATGATATTGTACATTTGAAAGGGGAAGACATTGAAATAGCCTTTACCCATACCAACCAATACGGTGAGGAATACTATTCGTTTGTCAACGGGCAGCATACTACTCAAGGAGGTACTCATCAGAGTGCTTTGAAGGAACATATCGCCCGTACTATCAAGGAATTCTATAACAAGAACCAAGAGTTTGCCGATATCCGTAACGGTATTGTAGCCGCTATAGTCATTGATGTAGAGGAACCTATGTTCGAGAGTCAGACCAAGACCAAACTCGGTTCCAATAATATGTGGCCGGCCATTCCGCAGGAAAATAAACCGGCAGGTCCCAGTATCAACAAATATGTGGGCGATTTCATTAAAACAGAAGTCGACAACTACCTACATAAGAATCCGATTGTAGCCGAAACCATGCTGCAGAAGATTCAAGAATCGGAAAAGGAACGGAAAGCCATTGCAGGTGTAACAAAATTGGCACGCGAACGGGCCAAGAAAGCCAATTTGCATAACCGTAAATTGCGCGATTGCCGTTTCCACTTGAACGATGTGCGTGGTAATCGTCAAGAAGAAAGTTGCATTTTCATTACCGAGGGCGATTCGGCCAGTGGTTCCATTACCAAAAGTCGTGATGTAAATACACAAGCGGTATTCAGTCTTCGTGGTAAACCCCTTAACTCATACGGGCTCACCAAGAAGGTGGTGTACGAAAATGAAGAGTTCAACTTGTTACAAGCGGCTTTGAACATTGAGGATGGTATGGAAGGGCTTCGTTACAATAAAGTGATTGTAGCGACCGATGCCGATGTGGACGGTATGCACATCCGCTTGCTGATGATTACTTTCTTCCTCCAGTTCTTCCCCGATTTGATTAAGAAGGGCCACGTGTACATCCTACAGACACCACTTTTCCGTGTGCGTAATCGTAAGAAAGGAGTGTACGAAACCATCTATTGCTATACTGATGAAGAACGGTTGGAGGCCATTGAAAAGCTCAGTCCGAATCC
This sequence comes from Bacteroides sp., assembly GCA_015060765.1. GTDB lineage: Bacteria > Bacteroidota > Bacteroidia > Bacteroidales > Bacteroidaceae > Phocaeicola. Next base: position 109,762 of record SUXW01000005.1, read on the forward strand.
GGAAATTACCCGATTCAAAGGGTTAGGTGAAATTTCTCCCGATGAATTCAAGAATTTCATTGGTCCTGATATGCGTTTGGAACGGGTGCGCCTGAAGAAGACCGATGCGGTAAAGGAATTGCTGGAATTCTATATGGGTAAGAATACCATGGAACGTCAGAACTTTATCATCGACAATCTGGTTGTAGAAGAAGATATCACAAAAGAAGAATGAGAAAAGCAATATTCCCCGGTACGTTCGATCCTTACACTTTGGGGCATCACTCCATTGTGAAGCGTGCGTTGACCTTTATGGACGAAGTGGTTGTCGGTATTGGTATCAATGAAGGTAAGCATTGTCTGCTTCCGGTAGAGAAACGGGTAGAGATGATTCAGCGACTTTATGCCGATGAGCCTCGGGTGAAGGTGGTGGCCTATAGCGGGCTGACCGTAGATTTTGCCAAGGAACAGGATGCCGGATTCATCGTACGTGGCATCCGTAGCGTCAAGGATTTCGAATACGAAGAAAGTATTGCCGACATCAATAGGAAATTAAGTGGCATTGAAACAATTTTTCTATTCACGGAACCCGAACTTTCGTCTGTCAGTTCGAGTGTAGTCAGGGAGTTGTTACATTATGGCAAGGATGTAAGCATGTTTTTGCCGGAAGGAATGGAGATTTAAGTATGAAAAGAACAAAATTTATAGCGGGCTTGCTTGCCTGCTTTTTTTCTATCGGCTTGGTACAAGCGCAAAAGAACAAGAATTATGGCAAATCGGCAGCCCGTAAGTTGCAAATAGCAGAGTTTGCCATCGCTAATTTGTATGTAGATAGTGTGGATGAACGGAAATTGGTGGAAGATGCCATCGTGGGAATGTTGAAGAATCTGGACCCACATTCCACTTATTCCAATCCCGAGGAAGTGAAGAAAATGAACGAACCTTTGGAAGGAAAATTCGAAGGCATTGGTGTGCAGTTCAATATGGCCGAAGATACCTTGTTTGTTATTCAGCCCGTTTCGGGAGGACCTTCAGAAAAGGTGGGGATTTTGGCCGGCGACCGAATCGTAGCTGTCAACGATACCGCCATTGCAGGCGTGAAGATGAGTCAGGAGGATATTATGCGCCGTTTGAGAGGGCCGAAGGGAACCAAAGTTCATTTGAAGGTAGTACGTCGGGGAGTGAAGGAGCAATTGCCGTTTACGGTAACACGCGACAAGATTCCGGTATATAGTCTTGATGCTTCGTATATGGTAGACAAACGAATCGGTTATATTAAGATCAACCGTTTTGGGGCCACTACCCATGAAGAGTTCATGAAGGCTTTCCGTACATTGAAGGAACGAGGCATGAAGGATTTGATTCTTGACTTGCAGGGCAATGGAGGCGGTTATTTGAATATTGCCATCGACTTGGCCAACGAGTTTCTTGATAAAGGCGAACTGATTGTTTATACCGAAGGAAGACGCAATCCTCGGAGCGAGTTCCTGGCAAAAGGCGATGGTAAGTTCCAGAAAGGCAGATTGGTAGTATTGGTCGACGAATTTTCTGCATCGGCCAGTGAAATTGTATCGGGAGCTGTTCAGGATTGGGACAGAGGAGTTGTTGTGGGCCGCAGAACTTTTGGCAAAGGACTGGTTCAACGTCCGATTGATTTGCCCGATGGCTCTATGATACGTCTTACGATAGCTCGTTACTATACTCCTGCAGGACGATGCATCCAGAAGCCTTACGAAAGTATTGAACAATACAATGCCGATCTGATCGAACGTTACAATAGCGGTGAGATGATGAGTGCCGACAGCATTCATTTCCCCGATTCATTGAAAACGCAGACATTGAAGTTGGGACGTACTGTGTATGGCGGTGGGGGTATTATGCCCGATTATTTCGTCCCGGTAGATACTACACTTTATACCGATTATCATCGTAAATTGAGCAATAAAGGCATTTTGTTGAAAACTCATTACAAACTGATAGATGCCCATCGTGAGGAATGGAAAACCACTTATAAGGACTATACATCATTCAATAAGAAGTTCGAACTTTCGGACAATTTGATGCAGCAACTTATAGACGAGGGTACAAAGGCAGGCGTAGAGTACAACGAAGAACAATATCATAAATCAGAATCGCTGATGAAATTGCAACTCAAAGCGCTCATAGCCCGCGACCTTTGGGATATGAACGAATACTACCAAACCATCAATGCGGTGAATGAAAGTGTAAAGAAAGCCGTAGAATTGCTGGAACGTGATGATTTCGAAAGTCTTTTGATGAAGAAATAAATTGTATCGTTACGCATTGATATATAGATGGTTGAATGTGCGTGACAGATGTGAATGATGTTTTTGGCTTTTTTTCAAAAATCAAATGAATCTGTTTTGATTCCTTTCTTTTTTATTTCTAATTTAATTGTTTCTTTTTTTCAATTTAAATTCATAGTTTTGCAATGTCTTCATGCCGACACTTCTTCATGAAGTGCTGGGTGGTGGGGACAGACATATAGATAATGGCGTATTCTTACGCTTTGGTTTTGACTACTCGAAGTCCTGAGAAAACTTTCAATCAATGTCAAGAACAAAGCAACGAAGACGCACGTTGGGTATGTTTATAGACAACCTAAGTTATGCTTGTTAGCCGAAGGTGTATTTATGCCATAGGCAATAAGTGTATATAGGTGTAATCTATACGTATCGGCGTGAAGTTCGGAGTTGCTCGTTTCGACATTGATGGGCAATTCTCAGGCGCCTTGAGTAGTGGAGCGAGCGATGAGTGGGCTTCACGTTTTTTATTTATATGTATTTGGTATACTTTTTTTTAACTTCGATGCGAAGCCCGTCGTACATTCAATTAATAAGATTATGGTTATGTTTGAATTGTTGAATGCAGAGGCTATGTACGAAGCTCCGCTTGTAGAAATGATTGAAGTCCAAGTAGAAAAAGGTTTTGCGGCCTCGAACAATGAGGGAGGACTGGAAGATTATGGAAATAATGGTTCAATTTAATGTAGACAACAGGTATATGAAGACAAGAATATCACTCCGATTGCTACAAACTTATTTTGTAGGTGCAATGGCTCTTTTGGTCGGTTGCCAACAAGAGATGACAGAACCTGAAATCAATCAGGATAACAATAGGGAAGTGCCCGTAGTGTTGACGGCTCGACAAGGAAGGGGAACTGATGCAAGAACCACTTATACTCCTTCTACTCCGGAAAATGATGGTAGTATTGCTATGGGGGTAAAATGGGATGGAAGTGAAATGTTACCCTATACGTTTTACGATAGTGAAGGCGTACATTTGTATTATTTGTTTCCCGTAGAAAACTCTATAAGTAATGATGGAAAATCGCAAGACTTTGAGGGGACTATCATTAAGAATGATGGAGAAAACGCTCAATGGCATTGGCTTTTTTGTCCTCTCCCATCGGAAAATGGAATCACTCAGGACGATACTGAAAAGACATTGACTGTGAGATACCCGATGAATAATCAGGTACAAGATTGTACTCCAGGTAACGAAACCAAACATTTGGCTGCTTATGATATAATGACAAAATTAAACAATCAAGTGGAATCGGGAAATGCTACCATTTCACTTGAACATCATACATCCCTTCTTTACATGGACTTTACTTTGCCGGAGAATAAAGCTATCAGTAAAATTAAGCTGACATCCGATAAGGCTATTTTTGGTACAGAGTACAAAATGGAGTTTAAGTTACTGGGTTCATCCCTTTCTTCGGGTACGGATGATGACAAGATGGCAACTACCATGGAATTGACTTTGCAAAACGATGCAGCAGACAATTCTGTAAAGGGTTACTTGATGTTAACTCCCTATGGAATTCCTACCTCTTATGCGGTAAATATATCTGCTGAAACAATAGCCGCAGATGGTACGGTTTATCAGTCGGGAACCACTACCATTAATATTGCTTCAGGTTATTTGTTTGAGCCGGGTAAGTGTAAGACCATGAAACGTACATTGCAGAAAGTTGTATTGCCTATGGGGGACAAAACCGCAGCGCAAGCCGTAAAGGGTGACTTTGCCATGGCAGACGGAACATTCATCTCGAAAGATGCCACTTTGTCCGATGAACAGATTGCCAATGTAAGAGGTGTTGTTTTTTGGACAGAAAATGAAGATGGTAATGCTACATTGGCTTCGGACTTGGTGATGGCTGGTGATTATTCTAACTGTACTCATGGCTTGATTGTATCAGTAAAGAATATTGCAAGTGTTCCTTGGCAGAATACCGCTGATAAGGTGTCTACATTCCAAAACAATAGTCCAATATATGCTCCCAATGGTTCTTCGTATAAGTCTATAGTCTCAGGTACCGGTTCAACGGATCTTGTTAATTATATTTTAGGCTATCAGAATACACAAATATTGAAGGCATATAACGAACAATGTACTACTGCCAATAAAGTCCTTCCTTTATCTAAACTTGAAGAATGGGTTGAAGGGGGTAATGAGGCGCCTGAAAATACTACTGGTTGGTACATTCCTTCGGGAAAGGAATTGCACATGCTTTCGTATAAGGATGTGGATAATGTAGGAGATTATGACAATGCAGGTGCTGAAACTATGACTGAAGTCAATCGGTCAATTGCTAAAGTTAATGGGGACCAACTGGGCTCTGCATGTTGGTCTTCTACGGAATATGCTTCAGATTATGCAGAATTTGATTATGCTTTTGCTATATTATTTGACTATGGTTTTTTATCATATGATTTAAAAATTTGTAGTAGTAATGTTCGTGCCGTTTGTGCATTCTAACTATCCTTGCATCAAGATATGAAGTTAACGCGTCGCTAATCTAATAAAATAGCCTTCCCCATGCAATAAGTATAGGGAAGGCTTGTTTTTTATAGATATAATAATTATGTTTATAATAAAATTATAACTCGCTATAAGCCGGACTGAATGTATCGCCCTCGTTGATGTTGCCGCTTCTCAAGCCTTTTTTAAGCCAACGAACTCGTTGGGCGGAAGTACCGTGGTTGAAGGCGTCGGGTACGGTGTAGCCTTGGGCTTGTTTCTGTAAGTAATCATCGCCAATCTTTGAGGCTACGTTGAGTCCTTCTTCAATGTCACCGTCTTCCAACGAACCGAACATGGCATTGTCGTGGTAGGCCCAGATGCCGGCAAAGAAATCGGCTTGGAGTTCCAGACGCACACTGATACGGTTGCTTTCCTTTTCACTTACACGGCTCATCTGGCTATGGGCGTCGTTCAGAATCCCTAATAGATATTGTACATGGTGTCCCACTTCGTGGGCAATAACGTAGGCATACGCAAAATCACCGTCGGCACCTAATTGTTGTCTCATCTGGCTAAAGAATGAAAGGTCGATATATACGCTTTGATCGGCCGAGCAGTAGAAGGGACCCGAGGATGAAGTGGCTCCACCGCAACCACTCTGTACGCTTCCGGTAAACAAGACCAAACGAGGGGGCTCGTAAGTGCGTCCCATCTTTTTGAATTCCTTTGCCCAAACATCTTCTGTTCCTGCTAAAATCTGTCGGGAAAATTTAGCTAATGCTTCTTCTTCGGCCGTTGGTTCGTAGGCTGTTTCCTGTCCGGCCGACATCATGCTGCCCAAATCGGCATTGTTCAATACACTCAGCGGGTTTCCGCCCATCAACCAGGTTATCAAAGCGGCTACTACCAATCCGCCGATACCTATACCTGCTTTCTTTCCTCCGCCCATTCGGCGGCGATCGTCCACGTTGGAACTTTCTCTTCTTCCGTCTAATCTCATGATAGGATTGAATTTATGTTTTTCATGTTTGCAAAGATAAGATAAAAATCTTTGCATTTCGATTTTGTAGATAGAAAAAGGTTATTCAAACAAAATCTTGTTCAACCATTTGTTGATGTATATATTGGCAAAGGCGCATCCTACTCCGATGGCGGCACCTGCCAATACGTCGCTGGGATAGTGTACACCTTGGTTCATGCGGGCAAAACCTACACCGCATGCCCATACGGCCGATGGTGCAATAACGTACCATTTAGGGTAGGTGATGGAAAGTGAGGTAGCCAGTGAAAATGCTGCGGCTGTATGTCCCGAAGGGAAGGAAGGACTGTTTTCGGGTCCCTCTACCCGATGAATCTCATTGGGATACTTTACATAAGGGCGTGGTCGGTCGACTATATGCTTCAATCCGTAAGTGATTCCTACGGCTTCGATGACCGAAGTCCCGATGTAAATGGCATCTTTCAATAGCGGCTGGTCTTTCTTAATTAAAGCATAAACTCCCATGGCTGTCGGTACGCCTATTGGAAGAAGGATGCCACTATCCGACAATCCTCGGCTCAAATCGTATACATGCCAACTGTTGATGGTCTTCAATGTATTGATATCCCAATTTTGTGCTTGGGTATGGCAATTGGCCAAGCAACAGAATATGAAAGCGAGTATCCAGTTTCTCATCATTGTATCTATTTACTTTTATAACAGGAACAAAGGTAATGTTTTTTGGTTTTGTATAATTAAGAAGTTTCTTATAATTAAAGAAATATTTCCATAAATCGCTTGTATTATCGGCAGAATTGCTTTACTTTTGCACAAGGTGTATCTTGCCTTGTTGTGTATGTATATCAATAATATTAATTAAATAATTTAAAATCAATCATTTATGTGGTTAAGTAATTCATCTATTGGTAGGAAAGTGGTGATGAGCGTTACCGGCCTCGCCCTTATCCTGTTTCTGACATTTCACATGGCGATGAATCTTGTTGCAATCTTCTCTGCAGAGGCTTATAACATGATTTGTGCGTTCTTGGGAGCTAACTGGTATGCATTGGTTGCTACAGCCGGACTTGGTTTCTTGGTTGTAGTTCATATTGTGTATGCTTTCTGGTTGACGATGCAGAACCGTCGTGCCCGTGGTAGCGAACGCTATGCTGTGAACGCCAAGCCGAAAGGTGTGGAATGGGCTTCTCAAAACATGCTTGTTTTGGGTATCATTGTATTGTTGGGCTTGGGCTTGCACTTGTTCAATTTCTGGGCTAAGATGCAGTTGCCGGAAGTGCTCCACATGTTGGGTATTCATGCCGACGTAACTTATGCTACCGATGGCGTTTACCACATTCAGAACACTTTCTCTTGCCCGGTTTATTCTATCCTTTACCTGGTATGGTTGGCTGCTTTGTGGTTCCACCTTACTCACGGTTTCTGGAGTGCATTGCACACTTTGGGATGGAACAACAAGATCTGGTTCGAACGTTGGAGAGTGATTGGTAACATCTATTCTACTATCGTAGTGCTTGGTTTTGCTGTTGTAGTATTGTATTATTGGTTGTGCGGTGGATGCTGCTAATCTGATTTCCTAACATTTAACAGAAAGAATATTATGGCTACTATAGATTCTAAAATTCCTGAAGGCGCATTAGCCGAAAAATGGACCAATTATAAAGCTCACCAAAAATTGGTGAATCCAGCCAACAAGCGTCGTCTCGACATCATCGTAGTTGGTACTGGTTTGGCAGGTGCTTCTGCAGCTGCTTCTTTGGGTGCTCTTGGTTTCAAAGTATTGAACTTCTGTATCCAAGACTCTCCACGCCGTGCTCACTCTATCGCTGCACAGGGTGGTATCAACGCTGCCAAGAACTATCAGAACGACGGTGACTCTGTATATCGTTTGTTCTACGATACTATCAAGGGTGGTGACTACCGTGCTCGTGAAGCGAACGTTTACCGTTTGGCTGAAGTTTCTAACGCTATCATCGACCAGTGTGTAGCTCAGGGTGTTCCTTTCGCTCGTGAATACGGCGGTTTGCTCGACAACCGTTCATTCGGTGGTGCTCAGGTATCCCGTACATTCTATGCCCGCGGTCAGACCGGTCAGCAGTTGTTGTTGGGTGCTTACTCTGCATTGAGCCGCGAAGTTCAACGTGGTAACGTGAAGTTGTACACTCGTTATGAAATGTTGGACGTAGTATTGGTAAAGGATAGCGAAGGTGTAGAACGTGCTCGTGGTATCTTGGCTCGTAACTTGGTGACTGGTAAGATTGAACGTTTCGCTGCTCACGCTGTAGTTATCGGTACTGGTGGTTACGGTAACACTTACTTCCTTTCTACTAACGCTATGGGCTGTAACGGTTCGGCTGCTATGCAGTGCTACCGCAAGGGTGCTTACTTCGCTAACCCATGTTTCGCTCAGATTCACCCGACTTGTGTACCTGTACACGGTGACAAGCAGTCTAAGTTGACTTTGATGTCTGAATCATTGCGTAACGACGGTCGTATCTGGGTTCCTAAGAAATTGGAAGACGCCAAGGCTCTCCAAGCTGGTACCAAGAAGCCGACTGACATTCCTGACGAAGACCGTGACTTCTACTTGGAACGCCGTTATCCTGCATTCGGTAACTTGGTTCCTCGTGACGTGGCTTCTCGTGCTGCCAAGGAACGTTGTGATGCCGGTTATGGTGTAAACAACACAGGTCTCGCTGTATTCTTGGACTTCAAGTACGCTATCGACCGCTTGGGCGAAGATGTAGTTCGTGCTCGTTACGGTAACTTGTTCGACATGTACGAAGAAATTACAGACGAAAATCCATATAAGACTCCGATGATGATCTTCCCGGCTATCCACTATACAATGGGTGGTATTTGGGTTGACTACGAATTGATGACTTCTATCAAGGGTCTCTTCGCTATCGGTGAAGCCAACTTCTCTGACCACGGTGCAAACCGTTTGGGTGCATCGGCTTTGATGCAAGGTTTGGCTGATGGTTACTTTGTATTGCCTTACACTATCCAGAACTACTTGTCAGACCAAATCCAGGTTCCACGCTTCTCTACAGATTTGCCTGAATTCGAAGAAGCAGAAAAGGCTTTGAAGGCTCGTATCGAAAAGTTGATGAGCATCAAGGGTACACGTTCTGTTGATTCTATCCACAAGGAATTGGGTCACGTAATGTGGGACTTCGTAGGTATGGGACGTACTAAGGAATCTTTGACTACAGCTATTGCCAAGTTGAAGGAAGTTCGCAAGACATTCTATAGCGACCTCCGTATCCCTGGTAACGCTGAAGACTTGAACATTGAACTCGAAAAGGCATTGCGCCTCGAAGACTTCATCGGTATCGGTGAATTGATGGCTTACGACGCATTGAACCGTGAAGAATCTTGCGGTGGACACTTCCGTGAAGAACATCAGACTCCAGAAGGTGAAGCTCTCCGTCACGATGACAAGTTCTCGTATGTAGCTTGCTGGAAGTACACAGGCGAAGGTAATGAACCTGAACTCATCAAGGAAGACTTGAACTACGAATTTACTAAGGTTCAAACCCGTAACTATAAGTCTTAATCATTAAAAAGAAGTAATCATGGATAAAAATATAAGCTTTACACTGAAAGTTTGGCGTCAGAGAGGTCCGAAGGAAAAAGGTCATTTTCAGACTATCCCTGTGAAAGATATGCCAGGCGATACTTCATTCCTCGAAATGTTGGACATCGTGAATGAAGAATTGATTAACAAGGGTGAAGAACCTATCGTATTCGACCACGACTGTCGTGAAGGTATCTGCGGTATGTGTTCATTGTACATCAATGGTCATCCTCACGGTCCTGCAACAGGTGCAACTACTTGTCAGATTTACATCCGTCGTTTCAACGATGGCGATACCATTACCGTTGAACCATGGCGTTCGGCAGGTTTCCCGGTTATTCGCGACTTGATGGTTGACCGTGGTGCGTACGACAAGATTATGCAAGCTGGTGGTTATGTATCAGTAAATACCGGTGGTGTTCCCGATGCGAACTCTATTCCTATTCCTAAGCCGGTAGCTGATGAAGCGATGGATGCTGCTGCATGTATCGGTTGTGGTGCTTGTGCTGCTGCTTGTAAGAACGGTTCGGCTATGTTGTTCGTTTCTGCTAAGGTTAGCCAGTTGGCTTTGTTGCCACAAGGTAAGGTGGAAGCAGCTCGTCGTGCCAAGGCTATGTTGGCTAAAATGGATGAACTGGGCTTCGGTAACTGTACTAATACTCGCGCTTGTGAAGCCGAATGTCCGAAGTGTATTTCCATCAGCAATATTGCTCGTTTGAACCGTGAGTTCATTGCCGCTAAGCTGAAAGACTAAGTTTGAAACAGCCATCGGTTGGCTGATTGTATAATGTGTCATTCTGAATATGGTGAAAACAAATTCAGAATGACACTTTTTTTATTCCTATTTTATTCCAAGATTCGATAGATTCCTCCGGCCATAGCGCGGACTACTCCTTTCATTTCCAATTCAAAGAGTAAAGCGCTCATCCGGTTTATTGGAATATTAGCCTCTATGACCAATTGATTGATTTGGATGCCTTCGGCCTGTTTTTGCAATAGGTTTACAACCAATTGTTCGTCTGCATTCAATTCGGGGAACAATTGACGTTGGATATGAGGTTGGGTAGGGGTGGCCGACCATCCCATACTATTTATAAAATCTTCTGCCGAAGTGATAAGGGCTGCTCTGTTGTCTCTAATAAGTTTGTTACAACCAGCCGAGTATTCATCAGAGATTCTTCCAGGAAAGGCAAAACAGTCCCTATGATAACTTTCCGCCAGCTCGGCAGTAATGAGTGCTCCTCCTTTGCTGGCCGATTCAACAACAATGGTAGCATCGCTCATGCCGGCTACGATACGGTTTCGTTTGACAAAATTTTGTCGGTCGGGATTGGTCCCGCTCATGAATTCGGTAAGTAATCCGCCTTGTCCCAACATATCGATAGCAGTTTTTCTATGAGTGGAAGGATAGATTCTGTCCAATCCATGTGCCAATACACCGATGGTATTGAAACCATTCTGAAGGGCTGCCCGGTGAGCGTGGATGTCGATGCCGTATGCCAGTCCGCTAACGACGAGGATATCAGGACATAGTTGGGACAAGTCTTTTAAGAATTGCATGCAAATATCCTGTCCATAAGGTGTAGCGTGTCGGGTTCCCACTATGTTGATAACCCGTAATGCATTCATGTCGGCATTTCCTCGATAGAATAATAAGAGTGGGGCATCTTCACATTCTCGTAAACGAGAAGGGTAGGAAGGGTCGTTGATGGAGATACATTGGATGTGATTCTTTTCTGCATAGCGCAGTTCCTCTTCGGCCCGTTGGAAAGCTTCGGGAGCATCCAATACCTGGACTAATCGTTCAGTCACTCCAGGTACGAGTTGTGATAATTGCATCCTATGTTGGAACACTTCGGTTGCATTACCCATGGCTTTGACTAAATTGTGCGCGCCAACCAAACCCAAGCCGGGAATGCGTGTCAGCGCAAGTGTGTAAAGTAATTCGTCTTGTTTCATGATGGTAAAATCAAGGAGTTATTAATTTTGAATGAATCCGGCGAATTTTTCATCAAGTAATTTGCTTTCACCTAATCGACCGTCGATGAGGCAAACAGTTTCTACTGATGCTTTGATGACCATTTTCAGATCGGGTAATCGGAAGATGTCTTGATAAAACACATATTTGATGCCTTCTTTCTTGAGGTAAAGTTTAGAGATGAATTCATCCCCACTTCGCAAGGGGGTCTTGAAAGCCATGGTCAGGCGTGCTACAACCGGGTCTACTCCTTCTTCGTGGAGCTTGGCAAAACTGATTCCTTCCGAGTTGAGAAATTCATGACGAGTATGTTCCAGATAATGCTGGTAATTGGCATTGTTTACTATGCCTTGAAGGTCACACTCATAGTCGCGTACCTTCATCTTGAGCTCGTAAATATATTTTTCCATGTAGCAAAGGTAACGGATTTATTTGTATAATCCGCTACCTTTAGGCAAAAATGTAAAGTTAATCTTCCGAGAGTTCTTCTATTTGTGTCAGGATATCATCGGCCATGCGTTGTGTCTTTAGGTATTGATAGCTACCGATAATCACTCCCAATACAAGTCCAATTGTCATTCCACCCAGGATACTTTGTAATTCTTCGCCCTGAAAATGTTGGCTTACTTCATAGGCAAACCAACCGATGAATACGATGATAAAGGGAATGCCGATAAACTTTAACCAGTTGGAGTAAAATCTCTTGAGCATCAAGGTGTCTTTTCGTGCCTTAATCAAATCGCCGTACACAAATTCATCCGGACGGAAATGGCTGTGGATGTAGTAATTATATCCGATAGCCAATGCTAGCATACAGCATACAAATAGGCAGAATCCTGTTGACAACCCTACCAGATTGGGCATCACCCAGATAAAATAAGGTATCCCGATGAGTGAAACAACGCTCTCTATGATGGCTTTCCGGCGTAAAGACGACGCTTTCTCCTTCATGGAACGTCGTATCAGTCGTTCGTTTACGATGGTTTCTTGTTCCAACTTTTTGTTCAACAAAGCGAGTTGGGCTTTCATTTCTTCAAATTCATTATATCTTTCCATTTTCGTGCTGTTTTTAATTGTTAGACATCTGTTTCAGTTCTTCCTTAATTCGGAAGAGGCGGACGGAAACATTCTTTACCGAGATTCCTACGATGGCAGCTATCTCTTCATAGCTCATGCTTTCCAGCCAAAGAAGTACGATGGCGCGGTCGAAAGGTTTCAGTCGATGGATGCGGTCGTATAGCATCTTGATTTGCTTGGTGTCGTTGTCCTTGTCTTCAAAGAGGTTGATTTCCATCGACAGGGGAACGGTTGCGGAGCGCTTCTTTTTCCTTTCTTGAGAGATGCAGGTATTGAAGCTTACCCTCCATATCCATGTGTCGATTTTACTCTTTCCCTCGAAGGAGCTGTATCCTTTCCACAAGTTAATCAATACTTCCTGAAAGAGGTCGTTTACCTCGTCGGAATCCTTGGAGAACATGAAGCACACGGTATAGATGGTGTTCTTATGTTCCCGAACCATTTGCGCAAATGCGGTTTCCATTGTTTTCATCTTTCTTTTCCGAATATTTTTTACCCGTTAGACGCACGAAGTTTGGAATAACTACAAAGATAATCGAAAATCTATCAAAAAATATAGTATTACCGCCATTTTACTGGGTGGGGTTTCTTTAGAATTCTTTATCTTTGTCCAAACTCATCAATTAAATTAAAGATAATACCATGATTAACAGATTTGTGTTGAACGAAGTATCTTACTTCGGACCGGGTGCACGTGAAGTGCTTCCACAAGAAATCAAGCGTTTGGGATTGAATAAGGCATTTGTTGCTACCGATAAGGATTTGATCAAGTTCGGTGTGGCCGACAAGGTGCTCAAGGTGCTCGAAGTGGCCAATATCCCTTATGAAATCTTCAGTGAAATCAAACCGAATCCTACCGTGAGCAACGTAAAGGCAGGTGTTGAAGCCTTTGCCAAGTCGGGTGCCGACTTTATTCTGGCCATTGGTGGTGGTTCTTCCATCGATACTTCCAAAGCTATCGGTATCATTACCAACAATCCTGAATTCAGCGATGTAGTGTCTCTCGAAGGTGTGGCTCCTACCAAGAAGAAATCCGTGCCCATCATTGCATTGCCCACTACTGCCGGTACAGCTGCCGAAGTGACCATCAACTACGTGATTACTGACGAAGAAAACCAGAAGAAGATGGTGTGCGTTGACCCCAACGATATTCCAGCCATCGCTATCGTCGATGCCGAATTGATGTACACCTTGCCGAAGAGCCTGACTGCTGCCACCGGTCTCGATGCCTTGACACATGCCATCGAAGGTTTGATTACCAAAGGGGCTTGGGAAATGAGTGATATGTTCGAAATCAAGGCTATCGAAATGATTGCCCGTCACTTGGAAACAGCCGTATTCGAACCTACCAATGCCGAAGCCCGCAACGGTATGGCTGTAGCCCAATACATCGCTGGTATGGCATTCTCTAACGTAGGTCTTGGTGTGGTTCATGGTATGGCCCATCCACTTGGTGCTATCTTCGATATTCCTCACGGTGTGGCCAATGCATTATTGCTCCCTACTATCATGGAATTCAACATGCCATCTGCATTGCCTAAGTATGTAGACATTGCCAAGGCCATGAATGTCTATAAGGATGGTATGACTCAAGAAGAAGCTGCTCAGGCAGCTGTCGATGCCGTGAAAGCCCTTTCTATCAAGGTAGGTATTCCACAACACTTGTCAGAACTTGGCATCAAGGAAGAAGACCTTCCACGCTTGGCTGCTTCTGCCATTGCTGATGTTTGTACACCGGGCAATCCACGTGAAGTGACCGAAGAAATCATCCTTGAACTTTATAAGAAGGTATATTGATAGCTTTAAAAGGGGAGTGTCATCACACTCCCTTTTATCTTCTCTTCAGATATTCATAACCGAAGCGGCAATATAGGCATTTCTTCTTGTCGCAATACTCTTTCTTCAGTTGGATAAGCGCCTGACTGTCTCCTGCATGTTGGGCGGTAAGTCCGCATTGTTTCCATAAACGGATGATGTAATTGTTCTCGGGTTTCAATGTTTCGAGGAAATTGAGGGCCCGCGCACAGAGGGTATCGTTGCCTCTGTGCATGCCGTATGCGTAGAGGAAGGTTACTACGGTATTGATGATGAGCAAATCGAGGGATGAATCACTGAGTGTCTTAGGGTACGCGGGTGATAGTCCACCGAAAGAATAATGAGTGAGCCAATATTCCGAAGCGCCTCCTCGAAGTAGGTCGCGTATTTCTTTCAACGTTTCCAGTTCCATGAGTTTGGAAAGCAGGTTGTATTCCCGATAATACAGACAGGCTAATTGGGCGATGCGTATGTGTGGGAAATTGTTGGGGCGTAAGCGAAGGAAACGCCATATATTGGCATCCATGGGGGAAAGTTGGAATTTATGAGCCAAATATTGGTATTCTCTTTTCAGCTTCAAATAGTATTCATCTCCATCGGGATCTTCCAGAATGCCGGCTTGTCCGAAGAACAAGGCCTCTACTTGAAAAAGGTTGTCGCGATGTTTGTCCACGGCCCGTAATGGAACTCGTTTGGCCCAATATTCAAAAGCTTCGCCATTTACACCAAAGCCGAAATTTCGGGCTAATGTGATAAAGAATGCATCTTCCCAATGGTTGTTGCATAGCTTGAGCCGTTCGCTAAGTTGGGCGGATTTTTGCTCCATACGTTCCACTTGCAAAGCCGACATCCACGAATGGACGGTAAACGAAGGAAGTGAGGGAATCACTCGATAGCAAGGGGGATAACTGTCAGTAACCAACAACTCCTTGTAGTTTTGCTTGAGGGATTCGGGACACTCCAATTGAAGTTGGGGAATAGGCAAACCATTGCTTCGGACCACCTCAGTATCGATGGAAGAGGCTACGTGCAGAATAACGGAATCGTAAGCACGGTCGGCATCGTGACCGTGTCTATACCAATCGGACGATTGATGGTGAATCTCTACGTTACCTACCCATAACACGCCATCCAATTTGATCTTGGCATTGAAAAAATCGGGACCGGCATGAGGATTGCTCAAGCCAGTATCAATAATCTCGACAAGTTGTCCTGTCGATGTTCTCAACTCTTTTAGAGGCAGAATTTTGTGTTTCCACACATAATGCAATAGCTGTTCCATTGTTAACATCGTGTAAATGTTCGACAAAAATAAGAGTTTCAGCCGAAAAACGCTATCTTTGTACCCAAATAATTATACAACAATGAAAATAGCATTAATTGGATATGGAAAAATGGGCAAGGAAATCGAAAAGATTGCTGTAGCCCGTGGACATGAGATAGTAAGCATCATTGATATAGACAATCAACAAGATTTTGAATCGGATGCGTTCAAGAGTGCCGATGTGGCCATTGAGTTTACCAATCCTATGGTAGCCTACAACAACTACATGAAGACTTTTGCGGCTGGTGTAAAGCTTGTGTCAGGCAGTACCGGTTGGTTGGAAGAGCATGGTGAAGAAGTGAAGAAACTTTGTACCGAAGGGGGAAAGACTTTGTTCTGGTCGTCTAACTTCAGTCTAGGTGTAGCTATCTTCTCGGCCGTAAACAAGTACCTGGCCGGTATTATGAACAACTTCCCCGGTTATGAGGTTTCTATGGTAGAGACGCATCACGTGCATAAACTGGATGCACCGAGTGGTACAGCCATCACGTTGGCAGAAGGATTGCTCGATAATCTGGCCCGTAAGTCAAAGTGGGTGAAAGGAACATTGACGGCTCCCGATGGTACGGTAAGCGGTACAACCACTTGTGGGGCCGACGAAATTCCGGTCAGCTCCATTCGCGAAGGTGAAGTGCCGGGTATCCATACCATCACTTATGAGTCGGATGCCGATAACATTATCATTACGCACGATGCTAAGAACCGAAAGGGATTTGCATTAGGTGCCGTATTGGCAGCTGAATATACCGCTTCGCATGAAGGGTTCTTGGGTATGAACGATTTATTCCAATTCTAAAATGAAGATACAGGCAACACGCAAGCAATGGATAAAGTTCATCGTGGTATTGGTTCTTTATCTGATATTCCTGCTTTGGCTGAAGAGCTGGTTGGGACTGGTGGTCATTCCTTTCCTCTTTGATGCGTACATCACCAAGAAGATACCTTGGACTTGGTGGAAAAAATCGAAAAACAAAGCCGTGGTTTCTATCATGAGTTGGGTAGACGCCATTGTATTTGCTCTGGTAGCTGTTTATTTTGTGAATCTGTTTTTCTTCCAAAACTATGTCATCCCTTCATCATCGTTGGAAAAGTCGTTGTTGGTAGGCGATTATCTGTTTGTCAGCAAGATGAGCTATGGGGCACGTATCCCACAGACTCCGCTTCACATGCCGCTTACTCAGCATACATTGCCAATATTCAATTGTAAATCATACATTGAATGGCCAAAGTGGGACTATAAACGTGTTAAGGCTTTGGGAGAAGTGCAATTGAACGATATCGTAGTATTCAATTTCCCAGCCGGAGATACGGTGGCATTGAATGTTCCGGCCGAAGACATCTATCGGTTGAGCTATCAGGCGGGTAAGGAACTGACGAATCCCATTGATTTGTCTGCATTGGATGTCGTACAACAACGCATGGTGTACGATCATTATTATCGGGTGGGACGTCAATACCTCAATGAAAACAAAGCGATGTATGGCGAAATTGTTTCGCGTCCGGTAGACCGTAGAGAGAACTACGTGAAACGATGTGTAGGATTGCCGGGGCAGACACTTGAAATAAAAGACCGTGTGGTGTATTTGGATGGGGTGGCCAACAAAGAACCCGACAATGTACAGTATCGTTATTGGGTAAAGGTAAACAAACCCATCCCCGAAGATTTGGCGCACGAATTGGGAATCAGTCAGGAAGACTTGGCTTTTTACTATACGCAAAACAAGGTTTACAATATGCCGCTGACAGAGAAAGCGAAAGCTGCCTTGTTGGCAAGAAAGGATATTGTAACGTCCATT
Organism: Bacteroides sp.; assembly: GCA_015060765.1. GTDB lineage: Bacteria > Bacteroidota > Bacteroidia > Bacteroidales > Bacteroidaceae > Phocaeicola. The sequence continues at coordinate 127,081 of SUXW01000005.1, forward strand.
GAATATGTTCCGGGCGATGATGCCGGGGGATTATACCCTGTAAACAAACCGACGGGATGGACTACCGATAATTACGGACCGCTTTGGATTCCGAAGAAAGGTGAAACAATCGACCTTACTTTAGATAATCTGCCGATGTACGAACGTTGCATCCATGCCTACGAAGGCAATGATTTGGAGGTGAAGGACGGTAAGATTTATATCAACGGACAGGAAACCAATCAATATACCTTCCAGATGGACTATTATTGGATGATGGGTGACAACCGTCATAACTCGGCCGATTCCCGTTTCTGGGGGTTTGTGCCCGAAGACCATATTGTGGGCAAACCTATCTTTATATGGTTGTCGCTCGATCCGGATAGAGGATGGTTGGATGGAAAAATACGTTGGAACCGGTTGTTCTCTTGGGTAGATAATATAAAGTAATCAGAACCATTGAAGCGCATCCCTATTTATATAAAGGTGACGGTCACAGCAGTAATCATGGTACTGCTGGTCAAAGCTTTTGCTTTCACTTCTTGTACCATACCTTCTACAGGTATGGAAAATAGTCTTTATCAAGGGGAGCGTGTCTTGGTGAATAAATGGAGTTACGGTCTGCGGATTCCGTTTACTACCTCGCATTTCATGCCGGAAAAGGTAGCAAAGGGGGATATCGTGCTGTTTAATAATCCCAATCCCACGTCATGGGATACACCTGTTTTTGCAAGGGAAATGTTTATCAGCCGATGTGTTGGAGTGCCCGGTGATACGCTGATGTTGAATCAGGAATTGTTGGTAACCGGAGAAAAGGCTTTGAGTCCCGATAGTAAGCAACTCTATACTTATCCTCATACAATGGAAGATACTTTGCAATGGGCAATGAAGGAATTGGGAATAACAGACAATCCGTTGGTGGGGTATACCAACGGAATGTATTTGCGTAGTTTCAGTTATTACGAACATTACCTGTTGAAACAGAAGTTGCAATCGTTGTCCGCACTACTTGCTACTCATGGACATGACAGCATTGGGAGTCATCCATTTGTAGTTCCTGCCAAAGGAAAGAAAGTGGAAGTGTATCCTTGGAACATCAATTTACTTTGTAATACGTTGGTGCATCACGAAGGTCGTAAGGCTTCGGTCAAGAACGATACTTTGTTTGTCGATGGAAAGCCGGTTACCACGTGTGTCTTCCGAAAGGATTACTATTGGATGGCTTCCAATAATCCCGTTAATCTATGCGATTCCCGTCTGTTCGGGCTGGTTCCTCATGATCATTTGATAGGACGCGCAATGACTATCTGGTATTCATCAGATAAGGAACGTATTTTTCAATCTGTACAATGATGGCAACAATCTATCTGACTTCAGCTTATTTGGCTCCTGTGGAATATTACGCCAAACTTTATGCTTGCGATAAGGCATATATAGAGCGGTATGACCATTATGTAAAACAGACCTATCGCAACCGTTGTGTGATAGCGGCAACCGACGGACCTTTGTCGCTGACAATCCCTACAGAAAAGAGTGAAAACCTGAAATGTCCCATGAAGGATGTACGTATATCCGATCATGGTAATTGGCGCCACATGCATTGGAACGCTTTGGTATCCAATTATCGGAACAGCCCTTTTTTTGAATATTATGCTGATGATTTCCGTAAGTTCTATGAAAGGAAATATTCGTTCCTTTGGGATTATAATCAGGAAATCTGTGAACTGGTTTGCGAATTGATAGATATTCATCCCATTATGGAAGGTACAACGGAATATCGTACGGATTTTGAACCCGAAGAAAAGGACTATCGTGAATTGATTCATCCCAAACGCGATTGGAAGCAGGAGGATGTTACATTTACGGCCGAACCTTATTATCAGGTGTTCAAGGAGAAATTTGGTTTCCTCCCTAATCTCAGTATTGCCGATTTGCTGTTCAATATGGGGCCCGAGAGTTTGTTGGTGCTCCAAAAATGTGTGAAGCTGGAACATGAATAAATGAAATTGATACAAAAAAACATGTTGCCGTTAGAAAGAATCACTATATTTGTGCATAGAAAGAAATATATAAACTGAATTATTTTATCATGAAGAACTTGTTTGATATCAAGGATCAGGTGGTAGTTATCACCGGTGGTACAGGAGTATTAGGAAAGGCCATTGCTGCTCATTTGGCAGAACAAGGTGCTAAAGTGGTTATTATGGGTCGTAAGGCCGAAGTGGGTAATGCCATTGTGGAAGACATTAAGGCAAAAGGTGGCGAAGCCATGTTCTTGACAACCAATGTGCTCGATGAAGCAGTCTTGGAACAGAACTTGAAAGATATTTTAGATAAGTATGGTAAGGTGGATGCGTTGTTGAATGCGGCAGGAGGTAACATGCCGGGAGCAACCATTGCACCGACAGGCAATTTCTTCGACTTGAAGGTGGATGAATTCCAAAAGGTACTGAACTTGAATCTTACTGGTACGGTACTTCCTACTCAAGTATTCTTGAAGCCGATGGTAGAACAGGGTAAGGGAGCTATCGTGAACTTCTCGTCCATGGCAGCTTTCCGTCCGATGACCCGTGTTTGTGGATATGCGGCAGCTAAGGCCGGTATCTCTAACTTTACCGCTTATATGGCTCACGAGGTAGCTATGAAATTTGGCGAAGGTATCCGTGTGAATGCCATTGCACCGGGATTCTTCCTGACCGAGCAAAATCGTACATTGCTCACTAACGAAGACGGTTCTTATACCGAACGTGGTAATGATGTAATCCGCCAGACTCCGTTCAAGCGTTTCGGCCGTCCGGAAGAATTGTGCGGTACCATCCAATATCTCATCAGTGATGCAGCAGCTTTTGTAACCGGTACGGTAGCAGTAGTTGATGGTGGTTTCAATACATTTGCGATGTAATTATGATACTCTGCGAACAAACATGGCGCTGGTATGGTCCGAACGATCCTGTTTCTTTGTGGGACATCCGTCAGGCAGGAGCGACAGGCATTGTAAATGCCCTTCATCATATTCCCAATGGTGAAGTGTGGACCATTGAAGAAATCCAAAAGCGCAAAAAAGAAATTGAAGAGGTAGGCTTGACTTGGAGTGTAGTGGAAAGTGTACCGGTACACGAACATATCAAGACTCAGACCGGCGATTACCTGAAGTACATTGAAAACTACAAGCAAAGTCTTCGTAACTTGGCTGCTTGTGGAGTTTATATTGTTACCTATAACTTCATGCCGGTACTCGATTGGACCCGTACCGATTTGGCCTATACATTGCCCGACGGCTCCAAGGCGCTCCGTTTTGAACGGGCAGCTTTTGTGGCTTTTGATTTGTTTATCTTAAAACGTCCGGGAGCCGAAAAGGAATACACTGCCGAAGAGATAGCCAAGGCAAAAGCCCGTTACGAACAGATGGATGAAGAAGAAATCCACCGTCTTACCCGTAACATGATTGCCGGTTTGCCAGGCTCGGAAGAAAGCTTTACGCTAGAACAGTTCCAAAAGGAACTCGACCGTTATCAAGGTATCGATGCTGAACAATTGCGCAGCAACCTTATATTCTTCCTGAAGGAAATCTGTCCGGTAGCCGATGAGGTGGGAGTGAAGTTGGTGATTCATCCGGATGACCCGCCGATGTCCATTCTTGGTTTGCCACGTATCTTAAGTACAGAAGAAGATTTCCGCAAGCTGGTGGAAGCGGTGCCCAATGAATCCAACGGACTTTGTCTGTGTTGTGGTTCGTTTGGAGTGAGTGCGGACAATGACCTTCCAGGTATTATGGAACGTTGGGGAGACCGTATTAACTTTGTACATCTGCGTAGTACCCAGCGCGATGAGGAAGGAAACTTCTACGAGGCCAACCATTTGGAAGGCAATGTTAATATGTATCAGGTAATGAAGAATCTGTTGTTGGTACAGCAACGTCGGGGTGTCTCTATCCCGATGCGTCCCGACCATGGACATCAGATGATTGACGACCTCCATAAGAAAACCAATCCGGGTTATTCTTGCTTGGGACGAATGCGAGGTTTGTCTGAGCTCCGCGGATTGGAGTTGGGTATTGCCATGAGCATGGAAAAATAAATCTAAAAAGGTGGATGCATTTCGATGAATGCATCCACCTTTCTTTTATACTTTCACTAACTTTTCGCCCATTAAGGTAATCCGATACGTTTTCCCTTTCTTTGTCTTAAAGGAAATTTCTTGGTTCCCATATCGTACTTTGCAAGGCTCTCCGGCCTTGGAGTAAATGGTAGCTTCTTTTAATTCTCCATTTTCCCAATGGATGTCGATTTCGAAACCACCGCGAGCACATAAACCTTCCACAGAACCTTCTTCCCAAGCATCGGGCAAAGCTGGTAGTAATTGGATAAAGCCCATGTGGCTTTGAAGCAACAATTCGGTTACACCAGCTGTACCACCAAAGTTGCCGTCAATTTGGAAAGGTGGATGGGTATCCCACAAATTATCCAGAGTCCCGTTCTTTAATAGATTACCGAAGAGTACATAAGCATGATTACCGTCTTGTAAACGTGCCCATTGATTGAGTTTCCATCCCATGCTCCAACCGGTGGCTCCATCACCCCGGTGTTCAAGGACAACTCGGGCTGCTTTGGCCAGTTCGGGAGTGGTTTGAGGTGACAATGTGTGTCCCGGATGCAGACCGAATAAATGGTTCACATGGCGGTGCTGGTCTTGTGGATCATCGATATCTTTTGACCATTCCATCAATTGCCCATAACGGCCTATTTGATAGGGTACCAGGTTGTTGAGTACTTGTTGCCATTCCTTGCGGTCTTTTTTGTCGATTCCAAGTGCTTTGCTGGCATCAATAGCATTCAATAGAATTTCACGGATAACAGCGTGTACAAAAGTGGCTCCTTCGTCTACCGGTCCATGTTCAGGAGAAGTGGATGGAGCAGCGGTGTAACTTCCGTCTGGACGGTGCCAAAGATAGTCTACGGCAAATTGTGCACTACTCTTAATCAACTCATAGCCGATGTTTCTTAAGAAATCCTTGTCTCTTGTGTAATCATAATATTCCCAGATATGGGTAGTGAGCCATGGTCCGGCCATGGGGTTGAAGTTCCACGACATGTCTTCATCCGTAAGAGGAGAAGTAAAACCGAAAATATTGGAAGAAATGGAGGCTGTCCATCCTCTTGCGTTAAAATAGGCTTGTGCTGTCCTTTCACCGGGTTTCACTAAAGTGCGGATGAAATCGATGAGCGGCCAGTTACATTCTGTCAGGTTGGTAGGGCAAGCCGGCCAATAGTTCATCTGGATGTTAATATTGTTGTGATAATCTACGTTCCATGGTCCGTTCACTCCATTTGCCCATAAGCCTTGCAGATTGGCTGGCAGGTTCCCTGGTCTGGAAGAGGCGATGAGTAGATATCGTCCATATTGATAGTATAGTTCTTCCAACTTGAAATCATGTTGTCCTTGGCGATACTTTTCCAGACGCTTGTAGGTAGGCAAATCGTAGCGCGATGGGTATTCCAACGTAATGGGAGCTTGCGGATTCAACGTCAATTTAACCCGATTGAACAGTTGTTGATAATCTTTTTGGTGGCGTGCCTTCAATTCAGTATACGAATATTGCTTGGCGGCTTTCATCATTTGGTCTGTGCTTTGGACGGGATTGATTCCTACATAAGTCTTTGAATCGTTGAAAACCGGATAGAAGTTCATTTGGTAATCGGTATCGGCCGTCAGGAGGAATATGACCTCATCCGCTTTTTCTGCTATTAATTTGCCGTCTTGTGTAGCCTTCAATTGTCCTCCTTTGTGTAGCGCTTGGATGCGGAGAGCAAATTCCATCTGGTTGTCTTTCAACTTCCCTGCATAAAGTAAGCCCTTTTCTCCATCAGGAGTTATTTCCCCGATGGCTTCCGGATTGGCACCATAACTGAATACAAGGTTTTGCATACCCGGTTTGTCGGCGGTGAATTTCAGAACCATGACACTGTCGGGATAAGAGACGAAAGAAGTACGGGTATATTCCACACCGTCTTTATGGAAGTTTACGATGGCTAAAGCGGAATCCAGCGAGAGAATACGTTTGTAATTGCTCATGCCTATTTCGCTGAGTCCTGTTTCAATGTATATTTCTCCTAATGTGGTGTAGTTCCCGAAAAAGGAAGAAGGGGAACCGTTGGCATCATAACTTGCCAATCCGTTGAAATTCTTTTGGGTCAGTTCTGTAGCTTTCTTTATATTGCCTTCAACAAAAGCTTGACGAATTTCGGGAAGCAAATGAGCCGATTGCTTGTTGGCATTCCAATAGTTGGCTGCCCCACCGGAGGTATTCGGTCCTCCTCTCCAAAGGGATTTCTCATTCAGGGTGATTCGTTCGGCAGCGATTGAACCGAGTATGCTTCCTCCCATGCTGCCGTTGCCGATGGGGAGTGAACGGCTTTCCCATTCTTTGTCATCAGTGGAATTATACCAGGAGGTACGTCCATTTAGCGTGGTAGGGGTATCAAACCAGATGTTAAGCCCTTGGGAAGGGTTGATAGTCTGTGCCTGCATGGAGGTAGTGGTAAAGATGAGGCTGAGTAGTAGAAGTTTCTTTTTCATAGGTATACTTATTTGTATATTAGTGTTGATAAATAGTCTTCTGTAAACATTTCATTGGCGACTTCCCATAAATTATGAGAAGTCAGAGATTCGATCCGTCGGAATATTTCTTGGGGATGCTCCATCTTGTCATAATGAAGGAAGGTTTTCCCCATATCGAGGGCGGTACTTTCGGCATTGTCGCGTGCAACTCCTATCTGTCCGATAATCTGTTTCTTGGCGGCAGCTAATTGAACGGCACTCAGAGGCTTGTCGCACAAACGTTTCAGTTCCTTGTGTACCAATCGGATGCAACGGTCTACATCTTTCGGGTCGGAACCGAAGTAAATACAAAAAACTCCAGTATCGGTATACGATGTGAGGTTGGCTTCTACGTTGTATACCAGTCCGCTTCGTTCTCTAAGTGAAACATTGAGGCGGCTGTTCATACCAGGACCCCCTAAAATATTGTTCAATAGGTAAAGGGCTGTACGCTTATCGTTATGTGCATCGTATCCCCGACTCCCTATCATGACGTGTGCTTGGTGGGTATCCCGTTGGATGATGTTTGTTTGGGGTGTATATAAATAAGGCTTTTCCCTGTTGCGTAAAGTTGGTTGGGAAACAATATCACCAACCGTTTTCTCAACCAATCGTACTACCCGTTTGAAGTCAATGTTGCCTTGTACGAAAAAAACCATGTTGTCCGGTCGATAATAGTGGGAAGTGAATCGAAGGGCATCTTCAGTGTTGAACTGGCGTAACAGTTCCGGCTTGCCCAAGATATTTCTTCCTAACGGATGATTAGGAAATACCAATTCTTCGAAATCATCGAATATCAATTCCGAAGGACTGTCTTCATAACTCTGAATTTCATCGATAATCACCTCTACCTCCTTGTCTATTTCATGTTGGGGGTAGGTGCTATGAAAAACGATGTCAGACAATAGTTCGACTGCACGGGGGAAATGCTCTGTCAGGAAAGCACTATAAACTACCGTTTCCTCTTTGTTTGTAAAAGCATTGAGGTCACCTCCCACATGCTCCATACGGTTCAGGATATGCCATGCATGGCGTTTTTGGGTTCCTTTGAAAATGAGGTGCTCAACGAAATGTGCCATTCCTTGTTCATTCTCCTTTTCATCGCGAGTGCCGGCATCTATGGCATACCCGCAGTAGGTGACGGCAGAAGAATTCTGAGTATGAATAATGCGCAATCCGTTAGCTAAAGTACAAATGTTATATATCATTGTTTTTGAGTCCCATAAGTTAACTGTCCACAAAAATACAACAAAACTTATTGTCATTCTTCAAAAAATGCGGATATTTGCGTTCTAATTCAAAAACTTGATGAAAGAATCCATTAACAAACTATTGAAAAGAGAGGCGGAAGCCGTCATGAATATTCCGGTAACGGATGCTTTTGAAAAAGCGGTAAATCTGATTGTGGAACAAGTGCATGAGAAGAAGGGAAAGTTGGTTACTTCCGGTATGGGTAAGGCCGGTCAAATAGCCATGAACATTGCAACTACTTTTTGTTCAACGGGGATACCGGCTGTGTTCTTGCATCCGAGTGAAGCGCAGCATGGAGATCTGGGTATCTTGCAGGACAATGATTTGTTGTTGCTTATCTCCAATTCGGGAAAGACTCGCGAGATTGTGGAACTGACAGAATTGGCCCATGCTTTGAACCCTGCTTTGAAATATATTGTTATAACAGGAAATCCTGAAAGCCCATTAGCACACGAATCAGATATCTGTCTCTGTACTGGTCGTCCTGATGAAGTTTGTGAATTGGGTATGACTCCTACCACTTCGACTACCGTTATGACGGTAATCGGTGATATATTGGTGGTGGAAACCATGAAGAAGACCGGTTTTACCATCGAAGAATATAGCAAGCGTCATCACGGTGGATATTTGGGAGAGCGTTCAAGAGAAATGAGCAAATAAAGAATAAATGTAATTATGAGAAAGGTAATAGGAATAGGGGAAACCATTTTGGATATTGTATTCAAGAATAACCAACCCACTAAAGCTGTGCCGGGTGGATCGGTATTCAATGGTCTCATTTCATTAGGAAGAGCGGGTGTTGATACAACTTTCATTAGTGAAGTGGGTAATGATAGAGTAGGCAAGACCATCTTGGACTTTATGAAAGATAATGGAGTGAATGGAGATCATGTCTGTGTGTATCCCGATAGCAAGTCTCCTGTTTCTTTGGCCTTTTTGAATGAGCAGAATGATGCGGAATATATTTTCTACAAAGACTATCCAAGTCTTCGTCTGGATGTGGAACTTCCTGAAGTGAATGCAGATGACATCGTAATGTTCGGTTCTTTCTATGCTATATCTCCACAGCTTCGTGACAAAATGAAAGAATTGTTGGATAAGGCGCGTGCAGCTGGGGCCATTATTTATTACGATGTGAATTTCCGTAGTACTCATAAGAATGACGCAATCAAATTGCTGCCTACTATTCTGGAAAATTTTGAATATGCCGACATTATCCGTGGGTCGGGTGAAGATTTCGACAATATGTTTGGTATGACCGATGCCAACAAAATATACAAAAGTAAGGTTGCTTTCTATTGTTCCAGATTTATTTGCACCAATGGGGGTGAACGCATTTGTCTTCGCACCAAGGCTTTGTCGAAAGACTATGACGTAGCTCCTTTGGAAACGGTGAGTACCATTGGTGCTGGCGATAATTTCAATGCCGGTTTGGTGTTTGGTATCTTGAAGAATCGTATCCGTAAGGCCGACCTCGATGAACTGACCGAGGCCGAATGGGATAAGATTGTTTCGAGTGGTATGGCTTTCAGCCGCGAGGTTTGTACCAGTCTGGACAATTACATTTCTGTTGAGTTCGCAGCTTCTCTATAAATGGGCCACGCTGCTTGTAGTATCTTGTTTTTGAGCAAAGCGGGATATTCAGGATGAGCTTCGAAGAAAGCCTGTACTTCCTGATATGCCTCTTTGCTCTTGTAGTTTTCAAGCAGGGCACTTGCCCAATCCTTGGGGAAGAAGATGTCACCGGTACGTTGTACTTCTTGCAATACCTCCAATCCCGGGCGAATATACTTCATTGAATAAGGTTGGCGTAATGGGTGGTTAAGGTAAGTCAAGGCACTAGCTGCCCACGGTTCGATGCGTCGGTTCTCGGCTTTCAGAAGCGATTGGAAGAATGTATCCATCTGTAGCGTGTCTGGAGTTACAGCTTGTATAATGAAGTCGAATTGGCGTTTCCTGTCGGGATTCGTGATTCTGTCACGTTGTGTTTCCCGAATGGTCTCATATCTTTCGGGGCGATGTAGAGCCAGTTCATAGGCCATCGTCATGTAGTCGCGTTCGTTTAGCATTGGGTGCGATTGTTTTTCCCACAAACGATAAATCCGTTCGATGCTTTCCGGAGCTTTTGCACTTGAAGTCAGGCATCGGATGAGTTGGAGACGACAAGAAGCAATCGGGTGATTCTCTGACCATTTCCATAATTCATTTTCCAAATCCTTATTCCCCAGTCGGATAAGCGGGTCATTCAGATAACTGCAGAGAGTAGAAGCTATCAGAGCATTCTTTTCGTTGTTTAATCCGTTCAATAGGGCATTCATCCATTCCTTGTCCGAAATCAAGTTGTGCTGATAGTTTTCATAAAGCAGCATGAGGAGCGATTGGCGGGCGGTATCGTCTAACGTTTCTTGCCAATGTGCCAATAGCCATTTCTTGCTCTGTTCATCGGGGATGAAAAGCCCGTATCCCCGTCCATCAGTGTTTGGCAATATAGCTTCTGTACCTTCTGGAATGTCAATTATGAGACTATCTTTTGTTAGATTGACTTCTACAGAAGAACATTCAAGGCCTTGGAAAGTCACTTGGAAGCGTTGAGGCCATAACAAGCCCCGATTCAATGGGTCTTTTTGGCGGATTTCCAATTGGCCGTATCTATTATGGAAGGTGATGTGTGGCATTCCCTTTTGGTTGACCCATACATCACTGAATGTGGCCAGGTCTTCTTCCGTCTTGGCATCGAGAATGGCTATTAGATCGTCCCAGGTGGCATTTCCGTAAGCATAAGTTTTCAGGTATTTTCGGATACCTTCTTGGTAAGCCTCTTCTCCCATGATTTCCACTAGCTTTTGCATCATGACGGGGGCCTTGTTGTAAATGATGTTTCCATAAATCAGTCCGGCATTACGCAGATTGTCCAACGGTTGGCGGATGGAGTTGCTTCCTGCCGTCCGGTCTTCTGCCAAAGAAGCGGAAGTATAAGTCTTTATCCAATTCAGCGAATGGTTGACACTTGGAAAGAGAGGTTCGGTGATGCAAGCTGCAAAATAGTTGGCAAACACTTCTTTGGTCCATACATCGTTGAACCAATCCATCGTAACATAATCGCCGAACCACATGTGAGCAGTTTCGTGCGCAATAAGCTTGGCACGTGCCAATTCTTCGTCTAAAGTGGGGTGCTCGCTCAGGAACATGCTGTTGTCGTTGTATAGGGTAGCTCCCGTATGCTCCATGCCTCCATATTGGAATCCCGGTAGAATGATGAAGCTATACTTGGCAAACGGGTAAGGTATGTCGGTGTAGTCTTCCATCCAATGCAGGGAAGAGGCCACTTGTTGGAAGATGATGTCCAGTTGTGCCACCCGCTTCGGGTCGGTTTCTCGATGGTAAGCTGTGAGGATTCGTTCGCCATCGGCATATTCCACCTTCTTCAGTTTGCCTGCTACGAAGGAGAATAAGTAAGTGCTGAGTGGTTCGGTAGGGCAGAAGGTAATTTGCTTCCGGCCGTTTTTGATTGCTTCTGTTTGAATGGATGTATTCGATACGGCTTCCCATTCGGCAGGTACTTCCAACTGGAGGGTAAACTCCGCTTTGAGATTCGGTTGTTCAAAACAAGGGAAGACGGTACGGGCACGGTCGGGTACCAATAAGGTGTATAGAAATTCCTCGTTGCGGTTAAGCGATTGGTCACCTGCCGTGAAGCGGATGTATATTTCGTTCATTCCTTGGACAGTCGCCTCTTCGGGTATTCGGATATGTTCGTTTTGGAAGATGTATGCCGTTGATTGTCCATTGACGGACACTTCCTTTATCTTGTCTGCATTTTCGCGGAAATCCAGAATAATTTCTTGCGGTCGTTGGATGGTGAAGCGGATGTTTGCTTCTCCCTCTACGGCTTTTTGTTTCCGTTTGGGGATGGAGAAGTGGAGGTTGTATTTCAGTTCCTTGATTTCTTTCTTGCGGAGTTGGGCAAGTTCCAAGGAAACACCTTCTTCATATAGTTTCTCTGGCTTTTTATCGGTTTGACAACTGCTCAGGAGCAGGACGATGGCCATTGCGAGGTATGTAAATGTTTTCATGATAGAATGTCTGTTATTCTTTAAACGGATGTTCTGCAATTATCTTGAATATTCCCCGTTGTGAAGCGATGAAGGCACCGCCCAACACCCGTTTCCCGTCATAAAATACGGCAGATTGTCCTGGGGTGATAGCTGAGGCTTCGCTTAAGAAACGAACCAGCATTTGTCCATTTTCGAGGAGAAGCACTTGACAAGGGATGGGCTTGCTCCGATAGCGGATGCGAACCGTGAGATTCGGACATTCCAACAACTCTTGCAGGTCTGTAATCATTGCATCTTCTACTAGCATGTATTCGGCTTTCAAGTCTTCTGCATTGCCCAGCATCACTGTATTTTTCTCAGCATTGATGCGGAGTACGTGTGCCGGATGCCCCATAGCGATTCCTAAACCTTTTCGTTGTCCGATGGTATAATAAGGGAATCCCTTGTGCTGGCCTATCTTCACACCTTTGTTGTCTACAAAATATCCTGGACCTATCTTTGTATCGATGTCGGGAATTTGTTGTCGTAAGAAATCGCGATAGTCTCCTTCTATGAAGCAGATTTCCATGCTCTCGCCACCTTGGGCTTTTGCTTCGAATCCCTTGTCTTTCAGATAATCGCGTACTTCTTGCTTAGTGAATTCTCCCAAAGGAAAAAGAAAACGTTGAAGAACTTCTTGGGGAAGGCGCCACAGGAAATACGACTGGTCCTTGGTGTTGTCGTTCCCTGATACAATGTATAATTTACCTTGTCGCTCCTCTATCCGACAATAATGTCCGGTAGAGATCCAATCGCACCCGGTTCTGTCTGCCCATTCGCATAACAATCGTTCCTTGAAAAGCGGATTGCACATCACACAAGGGTTAGGGGTGCGTCCTTGCATATATTCGTCGATGAAATATTTTACGATTACCTGCTTGAATTCCTCGCGGACATCTGCTACATGGTGTTCGATGCCCAATTTGCGGGCCAAAGCTTTAGCTTCCAGTATGTAATTGGGCTCTTCCTGGTCGGGTTGGGAGAATTGTGCTGGGATATCCCAGGTACGCATGGTCATCCCTACCACCTCATAACCTTGTTCCTGCAGCATGATGCATGTAGCGGAACTGTCAATGCCGCCACTCATTCCTACCAATACCCGTTTGTTACTCGATTCCTTCATCAGATTCGTTCTATACCTTATTATAATAATAGACAACAAAGATAGGGGAAAACTTCCGAATCCCAAAGTAAACTTTGGAGTAAGCTATCATAAAGTAGTTTAATGGTACTTTAAAATTGTTGTCGAGAGCGAATGTGGGCTACATTTGTTCAGATTCTTTAGGTAAAACAAGGTGAAAAATCCCATTATTTAAAAAAATCCCATGTTTTATAAAGATTTTTAGTCAGGAATATTGCAGGATAAAGCAAAATCTCTACCTTTGTTCGTTGAATTGGATTCATAAAGTGATAAAAGGCTAAAAAATATGAAAAACCAACTTCAAAATCAGGAAAAAAAACTTGGGATTGCCTCCTTACTGCAGAAAGGTGAAGATTCTAAGGAAGATTTTTTGAAGGAAGAGTTGGAATATGATGGAAAACAGGATGGCGATATTTCAAAAAGTATCATCTATCAGTTGGAAGTCAAGAAAATCTATTTGGACCCGGATTTGACTTTGGTGAAATTCAGTTCAATAGTCGGGACGAATACCACGTATCTCTCGAACACGGTGAACCGTCGTTTTGGAATGAACTTGAAGACATTGGTGAACCGTTATCGGGTAGAGCACGCCAAGCGTCTGATGGAGGTTTGGGATTCCGCTCTCGACATTGGGGAACTGATCCGTGCAAGCGGTTTTTCTTCCCGGAGCATATTCTACTCTGCGTTCCGTCGCGAGGTTGGGATGACTCCCACCCGTTATTGGAGTCGTTTGGAGCGGAAGACTAACGAGAGTTAACAAAAGAAAACATTAACCCCTTATAAATAACGTAAAAACATTTTTTAGTTTTTAAATTTATAAATTTAAAGTTTTTCTATTATGAACAAAAAATTTTTAAGCGCAATCCTGTTTGGTGCCTTGATGGTTACCTCTACAGGAACATTTGTGTCTTGTAAGGACTATGATGACGACATTGACAGTCTTCAGGGTCAGGTAGACACAAACGTGAGTGCAATCGATGCACTCAAGAGTCAGCTTTCAAGCTTGCAGACTGCAGGCTCTGCTGCCCAAGCTACTGCTGACGCTGCAAAGGCTGCTGCTGATGCTGCAAAGAAGGCTGGCGACGACGCTAAGGCTGCTGCAGAAGAAGCTAAGGCTGCTGCTGCACAAGCTAAGGCTGATGCCATTGCTGAAGCTGCAAATCAAGTTGCTGCATTGAAGGCTATCGTTGAAGCTAACAAGCTTTCACAAGACCAATTGCAGACACTTATTGCTACAGTTTCTGGTAAGGTTGAAGCTATTGATGCTGACATCAACGAATTGAAGGGTCTTGTTACTACTGAAGATGGTAAGACATTGGCTGACATCGCTGCTGTAGTAGCCGACTTGGAAGAACAGGTTGCTGCATTGCAAGCTGGTGGTGTTGCTTCAGAAGAAATCACAGGTTTGATTGAAAGTTTGCAAGGACAGTTGAATACTGTAACTGGTAACGTATGGACTCTTATTGAAGATGTTGACGCTATCATGACTGCTATCGCAGGTAATCAAGAAAATGTAGACGCAGCTATCGCTGACTTGAACCAACGTCTTGCTAATTCTTACGGTGAATTGGACGAATTGTGGGCTGAAATCAACGGCGAAGGTGCTAACAGCATCCGTACTCAAATGGGTCAGTTGGCTAACTTGATTAACGAGTTGCAAACTCAATACAATACTTTGAGTGTATTGGTTGCTCCTCAATTGGGTAGCTTGACATTCATTCCTTATGAAATCATCGACGGTGTTGAAGGTTTGACTTATGGTTCATTCTCTTACAAGGCTTTGACTTTGAAAGATAAAGACAATAAGGATGGTAAGGAAAAGGCTGATTCTGCTACAACTGCTACAGTTGTTAACCCAACAGTTTATGCATACTATCATGTAAGTCCTAAGGGTATTGCAATCGATAGCATTAAGAATAAGTTGGCTTTCACTTTGGTGAAGGATGCTTCTTATACTGAAACTCGTGCAGCTTCTTCTAAGGACTTCGCAATGACTCCTGAATTCGATTCTTACGATGCTGCTACAGGTGTTTTGAAAGTAAAGGTTAACGTTACAGGTACTGCTGCTACAGCTGAAAAGATGACTTTGTTTGCTTTGCAGGCTGACCAAGTAACTTCTGACTATGCTTTGATTCACAAGAGCGATATGGATGATATCGAAATTGCTGACGAAAAGTTGGCTAAGGATATCGACAACCATTATCGTCGTGCTATCAAGGGTATCAACGGTGTTGACGATGAAGCTTACATCGCTGACGTAACTGCATGGGAAAGTCCTGAAGATGTAGAAGTAGATACTACTTTGGTTTACAACGATACAAAAGGTTTGGATTTGAACACTATCGTAACTGCTCACGCAGTAGGTTCTGAATGTACTGTAGCTGACATCGAAAAGTATGGTTTCGCTTGGAAGTTTGAAGTAGTTAAGAACTACGGTATCGGTACTCCTGCTACTCCTCAAGAAGAATTCGTAACATTGTCTGAAGCTGGCGTTTTGACAGCTCGCGTATACGAAACTGAAGGTCGTGCTGCTATCGGTCGTACTCCGATTATCCGTGTATCTTTGATTGATACTAACAACAACAATGCTATCGTTAAGTGTGCTTACATCAAGGTTAGAATCATTGACTCTGCTGCTGCTCCTCAAGAACCAGTTGCAGTTACAATGGAAGTTGATCCATTCGAATTTGATTGTGCTGAAGATGCTAACGGTGTAACTGTTAAGGAAATCAACTTGAAGATTTACAACGAACTTGGTTTGAGCTACGAACAATTCTTGGAAGCATATCCTGTATTTGAAGATTGGGGTGCATTGCAAACTCCTGCTCACATTGGTACAGTAACACCTTCTGACAACTCTGAAAATCCAGGTGAAGGTACAGACGTTATTACTTGGACAATCACTGAACAAGAATTGTGGGATAACGCTGGTAAGGAAGTAACTCATATCATCAGATATTACAATGATACTAAGACTAACTATGTAGCATTCCAATTGAAGTCTACTATCGGTGGTATTCATAAGAAATACAACATTGCTAAGGCTGACTTCATCTCTAACTACTGGAATGAAGCTAAGGAATGGACTAAGTTCAATGTAGCAGTTCCATCTTCTACTACTGATGAAGATCCTGCTAACTGTACATTCATCAACAACTTGAATGCACCGTTCACTACTTGGGCTGCTAATAGTACTGAAGGCGTACCTGGTATCTTGAAGCTTGACAAGAATGTTAAGGATATTGAATTCTACTTCTGCAAGGAAGTTGCTGACATCAAGAAGATTGGTGATATCAATGTAATCTTCTCTATCAGTGAAGATGGCTTGACATTGTATGGTAAGAAGAAAGCTGCTGATACTCCTCAAATTATTGCTACTATCAATAATGAAGATGCTACTTGGGGTAATGTTGTTACTTACAACAAAGAAAGCGATTTGGCTAAGGAATTGTTGAATGCTGGTCCTGCTGCTATGTACACTTACATTGGTGCTAAGGGTTACGTTTGTGGTCAAAATGCTAAGGAAGTTACTATCACATTCGATGGTAAGGATCACTTCCAAGCTAACTTCATCCGTCCGGTTAACATCGCTGAAAAGGCTGCTGATAACTTCATCGATGGTGTAGACGTAGGTGAAAAGGGTTCATTCATCCGTTTGGAAGACTTGATCGATCCATACGATTGGCGTGATCGTTACTTCAAGGATTACAAGAACTATTGGGGTTACTATGGTGAATTCAAGGTTGAAGTAGATACTGAAAACGCTGAATGTAACTTGAATGGTGTAACTCAAGCTGTTCCTGTAACAGTTGTATTGGAACAATCTGATGCTACTTCAATGGGTGACGGAGCTGATAAGAAAGAATCTAAGTATGGTTTCTTGACTTACAAGAACAACGGTACTAAGGTTTCTGAATTTGAAATCTACGTTAAGGTTAAGGTAACTTACGGTTGGGGTGTAATCGAAACTAAGCCTATTACTGTTAAGGTTGCTTCTACTATCACTAAGGAATAATTAGGACATAGTATATAATTAAAGGGAGAGCGGTCAATTTGGCCGCTCTTCTTTTTTTATTTCTCTTGCAACCTTGCAACAAGCTTTCAACTTGTTGATAATCACCGTTAATACGGTGGCAAGGCCCTTCAATCTCTTGCAACACTTGCCACAGACATCTTACTAACGCGTGGCAAGAGTGGCAAGGTGTAACAAGGCTGTTGCCACATTACTTCCGATGAAAATCAGTTAGTTAAGTCGCTGTTGCAAGAGTGGCATTGAAATAGGAAATCCTCTGAATATAGGGATTTGACAAAAAACGTTCCTAATCATTCATTCAAAAGATACGTATCTTTTAATCAAACAATACGTATCTTTTGATCAAATCATACGTATGTTATTCAACATCCTTTCTTTGCCGAATCGTTAATCTTGTAACTTGCAACATATAATTTACCATAAAACGGTAAAAAATATCTAACAAATATGGTTTTGCATAAAAATTAGAATTATATTTGCCATTCAATTCATAAATTTGCTTATTGTATGCATACATATATTACATTGAGAAACAACTCTAAACCATATAAGAGTATATGGCTGAATATCAAGCGTAGAGATGATTTATAACGACCGCATGAACGGTAAACTATAATCAAGAATTTATTAACAAACTATCTTTGCT
This sequence comes from Bacteroides sp., assembly GCA_015060765.1. Classification (GTDB taxonomy): domain Bacteria; phylum Bacteroidota; class Bacteroidia; order Bacteroidales; family Bacteroidaceae; genus Phocaeicola. The sequence continues at coordinate 144,822 of SUXW01000005.1, forward strand.
CTATATAATAATGAGGAAAAGAACAATATTTCTATTTGTTTTTCTTTCTGTGTGGATTGCACAATCTGTTTGTGCACAATCTTTTTTGGTGAAAGGACAGGTTACTTCTAAAGATGATAACGAACCGTTGATAGGGGTAGCTGTGGTGCAGGAAGGAACAACCAACGGTATTACTACGGATTTCGACGGTAACTATGCCTTGGAAATCAAAGGAACTGAAAGGGCCAAACTGGTTTTTTCTTATGTTGGTATGAAAAGTCAGGAACATTTTGTAGATGCGCATACCAATGTGCTGAATGTGGTTATGCAGTCGGATACAGAAATGATGGACGAAGTGGTGGTGGTAGCCTATGGGGTGAGAAAGAAAGGAACGATTGCGGGTTCTGTCTCTACCGTGAAGGCCGACAAGATGGAAAATGTACCTGCCGCAGGGTTTGATCAGGCACTTCAAGGACAGACACCGGGATTGATGGTTTTGTCCAATTCGGGTGAACCAAGCAAGGCAGCAACGTTCCAAATTCGTGGTACTAACTCCATCAATTCAGGGACTTCTCCTTTATTTATATTGGATGGGGTACCTATTTCGAGTGCCGATTTCAATACCATAAGCCCAAGTGACATTGAATCCGTATCCGTATTGAAAGATGCTTCTTCCACTTCCATCTATGGAGCCCGTGCAGCCAATGGTGTGGTGGTAATCACCACCAAACGCGGTACAGCTTTGGATAATGCCAAGGTGGTGCTTCGTAGTCAATGGGGATTCTCGGAACTGGCCAGCAACAATTGGTCGTTGATGAATACGGATGAACGTATCCAATTTGAAAAGGAAATAGGTATTGATGCCGGACAAGATTACGATGTGTTGCGACAGACCGACATCAATTGGCAGGAGGCGGTATTCAACGACCGTGCCATGTTGCAGAATTACGATTTGTCCATCAGCCGCGCAACCGACAAACTGAACTATTTTGTATCAGGAAGTTTTTATGATCAGGAAGGTATTGCCCAAGGGTCTACATTCCGTCGGTACAATTTACGTGCCAATGCCGATGTGAAGGCCAGCAATTGGTTGAAAGTAGGAACCAATTCCATGATTGCATACGAAGAGGTCCAACAAGCCGATGAAGGTGAATACGCTCTTTATACACCCATCTCTGCTTGTCGTTTTATGTTGCCTTACTGGAATCCTTACCGCGAAGACGGGTCGGTAGCTTCTTCAAAAGACGGCAGTTGGATAGGTACTACACAGAATCCCATAGAATGGATGGACAACAATCCGGTGCTGAACAAGAAATACAAGGCTTTGAGTGTGATATATGCTGAAATTACACCAATTGAGAATTTGACTATCCGTACTCAGTTGGGAGCCGATTATTCACATGCTACTGCCAATATGAAATCGTTCCCAAGTTTTCAGGGGAACAACGGTATCGGGGTTGCCGGACGCAGTTCGTCGGATGTATTGTCATTGACCATTACCAATACCATCAATTATCGGTTTAATGTGAAGGATTCCCATTCTTTCAATTTCATGTTGGGACAAGAAGGGGTCGACTATAGCTCGGAAAGTTTCCAGGTTATTACCCGTGGTCAGAACAATGATTTCTTGACAGATCTTTCTTCGGGTACCCGAGCCGCTTCTTGGGGAAATTCTTCTTCCAGTTATGCCTATTTGTCTTTCTTCGGAAGAGGTGAATATAATTACGATGACCGTTACTATGCCGATTTTTCATTGAGAACAGATGCTTCGTCCCGTTTTGGAAAGAATGGCCGGTGGGCTACCTTCTGGTCTGTAGGCTTGATGTGGAACTTGAAACGGGAAGCATTTATGCAAAAATACGATTGGCTGAACAATGCCCAGATTTCGTTGAGTACCGGTACATCGGGTAACTCTTCCATTCCTGATTATGATCACTTGGAATTGGTGGCCGGTGGAGCCAGCTATATGGGTACTGCCGGTATTGCACCGGTAAGCGAAGGTAATGAAGATTTGAGTTGGGAACAGTTGTGGGCAACCAATTTAGGTATCCATCTTGGTTTCTGGAATCGTTTGAATGTTGATTTGGAACTCTATAACAAGCAAACTACCAACATGCTGATGTCTGTTCCTCAATCTTATTCTAACAACGGGTTCGGTTTCCGATGGGACAATGTGGGTACCATGGTTAACCGTGGGGCAGAACTATCCGTCAATGTCGATGTGCTTCGCTTGAAGGATTTTGTATGGAATGTAAGTGCCAATGTATCCTATAATAAGAATGAAATCACAGAACTCTACAACGGATTGGATGAATACGAAATGTCCAATACTTCAACTAAACTGGTTGTCGGTCATTCCGTTGGTGAGTTCTATATAAATAGATATGCAGGTGTAAACCCTGCCAATGGAGATGCATTGTGGTATACCAAGGATGGTGAAATTACCAACGAATACAACGAAGGAGACAAGGTAATGGTGGGCAAGAACTACATCGCGCCTTGGCAAGGTGGTTTCGGAACATCCATCACTTGGAAAGGATTGACCCTGAACGCCCAATTCAGTTGGGTAGCCGACCGGTGGATGTTCAACAACGACCGTTTCTTTGAAGAGAGCAATGGTTTGTATTCGGTCTACAACCAGTCCAAACGTCTGTTGTACGACCGCTGGAAGAAACCGGGTGACGTAACGGATATACCCCGTTACGGTGTTACTCCCCAAATGGATTCACGTTTCCTGGAAGATGCTTCGTTCCTTCGCCTCAAGAATTTGATGTTAAGCTATTCGCTTCCTCAATCATGGTTGTCGAAGACCCGCTTCTTCAGTAGTGCACGGATCTATGTACAAGGACAGAATCTTTTGACATTCACCAACTTCAGCGGCATCGATCCCGAATCGTCGAGCAATATTTACAAAGCACAATATCCAATGTCGCGCCAATATACATTTGGATTGGAATTGTCGTTCTAATTATGATAGGAGATAAGATGAAAAAGATAAAATTATATATATTGGGAGTGCTGATGGCTTGTAGCATTACTTCATGTCTGGATAAATATCCAGAGAATGCCATTCTTGCAGACAAAGCTATCACTACGATTGATGAAGCCGACCAGGCTGTCATTGGAATTTATTCCTCTTTTTTGAGTGGAGCACTTTACAGCGGCTATTTGACCTTGCTTCCCGACATTCAAACGGATTTGGTATATGCCATCAACGGATATAGCAATACATACGGAGATATATGGAGATGGAACGACATATTGGCAACCAATGCACAGATTGAAGCGGTTTATGCTTCGCTTTATTCGGTCATTGGGCAATGCAATTTCTTGATAGACAATGCGGAAAAAATTAAGCCAACCTTGTCGGATGACAATGATGCCGACCGTTTGGAACAATATTGTGGTGAAGCGCATTTTGCAAGAGCCTTGGCTTATTCGGAATTGATCAAATTATACTGTAAAGCTTACGAAAGTGATGCAGAGGCACAAGATGAGCTGGGCGTAGTGTTGCGTACCCGTTATTATTCGGATGAACCCGTAAAACGTTCTTCTCTATATGAATCGTATCAACAGGTTTTGAAGGACTTGGATTATGCGGCAGATGCCTTGGCACTGGGTGATGATTATAATCCGGCTATCGATGGATACATCTACAATTCTACCTATTTCAATGAATATACGGTGTATGCACTTCGTGCCCGTGTGGCTTTGTATATGAAGGATTATGATGCTGCCATCCGATATTCATCGAAAGTAATAGACAGCGATCATTTCTTCTTGTCGAGTGCTACCCAGATGTACAATTCTTCCTATTCCTATTACCAATATATGTGGACTTCTGACAATTCTACAGAAGTTATATGGAAAATTGGATTTACTTCGACTTCTTATGGAGGTGCTTTGGGGCAGGTATTCTTCAATTATGACTATAGTTCGTTAAGGCCGGATTATGTACCGGCACAATGGGTACTGAATCTTTATAATCAGAACGACCTCCGCTATAATACGTTTTTCCAGACTTATGCAACAGGACATACTCATGGATTGACATGGCCTTTGTTGGCCAAGTATTGGGGCAACGAACAATTGTATAGCGAGGCTCAACTGTTGCATGTCTGCATGCCTAAGGTTTTCCGTTTGTCAGAACAATATCTTATCCGTGCGGAAGCGTATGTGCAAAAAGGCGATTATGCAAAAGCTGGCAAGGACATCAGTAGTTTAAGAGAAGCCCGTTATTCTTCTTATGGTGGTGGAACCTCCATGAATGCCGAGAATGCGATGACCATCATAGAGGAAGAACGCGTGAAGGAACTTTATATGGAAGGATTCCGACTGACCGACTTGAAACGTTGGCATAAGGGATTTACCCGTACTCCTCAAGAACAATCCTTGGATAACGGCAGTAGCTTGGTGGTCGAAAAAGACGATCCCTTGTTTGTATGGCCTATTCCCCAGCATGAGATTGAATCGCCGGGAGCAGAAATTGAACCTAATGAAAGTAACAAATAAATTCGGGTATCTATGAAAAGAATATTATTGGGATTTTGTGGCTTTTTCTTCACAATACTTTTCTTAATGGGATGTGAAGAAGCACGGACAATCTATAGCGGACCTGATTATATCATGTTTTCGGATTCATTGTATGTACTGCCGGTTCAGAACAATGACGATTATTTTGATATTCCGGTATCTGCCACACAAGCTTGTGGATACGACCGTACACTGGCTGTAGAAATCATTGACAAGAATAGCAATGCCATTGAAGGGGTACACTACACTTTGGAATCAAATACCGTGACTATCAGGTCGGGAGAACTTGTGGCTAATGTACGTGTACGCGGTATTTATGACAATATTGAAGTGACCGACTCTTTGGGATTCGCTTTGCGTCTGGTTACGCAGGAAAATACACAATGGGATTTATATGGAATCGATGCCAATGTGATGCTTAGAAAAACCTGTCCGTTCAATATCTACGATTTTGAAGGATATTGTGTTGTAACTTCCACTTATTTGTACGATTATTCGACGGTAGACAAACGGTTGATTCGTACAGAAGTCCATCCGGAAGAAGAAAACACCGTTATCCTGAAGGATTATTTCTATGACGGATATGATGTGAAGATAAGATTTACTACCGATGACTTGTTGAATCCCCTCATTGAAATGGATGAGCAAGTGTTTGGACCTACTTCCGAAGCATTTGGAACACTCTATGGAGATGGAATGATCAGAATGTTCCAGCCATCGTATTATGCTTCCTACTATAGCAGTTGCGAACAGTTTATCTATCAATATATGACGCTTTATGTATTGAACAAGGATCAGAGTATTTTTGGTACTGTAGGAACATTCATGAATGTAGTGAAGTGGATTAGTGACGATGAAGCGGAAAAATTGATGAAAGAAGGCTATTAAAAAGGGACTTATAAGAAAAAAGATGAAAATTTTAAAGAAATATTTGCTGGTTGGTGCCATTGGAATCATGCCATTCTGTATAAGCGCATGTTCCGATAATGATGACGACTCTGTGGTTCCAATCTTTCCTTCTGTCGAAACGATGAACGTTGCGGCAAACAGCGAACAGACTTTCAATTTTGTCTCTAACATGGCATGGAGAATGTCCTCCAGCGCTACATGGTGTACTTTCCCGGAAGTGGGTGAAAAGGCTCAGAACATTTCGGGTGAAGCTGGCTCTCATACCGTGAGATTGAAAATTAGCGACGAAAGCATGAAGTTTGATAAAGAAACTAAGGCCGTGTTGACATTGATTATGGACGGACAGAAACAAGTGGTTGCAGAAATTGTGCGCGGAGCCAAGGAATACGAATTCAAGGTGTTCGATGCAGAAGGGAATGAAACGGATGTACTGAACATTGGTCATAAAGGCTCTCTTGAATTTTCGGTCGAAGCCAATTTTGAGTTTGCCGCTACCTCTTCTCCCGAATGGCTGGACGAAGTTGTAATGAAAACATCTCCTGATAATCCGGGCAAAAAGCATACAACAGTTACAGTGAAGGAAGAATATGTAAAAAACTCCCAACATAACGCTTCCCTGGTTTTTGGCAATGAAGAAGGAACGGTTGCTTTTCCTGTTCCTGTCAGTTATGCCGGTATGGATCCTACCAAGATTTATATTGAGTCTGAAGATTTGGTGAATGGCAGTTTCTTCAATTGGATGGTCTCCATGGACGGAAAGACCTTCACCAAAAAGAATGAACTGACTAATGAAACGGAAGAAATAAAGGACAAGATGACTTTCCGTATCACTGCGGCCAATGATGAATATACACCGGTCTTTATGGAAGAATACAATGGTGAATTTTACTTTGATGATGTAGAATGGATGCATCTTGTTCAAAATGGTGAGACTGCCACATTTACGGTAGATGCTTCGGATAGGGAAAGAAAAGGATTTGTACTTGTTTTTCCCAATGCTGTCTATCATTCTTTCAATGGCGATTTGAAAGGGAATATTCTGGAAGCTGACGGTAGCATTAAGTATGAATATGAGCAGAAGAACTTCTTGGTTGCATTCTCTCAAAAGAATGCTACGGCAGGAGGAGGATTTTTCATCAGGAATGGATTGACATGGGATGAAATTGAGAATGTAAAGGTTACAGACCCGTCCATTTTGGAATATGTCATGGGGAATTGTATGTATTATGGTGAAGATATTTATTCTGTCAACGTCAAACCAAATACTTCGCTTATCATTTATCCACAATTGCCTGAATCAGTATGGCAATGTGAAATGAGTGCCATGATTATGGGTGATGAATATGCATTGATAGAATCGATAACACTGGATCTGTTCTTTGACGATACCGGTCATTGTCTGCAATTCAAGGTTCCCGAAGCGGCTACAAAACCAATATATGTAGTAATAAAAGACAATAGCTGGCAATTCTTGAAAGTGCTGGTAGTTATTCCGAACAAGTAATGAAAAAATTATCTGCGATGAATAGTATACAAAAATTATATTCGAAGTATTTTATTGTTTTTCTGATTGGAACAATATTTTCGGCCGGAGTAATGACTGGATGTTCTGATGATAATGAAGAACAACAGAATCTGTATGGTTATGTACAGTTCAAACTTTGCAAGAGGGCTTCTTACGATGAAATGGGAGATGCACGTGCCATCAATCAATTGGATTATCTTAATGATGCCAAGAAGGTGGAAGTTATTTTGCAGCGCGACGGAGCTACCATGTCGCAAACTTTGGTATTGAACTCATATAATGACGAGAATGCCGAATTTGGATTGCGTAGTGATAAATTGCAATTGCTTGCCGGAGAATATTTCATTTCGGGTTATCGCCTTTATGACAATTTGGACAATATGCTTCTATCGGGTGAAACGGAAGATAATCTGTTTACGGTTGTAAGCGGAGGGCTGACATCCAAAATACTGCCGGTGGAAGGTACTGCCCGAGGCATGGTTTCCTTTCAATTGATTAAAGAATTTGTCAATGCACGTGCAACGGATGAAGAGGCCTATCCGTTCAGTAATATTAAAGTGGTGGATATTTCTGTAAAGAATGCCTTTACAAAGGAAACGACTACTATAACCAAGATACCGGTAACTTATACCGAAGACTTTAAAGAAGGGCCTGTAGACGAGTCGCTTTATCCGGGGAAAAATGCGGAAACATCCTATTTTGTATGCGATACAATTGTATGGTTAAAAGCAGGTACTTATCATGTCAGTGGTTATACTACCTATTCGGATAAAAAAGGGAGAACTGTATTGGAAACAGCTTCCATTACTTCTGCCAACTCTTCTTTTGTTGTAAAAGACAATCAAGTGACAAAAGACGTAAAGGTTCCTGTCAGCCTTTCAAAAACGGCAGAGTATATAAAGGACTATTTGGCCTTAAAGGAAATATGGTTGGCTCTTGACGGACCCAATTGGAATTATGTAGGAACAGCCGAGCCGTTGGGCTCCAATTGGGACTTCAACAAAGATATGGATATGTGGGGAGAACAGCCGGGAATCAAATTGCATTCCGACGGTCGCGTAGCCAGTATCACACTCGAAGATTTTGGTGCTAAAGGAGTAGTGCCCGATGCTATCGGACAATTGACCAGACTGGCAGCACTTTATTTAGGAAGTCACTCTGAATTATTAGGTGGTCATGTTATCTCACAAGACTTCAAATTGAATATGACACAAGAAGAAAGAAACTTGATGAGAATGGACTATGACACACGTGTGTTGGCAAGAGATTTCCGTGAAGGTTTTTCAGAAACAATGCAGGAAGGTTTCCATTTGGATCCGGACAATAAACCTATAAAGAACAATCGCATCTCTACAAAGGCTATCATGTTCGGTGATTTGACCAATGGCATAACGGGTATATCGAAAGCAATTATGCGATTGACCGAATTGGAACAACTCTATGTAGCCAATTCACCGATTACATCCGAAGGTTTCTTTAGAGAAGTCCAGCCGGATTCACCATTTTATTCAGAAAAGGATGAATGGAGTTGGAGCAATTTCACGAAACTATACGACATGGAAATTTATAACTGTCCACAACTGACAGCATTGCCTATGGATATGCTTGCCAGTTTGCCGGAACTCCAGATGTTGAACGTTGCTTCCAACAAAGGAATTTCGGGTGAACAGCTGAAAACTGATTGGGAAACTTTTATCAACGGGGCTTCAGGACCTAAGATTCAAGTCATTTATATCGGTTTCAATAATTTGGAAGAATTCCCGTCGCATGATTATTTGAAAAAAATGGTACGTCTGTCTATGTTGGATTGTACCAACAATAAAGTGAAGAAGTTGCATCCTTTTGGAAAGGAAATCAATTTTGCAAAGTTGTATTTGGATTACAATGAAATAACAGAAATTCCTCATGCAGAAGATGGGTATTTCTTTGGTTATTTGGATGTGGAGTCATTCTCATGCAGCCACAACAAGATAACCCAATTCCCTGATGTGTTCAATGCAAAGTCCATTTATGTAATGGGGTCTGTCGATTTTTCTTATAATCAAATCAGCGGATTTGAAAATGGGGCAGATTTCCGAGGCATAAATACCGGCCAATTGAATCTGTCGAACAATTGTCTGGAGGAATTTCCTGGAATTTTGTTCCAGAAAGAATCTCCTTTATACTATTTGATATTATCAGGAAACGGAATGAAGAGAATTCCGAATGGTTCCATTAAAGGGAAATATGCTTATATGCTGGAAGCTATAGACTTAAGTTACAATAAACTGACGAAACTTTCTGATGATTTTTATGCTGTAACTTTACCTTATATGACGGGGATTGATTTAAGTTATAACAGTTTCTCCAAGTTCCCTACAGCACCGTTGAGCATATCTTCCTTGCAACAGTTCCATATACGTCATCAGCGTGATGCCGAGGGAAACCGTTGTCTGCGTGAATGGCCTACGGGATTGTACACTTGTCCAAGTATGGCTTTCTTCAGCATAGGCTCCAATGATTTGCGCAAGATAGAAGATACTATCTCGCCTTATATCCGTATTTTTGAAATAAAGGATAATCCCAATATAACCATAGATTTGTCGGAAGTTTGCGATTACATTGCAGCGGGGTATTATACGTTGATATACGATAAGACACAAGACATTCGCGGTTGTGACATCTTGGATTTGGAATAACAATTTGGAGGAATTAATTATGAAAAGTTATCTTAAGACAATATTTGGAATAATTGTATGTAGCATTGCGGTGTTTGCATGTAGCGATGACAATGAAGATTTTTCAGGCTTCAAATTGGATAAAGTAGACATCACAATAGGTGCAGAGGGAGGAACAGACAAGATTCTTGTTGAATCCTCGGAAGAATGGGTGGCTATGGCTTCGGAACCTTGGGTGATGGTTTCACCGGCAAATGGAATCGGAACTACAGAATGTAAGGTGGTTATAGACTCCACTCTAGTGAACGATATTCGTACGGCTACCATCACTTTCAGTCCCAATGGACAGGCCGCACAAAATGTTACTGTTCATCAGACGGGATTCGACAAAATGATTTCCATTGAAAATCCTGAAGTAGAAATAGAATCTTCGGCTAAGGCCGACAAACGCTATTTTGAAGTGACAGTTACAACCAATGTGCGTTTCAATATTGATGTGGAATATGAAGGGAATGACTGGGAATGGGTAAATCCGGAAACCACACAAATCAATTTGGACCGTGGTGCTCGTCCGCGTACTGTAAAAGTTCGTTTCAATTGGAAAATGAATACGGAACCGGAAAAGCGTACTGCCAAAATCAATTTGGTGCCCGCTGATAAAGAAGATGTTCTGAAAGAACCGGCAATCTTGACATTAACTCAGAAAGCAGCACCAAAGATTGAAGACAATCGAGCAGGCGACTCCTTGGCCTTGATAATGATAGCAGAGCAGTTGAATCTGTTGGGAACCATTTGGGATACCAGCGACAACATGCGCAATTGGGAAAATGTGGTGTTATGGGAAGAGACCGACAAGGATTTGCCTTCACCAGAAGCGGTGGGTCGTGTGCGTTCTGTAGGATATGCCATGTTCAGAACCGAGGAAAGCATTCCTCAAGAAATTAAATATTTGAAGTATCTGGAAACTGTAACTTTTGCTACCAATACCAATACGATGTTATTGAATATTGAATTGGGACCTGAAATCTGCAGTCTGAATCACTTAAAGAACTTATCTTTATTCTCTTATGGATTGGTGTCTTTGCCCGATGAATTCAAATCTTTGGGTAAGACTTTGGAAACATTGAACTTGAGTGCCAATAATTTTGCAACACTTCCATCTGTCCTCAATAAAGAAAATTTTCCTAAACTGAAAAGTTTGAATCTGGTAGCGAACCGCAGGTGGACAACCAATGACTTGCGTAAAGCCGGAGATTTTGAAAATGGACTGGGATTTCATTTCAAGGCAAACGACAATAAGGTGTTGAAACAATTGTTCTTGTGGGATACTTTGGAAGAATTGAGATTGTCCAATAATTATATGGAAGGTGAATTACCGGATTTTGAAGTAGGGAAAGACGGTGTAACTGCATATACACAGGCAGATGTAGATGCCTTTGGTGGAGATACTATCCAATATCTGGCTAATAGAAGGATGCCCAAGATTCTTCCAAAAATGAAACGCTTGTCTGTCAACTTGAATTTCTTTACGGGTAAGCTTCCTGACTGGATATTGTATCATCCTTATTTCTTGGAGTGGGCACCGGAATTGTTGATCTTTAATCAGCAGGAAAATGGAATCGATTCGAACGGTGCATTAGTTGGGTTTGATAATGAACCGGTAACTTTTGATTATTACTACAATGTATTCCCGGGAACAAGGGATAAATATGAAATTAAAGAAGAAATAACAGAGGAAGAATAAGTATGAAAAAAAGTATATATATCATAGCATTGGCCTTGTTCTTGTCGGCTTGTTCAGAGGAAAGGTATGTTGGGTTGGCGGATGTAGAAAAGGAAAATATTGCCAACACTTTGCCAAGCGATGCGATGGAAGGTGAATTGTTAATCAAATTTGTCCCCGAAATGACTGAAATATTGGATGCTACGTCAAAGTCGCGTTCTTTGACAAGTCGTTCCGGTATTCCGTCTACCGATGAGATTCTTGATATTTTGAATGCTTATCATTTTGAGAGAGTATTTCCCGTCGATTCAAGAACCGAAGAACGTACTCGTGAATCAGGTTTGCACTTGTGGTATTTAATTCGGTTTGATGAAGGAACAGACTTGCAAAAGGCTGCAGATAAATTGTCGGGACTTGGTGAAATATCCCAAATACAATGCAATCGAAAGATTTACAAGTCATATAATCAGCAAAAAAGGTTTATACCGGGAAGTACTACCGATGTTCATTCCCGCAATGTTAATGATTTACCGTTCAATGATCCGGGATTATGTTATCAATGGGGATACATAAACCGTGGAGGTTATGATTTTGAAAAAGAATGGGCGAAAACGATAGCGGGAAGCGACGTGAATTGCGAAGAGGCGTGGGAAAAGTGTACAGGCGACCCTTCCATCATTGTTGCAGTAATGGATGAAGGTGTGATGTGGAACCATCCCGATTTGGAACCTAATATGTGGGTTAATGAAGATGAGATTTATGGTGACCGGACCGATAATGACAATAACGGTTATCAAGGTGACAGATATGGCTATAATTTTGCTACAGACAGAGGTTACTTGGCAACCACTGGTTCTAATGATACAGGGCATGGAACTCATGTGGCCGGTACCATTGCTGCAGTAAATGGCAATGGTTTGGGAGTATGCGGTATAGCCGGAGGCAATTGGGCGAAAGGACAAGAAGGAGTGAAAATAATGTCCTTGCAAATATTCGATGATATGTATGCTGCCACGGTTGCTATGGAGGCAAAGGCCATTAAGTATGCTGCCGATAATGGAGCTGTTGTTTTGCAATGCAGTTGGGGATACAATTCTTCTTTGGCCAATGAATTGTTGGGATTTACACCGGGACCCGGTTCTGAAGAAGAATGGGTAGCGGCTTATCCATTGGAAAAAGATGCTTTTGATTACTTTATAAACAACGCAGGTTCTCCCAACGGAGTTATTGATGGTGGAGTAGTTATATTTGCTTCCGGAAACGAATATGCCGGTATGCCTGCATATCCGGGCGCATATTCCAAATGTATTTGTGTAAGTGCTATAGCGGCCGACTTTACACCGTCAACCTATACGAACTATGGAGTGGAAGTAGACTTGTCGGCTCCTGGTGGAGACGGTGAATATTATGGAACACCGGGTATGGAAGGCGATGAAGGAGGTATGATTTATTCCACATGGGTAAATGAAGGTAAACCTACTTATGGGTATTACGATGGAACTTCCATGGCATGTCCTCATGTGTCGGGAGTTGCTGCCTTGGGATTGTCTTATGCCGCTCAATTACGTAAACATTTTAAAGGAGAGGAATTTGTGGAATTGATGAAGAATTCGGCAGTCAATATTGATTCCTACTTTAGAGGGAACAAATTATCGCATTATAATCATACTTCACCCGGGTATTCCGTTACATTAAAGGACTTGAGTGAATACAATGGTAAGATGGGACGGTTGGTTGATGCCGGTTCCTTACTTAGAGCAATAGAACAAGGTGGAAGTGCCATGAGAGTTCCGAATGTGTATGTTTCTCCCGATAATGTAGTGGAAATTGATTTGAAGCTTTATTTTGTCAAGGGTGAAGAACTTACTTACACATGTACCGTTGCCGACAATTCCATTGCTACAGCGAATGTAGCGGGAACTACATTGACTGTAAAAGGTTTGAAAGTTGGAACTACTACTGCTGTGTTGAGAACAAGTAACGGACAAGAACAGACTATAACAGTTACTGTGCGTAAAAATGCCGGTAATAATGGATGGATGTAAGAATATAGATGAATATAAGTAGATTTTTTGCATGCTTGTTTGCACTAATGTGCTTTTCTTCTATCAGCGGACAAAGAATGATACCGTTGACGCGTGCTGCGTTGGATTCATTGATGAATCCGAAGCTGCTGGATGGAGGAAAAGAAATTTTGGAATTCAAGCAAATGGAACAGTCAGTAGGTTCCCTGCAAGAATCCGATTCATCGGTAAGTGTGGTATATGATTTTATTTGCAAAAAAGAAACATCCATTACAAGGATTCAAACATTTTGTGGATGTACCGTTGCCGATTACCAAAAGAGTCCATTGAAAATAGGAGAAAGTGGAAAAATAATAGTAACTTATCATCCAAAGAACCATCCGGGAACGGTCGATGAAAATATATTTGTATATACAAGAGAATCAGAAAAACAGCCCGTTGCCCGTTTGACTCTTCGTGGTGAAGTGCTGGAATCTGAAGAAAAATGGCGTCATCTTCCTTATGCGGTAGGAAATATAAGGCTGAAAAGAAAAGATGTTCATTTTAGCGATATACGTTCTGGATATCCGGTCGTAGAACGGGTCTTATGTGCAAATATCGGGAAGGTGCCGGTTGAATTGAAGGCTGTAGGATTGCCCGAATACGTTTCTTTTCATACAGAACCGGAGAAATTGGAACCGGGACAGGAAGGTGATGTTGTGATTGCAATCAAGTCTCAGACCTTGTCAAAGCTAAATACTGACAGGATTGAATTTACAATAAAAGAAGCTGGGGCATCTTCAGAAGGATGCACCATGGCAATAATAATTGGGAAATAATTAGAAAATAACAATAAAAACAATAGTAAATATGAAGACCCTTTTCAAATTGATAGCATGTTTAATGTTGATGATAAGCGTTTCATCTTGTTCTGATGAAGATGAAACAATCGAAATTCCTGCACTTGAAATAAACTATGTTAATTTGGATGGTGTTTGGAAACTTAAGGAATGGAATAATGCACCTATAGCAGAAGGGCTATATTGTTATATTGAATTGGAACGTAAGGGCCGCACCTTTAAGATATACCAGAAATTTGACAGTATGTATGCCCGATGCATTACAGGTGAATTTTCTTTGGAAACGGATGAAAACTCTGTGACTACCATAAGTGGTTGTTATGACTATGGAATGGGTGAATGGAACAATACCTATATCATATCCGATTTGTTAGAGACAGGAAGTATGGTATGGACAGTAGAAGGTGATGAAACCGATGTCTCCATCTACGAACGATGTGATGAGGTTCCGGCAGATGTCATAGCGGAAGCAAAATCTTATGATGAAGAATAAATTTCTTCATTTATCATGCATCAATCGCTCTTTTTATTAATTTTGTAGAAAAGATTTTACCATGAAACTATTAGATACATTCAAACTGTTGGTGGCTATTGCCCTATGTTCAGTTCTCTATTCATGTAGCGAAGATAATGAGCCTGCCGAAAAACTTCCAGAAATACAAGATAAGGAAGAAAGTGTGATTACATGTGATGTATCCGACCTTACTTTTGATGCAGGTAATGGCAGTAAAACCATTACATTTGTAACCAATGGAGATTGGTCTGCCAAGGTACTTGGTAACGTTTCATGGTGTACACTCTCGTCATCACAAGGGATGGCCGGAACTGCAAGTATTACGGTAAATGTCGGTGAAAACACCACTTATATGGAGCGTAATGCATCAATTTTCATCCAATGTGGTGACAAAACCCATACTATTGTTGTAACTCAGAAACAGATGGATGCACTTTTGTTGAATTCAAGCAGGTACGAGGTAGCTCAAGAAGGTGGAACAATTGTTGTGGGAATCAAGGCCAATATCGACTATCAATTGGAGATAATGGGAGATGCCAAGAATTGGATCAAAGAATCAAAGGGCAGAACTTTATCGGCTTATTCACATACTTTCATCGTGGAAGCCAACGAGGGTTCAGGCAAGCGCGAAGGAGAGATCCGTTTTACAAGCGATACGCAATCAGAAACCGTATGGATTTATCAGGCTGGAGCAAGCAGTGTATTGATGCTGACCCAAAGTGAATATACTGTATCGGATGAAGGCGAAACGATTTCGGTTGAGATTAAGAGCAATGTGGACTTTGGAGTAGAAATGCCCAATGTAGACTGGGTTAGAGAAGAAAAAGACAGTCGTGCCCTTTCCAGTCATACATTGCGTTATGTAATTGCCCCTAATTCATCTTATGACGAACGTTCGGCCTACATTGTCTTTTATGACAAGAATAGTTCGCTGAAAGAAAAACTTCACATCATACAGAAGCAACGGAATGCCATTCTTTTGAGTAACAAAACGGTGACCGTTGCCCAAACGGGAGGTAAGGTGGATGCTGAAATCAAATCCAACATCGATTATACCATTGAAATAGCTCCTTCTTGTAAAGATTGGATTACTGAAAATAAATCCAGAGCCTTGGTTGCTAATATTCATTCATTTACAGTTGCTCCCAATGATACTTATGACGACCGAACGGGTGAAATCTATTTCTACGATCAGGCACGTTCCCTGAAAGAAACCCTCGTCATTACCCAAAAACAAAAGGATGTAATAACTGTATCCAAAAAACAGTACGAAGTGGGAAGTCAGGCCAATTCCATTCAAGTGGATGTGTTCAGTAATGTACAGTTTGACGTTACAATTGAAGCTACATGGATAAAACTGACTCGTACCTCGAACGAAACGGGAAAGAACTACCAATTGCAATTCTCCATCGAAGAGAATACAAACAACCAGGAGCGTTCCGGTAAAATTGTCATAACGGACAAGAGCAAGACCATCAAACAAGAAATATCGGTTAAGCAATTGATGAAAGCCCAACAACCTACACCGGAGGATAAGGATCCGGAAGGTAATGTAGGCGATATGAATTGGGGATAAGCCGACATATAAAATATAAATGGGGTAACTTCAACAAAGTTACCCCATTTATATTTTATGCTATTGTTTAATAATTATTCGATAGTCAGTATTTCACTAAAATAGTCTTTCCATTCGGCAGAAGCTTTATAGGCATCTGCACTTTGAGGCAATACATACAGTTTGGAACCAGAAACTGTTTTCCATACATTTGTTCCGATGACAGGCGGATTTACGGCGTAACATTTTACTGTAACGGGTGATTTGGCCGCAGCTGCATAGAATGCATGATTGTTCAGTGTCGTCAATGTACTGGGAAGCGTAATATCTACCAGATTGACGCAACCGTTAAAGGCTCTTGAAGCTACAGAACTCATACCTTCGGGTATCACAATCTTGCTGAGCGCTGTACAGTTCTCGAATGTATAAGAACCTAATTGAGATTGTCCGGAAGATAAAGTGACGTTAGCAAGTGCTATACAACTACCAAACGAACGTTCTCCCAAGCTTTGTACGGTATTAGGAATGGTTATGGAAACAAGGCTGTTGCAAGCCGCAAAAGCTCCATTCCCGATTGAAGTCAATCCATTGGACAGATTCACTTCCGTCAAATTCTTACAATGCCCGAACGTATTGGTCTGAATGCTGCTAACACCAGCAGGAATGGTAATGGATTCCAAAGATTCACAGCTATGGAAAGCATCACTGCCTATAGAAGTCAGATTTTGTGGTAACTTTATATTCTTCAGACTTCTACAAGAGTTGAAAGCTGCTACACCAATAGAAGTGACCGAGTTAGGAATGGTTACACTGACCAGGTTTGTACAGCTGCTGATACCTGCTTCGTCTATCAGCGTTATATTTTCCGGTAAAACCAACGTTTCCAGATTTCCACATCCCCAAAACATGCTGTTGCATATTCGGTCGGAGCCGGTTACCTTATATTTCCTATCTCCATTATCCATATAATAAGAACCACCTGATACAATGGAAACTCCTGAAAGGTCCAAATCTTTCAATACTCCTATCAATCCCATTTCCATATCAGTAGTATCCCGATAACCTCCGGCCATTCTTCTCAAAGTGGCTATGTCGTCAGAGTTCAGTTTTCCTTTAACCTTCAGTTGGGTTATCTTGAACTTAGATTCACCCAACAGTTCTTCCAACGTTCCGGCAGTGGTAACGTCGGTAACTCCTTCTTCATCCGGCTCGTTTTCCATACCTTTCAGCGCAGCTTCAATGGAATAGGCTGTACCTGCTTTAAAATCTTTCAGTGCAACTTTTCCTTCGGCCACCAGTTCTTTTCCGCTATTGACTATTACAGACACTTCCTTACCCGACAAATTGGCTGGAGCCATCATCTGATAAGCGGTCAGAACCTGTCCTTCTCCACTTGTCTGTACATTTTTCAAATCAATTTTCATCGAATCAAGTAAAGTGACAGGTTCGATGGAAATTTCATTGTCCATCAAGTTATATTTCCCCTGGCTTACAAACACCTTTTCTGTTGCCTTCAGAACAATGGAACTGAAATTTCCGGCCTTGGGCATAACCAATTTGAATTGCATCAAGCAACCCAAATGCTTATAGTTGAATCCCACTTCTCCATTGGTAGGCACAACTGCTGTTGCAGCCATATAGTCATAAGCACCCAAATGAGAAGTATTTCCATTGCCGTTTTGTTCTTGCCCTGTAAAGCTAACCGGTATTTTAGTCTTGTCCAAGTTGGCATCCGGTATATAGGGATAATAGGAAGCGTACTTTTTATCAGCCATCAAAGCCCATCCACCGCCATCGAATGTAGCAGTTTTGGTTCCTGCTCCAGCTGTCATGGTAAAACGGGCTTGTGATGCATCTGCATCAGGGAAAATACCTATAATATCATTGGCACCCCATGTAAAGACCGCTGCCTTGTCAGTTATTTCGACCGCAGTTCTGGAAGAATGGTCAAAATCAAAATCAGAGATGGTAAAATGCATGCCTTTAGGAGAATCTTCGGTCAAGACCGAATTATCCTCGCTACAAGAAAGCAGAAATGATGATATAATGAAAGTCGATAATAGAAAACTATGTTTCATAATATTGGAATATTTACAAGATGCTGCAAAGATAAGAAAAAGATACAAGAACCAAGGTGCAAGTATAAAAAATATACATACAATCCGTAATAATATTCCCTAAAATCCGATTGAAATACAAATTATATCCATTCTAAATAATACCCTCCACCCTCTTATTGACGATATTGTTATATCTTCTTGTTTATCAATTATTTAATTATTGTATTCTATTCGGGACGAATACCACGTATCTCTCGAACACGGTGAACCGTCGTTTCGGTGTAAACTTGAAGACATTGGTGAACCGTTATCGGGTGAATCACGCCAAGCGTCTGATGGAGGTTTGGGATTCCGC
>SUXW01000023.1 GCA_015060765.1 Bacteroides sp.
TGGATGTAAAGATATATAATCCGATTGTAAAAATCAATATATCAGTATTTTTAATTAATATGCTCAAGGTGTACACTAACTCTCACCCAGCATCCCACAAAGATACCAATCATTCCAATCATATCCATATGCAAGAATAGTAGGTGATACCATAATTTGGAAAGGACGTAAATTCAAAAGAAAATGAATAGATTTTTTACTTTATTTACAAGAAGAGATTAAATCAGATTTATTAAATGAAGAATAATGATTTATTTGCACTAAAAAAGTTCATAGAAGATTTTGGCATTGAACTTAAAGAAGAAATAAGGGAAAATACAGAAATCGAATATGACTTGAGAATAACTGGCGACGATGCTGTTAATTTTATACTTTCTTTTGGAAATAAATTCAACGTTGATGTTTCAAGTTTTCAACTTACAGAATATTTTGAAGCAGAAGGAAAGTTGTTACCCGTTTTTTTTAATATCATGTATAATCATTCCTCAAAGAAAAAATTGACAATTGGACATTTATTGGATGCTATGAATAGTCATATTTTAAATCCAATTTAATGGAAATTTGTACCTACAACAAGTAAGAAGAATATTGGCCTGCATTAATAAGGCGAAAATATAATGAACGTGAAAACTGCTTTATATTTAAATTAATTGTAGCTTTACATCTGAAAAAATAAAAGTATGGGAAAAATGGAATTGCATCAACAAAGAAAAAATGATGCAAAAAGCGGTATAGGTCCAACATTCCTATCAATAAAGGAATATGAGACCTATACCGCTACACTACTTATTGGACAAGCCCAATAAAAATAATCTCAAAATATTTATGAAAGATTCATCATGTCACTTAAAATTGATATAATTAGGAATATAAATGATTTCTTATTTACAGTATATGTTACATACATCTACTTATGAATAGAATCATTTAGCATCTACCGTTTATAATCTATAGAAAGTGATATGTCTTCCATCTCTATACTGTTAGGAATAACATAGCCCGCTACCCATGCATAAGTCACCGCAGGTGAAAAAGGAGTAAGTGTTAGTTCGATAGTCAATTCGTATTTCTTATCACTAATTTGTGACAACGATTTGTTGATATGTCCTATTTTTGAACAATTCCCTTGAACCAACAAGAGTTTGTTGCTCCTAAAATCAATGGGAAGTACTTCTCCGTAATTATTGGAATAATTACGGAAAGCATTCTTGAACTCCGAATCATTAGCAATAAAAACAATCTCTTCATTATCTATGTCCAATCCGGAATTGGCCAACACCTCACCCGATTCAAGGTTTTCAGGTAATCGATATTCTTGAATCGCGCTTATGTTATCATAACTATGATCAATCTCTATGTTTTCGTCGCTACATCCATAAAAACAGAATGCCATAACCATTCCGACTAACATTGTAATATACTTTTTCATAATTGCTTTGTTTGGTTAATAAATATAGTTGATAATACAAAATTACAGAAAATTATTAAGAAGAAAAAAATTCATTCGGCTAAAAAATCATTACTGCAAATTTACTCCTGATTTTTTATAAATATAGTGTTTCTAAGGTAAAAATATACGGAAAACAGAGATTTGTAATAATTGTACTCCATGTAATTATCGGAAAAATTTTGAAGCAAGAAAATAAAGGAGTACCTGCTTTCAAAAAATAACTGAATTTACTGAGTGTAATGAGTGTTTTTGAAATCTTTTTCCAAAATCCGAAAAGTTATCTCACTTTTACAACAATGCGACGATAACTGGTTAATGCGGGAGTACCATTATCTGTTACACGAAGTATAAGGTGAAGGGTACAATTCTGTGCATCGTGCGGAATGTCGAGGAGCAATGTGCTTTGATTGTCTGTAAAGTGAAGTTTGCCCTTGTAATTCCCAGGTTGTGGATAGTAGGACCATTGATAAGACAAGATGTTCCCATCCGGATCTACAGATTTCCCTGCTTCCAATTTCAGTGTTTTGCCTGCTTTGATGTTTTTGTATATCACCGATGTAGAACTGTCTTTACCGATTTTTGCTATGGGATGATGATTGGCAGACTGATAAGTGCCGGTATGGCTCCATTGCATACGAGCTTCGAAATCATTGAATATATCTTGTTGCCATAATCTGATGGCATCAGCACCTTCTTTTGAACTGCCCAACATATAATAAGGGTCGTACTTGGTTTCGTCCAAACCACTTCTAACTACCCAATCCATAGAACGGATACCCACTTGAGCAGTTAAATCAAAACGGCCACCCCAACCTCCCCAATCTGGATGTTCGGGATGATTCAAGCCATTATTTACTACATAGAGGAAAGAGGGACTGTCGCCTTCTGTTGCCCATATCCGTTTAGGGTATTCTTTTCCTAATTCACCGATGGCTTGCACTTTCTGGGCTGTCCAATTGTCATCGGGTGCCCATCCATAGACGGCTTTGTTCCGTATGTAAATCAATTCGGGGAATTGAGTGACAATCCATGCACCAGCATCATCCTGCCCCAAGATGTCATACACACGAATCTTTTGAACGAATTTCTTAACCTCGTTTGGTGTACGGGTGTTACGAACTTTCCAAAGGGCTTGTGCCAATGTATTGATACCCGACCATGTGGTTATCCATACAGGACGAGGGTCGTCCTTATCTACCATTTGGATTATCCATTCGGAACCGGGTGAGTCCTTTCCTTCGCCTACACCCTTCATGGCCGCTTCCTTTTGTCCATGTTTGGTTAGTTGGCGCAATGCTTTGGCTTCGGGAAAACCTTTACTATGTATCTGTAGATTGGGCCATACCTTTTCGTAAGCATCAAAAATCTTTCCGGTAACGGTCACTTCATTTCCTTTATTGAAATTTACCCAAGCATGTTGGTAAATAATACCTTCCAAATCAATGCGGTCGAGCAAAGTCAGTAGATGCACCATCGATTGTTGGTCGTCGGGGTCACTTCCTCCAATATCCGATAAAACAATGATGCGACTATTATCAGCGTATGTTTTTTCTATTCCTCCCAAAGTCAATATGACTAACAAAACAATTATTCTATACATAATTTTAGGTGTTATTATTTATTCCGCCCATTCATTTGGCTAAAAAATCATTACTGCAAATTTACTCCTGATTTTTTATAAATATAGTGTTTCTAAGGTAAAAATATACGGAAAACCGAAATTTGTAATAATTGTACTTGAAGAGTTTTTTGGAAAAATGCAGATTTATGAGTGTTTTTCTTTGGATAATTGCATAAATACCCGTTTTTTGTATTTGAAAAATGCAGAAAGCCATGTTGGAAATAAAAATATCGCATTGCATTGAGCATTTTATGAGGTAAATAAAGGTGCATTGTTACTGGCTGGAGCTCGCCAGATTGGTAAGACATATTCAATCATGTAGAAACACCGAGTTATCTTTTTTCCTTAAATGATATCGCTATACTGAGTGTACTAAAATAGTTTTAGTAAAAAATGGGAATGGATTGATTTTTTACTACATTTGTAAACTATTTAAAACCTTAAAGCAAGAATTATGAAAAAGAATATTTTATTGGTATTGTTTTTGGTATGTGCTACCTGCGGATGGACACAAGTAAAGTTGAACGTACAGGGTGGTGCTGGTATGTCAACCATAACCAAGGTTTCCGATTATTCGCCCAAGGTAGGTTATCGTTTGGGTGTAGGATTGGAATTCCCCCTTTCCACCCAATGGGCTTTGCAGACAGGGGTTCAAGTGCTAAACAGAAACTATCAACTGGATGAAGTCTATAAGGGAGTAATGGTCGACGGAGGCAAGGAAGCGGCTTTGGCATTGGAAGCCGAGGAATCCATCAATGCCATTTATCTTCATATTCCTGTCAAAGCAGTGTATACTTTACCTTTGTTCAAACAGAGCGCTTTGCGTTTTAGTGGGGGCTTGTATGCGGCCTATGGCATTGCCGGAAAATTCCATTCAACTTCTGATTTGTATAGTTCTTCTAAAATTGATGTTGAAGACCTCATTTTCAATTGTGTTTATATACCCCAAACGCCTACCCATATAACCATAAAGACCAAAGGCAACACTTTTTGGAAAGATGGTTTGAATAGATTTGATATGGGACTCAGTTTGGGAGTCGATTATTCTTACAAGAATATTTTTGCCGGTTTGGGGTTTGAATATGGCATACTTCCCATCAGTGATAATTTTGTAAAGAATCCTCTCTCTGCTATGTTAGGCGAAACCTCTACTGTATCTCCTCGGAACATAGGCTTGGAATTGCATGTAGGATATTCTTTTTAAATAGCTGAAATTACTGAAATGCTTATTGTTTCAAAGAAGCGTGGAGCAATGGCTGTATTTCTTACGGATGGTCGTGAAGTGATAGTGCCCGTCTCCATGTTTCCTGATATCAAGCGACTGACAAGGGCACAACGAGAAGATTATATGATTATGGATGACCAATACTTCTCTTTCGAAGCTCTCAGTAAAATTTATTCTGTAAAAGACATATTGAGGTGTTGACCTTTCTTGGAATAGCAACGGCAGGTGTGTATGACCCGCCGTTGGTTTAACTCCTCCAGCCAGTATTGGCGCGGTCATGTTACCTACGAATCCCCCTTCATCCTGCTTCGTCCCTTGAATAGATTGTTGGGCGAAATCCATCACGAACGTCTGTATGGCGGCATCCTGTTCATGCCCCATCTTAATCCCTATGTAGAGTTGGGATATGGAATAGGCACCCACATATTCGATGTAGGCGCCTTTGTCAGTTCCATCAATGAAGAGTTTGATACTGTAGGCTTCAAGTTAACCTTCGAGCTGTTCAATGATTGATGGTGTACCTACTCCCAAAAAAAATACTGAATTTACTGAGTGTAATGAGTGTTTTTTGTTGATGTCTGTTTGTCTAAATATATCATTGAAACGATGACTAATATTCGGATCCCTATCCAAGGAAGATGCATATCTGGTAATAAGAAATACAAAACATTTTTCCAAATCACCTATCGTAGTAACGCCTACAGAAATGTTGCAAATTATTCTTGCTCATAGAGAATAATTACCCGATGTAAGTGTTTTATTTCCGTATTATGGCATTTGAATTAATATATAAATCAGATTCATCATATCACTAAAATTGATAATTGATGTCCAGTTTAATTTGTTCTTCCTTCACTTTAGGGAGAATGTATCCCAACACCCATTTTTCCATGACACAGGTATAGTTCTTAAAAATGGTTATATTGACACGAACGCGTCCGTTATCGGTTTGTACGTCTTTAGCTATACTTTGTATCCCATTGGGGGATTCTCCTTTAACCAAAAGCAAAGTCGATTGATCGAAATCGACAGGTGGCAAATTTTGATAGGAGGAAAATAAAGCATTGAAATCGCTTTCATTTTGAATAAGTATGGCTTTTCCCATCTCGATATTCAGTCCCTTGCAATCAATAGGCAAATCATATTCTTTATAAGGATTGGAGGGGACATCGTCGCTACATCCATAAAAGCAGAATGGCATAACCATTCCGATTAACATTGTAATGTACTTTTTCATCACAAAAGGATTTTATTCCGCCAATTCATTTAAATAGTATTCCAACCAAGTCCATCCTTCATCATTATAAAGGTTGCGGTCGTCGGGATTGTTGGGATTAAGTCCATGAGCTTTTTCCCATTCGTCGGGCATGCCATCATGATCGGTATCGAGCGGAGCAGGCAGACTTTTCAATACGGGCCATCCACCCACATCGGCAGGAGAATCGATGATACCCGATTTTTGTGGCCGACTGTTGCCCTTCATCTTTTCTCTGTATGTCTTACCTTCGTAAGTGGCATATCCACCACGTACTTCGTCGATGATGCGACTGTCTACCGCATCACGCTTGGGTAAATTTGCACCCGCCTTTTGCAGTACGGCTTCGTAAGATTCAATGGGCGACTCTTCATGAATGGCCATAGCGGGCCACGGTTCGTTTCTCCGCACTTTGGCTAACATCTCCTCACTGGTTTGCACTCCTCCATTCCAATTATTGCGAGATACTTTCGGATACCCTACTACGTAATTTCCGTCAATATACCATTTCCCGTAATCGTTTTCATCCCGATTGCTTGGATTGGCAATCCGATAGCTTACTTTCCCCTGTTGTGTGGCAGGGCCCGGCTTATAATAATTGTTCACCATGTTGATATCGAAAGAACCATTTTCCTTTCCCTTTACCAACTTTTCTCCTCCGTAACAACTGTTGTATCCCCAATTGTAAAGTACATTGTTGCGATAATCGTTATAACCGCCACCCGAAGCAAAACGCGGGTTACGACTGGAATGATGGGCTATGAGGTTGTGGTGATAGGTGGAATAGTTGCTTCCCCAAATTCCGCCAAATCCATGAGTCCCCTTGATGTGGTTAGAGCCGTAAAGGCTTTCCGTTATCATACACCATTGGATGGTTACATTTTCGCACAGGTAGATGGACAGGGTTTCGTCTATGCTCCAACTGGTAGACACATGGTCCAGGATGATGTTCTTATGGCCTCGACCGCTGATGGCATCGGCATCTTGCCCTGTTTCATCACCCAAGCGAACACGGATGTAGCGGATTATCACTTCGTCTGCTCCAATGTTCAGCGGATAACGCTTCAAGCATATACCGTCGCCAGGTGCCGTTTGTCCGGCAATGGTTATGTAGGGATTGCGGATAGTAAGTGCCCGTTCAAGGTCTATGGTTCCCGATATCCGAAACACTACGGTGCGCGGACCTTTGGCTTCTATGGCTTCACGCAAACTGCCCGGTCCGTGGTCATTCAGGTTGGTCACTTCGTATACGGCTCCTCCACGGCCTCCACGCGTATATTTACCGTATCCTTCAGCCGTTGGGAATGCCAGTTGCTGGGCAAAGCAGATGTTAGTTAGTCCCACGAAAAGGAGACTTGCCAACAATATGTTTTTCATTCTTTTCGTCATAGCGCTCCTATTTTAAAGTCCTTGTTTTTAGATATAATATTCGCAAATATATGAAATAATAAAATTTTAATATACAAAATCAATTACTTTTCGGCTGAAAAACAAAACGAAGACATAAAATCAATTACTTTTCACTCGAAAAACAAAACGAAGATATAAAATCAATTACTTTTTACCCGAAAAAAAAAACGAAGACGTAAAATCAATTACTTTTTACCCGAAAAACAAAACGAAGACATAAAATCAATTACTTTTCGACCGAAAAACAAAACGAAGACATAAAATCAATTACTTTTTACCCGAAAAAAAAAACGAAGACGTAAAATCAATTACTTTTCACTCGAAAACTGTTTTATTGAAAGGAAATTTGTAGCTTTACACCGAAAATAGAAAAACAAGATGGAAAATATAGAACTGAACAACCATAACAAGCAGGAATACCCACCCATGCACACATGCGAGCATGTAGTAAACAGAACCATGGTCAATCTCTTTGGATGTGGGCGTGCCGTTTCTGCTCACATCGAGCGGAAGAAGAGCAAGCTCGACTTTGCCCTGCCGGAATGTCCCTCGGATGAACAGATTCAAGAAATAGAAAAGACTGTGAATGAAGTATTACGACAAAACTTACCGATAAGTATGGAGTTCATCACTCAAGAGGAAGCTATGGGACGGTTCGATATGAAACGATTGCCCGAAGGAGCATCGGAAACGGTACGTGTGGTACACGTGGGTGACTACGATGAATGTCTGTGCATCGGGGCACACGTAGAAAACACGTCCGAAATTGGAGTCTTCAAGATTATAAGCCACGATTATAAAGAAGGTATCTTCCGCATGCGGTTCAAACTGGTTTCGGAATAGTCTATACCACCGAAGGATAAGGAATGGTAAACCAGAAAGTGGAACCTTGGCCAAGGGCGGAATCCACTCCCATCTTACCGCCAAAGCGTTCTACAATCATCTTGCAGATGGACAAGCCCAAGCCGGTACCTTGAACAAAAGTGTTCAGCTTGACAAAACGATCGAAAATTTCTTTCTGCTTTTCTTCGGAAATGCCCATCCCCGTATCCTTGACATAAAAACGGATAAAACCTTCTTCCAGATAGTAACCGATGTGGATTTCGCCGTTCATGGTAAACTTGATGGCATTGTTCACCAAATTAGTGAGTACCTGCATGATGCGGTTGCGGTCTTCGAAGACGGTAATGGGCACAGGTATTTCGTCCATAACCAATTGCACTCCCGACTGCGTGCGGTCTCTGTGGATTTCGTACAAGTTGCGGTACAGTTCGCCCAATTCTACCTTCATCTTGACAAATTCCAATGTGCCGGCCTCTATCTTTGCCAAATCGAGGATGTCATTGATAAGCTGCAACAAAATATCGGCATTCTGATTGATAATGTCGGAATACATCTGCTCTTCTTCGGGAGAAGAGGTTGTGGACATGAGTTGCGAAAAGCCAACGATGGCATTCAGCGGAGTACGGATTTCGTGGCTCATATTGGCAAGGAAAGCGGTCTTCAAGCGGTCGGATTCCTCGGCCTTGATACGGGCACGTACCAGTTCCTGTTCAATTTTTTCGAAATTGGCTATATCAATAGATACCCCAATGAGCAGAGGTGCCCTTCCTTCGAGCGGAACCAATGCCTTGATGGTTTCTACCACTCGTGTTTCGCCATTGGCTGCCAAATAAGATTCTTGCGTTTCGAGACGTTCGCCCGACTGAATAACCTGAAGATCGTCTTGACGGAATTTCACGGCATCCTCGCGGTTAGGGAATATTTCAAAATCCGTATGCCCTACCGCAGCCGATTCGGGAATATGGGAAATTTCCACAAATCCCTTGTTCCAATACAGATATCTGAAATCATTACCTGTATCCTTTACAAACAGACTGACTGGGACATTGTCCATGATGGCATTAAGCAAACGGTTCTTTCCGTCCAGTTCCTTATGATTGCGCACCTGTTCGGTTATATCCTTACCGAAAAACCAAACAATTTCTTCTCCTTCATTTTCCATAATAAAGGCAGAAACTTGCAATATGCCAGCTTCATGAGAGTGTACATTATGATAATGTATATTATAGATATAATTCCCCTCCGAACTTCGGATAAGATGCAATTTCTCCTTATAATGTTCAATGGTATTGAAAGAAACTGGCAAGTCTGTCAATGAATAATGCTTTTCCTTATCCAATCCATGTATCCGGAAATAATGGTCGTTCGCATAAACGAGAGTACCTTGCAACGACAAAGCCATTATACTATCGGTAACGTTGTCCAGTGCTTTTCTGAACATGTTTACCATACCATAATTTGGTTCTTCATTCATTTTTCTGACAGATATGCTATAATTGGAAACGAAATTAGACAAAATGAATCAAACTAACAACTAATTGCAACTTTTTTTTCATCTAATAAGGGATATTTCATCTCTTCGAAAAAAAAATGATGAAAAATACTCTATCTCAAAAGAAAATTCTATATTTGCACCACTTTTCATCAATCGAGGTTGCCGAAATAACTCAGTTGGTAGAGTAACTCATTCGTAATGAGTAAGTCGCGGGTTCGAGTCCCGCTTTCGGCTCTACTATGAGCAAGAAAAAGAAAAAATCCCTCCATTGGTTTATTGCAGCCGTAATTATCATTGCCTTGATAGGCAGTACCAACCTACGTAGCCTCACAGAAAAAGCTACACAAGAAGTCATTCAGGAAGCCAACAGCCATGCCGATACCCAACGAATGGAAATTCCACAGATAAGTAACGGAAGACAAGGACAAATTATCCAACGTTCCGGATATACATTATCTTACAATGACAAGACCCGGACTCCCCAATGGGTGGCCTGGGAACTGACCAAAGAAGAAACAAGGGGCAACGAAGAACGCAATGACGAATTTTTGCCCGATCCACAGGTTATAGGCACTCAAGTGGTGACTTACGACTATTCACGGTCGGGATATGACCGTGGTCACATGGCTCCAGCAGGAGACATGAAATGGAACAGACAAGCCATGCAGGAATCTTTCTACATGAGCAACATTTGTCCGCAAGACCATAATCTGAACAAAGGGGATTGGAATGATTTGGAAATCAAGACACGCGAATGGGCAAGAAGATTCGGCAAGGTTTATATAGCGTGCGGACCCATATATCAGAAGGGGAAAAATATCCAATATATAGGTGATAATAGGGTGGCTGTCCCCCACTCTTTCTTCAAGGCTATTCTTTTTTACAGAAAGAATAAACCCATAGCTTTGGGATTCCACTTTCAAAACCAACCGGGACACCGCCCCTTGCAAGACTACATAGTCAGCATAGACAGTCTGGAAGAACTGACCGGAATGGATTTCTTCTCGGCCTTGCCCGATGAACAGGAGAATGAAACGGAAAGCAAAGAAATATCCGAATTACCATAAAAAAAGTGGTGGATGCCATGACGGATCCACCACTTTTCATTGAATGATATCTGTTATTATTTCACTTCCAATACTACGATTGACTTGGCAGGAAGAGTAACCTTCAAAGCTCCCTTATTGACTTTTGCGCCATTGAAAGCTTTCGGTGCCACTACATTCGGATTTTCGAAGCTGTTGTAATCGGCAATGTTCTTGGCTGTCAATATCTCACCTGTTACACTCTTTACCTTGAAATTATCCAAATTGATATCTATCTCTTGAGCTTCGGTCAAATGTACATTCGACAAAGAGATGTGGATAACGCCATCGGCATTGCGTGAAGCGGTAGCACTTACCATCGGAACAATACGATCGTCGCGTACAATTTCACGGTTGCACTTCAAATCCATCGGCAAGAATGTAGCATCTTGATGTACATTGTACATTCTGAAAACATGATAAGTTGGAGTCAGAACCATCTTGTCTTCCTTTGTCAAAATCATGGATTGAAGAACATTGGCTATTTGAGCGATATTAGTCATCTTGATACGGTCTACATACTTATGGAATACATCCAAGCTCAAAGAAGCTACGAAAGCATCGCGCATAGTATTTTGTTGGTAAAGGTGACCACTGATTGTACCCGGTTCTTCATCCCACCAAGTACCCCATTCATCAACCATCAAACCTACACGCTTCTGCGGGTCGTACTTATCCATAATGGCAATATGTTTCTGGATAACCGGTTCAATTTCCAGACACTTACCCATGGTCCAATAATGGTCTTCGTCAGTAAACTTAGTGGCAGAGCCCTTGCTTCCTGTCCATCCCATTACTGTATAATAATGCAAGGAAAGACCATTCATATGACCACCTGCATTCTTCATCAACACTTCTGTCCATTCATAGTCGTAATCGCTGGCACCGCTGGCAATCTTATACAAACGGTTTCCATCATAATTACGGCAATAAGTTTGGTAACGGCGATACAAGTCAGCATAATATTCAGGACGCATGCTACCACCACATCCCCAACTTTCATTACCAACACCGAAGAATTTTACTTTCCAAGGCTTTTCACGACCGTTTTCCTTACGAAGCTTGGCCATCGGACTTCCTTGTTCGGCAGTCATATACTCTACCCACTTTGCCATTTCTTCTACAGAACCGCTTCCTACATTACCACTGATGTAAGGTTCACATCCCAACATTTCGCAAAGATTCAAGAATTCGTGTGTACCAAAGCTGTTGTCTTCTACTGTACCACCCCAGTTGTTGTTCACCATACGTGGACGATTTTCTTGAGGACCAATACCATCCATCCAATGATATTCATCGGCAAAGCAACCACCCGGCCAACGAAGTACGGGTACCTTCAATTCCTTCAACGCTTGAAGCACATCGTTACGATAACCATCGGTATTGGCAATAGTAGAGTTCTTGCCTACCCATAAACCACCATAAATACATGTTCCCAAATGTTCAGCAAACTGTCCATAAATATGCTTGCTGATAATTTCCTTTCCTTCATCAGGACGGACCGTAATCGAGGCCTTTTGTTGTGCAAACATTGGCATAGAAGCCAATAAAGCCAATCCTACTAAAGTCTTTTTCATGATTATAAATTATAAATGATCAATTATTAATAAAAATTTACTTGTTTGATTTTTCAAATGTACGAATTATCTTTGGCTAGAAAAAGTATTTTTGCATCTTTTTAGGTGGACAAATGATACAAAAAGGTGTAGATATGGAATATTTGTCTATCTTTGCAACAAAAGAATCATGAACAAAAGAAAACGTAACATAATTATAATTTTGGTTGTTATCATAATCACGATAACAGGCCTAACAATGGGAGGAATCTATCAATTATTCTTCTCCCAACCGTTCCAGATTTCAGATACAGGATATATTTATATAGATAGAGACGATAACATTGATTCGGTCTACAACCAAATTATCAAAGTCGGAAATCCTAAAAGCATGAAAGGATTTAAAATCATCGCCGAACAAAAAGGATACGACAAGAACATCAAGACCGGAAGATATGCCATTAAGCCAACAGACAACATGCGTTACCTGCACCGAAGATTGTCGTTAGGATACCAAACCCCCGTAAACCTGACAATAGGAAGTGTCCGTACAATGGACCGTATTGCCCGCAATGCAAGCAGACAACTGATGATTGATTCTACAGAAATAATCGGACTGCTAAACGATACGGCATACCTAAATACAATAGGATATACCCAACAAACAATCCCTGCTTTATTTATCCCCAATACCTATGAAGTCTATTGGAACATCAGTGCAGAAGACTTCATGAAACGAATAATAAAGGAACATAAAGTTTTCTGGAACGAAGAACGGATAAAAAAAGCGGAAAGCATAGGATTAACTCCTGAAGAAGTGGCTACACTTGCTTCTATAGTAGAAGAAGAGACCGCTGTAAATGCAGAGAAACCTGTTGTGGCCGGATTGTATATCAATCGCTTAAAACGGGGGATGTTACTACAAGCCGACCCCACTATCAAATTCAGTCTCCAAGATTTTGGCTTGAAACGTATTCTATTCAAACATTTGGAAGTCAATTCTCCTTATAACACTTACAAGCATACGGGACTTCCTCCTGGTCCTATCAGAATCCCTTCCATACAAGGATTGGAAAGTGTATTAAACCACGCACGCCACAATTATCTGTACATGTGTGCAAAAGAAGATTTTTCAGGGACACACAACTTTGCGGTAACATCCGCCCAACATGCTGCCAATGCACGCCGTTACCAACAAGCCTTGAACCGACGAAACATCAAATAGAATACTGTCCCTTATTACGAGTTCGTTTTCCATACTCAATGGCATGATAAGGACATGCGTGATAACATGCAAGACACATGGTGCAACGATTGCCCCATTGCGGTTTGCTATCCACATTTATATTATGTACAGGACATTTTTTCGCACAAAGGCCACATGAGATACATTTATCCGTCGCTTTAAAAGGTTTGGGAGACATCAGGAAGGCTCGAAACAAACCTCCTAAAACATAAGTCTTCAGGTAAGGGAAAGGACCTTCGTAACAATCAAAACGATCCATATGAATATTACCGGCAATCTGTTTGCCAATATACTCCACACGCGCCTTCGCATTATCCATTTTTATTTGAAGAGTCACTTCATCATCAATATCAAAGCCCGGCAAACAAACATATGTATCGGGCATAGTTACAGAAAAGCCTGCATCACACTTCCACCCTTTGCGTTTGATTGCAGATTCAAACACTTTAGGTGTCTTGCCTACATCATCTCCACAGGTACACACAAAGTACAAATAATGAGGAGAATCCATCTGCATTTCAGCTATAAAGTCCATAACAATCTTGGGCGGTTCCCAACCATAAACAGGAAATATAAAACCTACCTTCTCTCCTTTCCGAAGAGAATAAGTGTTCTTCTTACCTATTTCATCGGCTATCGGTAATACCTTATCATTGAAACATTCTGCAAGTTTATTGGCTACCCAAGCCGAATTACCTACACCTGAAAAATAAAAAATCATAATCCTACATTTAAATAAAAGGCGATGCTTATGCATCGCCCTATTAAAAAGCCGCACCAGTGATGCGATGAAACTCCGAATGACAGGTTTTGAGTGCTCTCTCCCTTTGTAATCCACCGGCATAAAGCTACCCGAAGGCGTGGCCCGCCATTGGAAGATGAAGCGATGTCTCGGTATTTCAGATTAGTTTGATGAGTTTCCCAATCTAACTAATGCGGCTAACCCTTTAATTCTTTTCTCTATGACAAATATAAGCTATTTTTATGAAACTAACAAGTATTTTGGAACTTTTGTTCATAAAAAAAGGAGGACATTGTCCTCCTTTAAACCCCTTATATAAAAATACCGTTGAAGCTTACTTAACTTTTGCTACGATAGCCTTGAAAGCTTCTGGATGGTTCATAGCCAAATCGGCCAAAACCTTACGGTTGATTTCAATACCAGCTTTGTGCAAAGCACCCATCAACTTTGAATATGACATACCTTCCAAACGGGCAGCAGCGTTGATACGTTGAATCCACAATGCACGGAAATTGCGCTTTTTGTTCTTACGATCACGATATGCGTAGGTCAAACCCTTTTCCCAAGTGTTCTTTGCTACGGTCCATACGTTCTTTCTTGCACCAAAGTAACCTCTGGTAAGACCTAAAATTTTCTTTCTTTTTGCTCTTGAAGCAACGTGATTTACTGATCTTGGCATAGTTTTAATTCTTTTTGAATGTTAGCGTCACTTCCAATAGTGAACTTAAAGCTAAAACATCCGGTTAATAATTTAATGATACGTTTACACTTTCTTTTTAAGATTACTTCATGCAAAGCAATTCCTTTACTGAATTTTCATTGGCACTGTGTACCAAACCAGTGTGTACAAGGTTTCTTTTTTGCTTCTTAGTCTTCTTAGTCAGAATGTGACTGTGGAAAGCATGCTTTCTCTTGATTTTACCTGTTCCGGTAAGAGCGAATCTTTTTTTGGCACCGGAGTTAGTCTTGATCTTTGGCATCTTGTTAAAATTTAAAATAATTATTATTATACAATGGCAACGCACTATACCGGTACGTTACACATATCCTTTCTATTATTTATCCGTTTTCAAAGGAGCAGCCGTTTTTTCCTTCTTGGGAGCACCAGCCTTCTTAGGAGCCAATTGAATAGTCATTCTCTTTCCTTCTAAAATCGGCATCATTTCTACTTTGGCATACTCTTCCAAGTCATTAGCAAAACGGAGCAACAACACCTCTCCCTGTTCCTTGAAAAGAATTGAACGTCCTTTAAAGAAAACATAAGCTTTTACTTTGTCTCCATCTTGCAAAAATCCAATAGCATGTTTCAATTTAAAGTTATAGTCATGGTCGTCCGTTTGAGGTCCAAAGCGGATTTCCTTAACATTAACTTTTACTTGCTTGGCCTTTTGTTCCTTTTGACGTTTCTTTAATTGATAAAGAAATTTAGAATAATCGATAATTCTACAAACTGGAGGAACGGCATTGGGTGAAATTTCCACTAAATCAGCTTCATGCTCTTCAGCCATTCTCAAGGCTTGGGCAATCGGATAAACCGCTGATTCAATATCATCGCCCACGATGCGGACTTCTTTGGCACGAATCTGTTCATTGATTCGATGTTGCCCTTTTAAACTGTCATTCTTCATTAAAAACTTATTAGTTCCTGCTTGTTTTTCCTTATTTTAATCTATATTTCTTTATTCAAACAAATGGTTTACAATGATTTCTTTTGCAAACGGCTGCAAAGTTACCATTTATTTATCATTTCTGAAACTTCTTCGGCAATATTTTTTCCAAATTCTTCAATTTTCATAGTGCCCTTATCTCCTTCACCTTGTTTACGTACAGCGACTTCACCATTTTCAGCTTCTTTTTCGCCAACAATAAGCATGTAAGGAATACGTTTCATTTCATTATCACGAATCTTACGACCAATCTTTTCATTACGATCATCAACGATGGCACGTACATCAAACTTACGCAATTCTGCTTTTACTTTTTCAGCATAATCGTTGAACTTTTCAGAAATCGGAAGAATAGCCACTTGATCCGGTGTCAACCACAATGGGAATTTACCTGCAGTATGCTCTATCAATACCGCACAAAAACGTTCCATAGAACCAAACGGCGCACGGTGAATCATAACCGGACGATGCTTTTGATTATCCGACCCCATGTATTCCAATTGGAAACGTTCTGGCAAGTTATAATCTACCTGAATGGTACCCAACTGCCAACGGCGACCAATAGCATCCTTTACCATAAAGTCGAGTTTTGGACCATAGAATGCCGCTTCACCATATTCGATTTTAGCTGGCAATCCCTTTTCGGCGCAAGCTTCAATAATTGCCTGTTCGGCCTTATCCCAATTTTCGTCACTACCTATATACTTATCACGGTTCACTTGATCACGCAAAGAAATCTGAGCTTCGAAGTTTTGGAAATTCATCGATTTGAATACGATAGAAATGATATCCATTACACGAGTGAATTCTTCTTTTACTTGATCTGGGCGACAGAAGATATGAGCATCATCTTGAGTAAAGCTACGTACACGAGTCAATCCGTGCAACTCACCACTTTGTTCATAACGACATACAGTTCCGAATTCAGCCAAGCGCAAAGGCAAATCCTTATACGAACGAGGCGTATTCTTGTAAATCATACAATGGTGAGGACAGTTCATTGGCTTCAAGAAGTATTCTTCTCCTTCTTCCGGAGTATGAATCGGTTGGAAAGAGTCCTTGCCATACTTGGCATAATGTCCAGAAGTAATATAGAGCAATTTGTTGCCAATTGGCGGACACATCACTTCCTGATAATCATAACGAGCCTGGATGCGACGCAAGAAATCCTGCAGACGGATACGAAGAGCGGTTCCCTTCGGCAACCACATAGGTAATCCTTTACCTACTGTATCCGAAAACATGAACAAGTCCATTTCCTTACCGATCTTACGATGGTCACGTTTTTTGGCTTCTTCCAACATTACCAAATATTCATCCAACATCTTCTTCTTCGGGAAAGTGATACCGTAGATACGAGTAAGTTGTTTACGGTCTTCCTGGCCTCTCCAATAAGCTCCTGCTACAGACAATAGCTTGATAGCCTTGATGGGTGCAGTAGAGAGCAAGTGAGGACCACGGCAGAGGTCTGTAAACGCACCTTGTGTATAAGTAGTAATATGACCATCTTCCAATTCAGATATCAATTCGCATTTATATGTCTCCCCTCTTTCACCAAATTTCTTCAAAGCTTCTTCCTTGGTGATATTTTCACGTACCAACACTTCTTTCTTGGCTGCCAATTCCTGCATTTTCTTTTCAATAGCAGGAAGATCGGATTCTTTAATAGTAGCTTCACCTGGATCTACGTCATAATAAAAACCGTTTTCAATAGCCGGACCAATACCAAACTGAATACCAGGATAAAGTTCTTGTAAAGCTTCAGCCAACAAATGGGCACTTGTAT
Source organism: Bacteroides sp. (assembly GCA_015060765.1). Lineage (GTDB taxonomy): Bacteria > Bacteroidota > Bacteroidia > Bacteroidales > Bacteroidaceae > Phocaeicola. Next base: position 17,382 of record SUXW01000023.1, read on the forward strand.
GCCAAAATGCATGTTTACCTTGTTCATCTTCCCATTTATAAAGCACGAATTCGGCATCTTCATTAATAGGACGAGACAAATCCATCGTTTCACCATTCACAGAGCAGGCCAAAACATCTTGCGCCAATCGTGAACTGATACTTTCTGCAATTTGCAGACCATTTACTCCCTCGTTATATTCACGAACGGAGCCATCAGGAAAAGTTATCTTTATCATAATCTGTTATTATTTTCTTTTAAGGTTGCAAAAATAGCGAATTCTTTTCATTTAGTCACTATTTAGAAAAAAAATGTTATTCTTTTCTTTCCGTAAAGCGTTTTATGACATTATAAGCCTTATATAAGCCTAATTCACCAGCCTTACTTAAATCTTGGATTCCTAATTTATTATTACCCAAATGAATATGAGTCAATCCTCTATTATAATAAGCATCCGCCAATTTAGGATCCAATTCAATTGCCATGTCATAATCAGATAATGCCGACCGATAATCGTTCATTGCTATAGCCACATTAGCCCGATTATAGTAAGCATATACAAAATCCGGTGCCAGTTCTATCACTTTATCCAAATCTCTCCTTACGAGATTATAATCAGCTGTTTTCATTGGCATCTTAATCCCCATTCCATTATCTTCAAACTGCTTTTCCGCCTTCTGATACTCCAATTGTTTATAGCGTATGATAGCCCGGTTGAAATAAGCAAAATAATATCCTCCATCACACAAAATGGTTTGAGTCAAATCTTCCAATGCATTATCCCAATCCTGCACCAAATAAAAGTCCAAAGAACGTGCAAATCGTTTATCCGCATCCAAAGGATTGGCCACGATAGCCGTAGTCTGCTCGTCAATAGAGGCAAAATGCTTGGTCACCTGCCGTTCTGTAAGTGGAGTCTCTTCGTTTGTCACCAACAATTTATTCGGATATACCTTCTTTCGATTCTGCTCTTCTATAAATTTATAATAATGAACAGCCTGATCTATTTCCGTTATTTTTTCATAATAGGTCAACACAAACATCGGTTGCGGTACAATTGACACATTACGATCTTGCACCCGACCACGATATTCGTTTCTATATTTATTCTCCAATTCATTGTTATCCGCCACAACAATTTTACGGTAATTGTTGACATCTTTATCCGATTTCTTACGAGTTCGTTCCTGTTCCGATTTAGAAGAAGTACGTTTTCCGTTCTGATTTTCAATTTGTGCCTTTAAAATAATAAACTCATCAGCATCCGCTCCCTTAACATCCCCCACTTTTCGACGAGCTTTTGCCCGACATTGATAACCTGCCAAAAATGTAGGATATTCACTGAGAACCATCGAATAATCATTTATAGCTCCTTTATAATCTCCTGTTTTATCAAGCAACAAACCACGATTAAAAATAGCCATCATATTATCCGGTTCCATCTCTATCACAAAATTAAAATCTTCTATCGCTCTATTGTCATCACCAACCTGAGCACGCAACAAGCCACGGTTATAATGTCCGATAAAATTGTTTGGATCTATATCCAACGCTGTATCATAGTCGGCCATGGCACCACGCAAGTTGTTCTGATGATAACGCGAAAGCGCACGATTAATGTATAGATTGGAATTACGTACAGAAAGATATATTGCTTGATTCAAATTTGATTCCGCCGCCTTATATTCACCTTTCATCAATTTGAGCATCCCTATACTGGCCCATATATCAGAATCATAACGATCAATTTTTAAAGCTCTATCAAAATCCCGTTCAGCAGACAAGGTATCCTTTTCTTTCAAGTCTACTTCCCCACGCATCAAATATGCTTTAGTGTATCGAGGCGAAATAACGATTAGACTATCCAATGCTCTCTTGGCTCCTTCATAATCTTCCTTCCGAATACGGCATAATGACAAGTTATGCCATACACTGATATTTTCCGGATCAAGCTTCAATGCTTTCAAATAATCCTCTATTGCTCCAGAAAAATCATCTTGCTGGATTCTCGCTAGTCCTCTTATCTGATAAGCGCTTACAACAAATGGATTACGTTCCAATGCCTCCGAACAATCATCTTCTGCGCCTTGAAAGTCGTCCAAATTAATTTTAGCAAGTCCTCTATAAAAATAGGGCTCCGCTAAAAAGGGTTTAGCATTGATTACCTGATTAAAATATTGGATAGACAACACATAGTCTTCAAAATAAAGCGCATTCCTGCCAATCGACATTACCCGATCTGTATTGATTTGCGCCATTCCCACCAAAGGACAGACTATCATTATCCATATATAATATAATATCCGTTTCCTCATCAATATATTTTCATTCCATTATTTAACAGTTTTAACCTTGTATGAACAACGGACTTTCCCTTTCAGCATATTACTTAATTTTCCCTTAATCATTTGTTTCCGAAGTCCTGTCAAATGATCTATAAACATCATTCCTTCCAAATGATCAAATTCATGCTGCATACATCTCGCCTGAAATCCGTCCACCCATTCATCATGTTCCTTAAAATCGGCATCCATATATTGGACACGAATCCGAGTCGGTCGTTTAACCGGTTCATGTATACCAGGCAAGCTCAAGCAGCCCTCTTCCATTGAATCTTCTTCATCATTTGTTTCTATGATATGAGGATTTATAAATGCTCGACGATATCCTTTATACTCGGGATAATCATCAGACATCACATCCAAATCAATTACGACGACACGAATGGGCAATCCTATTTGTGGAGCAGCCAAGCCACAACCTTCTGCACGATCCATTGTTTCAAACATGTTGTCAATCAACTCCTTCAAGTTAGGATAATCCGGAGTTATATCTTCTGCTTCCTGACGTAATACGGGCTGACCGTATATATAAACTGGTAATATCATCTCTTTATAATTTTATACTATACTTTTTTGATTCCAAATATGATTGCAAAATGATAGTAGCACTGATTTCATCGACCAACGCTTTATTCTGACGAGCCTTCTTTTTCAGTCCGCCATCTATCATAGCCTGATGTGCGAGTACCGATGTAAACCGTTCATCAACCAATTCAATAGGAATACTGGGCATTTTTTTCTTCAACGAATTCACAAAAGGAACAATACGTTTCATATTTTCCGAATCTTCATTGTTCATTTGTTTAGGATGTCCTACCAAAATACGTTCTACAGGTTCTGTTTCGACATATTCAATTAAGAAATCCATCAAATCGACTGTTGGAACTGTTGTCAAACCTCCAGCAATAATCTGCAAGACATCGGTTACAGCAATGCCCGTTCTTTTTTTCCCATAATCTATAGCTAATATTCTACTCATATAATTTGCAAAAATACAAATTTATCCCTAGCTCATTGATATACAAAGAATAAAAAATACAAAAAAGGCGACAACTTCACAGTTACCGCCTTCTTTCATCATTTTATATAACTTCAATTTTACCAAAAAGAATCTTCTTAATATACTCTATAAAGCAACCAAGCCTTTTGGAAATCAGCATTTCCCGGATGCTTTGCTTTAAAATCATCTCTTGCTTGAGCTGCTTGCATACGGTCATCATACGAAGCAACAACTACTCGATACATATTTCTTTCCGCATTATATACAACTTTTGCACTATAGCCTTCTCCATCCAATTTTTGCTTCAAACCTTCAGCATTAGCTTTTACACCGAAGCTACCACAAACTACACTATATGCTTTCAAGCCAGCGCCTGATACCAATTCGACCTTTTCTTCACGAACTGTACCTACATTAGCAGTAGGGGTAGTTTGTACAGGAGCAGACACTACCGGTTCTGCAGTTACAGGAGTTACCACTGTTTCTTCTGCTGCAGATGAAGCCAATTCTTGTTGTTTAGCCTTCTCATAAGCTTTCTTATAAGCGCTTTCGCTTGATTTACAAGAAGTGAATGAAAGGGCAATACACAATCCCATACCTAAAACTACTATTTTTTTCATGATGTCTTTAATTTTAAAAATGTTCAACATTGTATAATTCATTGCAAATTTAGGACTTTATATTCAATCCACAAAACTTTACGGCAATTAAATTGTTCTACCTAAAAAATTAAAATATTGAGCCATGAAAGGTCTTAGCCTTATCTTCCAATTTCTATTCGAAAACGAATACAGTAAAGAAGCTTTAAAAGAGATGGGATTGGAACTAAAGAATTACGCATCTTTGCAAAAAGAATACATCAAACTTTATTCTATCGAAAAACTAATCCAATTATTCTCTGCTTTATTTTTATGTCTCATTTTCATCATATTGGGACTTATCATTATTTTTTATCTATCCTTTGCAATAGTCTTCAAATTGGTTCCAATAGCAGGCGGCCTACCCATGAGTTTAATCATTGTATCCTGCTTTCTGATATTACTTGGCATCATCATCTATTTCTTTCGGAGGCCACTTATAGAAAAGCCTGTTACAAACCTATTAACCAACATATTATATAAATAGATATGAATACAACGGAATTCAATTCATTTACGCTTAAAGAAATAAAGGTACTCAAGAGAAAAAAAGAGACTGAAATCAAAGCATCCCAGAAGAAAATCATCAATCACATAAATAACATACTCAAACCTTCTCCCAAAGAGCAACCGGAAAAAGATTTCTCATTATTATCGAATATTACGACAGGTTTAGCAATCTTTCAAGGAATATGGGAGGGAATAAATTTTATTCAAAAAATTAAGAAATTTCTCCAACGAAAACATTAAGTCCGGATTTTTCTTTAGCTTTGTAATTAAAAAGAAAAATCATGAACTTAATCTCACTTTTCAAGAAAATCCGACCATACGTTTATCCATATAGAGGACTAGTCGTTTTAACACTGATCTTAACTCTTATTGGATCTTTCATTGCACAAATCAATGCTGTCGTGTTAGACAAGACAGTAGATGCCATCAACAACCTTATTATTACAAATGACTTGATATGGAGTAAAGCCGCACATATCCTGACGGTAATCAGTTTGGTACTTTTAGGAAAAGAGATTTTATCATCCGTCATCACTTATGCCCAACATTATTTTGGTGAAAAAATGCGGATCAATGTTTCGAAAGATTTGTCACAAGCAGTTATCGACCACATGCTAACTTATCGCATGGCTTTTTTCTCTACACAGGACAATGAGACCGGCAAACTACAGACTCGAATTGATCAAGGAGTCAGCAGTCTTTCATCTACTGTCCAGAATTTCTTTATTGACCTCTTACCTTTATTTATGAGCGCTGCGCTTGCCCTTATCTTAATGTTCACAGCCAATCTATATGTAGGAGCCACCGCCTTACTTATCGTACCTGTATACATATGGATTACCATTCGCCAAGCGCGTCGACTACAAGGATGGAGACGTAACATGCGCCATTATCGGGAACAAAAAAGTCACGGAGTAATGAACATCATTGAAAGCATCAATGTCATCAAATCATTCAACCGCGAAAAAATAGAAAGCGAAAAACAATGGGAGTTACAAACCGAATTTACCGACAATCAAATGTTAGTTAGAAAAACCTCATTTTATTTTGACGGCTTGAAAAACTTTGTCAGACAAACTGGAACAGTCCTGATTATTATTCTTACCGCCTATTTGGTATTGATTGAATATCCGGGTATGACTATTGGTAAAATAATGTATCACGTTATGCTATTTGCCAACGTCACCGCTCCTATCACCCAATTGCAACGTATATTCGACCAAATGAACGATGCCCTGATTTATGCCGAAGGATTTTTCGACATTCTTGAAGCAGATGACGAACGGGAACCGACAGGAAAATATCGTCCCGAAAAAGTCAAAGGTAATTTTGAAATTAGCCAAGTAGACTTTACATATCCCAATGGAACAAAAGCACTGCATAATATCAACATACACATAGAGAGTGGAAAGATAACAGCACTTGTAGGTCTTTCTGGTGCAGGTAAATCTACCATACTTAATTTATTAGTGAAGTTCTACAATCCTGATAGCGGTTCCATTAAACTGGATGGTGTTGATCTAAAAGATTATGATACACATTTCCTTCGTGACAACATTGGTTTGGTTCTGCAGAAAAATCATATATTCGATGGATCGATAGAAGAAAATATCCGATATGGACGTCCGAATGCCACAATCGAAGAAGTGATGGATGCAGCTAAAAAAGCTTATATATACGATCAAATAATTAAATTGCCTGATGGATTCCAATCGCGTGCCCAACTCTTATCTGGCGGCCAACAACAACGCATCGCCATTGCACGTATGTTTCTCAAAAATCCACCCATTATTTTCTTGGACGAACCGACAGCTAGCCTGGATGCTATTGCTACAGAACAGATCAAAGCAAGTATTGATGCCATCAAAAAGGACCGTACAGTTATCATTATTTCACATAGCATCTCACAAATAATCGATAGCGATGTAATCTATGCTCTTAAAGATGGACGAGTAGAACAATCGGGTAATCCTGACAGTCTGTATGAACAAGGCGGTATCTACAAAGAGATTGTCGATGCATCCGCTCGAAGCCTTAACATTGACAAACTGACACAAACTCTTGACAGAAACGGAGATGGGCAATTATTCAATTAAAACGTCATTTCAGTCAACTTAATCCATATTAAGTTCAGTTGGATTCATTCAATAAAAAAACTCCCCGAAGGGAGTTTTTTTTCGAATTACTGATTCTTACGATCACGCCAAAGTTTCGTCATATCCTCCAATGTCTTGCCTTTGGTTTCTGGAACCAATTTCCAAACAAAAATAGCGGCAACCACACATATTATACCATAAAGGGCATAAGCAAAGATGTGTCCGAAATTATCCATACCAGGTAATTGCATGTTATACATCGGAACGAAAGTGGAAGAAACAATGAAATTGAATATCCATTGGAAAGCTACAGCTATGGCAACAGCAGCTCCACGAATAGTATTAGGGAATATTTCAGCAATAAGAACCCAACAGATTGGTCCCCAAGAGAACATAAACGATGCGGAATATACCATGATACTTACCACCGATACAATAGGTGGCAAAACCCACAAATTGGAGAAAGCTACACCCGCTGCTCCGATAGCCATACCAATAGAACCATAGATAAGCAACGGCTTACGTCCCCACTTTTCTACCGTAAAGACAGCTACTAAAGTAAACAGAATATTGACAATACCCATAATGACTGTTTGCACCATAGGATTACCCATATTCATGGATTCAAAAATACGTGGTGCAAAATACAATACCGCATTGATACCTACTGCCTGTTGGAAAACTGACAACATAATACCGATGAAAATGACCAGCACGCCATATGTAAAAAGACGTTCAGTCTTTTCTTCAGCGGTAGCCTTGATTTCTGCCAAGATTTCTTTTGCTTTAGCCAAACCATTGATACGTGAAAGTACAGTAAGAGCCTTTTCATCTTGACCAACCATAGCCAAATAACGTGGAGTTTCAGGAACAAAACAAATAAGCAATGCAAACAATCCGGCAGGAACAGCTTCACTACAGAACATATAGCGCCATCCTGTAGAAATGGTCCATGGGTCACTATCGGCCAACACACTATAGACACCTTGAGCAGTCTTTTCAATGATAGGATTGGTATGTTCACCCAAAATAAGGAAGTTGACGAAATAAACGACCAACTGACCAAAGATGATAGCAAATTGATTCCATGACACCAACGTACCGCGAATATTAGAAGGAGCAACTTCTGCAATATACATAGGACAAATAGCCGAAGCCAATCCTACACCAATACCGCCTAATATACGATACAAGTTAAATGCTACCAACAAATCATACGAAGGTTTTCCGTATTCAAAAAATAAGAATTCCGGATAATATGATCCCAACGCAGATAAAAAGAAACAGATACCGGCAAAAATCAACGACTTCTTTCTTCCGAAATTAGAAGCCATATATCCCGAGATAGCACTACCTATGATACAGCCAATAAGCGCACTGGATGAGGTAAAGCCATGTAAGGCATCTGTATACACAAAATCGGTGGCGCCCAAAAAGAAAGCCTGAAGTCCTTTCTCGGCACCTGAAATTACAGCGGTATCATACCCGAATAGCAGACCGCCCAATATAGCTACTACAACTATACTGATTAGATACATTTTGTTTGGTTTGTTTTCCATGATTGTAAATATTAATAGATTAATTAGAGTTTATGTACAAACAACAATAACAAATTCACACAAAAATACAGTGTTCCTTTTAAACCGCAAATTATTTTAGACAAAAAATGCCGATTTGATTTTAATCAAACGGCATTCACTTGTTCTTAGTTATATAAAGACTAATTGGATTCCTCTTCTATGGGTATCACATCTACAACTTCCGCTTCTTCAATCATCGATTTGTCCTCACATTTACGAAAACGTATCTGATTGACCAATTCCGACACACCATATACAATACAACTTACGCCAAGAATCAAAAAAGGAACAGAAGCTACAGCAAACGGATTAAGTAATACAATAAAACCTGCAACCAAAAGCAATATAGGTACCACATAATAACCCATTGGAACTTGAGTCCGTTTATGTGCAGATGCCAAACTTACAATTTGACTGATACCCGCAAACATTAAAATTGCTCCCAATACATACATTAATATACTGACAAAGAAAGCAGGCATCACCATCAACCACAAACCTAAAATTCCACTACCTATACTGACTAATGGGAAAGGCATATTTTGAGTCCGCCCTTTCCATAGATAATTAATTATAGCATACAAACCTGGTATCAAAAACATAGCACCTACAGCTATTACCAGATATATAGCCGCAGCATCAGACCATGCCACCAGCAACACTCCTACTAAAATTGCACATATACATCTGACGATAGAATAATTCATTACTTTCATATTGTTCCCATTAAATATTATTGATGCGAAGATAAGAAGTTTTTCCTCAATGTACAATAAAACAAAATATAAATTCAATTGTTCAAGATAGTAATAACGAATATATCAAAAAGCGACATTCGCTTTAACATAAAAAAAGAATCCAACATTAAACATTCATCCATGTCATGGGTCTTAATGATAAAGATTGTAGGATAACATTTACATCAACAACAATTAAAATTTATCAAGTATGAAAAAATTAGTTTTAGGTGCTCTCGTAGCAATGGCCTTCATTCAACCAATGAACGCACAGGAAAGACAAGGTAATGGACATCGTCAAATGGACCCTCAAAAAATGCTGGAATTCCGCATGCAGCGACTTGACAAGGAATTAGACTTGAGCGAAAATCAGGAAAACAAAATTAAAGCCATCTATGATGAACATTTCAAACAAGTTCCTAAAGAAAGGGGTTCACGTAAAGAGATGATGAAAAGGAATCAGGAACTCAACCAAAAGATTAAAGAAGAATTGACCGATGAACAAAAAAAGAAATTTGATGAAATGAACAAGAAAATGCATCGAAGAGGAGGCAAAGGCCAACGGAATCACCACGGGCCTAGAAATTAATATCAATATTTTTCATGAAGAGTGGTCCACTCTTCATGAAAAAAAAGTAAAACACGAACGATTATTTGTTGCATTGAAAGGAATTCAATATCTTTGTGTCATATTTTACATATTGGATCACATGAATAAAGGCCATTTTCCTTCCGTTTTGCTAATCTACACAGGTGGAACTATCGGTATGATAAAGAATCCCAATACCGGTGCACTTGAAGCATTCAACTTTGACCAACTTTTGGAAAATGTGCCAGAGTTAAAACGATTCAATTGCCACATCAGTTCCTATCAATTCAACCCACCTATTGATTCGTCTGACATGAAGCCTTCTTTATGGGCAGAACTCGTAAAAATCATTACTGACAATTACAATAAATTCGACGGATTTGTCATTCTGCATGGAACGGACACGATGGCATATACCGCTTCCGCCCTTAGTTTTATGTTAGAGAACCTTAGTAAACCGGTTATTCTGACAGGAAGCCAATTGCCCATAGGCATGCTTCGGACTGATGGCAAAGAAAACCTCATCACCGCCATTGAAATAGCTTCAGCTAAACATCCTGATGGAACAGCTGTCGTTCCTGAAGTATGCATTTTCTTTGAGAATCAATTATTACGGGGCAACCGTACAACAAAAATCAATGCCGAGAATTTCAATGCCTTCCGCTCTTATAATTATCCTGTATTGGCTACGGCAGGTATACACATAAAATACAATTACAATTACATTCGCAAAACCGATCCTTCCAAATCATTAATACCTCACTATGCTTACGACACTAATGTCATTATACTGACTCTTTTCCCTGGAATTCAAGAAAATTTAATCAGTAATGTACTTCGCACCCCTCACCTACGCGCCGTCGTATTAAAGACTTACGGTTCTGGGAATGCCCCACGAATGCCTTGGCTTATTCAGGCATTAAAAAAGGCCACCGAACGAGGAGTCATTATCGTAAACATATCACAATGTGCTACCGGAATGGTAGAAATGGAACGTTACGAGACGGGATTACAATTAATCGAAGCAGGAGTCATTAGCGGCTACGATAGTACCATTGAAGCCATTCTTACCAAACTGATGTATATGTTAGGACATGGCAAATCCGTCCATGACATTCATCATTTAATGAATATTTCATTGGCTGGAGAAATTACCAAAGATTCCTAAACCTCATCTATTTAAAGTTTCCAGGAACTCAATTTCCACAATACGAAGTTCATGCTTAACCTTATCACCGTCTTTAGCCTTATAAAGGTCAAGTTCTCCAGCTGCAGGTGCTGCCACTTCTACGATTTGTCCAAAAGCATCGGATTCTTGAGCTGCACCTTTCAAACGAATGGTTACCTCATCGGTAATCACCGGTTTCACATCCAAGTGTATATATCCCAAGCTCTTGGGGGTTTCTCCACTCCAAATCAATTCCTTTCCGGCAAAAATCTCGATGGGATAACTACGCATACGCCAACCGGTCAATTTCATGCAAACTTCATCAATGCTTGCACGACGGGCCAATTTGTAGGTAATCCATCCGGTACTTAACCGACCGTCATTCAGCCACTCACTCAATTCATTGTCATCAAAGCTATTCACAACTTTTTCCTGATTGACACCAGCCGTAGCCGATACGATTTCCACATCCACCTTACTATCTACGTAAGAAGGTGTTTGAGGAGTTTCGCCACGAGTCAGCCAACCTTCGAGTTCATTGGCAGGAATATAATCGCTCAAACCGTTCGCGGTTTCAAACGGAAGGGTATTCAGCGTTACTTCGGCCGACTTCAGTCCTTCTCCCTTGGCAGAGATGCGTACCGTACCCGCTTGGATATGTGAGCGAATCAAGGCACGATTCACGCCACATTCTACAGGAAGGTCTTTCGACAAGATATAGTTGTCAACACCTTGGGCTATACCACCACGCCATTCGGCCGGTCCTTCCACATCGAAATGAATCAAATCGTTGGCCAATGGATGACGGCGACCTGCCTTATCGGTTACTTCTACCTGAAGCAATACCATATCGGCACCATCAGCTTTCCAGCCCTTCGGACTTTGAATGACACTCAACTTTATCTGTTCGGGCTTACCTGCAGTTTGTAAAGCTGTACGGCAAGTTTCCTTTCCGTTTTCATCATAGCCTACCGCTTCCAACTTACCAGACTTGAAGGATACTTTATCGAAAGTATAGAGGAAGTTATATTCACGTAGACCATATCCCAATGATTCACCGTTGAGGAACAATTCCACCTTTTCGGTATTGGCAACCACATAGACCGGTTTCACCACCGTATCGTTGTAATTCCAATGACCTACAATATGGATGCGGGGATTTTCAATATCCACCCAACCGTCCCACATCACCTGATGTGCAAAGAACGGATCCTTAGGGATACGCATCGGGTCGGTCACCCCACTACGACGATAGTTTTCCGCCCCGCGGAAGTGTGTATTGGTATCCGAGAAGATAATCTTTACGCCACCCGAGCTGACACGAGTACCTGTACCCGGGCGTTCGCGCCAATAGTCATACCAACGGGCTACATTTTCTACGGTAAAACGGTCTTGATTATGATTGTAATCGGGAGCTGGTTTTCCTTTCAACAACGGGCCATCGCCTTCCTTATGGTAAGGGTAAGAGTATTCGTCCCAGTACTTGCGCAAGCCTTCGTTGCGACAATATTCCATCGCCCACATGGGATGATGCTTACTCTTGTTAATGTAGAGCATTTCACCTCCGTATTCCGCTTCGCGGATGTCGAGCATTTCACGGGAACCGATGGCACGTCCGCCATGAGGGTCGTACTTATCACGAATGGCTTTCATTTCCAGCATGTGCTCCTTGCTGATGGATTCATTGCCACATTCATAGAAAATGATACTCGGATTGTTTCGGTTATAGATAATGGCATCGCGCATCAGTTCGGTACGTTGTTCCCATTGGCGTCCCTGACGGTCCTTTTCCGCATCACCGGCAGGCATAGCCTGAATCAAGCCCACACGGTCGCACGATTCGATGTCCTGTTTCCATGGACAGATGTGCATCCAACGGACCAGATTGGCATTGCCTTCCACCATCATACCGTTGCTATAGTCGCTCAACCAAGCAGGTATACTCATGCCCACTCCTGGCCACTCGTTGCTGGTGCGTTGGGCAAACCCTTTCATCTGGAGCACACGGTCGTTCAACCAAATCTTACCATCAGCAAAACGGGTCTTTCGGAAACCGGTACGGGTAACCACTTCGTCCACCTTCTTACCATCCACCCACAGACTGGTCTTCACGGTATACAAATAACCATAGCCCCAGCTCCAAAAATGAAGGCCTTCCACTTCGGCTTCAGCTTTCAATGTAGTGGTTTCACCAGCTTTCAGGATGGTTTCTTCGCCCTTGAACTCCTTGACCAAGGAGCCGTCGCGGTCAATCAGCTGCACCTGATACGATATCTTCTTGTCCTTCTTATACTCATTCCTGATTTCCGATTCGGCATGAATGATGGCCTTGCGGCTCTTTACTCGAATATCATCGGCATAGATATAAACACCGGTTGTCTGCAAATTACTATATAGCGGCAATGTCTGATACAGTTTGTCAGTTACGTGCAACCAAACATTCTTGGGGATACCACCATAATTGGCATTGAAGTTACGGTCGCTCCATTGATACTTGGTATCGGTAGCCCGTTCTTTGTAAAGCCAGTTATTGTCCACCCGAACGGCCATTACATTTTCCCCACCATATTTGATGTAGGGAGTCAGATCGAAACCTACGGCCATGGCACCATTTTCATGTAAACCCAAATATTGGCCGTTGATGTAGAAATCGGCTCCTTGGCGTACACCTTCAAATTCCACAAACACTTTCTTGCCTTTGGCCTCTTCCGGCAAGCGGAAATGCTTACGATACCACATGATGGTATCCGTCAAATTGTGGATATCCAATTTGAATGCTTCGTCTTCATTGAACGGACGAGGAAGGGTTACTTTTTTCCAATCTTTATCTTGAAAATTTACATTTTTGGCTTCAGGAACATCACCCACATATAACAACCATTGTGAGTTAAAATTATATTTTTCACGAACAGATGCAAAGGTCTGAACAACCAACAAAATCAACACCAATAAAGACAAACTATGTTTTTTCATAAATTAGAACTTTTATCTACGACAAAAGTACAAATTAGAGAAATCATCTACATATAAATTCATACAAAATAAAAGTAAGATTGTACACTCATACAATTTAAATTGCATTTATTTAAAATAGCACTAACGGTAAGAACAGGAAATTTATGATAGCAGAGGAACAACTGAATAAGTCAGTACATAATCCGGATGTGTATGATAGAATATCTGTACATGTAAGTGTTTATTTGTACGATATTCTTCCGCTTCCATTACACCTTGATTAGACGGAATAAAAGGTTTTATTCGAAGATGCTCTATAAAGTCAACCGCATCTACATCGATTAACTTGAACATTGTTTCTTTAGCCGACCAATGAAGTAACAATGCGTAAGTCTCATTATCGCACTTTATAGAAGAACTTTCGTCATCACGGATGAATTTATGGGCTACCTTTTTTACTTTTTCACCATATTGCTCAATGTCTACCGCAACATCTGCGCAAGGATGTAAGGCTACAGCTACATACCCTCCCGTATGCGAAATACTGATACAAGCACTTCCGTCCGACAAGAAGGGTTTCCCTGAAGGAAGATACTCTATTCGTTTTTCCTCACCACATAGCTCCTTTAAGAGAACACGAACGGCCAGCCACTCCTTACGACGTTTGTCAGAAGTGAAACAACGGTATGAATTTTCATAAATAGAAAAACAACGGAACATGGAGTACAATTCTTCAATAGTCTCCTCCACTTTCCATACGCCTACAATTAAATTACCTTGCTGATATTTTCGATAAAGGGGCATACCGATTTATGAATCCTTTTCTACCTGATCTACTATGACTTTAACCTTTAGAATACGACGGGCATCCATTTCTAGAATTTCAAAATGGAATTTTTCATAATCAAGTTTTTCATGAAGCACAGGGAATTCGCCTTTTATTTCAAGCAACAAGCCAGCTAAAGTATCGGCATCACCTTCCACTTCCTCGAATACATCATTGTCTATTTTCAATATTTTATAGAAATCGGACAACAATGTTTTGGCTTCAAACACATAAGTATGATCATTGATCTTGACATAACTTCGTTCCTCCTCATCGTATTCATCATTGATTTCTCCAACTATTTCTTCAATGATATCTTCCATGGTCACGATACCCGATGTACCACCAAACTCATCTACTACTATTGCAATATGAATTTTATTGGTTTGAAAATCACGCAACAAATCATCTATCATCTTGGTTTCAGGAACAAAGTAAGCCGGACGGACCAATGTCTGCCAACGGAAATTATCCCCCTTGGTCAAATGTGGCAACAAGTCCTTGATATACAAAATGCCTTTGATATTATCGCGCGAACCCGCATACACCGGCATACGAGAATAAGCATTGTCCACCACACATTTCAAAACTTGTGAAAAAGGCGTATTGATTTCTATGTCCACCATATCAAGACGAGGAGTCATAACTTCTACCGCCGTTTCATCACCAAAACGGATAATCCCTTCAAGAATATTGCTTTCTTCGGATATTTCATCCTTATCGGTCAATTCCAAAGCCTGCGACAAATCGTCTACAGAAATACTATAGTTCTTTTTCGCTACACATTTATTGACTATAACCGATGACTTCACCAACAATGCCGACAAAGGTGAGAACACCTTCTTCAGTACCGAAACAACAGGTGCGGCAAAACGAGAAAACTTCAGGGTATGTTGGGCAGAATAGATTTTAGGCATAATTTCCCCGAAAAGCAGAAGCAGGAAAGTAAGGATAACCGTTATTACCAAGAACTCCAAAATGACCGACGTACCGAAATCCACCACTTCTGCAAAAAAGTAATTGCACAACATGATAATCGTTACGTTGACAAAGTTATTGGATATCAAGATTGTAGCCAACAATCGTTCTGAATCGGCAAGCAATGCCTTGATATACTTGTCCGAAGACGACTTCTCCTCTTCTATTTCACTGAGGTCAGTAGGTGAAAGAGAAAAGAATGCAATTTCGGAAGCCGATACAAAGCCCGATGCAAACAACAAAAGAACTGCTAAAGAAATAGCAACAATAGCTCCTACAGAAGGAGCATACACGGTTACACCGTCAAATAATTCCGCCAAGCGGCATAAATACGAGTCAGGATCCAAGGAATAAAAATTTAGTTAGACATCATGAATCAAAACGGCAAATCGTCCGAAGGATTGTCGACTACAGGTTGTTGAGCCGGTTGGGCAACAGAAGCGACTTGCGGTTGTGCGCTACCACGTGGAGTAAGCATTTCCATGTTATCGGCAAAGATTTCTACAATGTTTCGCTTGATACCGTTTTGGTCATCATACGAACGGCTTCTGATTTTTCCTTCGATATAAAGTTTGTCACCTTTATGTACATATTTCTCGGCCGTCTGTGCCAATCCACGCCACAACACTATGTTATGCCATTCGGTACGGTCAGGAACTTGGGTTCCGTTCTGCAAGGTATAGCCACGTTCAGTAGTAGCCAATGAAAAAGTTGCTACCGCTACTCCATTGTCCAAATATCTCACATCGGGATCTTTTCCCACATTACCAATCAATATGACTTTATTTACTGACATACTTTATTTGTTTTGATGATTAGGCTCCAAAATTAACGAAAAAAAATGAGATACCAAATTAGATACAGCAAATTTATGTAAATCTTTTACCAGCACCTTCAACCAACCGTTTGGAGCAGGTGTTTCTTCTGGCATTTCCAATTCGTAAAAGTTTGCATGAATTACCCTATGGGAAAGGACATGTTTCACATCACTTTTCAAGAGTTTCACAAAGTGGCACTTTCTTCCTTGTAAAATGGCACTTTCTTCCTTGCAAAACATAGTTTTATCCGACGTAACTCTATCTGTTCCCCAAAGTTCCTGAAGTTTTTCCAAAAACATAGCATCATCTTGTTCCGACTGCCCCGTGGTTTCAATCAAAGGAAATTCATACAAATTCTTCCATATATCATCTCCCGTCCTTTTATTAATAAAGGTATACGCACCCATGCGTACATATATATAATTAAAATAACGGTTGGTCACTTTCGTCTTATGTTGTTTGACAGGAAGCACATCTACCTTACCCAGTTGAAGCGCAACACAACTATCAGACAATGGGCACATTGTACAATCGGGCACCGTCGGTGTACATTGCAAAGCACCGAATTCCATTATGGCTTGATTATAAAGAGCCGACCGATGAACATCAAGCAACTCGTTAGCTGCTTCTGCAAATAGCTTCTTACCCTGTACAGAATCTATAGGTGTATCCACCCCCAACCAACGAGATAGTACCCGATAAACATTTCCATCGACTACCGCATAGGGCATATCGTATGCAAACGAACAAATAGCTGCCGCCGTATATTCCCCTACCCCCTTCAAAGCACGCACTTCCACATAAGTATCAGGGAAACCACCCGCTTCCGCCATACTTTTTGCCGCCGCATGAAGGTTGCGTGCTCGGGAATAATAGCCCAACCCTTGCCAATAACGCATCACTTCATCTTCATCAGCTTCGGCTAGCGTAAAGACATCAGGAAAACGGTTTACAAAACGCATATAATAATCGTACCCTTGCGCCACCCTTGTCTGTTGAAGGATGACTTCGGAAATCCATATCAAATACGGGTCTTTGGTATGACGCCATGGTAAATCCCGTTTGTTTTCCTCATACCAGGCTATTAGTTTATCGGCAAAAACATTCATCAAATCCTATTTTTTTGCAAAAATAAACGAAGAAAAGCAGACATCGAGATATTTTTCTAAAATTTCTTTGAAATATTTTTCTTTAAGCTACAGAAAATCTGTATATTTGCAGTCCGAAAAAAGAATATAAGTAGAACTTAATAATAAAACAAAGATGACTAAGGCAGATATCGTAAACGAAATTACGAAAAAGACTGGCACTGACAAACAAACAGTGCTGAATACAATCGAAGCATTCATGGAGGTGGTAAAGGATTCTCTTTCTGAAGAAGAAAACGTATATTTACGTGGCTTCGGTAGTTTCATCGTGAAGAAAAGAGCACAAAAAACAGCTCGTAACATCTCGAAGAATACTACTATCATCATCCCTGAACACAACATTCCGGCATTCAAGCCGGCAAAAACCTTTACTCTTTCAGTAAAGAAGTAAAAGAGAGAATAAATTTAGTATTAACCCATAAAATTTTGAAGCTATGCCAAGCGGAAAGAAGAAAAAAAGACATAAAATGTCTACTCATAAGCGTAAAAAAAGACTGAGAAAGAACAGACATAAAAGCAAATAAACATTTGTAGTCTGTGTGAGACAACAAATAAAGAACAAACCTTGCAAAGAAACAATCGTCTTTCAGGTTTGTTCTTTGTTTAAGTAAAAAACTGATTAAGAACAAGAAAAGTGACCAGCGAACTTGTAATTGACGTTCAGCCCAAAGAGATTTCCATCGCGCTTATGGAAGACAAAGCGCTTGTGGAATTCCAAAAAGAAGGACGCACAGCATCCTTCAATGTGGGCAACATGTATTTAGGCAAGGTTAAGAAAATTATGCCCGGCCTCAATGCATGTTTCGTGGATGTAGGTTTTGGCAAAGACGCTTTTCTTCACTATCTTGACTTAGGTCCTCAATTCAATTCGTACCAGAAATACCTGAAGCAAGTCGTCAGCGACCGTAAGAAACTTTACCCCATGACGAAAGCTTCCATGTTGCCCGATATCGAGAAAGAAGGAACTATATCGAACACCCTCCAACAGGGACAGGAAGTTATCGTACAAATTGTAAAGGAACCCATTTCAACGAAGGGACCCCGCCTTACCTGCGAATTATCTTTCGCCGGCCGATATTTGGTACTTATCCCTTTCAACGACAAGGTTTCCGTATCTTCAAAAATTAAATCGAGCGAAGAACGAGCCCGCCTGAAGCAATTGTTACAAAGTATCAAACCGAAAAATTTCGGTGTTATCGTACGTACCGTAGCCGAAGGTAAAAGAGTGGCTGAACTCGATACCGAACTGAAAGTTTTGCTGAGACATTGGGAAGAAATGATAACCAAAGTACAGAAGCACGATAAGTTGCCTGTATTGGTTCACGAAGAAACAAGCCGCACCGTAGGCATGTTACGCGACCTGTTCAACCCATCGTATGAGAATATCTATGTAAATGACGAAAACGTATTTCACGAGATTAAGGATTACGTTACACTCATCGCCCCTGAACGGGCAGACATCGTAAAGCTCTACACGGGTCAACTTCCCATATTCGACAATTTTGCTATTACCAAGCAGCTTAAATCCTCTTTCGGAAAGACCATCTCTTACAAAAGCGGAGCATACCTCATCATTGAGCACACCGAAGCTATGCACGTAGTGGACGTAAATAGCGGGAATCGTGCCAAATCCGCCAATGGTCAAGAAGCCAATGCTATGGAAGTAAATTTAGGTGCCGCCGACGAACTCGCACGCCAATTAAGATTGCGTGATATGGGAGGTATCATTGTTGTCGACTTCATTGATATGAATCTGGCCGAAAATCGGCAGAAATTATACGAACGCATGTGCCAAAACATGCAAAAAGACCGCGCCAAGCACAACATTCTGCCCCTTAGTAAATTCGGATTGATGCAAATAACCCGCCAGCGTGTACGGCCAGCCATGGACGTTACAACCGATGAGACCTGTCCTACTTGTTTTGGAAAAGGCAAAATAAAATCATCCATCCTTTTTACGGATACGCTGGAAAGCAAGATAGATTACTTGGTCAACAAGTTGAAGATAAAGAAATTTACATTGTACATCCACCCGTACATCGCTGCTTTTGTAAACAAAGGCTTCGTTTCAATGAAACGCAAATGGCAGATGAAGTACGGATTTGGCATCAAGGTTATTCCCGATCAGAGTCTTGCCTTCCTTCAGTACAAATTTACTGACCCTAAAGGTGAAGAAATAGACATGAAAGAGGAAATCGAAATCAAATAATTAGTCAGGGAGCAGAACAAATAAAATCTGCTCCCTACTTTTTATTAAGTTCCATACGCCCAATATCATCCATTCTTTATAAGAACTTTTAAACCAAAATATTTCATGTAAACTCTTCTTTTCGTACATTTGCATTCAAACAACAAGTACTATGATTACAACGAATTTACAAAAGCTTTATATGCAATATACCGGAGTACAAGCTGAAAGCATTGAAGAAATGCCGGCATCAGGCTCCAACCGACGATATTTCCGTCTGAAAGGTGTACAAAATCTCATTGGAGTATACGGCACTTCCATCGAAGAAAACGATGCCTTTTTCTATATGGCCGAACATTTCAAAAAAAAGAATCTACCTGTTCCCCAAGTTGTTTGCGTTTCGGAAGACAAAGCTTATTACCTACAGGAAGATTTGGGAGACACCCTCCTATTTCATGCCATCGAAAAAGGAAGAGCTACCAGTTCTTTTTCCGAGGAAGAGAAAGAATTATTACGCAAGACTATCCGACAACTTCCAGCCATTCAATTTGCCGGTGCCGACGGATTCGATTTTGAACGGTGCTACCCACAAGCCGAATTCAATCAACGGTCCGTACTTTGGGATTTGAACTACTTCAAATATTGTTTCCTAAAAGCAACAGGACTGGAATTCCAAGAGAATCAGTTGGAAGACGACTTTCAGAAAATGAGCGATGTACTGCTTCGAAGTTCTTCGGCAACCTTTATGTATCGCGACTTCCAAAGCCGGAATGTCATGATTAAGAATGGTGAACCTTGGTTCATCGATTTTCAAGGTGGACGAAAAGGGCCCTTCTTTTACGACGTAGCTTCTTTCTTATGGCAAGCCAAAGCACGTTACCCCGAAAGTCTGCGCCAAGAATTGCTCGAAGAATACATTCAGGCTTTATGCAAATACAAACCCGTAGACCGTAACTATTTCTTCAGCCAATTGCGTCATTTTGTACTTTTCCGCACACTACAAGTACTTGGAGCATATGGATTCCGTGGTTATTTCGAAAAGAAACCGCATTTTATACAAAGCGTCCCATACGCTATCGAAAACCTCCGTCAGTTATTACGCGAAGATTATCCCGAATATCCATATTTATGCTCCGTCCTTCGGGAACTGACCGAAATGAAACAATTCAAAGACGAATTACAAAAGCGTCAACTCACCGTTAAAGTCATGAGTTTTGCCTACAAGAAAGGTATACCTTATGACCCAACCGGTAATGGAGGTGGGTATGTTTTCGACTGTCGGGCTGTGAACAACCCAGGAAAGTACGAGCGATACAAGCCTTTTACCGGTCTTGATGAACCCATCATCAAATTTCTGGAAGATGACGGTGAAATATTTCCATTTTTAGAACATGCATACGCATTGGTCGACGCTTCTGTAAAACGATATATAGAACGTGGATTCAGCAATTTAATGATATGTTTCGGATGTACAGGCGGCCAACACCGTTCGGTATATTCAGCCCAGCACATGGCCGAACATTTGAATGAAAAATTCGGTGTAAAAGTTGAATTGATACATCGCGAACAGAACATTGAACAAACATTTGAAGCCAAGTTATGAAAGCCATGATATTTGCTGCCGGATTAGGCACACGTCTCAAGCCATTAACCGACAAGATGCCGAAAGCACTTGTCCCTGTGGCCGGAAAACCGATGTTGGAACATGTCATCAATAAATTGAAAGCTGCTGGTTTCGATGAAATAGTCATCAATGTCCATCATTTCGCCCAACAAATCATTGACTTTTTAAAAGCAAATGACAACTTCGGTATCCAAATCCACATCAGCGATGAGACTGAAGCTTTACTCGATACGGGAGGTGGAATCAAAAAAGCATCCCCTTATTTCAATGAGCCTTTTCTGGTGCACAATGCCGATATTCTTTCGAATGTCGATTTGAAAGCATTGTACGACTTCCATATTGCAAGCGGTAATGATGCAACATTGCTTGTCAGTCCTCGAAAAACTGTGCGCTACCTTTTATTCGATGATACAAACCGACTCTGTGGATGGGTAAATAAGGACACCTTACAAACCAAACCCGACGGTTTTGTTTACCAACCTGAAATACAGAAAGAATACGCCTTTGGAGGCATTCATGTCATTTCTCCTACACTATTCAAATACATGGAGAACGATTGGACTGGAAAATTTTCAATTATGGATTTCTACCTACAGACTTGCAAAGAAGCACATCTGGAAAGTTATGCAAAAGAGGATTTACATCTGATAGATATAGGCAAATTGGACACTCTTGCCAAGGCCGAAGAGTTTATCCGTCAAATGCATTAATGTTTGAACATACGGTCCATTTCACGTCGGTCGTCCTTTTCTTTCAACGACTGACGTTTGTCATATTGCTTCTTACCCTTGGCTAAAGCTATAACCAATTTGGCCAATCCCTTTTCATTGATAAACAAGCGGGTAGGTACAATAGTAAAACCCGGATTCTTTTCTGCATCCTGAAGTTTACGAAGTTCCTTACGGCTCAACAACAACTTCCGTTCTCTACGAGCTACATGATTATTGTATGAACCATAGAAATATTCAGCTATATGCATATTTTTTACCCACAGTTCACCTTTTATAAAATAACAATATGTATCCACCAAACTCGCCTTTCCCAAACGAATTGATTTGATTTCAGTACCTGTTAATACAATACCAGCCGTATATGTATCTACGAATTCATAATCGAAGGAGGCACGTTTGTTCTTTATATTAATATTAGCAGCTTTCATCAATTTAAGATCAAAGACAATTTGTTGAATAACATGGAAATTATGGTGGGACACAGCAACACTAAAGCCGACACGATCAATGCATAACGAGTCAGATTCTCCTCATCCACCTTCATAAAAGCACGGGCTCCTTCATAAACTACAAACACGGTATAAAATTGCAGAATCCAATGAAGGATGGATATAGAGAATAATCCGCTGATAATATTTAACGCAAAAATCACCACCATGGAATAACCCACGAACTGACGGTTTTGTTCTACTTCTTCATCTCTTTTCAGCATCTTCTTACCTAACAAATTAGAGAGATAAGCAGCCAAGAAAAAACCTCCAAACAAAGAAACAAAAGTAGCACAACACCGGGTCATTGCTATTTGAAAAGCTGATACACCAGCCGTATTACCTATAAATGTCCCAATAAAAACAGACAAGCCGCACAACCCGATCAAGGGATAGACAAATCCTCCCATCACCTTCTGATGGTCGGTCTCATCACAAATTTCCTCCCATGCTTTAACCGGGGTAGAAATTAGTGACATGATTCTATCAAACAGTTCCTTGTAATTCATTCGGCTTCTCTATTTTGTTAACATGAAACGGATTGCAAATATATAAAAAATCCTCTACTTGACAACAAGCAGAGGATAAATATAGTAAAATTAATTTTACCAGCCATAGAGGTCTCTATAACTACATTTTGTAAATGTTCCAAGTTCTTTATCCTTTCCTGTAGCAATCACTTTCACAACAATGGAATCGTTCTTTGGAGTGGGATAATAAGCGTTTCCATTATTATAAGGTGAGAATTCAAAGCTAATCGTTTCGGACATAGTAGTGTATGACGTTGAATTGTCCTTCGAGTAATGCAACTTTGTATACACAGTGTCGTTGGAAGCATCCATCGTATAAAGGTTGAAATCACTAAGATTTGGCGTATTGTTAGGAATTCCCACAGAGAAAGGCACATTCAGATAACCAGTCTTTGCCCAAGGTTTTTCCGATCCTGTACCCAAAGATACAAAAGGATAATCATTTTTCAACGTATCCGATTGTTCTGTAGCCTCCTTGTATGTCACAGGAGAAAAGATTGTTATACCAGAAATTTGGAAATTTTTCTTAGTTTCTACAAGTTCTTCTGCCAAATGGATTCCCACCAAAGCACGTTTCCAATAACCTGTACCATCTGTAAACTTCAATCCTGCAAGGACATCAGAATTGATAGGATTATAGGTATAACCTGAACCATCACCTACCAAACATGGTGCATATCCATTATCAATAACCGTTACATATTCAATCACATCATAAGAATCACCCTCTTCATTATCCAAACAAGAGCTGAATCCAATAACTGACACAAATGCAGCGAACAACACTGCCCAATTCATTTTTCTCATTTTCATTCACAAATTATTTTTAAAAGCGTGCAAATTTACGCAAAAGAATTGAGTTGGCATATACATCCCTCATTCTTTTTATAAGTTTTAGGAATAAACCAAAGAAGTCTTAAAATAAAGACATCCAAATCGGTTCTTTTAACATCTTTTCTATACAATTTGGGCAAATAAATCCAAATGTTCATCCACATATTCGGCTATTTTGGCCGTAATGTATTCTTCTTGTTCCATAAATTCTTCTTCCAAATCATCAAAAGCCTCGTATTGTTCATACATAGCCATAAATTCGTCATCATCACAATCCTTTTCCAAATCTTTCCGATTGGCGTCATAAATTTCCTTGGCCGCATAGAGCAATTTGGAAAAATCCTTTACTCCATACACACGCATAGCTTTGGCAAACGGATTATCGAATATATAGGGACCATATCCGTTTTGAATCAGTTGCACGAATCCTCCTTCGTTTATTTCTTCACGAAAAAAATGATACCCCAACAACGTATGCTGGTTCCCATTAAGCAAAGACATGGTATCGGCATTGATTACCCCACCCGTCACTTCCAGATACTTGTCTATAAATACTTGAAGAAATCCATCCATTCCTTCTTCAGCTCCCTTGCGCAGAGCCTCATCTGTTATTTCAATTGTTGTTGCTTCCATAATTATTCATTTCATCCAAAAGACAAAAATAGACTTTTTATTGGATATAACCAAGCGTTTTGCCAACTCCACTTTACAATTCAAGATTCATTGTCAATTTTATATAAAAATAACATCAAAAAGTGCAGGCAATTAAATTGTAAAAACGAATAAAACGACTAACTTTGCAGACGATTCCGAATAACCCTTTGGAATCGTTTGTGGTTACGAATATATTTTTATCACTAAAACTTAAAGAATATGGTTTATTCACATGAAGTTGAACACATGTGTGTTGTAAAGAAGGGTCCTAACCATGGACCGGCTCCAATTCCTGAAGAAGGTAAGTGGGTGAAATCAAAAGAAATCAAGGACATTTCAGGTTTGACACACGGTATTGGTTGGTGTGCTCCTCAACAAGGTGCTTGTAAGTTGACATTGAACGTAAAGGAAGGCATCATCCAGGAAGCATTGGTAGAAACTATCGGTTGTTCTGGTATGACTCACTCTGCAGCTATGGCTTCAGAAATCCTCCCGGGCAAGACTGTATTGGAAGCATTGAACACTGACTTGGTGTGCGACGCTATTAACACTGCAATGCGTGAATTGTTCTTGCAAATCGTTTACGGTCGTACACAATCTGCTTTCTCTGAAGGTGGTTTGATGATCGGTGCAGGTTTGGAAGACTTGGGTAAAGGTCTCCGCAGCCAAGTAGGAACTTTGTATGGTACTTTGGCAAAGGGTCCTCGTTACTTGGAAATGGCCGAAGGTTACATCAACCGTATCGCCCTTGACAAGAACGACCAGATTTGCGGTTATGAATTCATCCACATGGGTAAGTTCATGGACGAAATCAAGAAGGGTACAGACGCTAACGAAGCTTTGAAGAAAGTAACAGGTACTTACGGACGCTTCACAGCTGAACAGGGTGCAGTTAAACATATTGATCCACGTCACGAATAATATAAGGAGGAAAAAACTATGATTAGAGAAGTAAAATTCGAAAGCCAAGACCGTCGCATGAAGCAGATTCTCGCTGCTTTGAATGAAAACGGTATTAAAGACATCGAAGAAGCTAACGCTATCTGCGATCAATATGGTTTGGATCCTTATTTGGCATGTGAAGAAACTCAGCCTATCTGCTTCGAAAACGCCAAGTGGGCTTACGTTGTAGGTTGTGCTATCGCTATCAAGAAGGGCGTGAAGACTGCTGCCGAAGCTGCTGAAGCTATCGGTATCGGTTTGCAGGCATTCTGTATTCCGGGTTCTGTAGCCGATGACCGCAAGGTAGGTCTTGGTCACGGTAACCTCGCAGCTATGTTGCTCCGCGAAGAAACCAAGTGTTTTGCATTCTTGGCAGGTCACGAATCATTCGCAGCAGCTGAAGGTGCTATCAAGATTGCTGCTAAGGCTGACAAGGTACGTAAGGAACCTCTCCGCGTTATCTTGAACGGTTTGGGCAAGGACGCAGCTCAAATCATCGCTCGTATCAACGGCTTTACTTATGTACAGACTGAATTCGACTATTTCACTGGCGAATTGAAGGAAGTACAACGCATCGCTTACTCTGACGGTCCTCGTGCAAAGGTTAATTGCTACGGTGCCGACGATGTTCGCGAAGGTGTAGCCATCATGTGGAAGGAAGGCGTAGACGTATCTATCACAGGTAACTCTACTAACCCAACCCGTTTCCAACACCCAACTGCCGGTACTTATAAGAAGGAACGCGTATTGGCTGGCAAGCCATACTTCTCAGTAGCTTCTGGTGGTGGTACAGGTCGTACACTTCACCCGGATAACATGGCTGCTGGTCCTGCTTCTTACGGTATGACAGATACTATGGGACGTATGCACTCTGATGCTCAGTTTGCTGGTTCTTCATCAGTTCCTGCTCACGTAGAAATGATGGGCTTCTTGGGTATCGGTAACAACCCGATGGTAGGTTGTACAGTAGCTTGTGCTGTTGACGTAGCTCAGGCTTTGAATAAGTAATTCACTGATTTCAAATAACTTGAAGAGAGCTTTCCTTGATTGGAAGGCTCTCTTTGTTTTATCTTTACTTGACTCTTCCCATAGTGAAAAACAAATAAAGATTGGTTGAAATTTGACTTATTGAAGCAATGTTCTTCTCTATTTATATGGATATTAACTACATTGTTTTACTTGATTGTTCCGTAGATGAGATAATCAAGATTAGATTGAGTGAAGAAGAAAAGATAGATCTGAAAACTATGAAGATTTCAGTGAGTTCATAGAAACATCGGAAGACAAGTACGGATTCAATCTGGGTTATTGCTCATGGATGAGTTGTCAAATTCTAAACGAACGCAGTTACTAACTAATGGAGATCCTCTCATTAAATAACTCTACATAAACTTTGAGGTCTCAAAATTTAGACCTATATTTGTAATCAATAAAAGAAATAACTATGCTTACGATATTAGTAATATTTGGACTGAGATTCTATTTTTATGCGGATGAACATTTACCAATTCATGTGCATTTGGAAAATGGAGATGGTTTAGCTAAGATAGAATTAGAGCCAGAAATTAAATTGGTA
>SUXW01000006.1 GCA_015060765.1 Bacteroides sp.
ATTCCCAATGCCTGCAACGTCTTCATCATCAGACCGGCATATTCAGGATAATCACGTTCAAGATCCTCCGATGGCCCTACAATAGTATAATTCAGATCCCCTCCATCGTGATAAACGGCTCCCCCTCCCGTTACCCGTCTGACCAACGCGATATCGTTCTCCTTCAGATAATTGAGATTCACTTCCGTATGAACATCCTGATGATACCCTACAATGACCGACGGCCGGTTCTGCCATAAATAAAAGACCGGCTCATCCAAATTCAGATGCTCCAGACAATATTCATCGAAAGCCATGTTGAAATAGGGATCTGTACAGGTATTCCTCAAAAATCTCATCTTATCACTATATAAAACGACAAAGTGGATATATGAATATACCCACTTTGCAACTTATTATACTATTTATACCAATTTATGGATAACTAGACCAGAACGTAGTTTCGGTTCAAACCAAGTCGTCTTAGGAGGCATGATGTTACCGCTATCCGCAATATCCATCAATTGCTTCATGCTGACCGGATACAAAGCCAAAGCCACCTTCATTTCTCCACTATCCACTCGTTTCTTCAATTCACCCAAACCACGGATACCACCGACAAAATCAATACGCTTGTCGGAACGTAAATCCTTTATGCCCAAGATTTCATCCAAGATCAAGTTGGAAGAAATGGTCACATCGAGTACACCAATCGGATCTTCATCGTTGTAAGTTCCTTCCTTTGCAGTCAGGCTATACCATTTTCCTTCCAAATAAAGAGAAAAATTATGCAATGCTTGCGGCTTATAGATTTCTGCGCCCTTTTCTTCCACCACAAAATTCTTACTGATGGCTGAAAGGAATTCTTCGGCACTCAAACCATTCAAATCCTTCACTACGCGATTGTAGTCAATGATAGTGAGTTGATTGGCAGGGAAACAAACCGCCATGAAATAATTGTATTCTTCATCTCCCTTGTGATCAGGATTCTGCTTTGCCTTTTCGGCACCAACCAATGCTGCAGCAGCCGAGCGGTGATGTCCGTCAGCAATATAAAGAGCAGGCATTGCGGCAAAAGCCTTTGTAATGGCATCGATATCTTCCTGATGGTCAATGATCCAGAAAGTATGTCCAAAACCATCACCAGGTGCAATAAAGTCATATTCCGGTTGTTGAGCAGTATATTTGGCTACAATGGCATCCAGTTCCGCATTATCCGGATAAGCAAAGAACACCGGTTCAATGTTGGCATTGTTTACACGTACATGCTTCATTCGGTCTTCCTCCTTATCACGACGGGTCAATTCATGCTTCTTGATGACTCCATTCATATAATCGGGAACGTATGCACCTACGACCAAACCATATTGGGTCTTTCCGTTCATGGTCTGTGCATATACATAATAGTTTTCCTTTTCATCCTGCACCAACCATCCTTTGTCCTGGAACATTTGGAAATGTTGGGCAGCACTATCGTATACACAAGGATCATGTTCATCGGTTCCTACCGGGAAATTAATTTCCGGTTTAATGATATGATATAAAGACTTTTCATTATCTCCAGCTTCTTCACGGGCTTCAGCAGAATTCAACACATCATAAGGACGTGAGGCTACTTGTTCAACCAAAGCTTTGGGAGGACGAATTCCTTTAAAAGGTTTAATTACTGCCATACTATTGAATTATGGTTAGATTACTTATTTACACGGAATCTTTCGCAACCGTCTTTCAAGAAACCAACAATCTGTTGGGCTGCAGCGATACCAGCATTAATGTTGGCTTCAGCTGTTTGAGCACCCATCTTTTTGGGAGTTGAGAAATAGCGTCCAGCAAACTTTTCAGCAAATTCCGCATTGGCTGCAGGCATAACATCTGTTACATACTTCAAGTCAGCGCGTTCTTCCATCAATTGGATAAGTTCCGCTTCATTGATGACTTCCTTACGGGCTGTATTTACCAACAAACCGCCCTTTGGCATCTTGTTCACCAATGCATAATTAATGGAATTCTTGGTTTCAGCTGTTGCCGGGATGTGCAAAGATACCACATCACAAGCAGCATACAATTCTTCTGCTGAATCCACAGCCTTAGCACCATCCGCTTCGATTACTTCTTTCGGACAGAATGCATCGTATGCATAGATTTCCATACCAAAGCCTCTTGCAATGCGAGCTACATTACGACCTACATTACCGTATGCATGGATACCCAATTTCTTACCTTTCAACTCTGTGCCCGATGTTCCGTTGTACATATTACGTACAGCCATAACCATCATACCCAAAGCTAATTCGGCTACGGCATTGGAATTTTGACCCGGTGTATTCATGACACAAACGCCATGAGCAGTTGCCGCTTCCAAATCAACATTATCATAACCGGCACCGGCACGAACCACAATCTTCAATTCCTTGGCTGCATCCAATACCTCAGCATCAATCACATCACTACGGATGATAATGGCATTCGCATCTTTTACTGCTTCCAGCAAATTGGCCTTTTCACCATATTTTTCAAGCAACACAAGTTCATAACCTGCTGCTTCAATTTCCTTACGAATACCGTCTACCGCTACTTTGGCAAACGGCTTGTCTGTTGCTACTAATACTTTCATGATTAATGTAGTTTTTCAAATTCCTGCATGCAGTCAATCAAAGCTTGAACACTTTCCTTCGGCATAGCATTGTAGCAAGATGCACGGAAACCACCAACAGAACGGTGACCCTTGATACCTACCATACCCTTTTCTGTAGCAAACTTCAAGAAGTCTGCTTCCAATTCCTTGTATTCATCTGCCATTACAAAGCAAATGTTCATATAAGAACGGTCGGCCTTATCGGTAACAGTACCACGGAACAACTTGTTACGGTCAATTTCAGCATAAAGCATTTCAGCACGTTCCTTAGCACGTTTCTGCATTTCTTCCACACCACCTTCGGCCTTGATCCAACGCAAAGTCTGCAATGCTGCGTAGATAGGCAATACCGGAGGAGTATTGAACATAGAACCGCCATCAATGTGAGTCTGGTAGTTCAACATGGTAGGAATATAACGGGAAACCTTACCCAAAGCATCATTCTTCACGATAACGAATGTCACACCTGCCGGAGCCAAATTCTTTTGGGCACCACCATAAATACAGATGTATTTGGAAACGTCGATAGGACGAGAGAAAATATCCGATGACATATCTGCAATCATAGGAACCGGTGAATCCAAATCTTCATGAAGTTCAGTACCATAAATGGTATTGTTGCTGGTTACATGGAAATAATCAGCATCTTCAGGTATAGTATATCCTTTTGGAATATAAGTGTAAACAGATTCTGCAGAAGAAGCCACTTCTACCACTTCACCAAAGCCCTTGGCTTCCTTCATAGCCTTCTTGGCCCATACACCAGTATTCAGATAAGCTGCTTTCTTTTCCAAGAAATTGAAAGGAATCATGCAAAATTCCAAACTTGCACCACCACCCAAGAATAAAACGGAATATCCTTCCGGAATATTCAACAATTCCTTGAACAAAGCAACCGCTTCATCCACTACGGGTTGGAAATCTTTAGCACGATGACTGATTTCCATCAAAGAAAGTCCTGAACCGTTGAAATCAAGAACGGCTTGGGCTGTTTTTTCTATTACCTCACGAGGCAAAATAGAAGGTCCTGCATTGAAATTATGCTTTTTCATTTTAATAGGTTTTATTGTTAGTTATTATTTCGTTTTCATTATGATTGGCGAAATTACACATTATTTTTAGTTCTCCAAAATAAATGATAATAAATTTACGAAATATCATTCATTTTTCTTTCATATTACTTTAAAGGTCTAATTATCGCTATCATTTTGATATACCCACTTACCAATTTGGAATCTTAAATCAAACAAACTTTATCTTTTTGAAGAAAAATTAGGATAATAGATAGGCACGATAACAAAATGTCATTATTTTGCCAACTCTATAATCGTTTTCACTCCTTTTATTTTTTCATTTTTGATTAAGTTCAGTGTTTGTTTGACTTTTTTTCTCGATATAGCGACAAACGCATAATGATCTTTCACATCAATACGGCCAATCTCTTCTTTTTTCAGATTACCTTTCTTGGCAAGGAAACCAACAATATCTATTTTATTAATCTTATCTTTCTTCCCTTTACCTATATATAAGGTAGCAAACTCCGGTTGGGACGGCATAGGTATTTCACTGGGAAAAACAAAGAGTTCCAGTTCTTCCTGAATGTAAGACGGCAAAATTTCTTCCGAATGGGCAATGATATATGAATTACCTTCCGATTCCCACCGTGCCGTTCTACCATTCCGATGGATATAACCATCTTCTTGAATCGGCAAATGATAATGAACGATGTTCTCTATATCAGGAATATCAAGCCCCCGAGCAGCTAGGTCTGTTGAAATCAAAACATGACAACTGCCATTACGAAACTTATATAAGACACGCTCACGGTCTTCCTGCTCCATTCCTCCATGAAAGATTCCACAAAGATATTTTTGAGACTGAAGATATTTACCGACACGCTCCACACTTTCACGATGATTACAAAATACGAGAGTAGACCGACTACCCAGCGTACACAACAACTGATACAGGGTTTCAAGTTTGTCTTTGATAGGAGAAATAACCTTATACGAATGTATACGATCGGCTGGTTGCCTGTCTCCTTCCAAAAAATCCAATTTGATTACTTGTTTCATTCCGGTGAAACGAGGAATCTCTTCGGCATCGGTAGCAGACAACAAGAAACGTCTTTTCAATCCGGGCAACTGACTGATAACTTGTGACATTTCTTCCTGAAATCCAAATTCCAGGCATTTGTCGAATTCATCAATAACCAAGACACCTACACCCGACGGGTCGAAATTACTCTTACCCAAATGATCATTCATACGTCCCGGAGTACCCACAATGACAGAAGGTCGGATTCCGTTCATCGTCCGATGTTCCTCCATCGCAGGTCTTCCTCCGTAACAACTCATCACCTTATAAGATGTATCCATCGCCTTGAACACCTGTTCTATCTGCAATGCCAATTCACGGGAAGGAACCAATATGACTGCCTGTACCCCTTCTGCACGAGGATCCAACGATTCGAGCAAAGGCAACAAATAAGCCAAAGTCTTCCCAGAACCAGTAGGCGACAACAAGATCAGATCCTTCTGTTCTTTCCATGCAAGAATGGAAGCTTCCTGCATCGCGTTCAATGACTCAATCTTCAAATGCTTAAGCGCATGAAGCACCAATTCCGATTGTGTATGCATAACATCTTAATTATTAATGGATAAGTTTATATCGTTTCAATCATTCATTTCCCGATACAATAATAGACAAAGCCATTTTCGGTGACTTCATCCGAATCGAATATATTACGACCATCAAAAACTACTGGTTGATTCATCACCTTCTTCACCACTTTCCAGTTGGGCATTCTGAATTCTTTCCATTCCGTAACCAGCATCAAAGCATCTGCATCAAGTACCGCATCGTATATATCACTTGCATAGTCGATGGTATCTCCGATTCTTCTTTTGGATTCGGGAATGGCAACCGGATCGAATGCACGTACATGACATCCTGCAGCCTTCAATCTTTCAATCAACACCAATGAAGGAGCTTCACGCATATCATCTGTACCTGGTTTGAAAGCCAATCCCCACAACGCAATGGTCTTCCCCTTCAGATCGCCTTCAAAATGTTTGTTCAGTTTATCAAACAAAATACTTTTTTGATATTCGTTGACCTCTTCCACTGCCTTCAGCACCCGCATATCATAACCATTCTGTTCGGCTGTCTTGATCAACGCCTTTACATCTTTAGGGAAGCAGGAACCACCGTAACCGCACCCTGCATATAAGAATTTGCGTCCAATCCGACTGTCCGATCCGATTCCATCGCGAACAGCTGTCACATCCGCTCCCACCAATTCACACAGATTCGCTATATCATTCATAAAACTGATTCGGGTAGCCAACATGGAATTAGCTGCATATTTGGTCATTTCGGCAGAAGGGATATCCATGAAGATGACACGGAAATTCACATACATGAAAGGCTTATAAAGCTTAGTCATCAATTTCTTGGCACGTTCAGATTCCACACCTACCACAACACGGTCGGGACTCATGAAATCATCAATGGCATTTCCTTCTTTCAAGAATTCCGGATTGGAAGCTACATCAAATTCCACATCCACTCCCCGCTTGTCGAGTTCTTCCTGAATGACAGCTTTCACTTTCTTTGCCGTTCCTACAGGAACCGTACTCTTGGTGACCACCAATGTATATTTATCAATGTGCTTACCGATGGTTCTTGCCACATCAAGCACATATTTCAAATCGGCACTTCCATCTTCATCTGGAGGAGTACCGACAGCACTGAATACAATCTGGACATCATCCAGACAATCTACCAGAGAAGTTGTAAAATGCAGTCGGCCGGCTTTGACATTCCGCTCCACCATGCTTTCCAGTCCCGGTTCGTAAATAGGGATGATTCCCTTCTTCAAATTTTCGATTTTTTCTTCATTGACATCTACACAAGTTACATTTGCACCCGTTTCGGCAAAACATGTACCTGTTACTAAACCGACATAGCCGGTTCCTACAATTGCAATATTCATATCATTTGGTTAGTTGGTTAAACGCAGGCAAAAATACAACAAATTCAAACTTCCTCCACATTTTCTTGGTCGAAAAATGCGATGGAACCGAATAAAAAGCCTATATTTGCAATATGATTGAACTAACGAGACATATTGAGCATCTGTTGTTGGATAATGATTGTGTAGTCATCCCAGAATTGGGAGGATTCATCACTCATTATCAATCAGCTCATTATGAAGAGAGTGAAGGAGTCTATCTGCCTCCAACACGTACCATCGGATTCAATCCCCAACTAACAATGAATGACGGATTGCTTGCCCAATCTTACATGCAAGCCTACCATACTGACTTCCCTGACGCTACCCGTAAAATCTTGTCGGCAGTAAACCAATTGAAAGAGACACTATATGCAGAAGGAAGAGTAAATATACATGGTATAGGTATACTTCATTACAACATCAAAGGTCTGTATGAATTTCACCCTGATGAAAGCGGCATCCTGTCTCCTTCTCTTTATGCACTCGATGCCTTCACCATACCGATGCTGACTGAAAAGGTTGAAGCCGAAGAAATACATGCTGAGGCACCGATTCTGCCAGAAAAGAAGAAAGAACGTAAAGAATTCCATTTGAATCCGCATTGGTTGGGAAATGCTGTAGCCGTTGCTGTAGCAGCCATTCTATTCTTTATCCTTTCAGTGCCTGTAGAAAACACCTATGTGGATAAAGGGAATTATGCTTCTTTAGGAACAGAGTGCCTGTTTGATGCCATTCGTACCCAATCCATGGCAACAACCTTAACACCAGCATCCAAAAACAGTCCTCAATCAAAGAAACAAATTAAGCCTGTTGCCGTAAAAGAGGAAAAGGTAGCCCCTCTTCCTAAAGTAGAGGAAACGAACAAAGAAGTTGCTCCGGCGAAAAAGGAAATCAAGAGCGAACCGAAACAACCCATCCAAAAGGAAACGGCTCGCCCCCAAAAGAAATATCATATCATTGTAGCCAGTCTGGCCACTTCGGCAGATGCACAAAAGATGTTGCAAAATTTCCAACAGAAAGGTTATGAGCACGTTTCTATTGTTGAAGGTAGCGGACGTTTCCGTATTTCACTATACAACTTCACCAACAAGAACGAAGCCAATCAAAGACTCAATGAACTGAAACAGGAAGAGGCCTACCAAACCGCTTGGTTGCTGACTTCCAAATAAACTCTATCCGAATGAAAAGAATCCTTTGTCCCAAATGTGACAATTACATCACTTTTGACGAAACCAAATACTCCGAAGGACAATCCTTGGTCTTCATTTGCGAACATTGCAAAAAGCAATTCAGCATCCGTATCGGTAGGACCAAACTGAAAGCGACCCGCAAGGAAGAAGTGCTCGACGAACAAGAGAACAGCAAGGATTTTGGAAGCATTGTTGTTGTAGAGAATGTATTCGGATACAAACAAGTACTTCCATTGAAGGAAGGCGACAATATTATCGGACGCAGGAATAAAGGTACAGAAGTGGATGTATCCATTGAGACATCCGACCCTAGTATGGACCGTAGCCATTGTGTAATCAATGTTAGTCGGAATAAAAAAGGAAAAATCATTTATACGCTACGCGATAATCAAAGTATAACGGGTACTTTCCTGATGAATGAGATATTAGGTGAGAAAGATCGCGTCCGCATTGAAGAAGGAGCAATAATTACATTGGGAGCCACCACCCTCATCTTACGAACTGCTGAAGAATAATGGACATTCTTTTATTTATCATAGCATTCATACTGATTGTATTGGGAATAATAGGATGTATTGTACCCATGTTGCCGGGCATCCCTCTCTCTTATGTCGGAATTCTATTGCTACATATAACAGATAGAGTACAATTCTCTAATTCACAATTGATTATTTGGTTGGTGATAGTCATTGCATTGCAAGTGATAGACTATATCACCCCCATGTTAGGGAGCAAATTCAGTGGAGGTACCACCTATGCCAACCGAGGATGTATAGCCGGAACCATTATAGGGTTGTTCTTTATGCCATGGGGAATTATCATGGGCCCATTCCTTGGAGCAGTTATCGGCGAGATGTTAGGCGGCCGGGATTTGGACCATGCGCTGAAAGCCGGATTCGGTTCACTGATAGGTTTCCTATTTGGGACATTGGCCAAACTAATCGTCAGCTTCTATTTCCTGATTAAAGCCATAGCAGCGGTCGTTTAATTCCACCACTTCATAATATCCGTTTCACCCCAATACAGATGACCACAACATGCAATTACATTCTTGTAACGCATGATTGAATCTGTAGCGATACCATCAGGAATTTGAAAGTAACGGTAATCATGCCCTTTCAATTCCATACCAGCCATTTCATATTTTCTGTATTTGGTCTGTATCCGATTGGCTGTCAATTCAAAATCAAACGGGAATACTCCACTCATGGCATACGCCGTTCCCCCTTGACGAACAGTAAGCGAACGACTTAAGAAAATTGTTCCCCCACCTTCGGCCAATATCATCCCTCCCCGTTCTGCAAAAGCCTTCAAATCGTCCATCAATTTGCGACGACGATGCAACTGGCGGGCAAAAAGTTCTGGAAAACCGCTTGGTAAATAAACCAAATCGGCTTCGGGCAAATCACTACCGTATACAGGACTGAAATAAGTAATCTCCCCTATCCGTTTCAAGCTGGCTATATTTTCCCGATAAGTAAAATTGAAAGCAGCATCACGGGCAACGGCAATCTTAATCTTTCGTATAGGAGTCACAAACGAATCGAACTCCGTATCCGAGCTATATGGCAACATATACCGACAGGGAAATCCTCCATTACATTTGCTCATCAAACGTGATATATCTACCTGATTGACTATTTGTTCGGACAATTTTTCTATCTTTTCATCCAACTCTTTCTTTACGGTCAAAGTAAGTCCTGTATGCTTGCTTGGCAATTTCCATTCTTCCGAAAAGCAAAGATAGCCCAAGGTATCGACCCCAGCATCCAGACAAGCTTCCTTTAACAAAGTATAATGGGCTTGCGAAGATACTTGATTAAAGACTACACCGGCAATCTTCAAAGACGGACAAAACTTCTTGAATCCATAAATGACGGGAGCAACCGAATAACCTACCGCACGGGCATTCACCAAGAGCACAACAGGTATATCGAGCAACTTTGCCATATCGACATTACTACCCTGCATTTTTCGGATACCGTCATACAAGCCACCGCTTCCATCCACTACACACACATCTGCCTTTTCACCATATTTATTATACAGATGTTGTACATGAGTGTACGAGGCCATCCACGTGTCGAGATGCACCGTTTCATAATCAGCAACCAAAGAAAGGAATTGGGCATCCATAAAATCAGTTCCACACTTATAGGGCTGCACTTTCAAATCACGTTTCTGCAAGGCACGTATCAACCCCATAGCAAAAAGTGTCTTTCCGCTACCGGCAGTTATGGCTCCTATCATCAATTGTGGTTTCACTATATCCTTTCTTTAATCCAGTGCAAATATAGAATTAAAAACTGTCTTGCCCTAAAAAAAGTTGAATGAATTAACTACCGAAAATATCATTCACATCCGCCATCAAAACAAAGTGGCACTTTCTACATCGTAAAGCGCCATTTTCTACCTCGCAAAACATAGTTTTACCACTACTAACTCATAGTTTTATAAAAGGAAATCTACATCGCAAAATTTATAGATCAAGCATTGTGAAGGATGGTGAATGAAGAATTTCACTCTACCCATTCACCGTTATGAATTGGATATAAGCAAGTTATAGCACCGTGACGGATGTAAAGGATATTTTTATACCTTTTTCAAATAGCGAGTAGTCATTTTTGTTTTAAGTCAATCCAATAAAAAAGCGGATGTTTTCACACCCGCTTTTCTTATTGGTTTATCCGTATGGATTAAAGAATGCTCTTAACTGTTTCAAGCATACCCTTTTCTTGAATAGAATTCAAATAACCAACAATAGCATCTGTCAAACCAGGGATATTGTTCAAGTTTTCACCCCAAATGGATTCAGTTGCCAATACACCTTCGGCTACCTTCTTGGTGCAACCAGTTGCCCAAAGTTCCTTCAACAGGTTCATGATTTCAGGAGCATCGTTTGGAACGATTTCAGCACCATCTTCGCGTACACCACCCTTGTAGTAAGTGATGATAGCAGCCAAACCAAGTACCAAACCCTTTGGCAATTCGCCCTTACGTTGCAAATAAGTCTTCAAACCTGGAAGGTCGCGAGTTTCATATTTCGGGAAGGAATTAAGCATGATGGAAGTAACCTGATGATCAACGAACGGATTGTTAAAGCGTTCCAATACATCTTCGGCAAACTTCTGAAGTTCATCCTTCGGCAAGTTCAATGTTTCCATCAATTCTTCGAACATTACCTTATTGATATACTTACCTACCACTTCGTGCTGACAAGCATCGCGTACGATGTTGATACCCGACAAGTAAGCCACCGGTGAAAGGACAGTGTGAGGACCATTCAACAAAGTAACCTTTCTTTCGTGGTAAGGTTCTTCTGACGGTACGAACAATACGTTCAAGCCAGCTTGGTCTGCAGGGAATTCCTTAGCCACTTCTTGTGGAGCTTCGATAACCCAAAGGTGGAAGATTTCACCTTGAACAACCAAATTATCATCGTATTGCAATTTTTCCTTGATAGCATCGATTTCCTTGCGTGGGAAACCCGGTACGATACGGTCAACCAATGTAGCATATACACCACAAGCACCTTCGAACCACTTCTTGAAATCTTCGCCAAGATTCCACAATTCGATGTATTGATAGATTGTTTCTTTCAACTTATGACCATTCAAGAAAATCAATTCGCATGGGAAGATAATCAAGCCCTTGCTCATATCGCCATTGAATGTCTTGTAACGATGATACAACAATTGAGTCAACTTACCCGGATAAGAAGAAGCCGGAGCATCTTCCAACTTACAAGTAGGATCGAAAGCAATACCTGCTTCGGTAGTATTTGAAATAACGAAACGCATTTCAGGCTGTTCGGCCAATTTCATGAATTCATCGTTCTGTGTATAAGGATTCAAAGCACGACTGATTACATCAATCTTGGTCAAGCTGTTTACTACTTCACCTTTATCCAGACCTTGCAAATTTACGTGATACAGACAATCTTGAGCATTCAGCATGTCTACCATACCTCTGTCAATCGGTTGTACTACCACTACACTACTATTAAAGTCTGTCTTTTCGTTCATGTTGAAAATAATCCAATCAACAAACGCACGAAGAAAATTACCTTCACCAAATTGAATGATTCTTTCAGGGCGCTGAGCTTTAGCGCATGTTTCCTTGTTTAATGCTTTCATAAGATATTAATTAAAGTGTAATTCAAATTTACTTGTTAAAGATTCAAAGCATTTAAAAACTTTAAATATTCGGGACAAAGATACAAATTATTTTGTTATCCCAAATAAAATATCTACTTTCGTGTTCGATAACGGTTAATAAATCTAAAGAAACGGAGCCTTGCCGCCTTTACGTTTTTTAACTGTTTGAAATCATTTAAAACATTAACAATTTTAATAATACATTTTATGAAAAACTTTATGGATGAAAATTTCTTGTTGCAAACTGAAACTGCACAGAAATTATATCATGAACATGCTGCTAAGATGCCAATCATCGACTATCATTGTCACTTAATTCCCCAAATGGTAGCCGACGACTATCAGTTCAAGTCATTGACTGAAATTTGGTTGGGTGGTGACCACTATAAATGGCGTGCTATGCGTACCAATGGCGTAGACGAACGTTTCTGTACAGGTAAGGATACAACCGATTGGGAAAAGTTCGAAAAATGGGCCGAAACAGTACCTTACACATTCCGTAACCCATTGTACCACTGGACACACTTGGAATTGAAGACTGCTTTTGGTATCGACAAGATCTTGAATCCAAAAACCGCACGCGAAATTTACGATGAATGTAATGAAAAGCTTCAAAAGCCCGAATATTCAGCTCGCGGTATGATGCGTCGTTATCACGTAGAGACCGTTTGTACTACTGATGACCCCGTTGATTCTTTGGAATATCATATCAAGACGCGCGAAAGCGGATTTGAAGTAAAGATGCTTCCTACATGGCGTCCAGACAAGGCTATGGCTGTAGAAGTTCCAGCTGAGTTCCGTGCTTACATGGAAAAATTAGCTGAAGTGAGCGGTGTAACCATCTCTACTTTCGACGATATGGTAACTGCTCTTCGCAAGCGTCATGATTTCTTCGCTGAACAAGGATGTAAATTGTCCGACCATGGTATCGAAGAATTCTATGCTGAAGACTATACCGATGCCGAAATCAAGGCTATATTTAATAAGGTATATGGTGGCAACGAACTGACCAAGGAAGAAATCTTGAAGTTCAAGTCGGCCATGATGATTGTATTTGGTGAAATGGACTGGGAAAAAGGTTGGACACAGCAATTCCACTATGGTGCCATCCGTAACAACAACACCAAGATGTTCAAACTCCTCGGTCCTGATACCGGTTTCGACTCTATCGGTGAATTTACTACCGCTAAGGCCATGGCCAAGTATCTTGACAAACTGAATACAGCCGGTAAGTTGACCAAGACTATCCTTTACAACTTGAACCCATGCGCTAACGAAGTTATTGCTACCATGTTGGGTAACTTCCAGGACGGTTCCGTACCAGGAAAGATTCAGTTCGGTTCTGGTTGGTGGTTCCTGGATCAAAAAGACGGTATGGAAAAGCAAATGAACGCTTTGTCTGTACTTGGTTTGTTGAGCCGTTTCGTTGGTATGTTGACCGATTCACGTTCATTCCTCTCCTATCCGCGTCATGAATATTTCCGTCGCACCTTGTGTAACTTGTTAGGAAAGGATGTAGAAAACGGTGAAATTCCAGCAAGCGAAATGGAACGTCTCAACCAAATGGTAGAGGATATCTGCTACAACAATGCTAAAAATTTCTTCCAATTCTAATTGAGAAGTTAATCATACAAAAAAGCATCAGTTCTAAAAGCTGATGCTTTTTTTATATAGGTTTCCATTTTTATTTCGTATATTTGCGTTCCTTTTGCTAGCATTTTATGCTATTCGCATTAAAAAGACGATTTAATTAAATGAAAATAAGATTTTTAAGTCTTGCAAGCGGCAGCAGTGGAAACTGCTACTACTTGGGGACAGATACATACGGAATATTGATTGATGCTGGAATAGGACCACGTACAATCAAAAAGATTTTGAAAGAACATGGAATCGGCATAGAAAGTATTCGAGCCATTCTCGTAACACATGATCACGCCGATCATATAAAAGCAGTTGGAAGTTTGGGTGAAAAATGCGGTATTCCCGTTTATGCTACTCCAGAAACGCATAAAGGTATCAATAAAAGCTATTGCATGACGGAAAAACTTTCCACCTGCGTGCGACATCTTTTCAAGGAAACTCCCCTAACTTTAGAAGATTTTAAAATAACAGCTTTTGAAGTGCCCCATGACGGAACGGACAATGTGGGATATTGCATTGAATTGGATGGAAAAGTATTTTCCTTTCTGACCGATATGGGATACATAACCCCTACTGCTGCACAATACATCTGCAAAGCAAATTACTTGATAATAGAAGCCAACTACGATGAGGAAATGCTGAAAATGGGACCGTATCCCCAATACTTGAAAGAACGTATCGTAAGCAATAACGGGCACATGTGCAATCGGGATACAGCCAATTTCTTGGCAGAAAATATTCACGAAGGATTGAGATACATTTGGCTTTGCCATTTGAGTAAGGACAACAATCATCCGGAACTTGCCTATAAAACAGTAGAATTGATTTTAAGAAGTAAAGGAATTTTAGTAGGCAAAGATGTGCAACTTGTTACATTAAAACGAAATACCCCATCGGAGCTTTATGAATTCGAATAAAAAACGATGAAAAGGCAAAAAAACTTCAAAAAACGTTTGGCTATTTCGAATAAAACACATACCTTTGCAACCGCAAATCGGAAGAGAATGCATCCTTAGCTCAGTTGGTAGAGCAACTGACTCTTAATCAGTGGGTCCAGGGTTCGAATCCCTGAGGATGTACAAAGAAAAGCGATAAGCGATGCACTCTTAGCTCAGTTGGTAGAGCAACTGACTCTTAATCAGTGGGTCCAGGGTTCGAATCCCTGAGAGTGTACAAAGAAAAAGGCGGTTAATAACCGCCTTTTTCTTTTATTCCCCTTCCCCTTTATTCTTCAAAAGTACAAGGATACATCAGTAATTGATACACCAAAGTTCTTGCCATACGCACTTGTCCTTTGGTACTAGGATGGAGCAAATCTGTCTTTTCATTGAACATGTAGCAAGATTGTGCCTCTATCATTGGATTAATACCTGTTACCGCATTGAAATCAATAACTGGAATTCCCCATATATTTCCCGCTTCTTTAATTGCATCAATATAGGGATCTATGTATTCACC
Organism: Bacteroides sp.; assembly: GCA_015060765.1. Taxonomy (GTDB): domain Bacteria; phylum Bacteroidota; class Bacteroidia; order Bacteroidales; family Bacteroidaceae; genus Phocaeicola. Next base: position 15,079 of record SUXW01000006.1, read on the forward strand.
AATACGGTTCTGATAGCATTCGGCAGGTTGGACATTCTTTTCACTGAAACGTGCATAAGAACGGTGCAAAGGAGTCAATAATATGATTTGTTTATCTGGAAACAGTTGCTTCAAATGAGTAATGCCTTTATTTATCCGACCTTTGTACGTTTCATCAGACAATACAGGCATACGTTTCTTGCGAGTTACCAATTGTTCCATCTCTCCGCGAGCGAACATCACTTGTTCTTCACTTTCAGTGAACCATTCACCAACGGGTACACCATGATTGAAGTCGTTTGTTCCAATAAAGACTAAAATGGCATCTACCTCTTCACCATGCTCCTTTTTCAGAAGTTCAGCCTGACGAGGTACATCGTTCCACTGACGACCACTTACTCCGTATACATAAGGAGTTATACCTAGCCATTCTTGCAAGAATTCCCAATACTTCTTGATCTTTCCTCCTCCGTTGCGTGGATCGGTAATGGAATCTCCGATATATCCTACCTTTTTTCCGAACCATGGATGTTGAATCCATCCGGATGAATGACAATTAACAGTATCCGACGGAAGATTTTCTGCCGCATGCATCATCGCTGGAAAACAGAATCCGCCAACCAACAAAACCGATAAAATGATTTTCTTCATATAGAATTATTATTTTAGATGTATTAAACCTGTTATGCAAATATAATGAAATAAATTTAAAATACTTTTGTCATACTGTTGTAATGTAATAATTATATCTTTGTAAAATAAAAAAAAACAATAGAAAATGAAAAGAATGAGAATCGTAATGTATGCATTGATATCATGCATCAGTTTCACTATCCAGGCTCAAGAAAAAAACTCAAAAGGAAAAGCTATCATCCAAGTATTCGGCAATTTTCATACAGGATTCGGGCACGATAATGATGACCGGGGATTTGAACTCGATAGAAGTTATTTAGGTTACCAATATAATTTGGGCAAAGGATTGGAGATTAAAGGAGTAATGGACGTAGGACAATCGGACGACGTGAATGACTATCATCGTATTGCCTACATCAAGAACGCTCAAATCAGTTGGAAAACGGGTAAACTAACTCTAAACGGAGGACTTATTTCAACGACCCAATTCAATATGCAGGAAAAATTCTGGGGATATCGCTATATCATGAAATCATTTCAGGATTTATATAAATTTGGCAACAGTGCCGATTTAGGGATTTCCGCTTCTTATCAATTAGCTAATTGGATTACTGCAGATGTCCTGATAGCTAATGGTGAAGGATATAAGAAAATACAAAAGAAAGATGGATTATTGTATGGTTTAGGAGCAACTCTCACACCTGTTAAAGGATGGTTTTTCAGAGTATACTATGGTTTGAATGAAGGAACAAGCGATGAAATGGAAAACAAACAAAATCTTGCAACTTTCATTGGATATAAAAGAAATAATTTCTCTATTGGTGCAGAATACAACCTTTATCAAAACGATGGAAATAAAAAAGATGCCGATTTGTACGGCTTTTCAATTTATGGGTCGGCCCGACTGAATACGACTACGGATGTCTACCTTCGTTACGATAATCTATCATCAAAAGATAATTGGAATGAAGCTAAAGATCAGGAAGCACTGATAGCAGGTCTACAATTCCAATTAGGTAAATATGTGAAAATCGCCCCCAATTTCCGTATGAACAAGCCTGCTATGAAAGGAAGCGAAAACCGATACATGGGTTATATCAGCTGTTATTTTGGATTATAATTATAGTTTTATATACCAAAAAGGTGGATGATGACATCCACCTTTTTTTGTATGTATGCTCTGATTATTCTTTACCGATAACCTTCCAAATAAGAGCAGCAATAGCAGCACCTACAAACGGACCAACGATGAACACCCACAATTGGCTCAAAGCAACACCACCTTGGAACACTGCCGGAGCAATGGAACGAGCTGGATTTACAGAAGTACCTGTATAATGGATACCTACCAAGTGAATGAGGATCAATGACAAACCGATAGCCAAACCTGCGAAATTACCAGCACCTTTCTTTTCATCTGTTGTACCCAATACAACCAAAACAAAAATAGCAGTCAAAACAATTTCAGCAATCAATCCATTGATTACATCTCCAGAACATGCGTTTGCACCAGTTGTCGTACCACCCGGAGTTAATCCCGATACCAATACAGCCAATAATGCAGAACCGATAAATGCACCAATAACTTGGAAAATCATATACATACCTGCATCTTTACCACTGATACGTCCTGTCAAAAGACAACCCAATGTAATGGCCGGATTAATATGACATCCACTGATACCACCAATGGTATAAGCCATAGCTACAACAGCCAAACCAAATGCCATAGCTGTACCAACTACAGAAGCTGTGTCAAGACCACAATTAAGACTAACGGCTGTGCCGCATCCCATCAGTACAAGAACCATTGTACCAATCATTTCTGCTAAATACTTTTTCATGATGTAGTAAAATTAAAATGTAAATAATATAGGTCCAAAAATATGAAAAAACTATTGAAATCACAAAAAAACTGTAAATTTTCTATTTTTCCAACACTTTCTTTATCTGTTGCAACAAGACAATACATCCCTGCATCTTGGGATTTTCATAACAAATATAAGCCTGCATAAACAACGATTCTACGGTTGTCGCTACATCAGGGATAAATGTAGATTGATTCAATTGCAATGTAGCCGGCAATTGCTGGGCATCAAACCATGCTTTGAGTTCATTGACTTCTTCAATTGTATGCGTCTTCATATATAACTTATTAAAAAGGATAACCTACTGCAAAATGGAAAGCGAAATCACGGCTCATTCGAGGACGAATCAACGGATATTTATCTTTTCCTTCCAACATTGGATTGACTGCTTTCATCCCTCCATCAAAACGTAAGATAAGGTAATCCAGATCCAAACGAATACCCAAGCCATAAGCTACCGCTATTTGTTTATAGAAACTATCAAAACGAAAAGTTCCTTCTTCCTGGCCTTCGTATGTATTGATATTCCATATATTACCGGCATCTATGAATGCCGCTCCATTAAATTTCCAAAATAAATGAGTACGATATTCAACATTCAAATCAAGTTTGATATCTCCTGTATGATTAATATAATTCACAACTCCATCTGCTCCTTTGTAACTACCAGGTCCTAAAGAACGAACCGACCATCCACGTACACTGTTAGGTCCTCCTGAAAAATATCTTTTTTCAAAAGGAAGAGCTTGTGAATTTCCATATGGATAAGCAACACCCAAACCTATATGAAACACCAATGAATTACGATTATCTATAAGCAGATTCTGCGCAAAATCAAAATCTCCCTTTATGTATTGTGCAAAAGGTATATTGGCTATAACATATCCTTTATCTGTTTTCGGCCGACGATGAATCAATTTGGAAGCACCGTACAATAAATTACCGGATTCTTCAATATTAAAACGGACAGAATATGAATTCCTATTTCCTATCATTTGGGAATTGTTTGCACTATTGTAACTGAATGTATAGCCCATTCGAACAATCAGCAAATCTTCATAGCTCTTAATAAGAATCGAATTACGATCTGTCAAATTTTCCAAATAAGCCTTGAAAGTATTCGATTTCCAAGGTACATAGATGTAGTTGACATCCAACAGATCGAATCTGTGTTGCGAACGGGTCTTATCCGTCCACCGATAGCTCCAAGATGCAGATGCCAACGTACGGGTAAACTCCGGACGAAGTTGTGAATTGAACTTGACACCCACCTCCGATGTAGCTCTTATTTTTTTCTTGAATGCAGATGATAGAAAAGGGAACATGAATTCTGGGAAGTTCAAAGTACTTTCGATACCATATTCCTGATAGTCATCATTCTCATACCCTTCCTCCAAACCTGTAATGGCCTCATAAGCTCCACGCACTTTAAACGTAAACGTTTCGGAACCTTTAAATAGGTTTTTATGTTGGAATGTCATAGATGCAGCGGCTCCCAAGTCACCAGCAGAATTGGTACCCTCTATTTCAAAAGCAATGGACTTGTCTTTATTTTTAGAAAGCAGTACATTAGCATCCAATAGCATGCTGTCTTTTCCCATGACCTCATTGAATCTGACATTCGTATATTTCAAGGCACGAAGACGTCCCATTGATGCATATGTATTCTGTACACTTTGTTCACTAAACAAAGTTCCCGGATTAATGTAGTTGAAATTAGCCAACACATTAGGACGAATATAAACATTATCTTTATAATAGATATTCAATCCTTTATAAAAAAGAGAATCATACGACTGATAATCATTATCAAACCGAGTAATATCATCAATCGTTATAAAATTGACATTCCGGATTGAATATTGTTTATGAGAAACGGGTAAATCCTCTTTCCGCGCCCGATATGGCAAAAGTTTCATTGTAAGATCTACTTCAAAAGTATTTCGGACAGTATCTGCCTGATAAACAATAAAATCTTTATTGAACTTAAAATAGCCGTTGTTTTGCAACAATTTGGTGATACGCTGACGTTCATTATCCAAAGCCACTACATCAAACGGCATCCCCTCTGACAATAAAGAATAAACGGAATCTTGCATTATCAATTCATTGATCATCCAATCATCAATTTGGTATGCAATATGATTAATCCGATACAAACTATCCGTCTTGATGTTATAAGACAATTTAAGTTTATTCTTGTTGATAATGGTATCAAGACGAACCACAGCCCTCATATATCCCATATTACGGACTGCTTTCTCAATTTCACGTTGGGATTTTAATGCTATAGTTTCATCGTATATCTTCGGAGCATCTCCAATCTTTTGCAGAAAACGATTCATCCATTTAGAAGAATCCTTTCCCGAGATACAATATATACGCATAGGAATCTTTACCAGATTAAACCATTTTGCATTCGGATTCTGACGAATATAACTTGTAAACAGAGAAGGCTTCACTTCTTTGGAATCGGATACAACATCAACTTCATCCAACAGATATTGTTTATCCGGAATGAATTTATTGACCGAACACGAACAAAGCATTAGGATTAATAACAAGCATATATGGATCCTTGAACTTTTCATCTTATCTATTTAGCTTCTCATTTTTTGTACAAATATAGGTATAAATTGAAAATATCTTTTTAGCTTTGCCATGAATTATTCGTTATTAACCGCAAATAATCATGCTCAGTAAGAATAAAATCAAATACATCCATTCATTAGAATTAAAAAAGAATCGGAAGGAAGAATGTGTCTTTGTAGCCGAAGGTCCCAAATTAGTGGAAGAATTAATCAATCACTTCGCTTGTCGCCTATTGTTGTCAACTCCCAATTGGTTGAAACAACATCCGCATCTGAACGCTCAAGAAATCATCGAAGTTACATCAGAAGAACTTACACGAGCCAGTTTGTTGAAAACCCCTCAAGAAGTATTAGCCGTTTTTGTACAACCAAATGAAGAATCGGTTACCAATCATGCGAACCAAGGCTTATGTCTGGCATTGGATGATATACAAGACCCAGGTAATTTAGGTACTATCATTCGTATAGCTGACTGGTTTGGAATTGAACATATTTATTGTTCCTTAAATACAGTAGATGTATATAATCCCAAAGTAGTACAAGCCACTATGGGTGCCTTGGCTAGGGTAAAAATACATTATGTTGACTTACCTTCATTCATTACAACATTACCCACAAACACCCCTGTATATGGAACGTTCCTTGATGGTAACAATATGTACGAAGAAAGTTTGTCACCCAATGGAATAATAGTTATGGGAAATGAAGGAAATGGTATCAGTGACAATGTATCAAAGCTAATCAACCAACGTCTTTATATACCCAATTTCCCTAAAGATAGACCTACATCAGAATCACTGAACGTAGCTACTGCTACAGCTATCATATGCGCTGAATTTAGAAGAAGACTAACTTAATCTTTTCAAGGTACTGATTGATGAAAATTCCTCTTTATTGAAATCAAAATTCGAAATATGCCATGCATATAATAAAGCATTGGGAGAAGCTGATGATTTTTGAAGCAACTGATGAAAATTTTGTTCGAACGTAATATCTTTGACCTCTGACAATATTACAACACCACCAATCCATTCTGTTGCATCCAATTCATCTTTCAACAATGCAAAGGAAATAACACATCCTTCATCATCCAAACAAACAACAGATGGAGACAAATACTCATTAGATGAAAGATACAATCTATTGCAAGCGTATTTTTTCATCTGGGGCTATCTCTTTCAATTTTTCCGAATGAATTTTAGGCTCACGTACTTGGGTAGTAGGAATCGAGTCTTGAGACACTTCGACCGAATCTTTTTCCATATGATACTTAGTCATGGATAAATCATTGACCAACAAACTGGCAATTTGAGAAGAATCTGCCTTCAAATAAATAAAACCTTGGACTTTTCGAATATTGTATGCTGAATCTGAATGCAAATAAATACTATCCATACCCGACGATACAATTTGTTTACTTTGTCCTATTACAGAATCATTGTCAAACATCACATTCAATGCCATAGTAGCTTGTCCTTCAGCCAAAAATGTATAATTTGCCTTCCATAAAAAAGCATCTTTTGAATGGAAATTACTATCGGCCGTCAATTCAAAAGTAAACATATTGTTCAACGGTGTAGAAGTCAACCAATAAAGAGTACGATAGGGCCATACACTAACGGTATCACCTGGCATAGAAACAAATTCACCCTCTTGACGTGCTTCCAAAAACATTGTAACATGTTGCTTTTCTTTTCTGAAACGTTCACTCAAATTGGTATATATAGCAGCAAGTTCACCTGTATGTCGAGTATACCAAACCATAGAAGAATCAAATTCAGCCTCTGTTATATTATGTTTCTGGTAAATATAATTCATATAAGAGGTTTTCATGTAGTTATCCGTATAATTGAGATTAGCCGACATCCCTAAAGACAAATGGTAATCATATAAAATATTTTCCATTTGTGCCGGTGGTATTACTTCATCAGGCATCTGATCTCCGCAACCAACAATAATAAACAATCCTATTGTAAGGATAAGCCCATGAATCTTTCTTATCATTTCATTTTTCTTTTTTAGCATCTATAACCGCATCAGATTGCTTCATGTTTTCATTCAAATATTTGCTGTAGAACAATATCAAAGCGATTATACCACAACTGATAGCCGCATCAGCAAAATTGAAGATTGGACTGAAAAAGATGAAATGTTCGCCTCCTACAAAAGGTATCCATTCCGGCCAATTGGTATCAATGATTGGAAAATAAAACATATCAACCACTTTACCGTAAAACCATTCTGAATAACCTTCACCTATAGGAACACAGGTTGCAATGGAAGAATGAGTACTTTCACTGAACAATACTCCATAAAACACACAATCAATAATATTACCTATAGCACCTGCAAGTATCAAAGATATACATACAATATATCCCGTTTTCAATCCTCGTTTGATTATTTTAATCAAATAACCAATTATCAAAGCTACCGCTACAATACGGAAAGAAGTAAGAAACAGTTTCCCAATTATTTCCATACCGAAAGCCATACCGTTATTTTCAGTGAAATAAATAAAAAACCAATCTGTTACACGTATACTTTCATGCCAAAACATATGAGTTTTCACCCATATTTTTATCACCTGGTCTATGATAAGTACCACTAAGATGATGAGAATTGAAAGTTGTCCTTTAGTTAGAAATTTCTTCATTCAGTCTTTGTATAAAAAAGCCATTCCAAACAAAGGGAATATCTGATGAGACCTCTTTGTATAGAATGGCTTACGCTCATTAATTATTTGCTTCCTCCTTGTTTGGCTTCAATGCTCAAAGTTGCATGGGGAACAGCACGAAGTCTTCCTGCAGGAATCAGTTTACCTGTTTCACGGCAAATTCCGTATGTTTTGTTTTCAATACGAATCAAAGCAGCCTGAAGATTCTGAATAAATTTTTGCTGACGGGCAGCCAGACGGGTCGTTTCTTCTTTAGAAAGAGTATTGGCTCCTTCTTCAAGAATCTTATATGTAGGAGATGTATCGTCCACATCATTCCCGTCTTTATTCATAATTGTACTTTTCAATCTGTCATAGTCACGTTGTGCCAATTCTAACTTTTCCATGATAATGGCTCGAAATTCTTCGAGTTCCGCATCCGAGTATCTAGTCTTTTCAGCCATAACATATAGTATTTAAAGGTTAATATTATTCTTTCATTACATTTATCCATAATGTAAAACCGTCAAATTCGAGTTCGGTTCCTTCATTTATATTCGCTAAATCCAATGAGTGAGCCAAAACCTGATTACAAATATAGTCATTGTATTCATTGATTGCAGCATCTGTATGTTCATTTCTTGAAAGAACGACACGAATCTTGTCGGTTATTTCAAAACCACTACTCTTACGGATATTTTGAATCTTGCTTACCAATTCACGGGCAATACCTTCACGACGAAGTTCATCGGTTACTACAGTATCCAAAGCTACAGTTAGAGTTCCCTCATTCGTAACAACCCATCCCGGAATATCTTCGCTGAAGATTTCAACTTCGCCAGCTTCGATTTCAACCGGTGTACCATTCAAGTCGAGAGTGAGCTTACCGTTGTTTTCCAATTCTGCAATTTGTTCTTGGCTCATAGCGGTTACAGCAGCAGCCACTTGCTTCATCAACGGACCGAACTTTTTACCCATAATCTTGAAGTTACACTTAACCTTCTTCACGAGAATGTCTGATGCACCTTCCACAAAGTCGATTTCTTTGATATTCACTTCGTTCATGATGAGCGACTTCACTGCTTCAAGACGTTCCTTTGTCAAGGCATCTACCGGAATCATCAACTTCTGGAGCGGTTGCTTCACGATGATGTTGATTTTCTTACGGAGAGCCAAGCCCATAGAAGATACCTTCTGAGCCAACTCCATACGATTTTCGAGTTCCTTGTCAATGATGCTTTCGTTGCATACCGGGAACTTGGCGAGGTGTACAGATACCACGTTGTCACGGCCGGTAGCTTCGATGAGGTTCATGTACATTTGGTCGGCATAGAATGGAGAAATCGGAGCCATCAACTTAGCTACAGTTTCCAAGCAGACATACAATGTCTGATAAGCGGCAAGCTTGTCTTGTGAGTAACCTGTACCCCAGAAACGCTTGCGGCAAAGACGAACGTACCAATTAGAAAGGTTATCGTTCACGAAGTCATTGATGAGACGACCTGCCTTGGTTGGTTCATAGTCAGCATAGCAAGCATCCACTTCTTTGATCAACGAATTGAGTTCTGAAAGAATCCAACGGTCAATTTCCGGACGTTCAGCTACCGGTACTTCAGCTTCAGCGTATGTAAATCCGTCGAGGTTAGCATACGGAGCGAAGAACTTGTAGGTATTGTGGAGGGTACCGAAGAACTTGCGGGTTACTTCCATCACGCCTTCCACGTCGAACTTCAAGTTGTCCCATGGCGATGCATTGGTAATCATGTACCAACGCAATGGGTCGGATCCGTATTGTTCGATGGCACCGAACGGGTCAACGGCATTACCCAGACGCTTCGACATTTTGTTACCGTTCTTGTCGAGCACGAGACCGTTCGAGATAACATTCTTATAAGAGATGCTATCGAATACCATGGTTGCAATGGCATGGAGGGTAAAGAACCAACCACGAGTCTGATCCACACCTTCGGCGATGAAGTCGGCCGGATAGTAAGTGCGGTTATCCACGATTTCCTTGTTTTCGAACGGATAGTGGAGCTGAGCATAAGGCATTGCCCCCGAGTCGAACCATACGTCAATCAAGTCAAGTTCACGCTTCATTGGCTTTCCTGATGGAGAAACCAAAGTGATGTCATCCACGTACGGACGATGGAGGTCAATCTTGTCGTAGTTCTCCTTATTATATATACCGGGTTCGAAGCCCATTTCCTTGTAGGGATTCGAGATCATGAAACCGGCAGCGATAGCCTTTTCGATTTCGTTGTAGAGTTCTTCCACCGAACCGATGCAGATTTCTTCGCCTTCTTCGCTACGCCAGATAGGAAGCGGAGTACCCCAATAACGTGAACGGCTCAAGTTCCAGTCGTTCAAGTTTTCGAGCCACTTGCCGAAACGGCCTGTACCGGTTGATTCCGGTTTCCAGTTGATGGTCTTGTTGAGTTCCATCATGCGTTCCTTGGCGGCGGTAGAGCGGATGAACCAGCTATCAAGCGGGTAGTACAATACCGGCTTGTCGGTACGCCAGCAGTGCGGATAGTTGTGCACATGCTTTTCAATCTTGAAGGCCTTGTTTTCACCCTTCATATTGATGCAGATAAATACATCGAGAGACTCAGCTTGTTGAGCAGCCTTTTCATCGTACTTTCCATCCACGGTGAACTGAGGGTCGTAAGCGTTCTTCACCCAACGGCCTTCATACTCCTTATATAGTTCTTTATTTACGCAAGCGTTTAAGAATGTTTCATCCAATTCATCCATCTTGTAAAACTTACCTGTAAGGTCTACCATAGGACGAGTTTCACCCTTTTTGTTGATCATAAAGAGTGAAGGTATACCAGCCGCTTTCGCTACAAAGGCGTCGTCCGCACCAAATGTCGGAGCAATGTGTACAATACCTGTACCATCTTCTGTTGTAACATAATCGCCTGGGATTACGCGGAATGCTTGAGCCGAAGCATCAGACCAATTACCATTTTCATCCACACTTACAGGCTTCACCCATGGAAGGAGTTGCTCGTACTCCATGTCCACGAGATCAGTACCTTTGTACTCGCCTACCACCTTAAACGGAACGAGCTTGTCACCCGGCTTGTAATCTTCAAGGGCAAGTTCAGCGGCCTTCGGGTTGAAATGCATATTCAGAAGAGCCTTGGCCAATACCACGGTCATCTTTTCACCCGAGTAGCTGTTGTAAGTCTGAACGGCTACATAGTCAATCTTCGGACCCACACAAAGCGCCACGTTCGATGGCAATGTCCATGGAGTGGTTGTCCAAGCGATAAAGTACGGAGTACCCCACTCTGCCATTTCCGGTTTTGGGTTCTTCATCTTGAACTGACCGATCACGGTAGTGTCCTTCACGTCACGATAGCAACCCGGTTGGTTCAATTCGTGCGAGCTCAAGCCAGTACCTGCAGCTGGAGAATACGGTTGGATAGTGTAACCCTTGTAGAGCAAGCCCTTGTTGTAAAGTTGCTTCAAGAGCCACCAAAGGGTTTCAATGTAACGGTTATCATAAGTGATATATGGATCGTCCAAGTCCACCCAATAACCCATTTTATGAGTAAGGTCGGTCCATTCCTTGGTAAATTTCATCACGTCCTTGCGGCAAGCAGCATTGTATTCAGCTACAGAAATAGTCTTACCAATATCTTCTTTGGTAATACCCATTGCCTTTTCCACACCGAGTTCTACCGGAAGACCGTGGGTGTCCCAGCCTGCCTTACGCTTTACCTGAAATCCCTTCATAGTCTTGTATCGGCAGAAAGTATCCTTGATAGTACGTGCCATTACGTGATGAATACCAGGCATACCGTTTGCTGAAGGAGGACCTTCGTAAAAGACGAAAGAAGGACATCCTTCACGTTCTGTCATACTTTTGGAGAATACATCATTTTCATCCCATTTAGCCAACACTTCCTTGTTCACTTGCGAAAGGTTGAGCTGGGAGAGTTCTGCGAATTTCTTACTCATATCTTGTATTATTTTTCTTAATCGATTAAGTCCTTTATTTTTAAAGGTGCAAAGTTACAAAAAATTAGATAGATAGAAAGTTTTGCTGATTCTTTTTTATATATCCATTCTTTGAATTATTTCATATACCATCTCTTTTCACGTGGTCTGCGGCACCAACACAAAAAAGACCATCGCTATGCGATGGTCTCTCCCATTAATTATACACCTTTAAACAAAATGATATCCACCATTCATAAATAATCCGTGAAGGGCGGATTATAACAACTCTTACTTATTAGCACGTGCTTCAGCAACGTAAGCCAAAGCTTCCTTACATTTTTCTGTTACATATGCCCAATCTTCAGCCTTCACCTTATCGCTTGGGAAAAGCTTGGAACCCATACCAACGCAGAATACGCCAGCCTTAATCCAAGAAGTAATGTTTTCCTGAGTAGGTTCTACCCCACCTGTTACCATCAACTTTGACCATGGCATAGGAGCCATCAAACCTTTTACCAATTTAGGGCCAAGAACATCACCTGGGAATACTTTACAAAGATCGCATCCAACTTCTTGAGCAGCACCCACTTCGGATACACTACCACAACCAGGAGTATAAGCAACCAAACGACGGTTACAAATCTTTGCTACTTCAGGGTTGAACAACGGGCCTACTACAAAACAAGCGCCCAATTGCAAATAAAGAGCAGCAGTTGCCGAGTCTACAATAGAACCAACCCCCATTGCCATTTCAGGACATTCCTTTGCTGCGAACTTCACCACTTCTGCAAATACTTCATGAGCAAAATCACCACGATTAGTGAATTCGAATGCACGAACACCACCTTCGTAGCAAGCCTTTACCACTTTCTTTGCAACTTCTGCATCTTTGTGATAGAATACAGGAACCATACCTGTAGAGCCGATTTTATTCAATACGGCTACTTTATCAAATTTTGCCATTATTACTTTCTATTTTATAGATTAACGTTGTACACGACCGTTAGCATTACCACCAGCCAAACTTTCCACTTCTTCTACAGATACCAAGTTGAAGTCACCATTGATAGTATGCTTCAAAGCTGAAGCTGCTACTGCAAATTCAAGAGCCTCACCTTGATTAGGCTTAGTAAGCAAGCCATGAATGATACCACCTGAGAACGAGTCACCACCACCTACACGGTCAATAATCGGATTGATATCATAACGCTTTGATTCATAGAATTCTTCTCCATTATAAATCATAGCTTTCCAACCATTATGAGTAGCAGAGAATGATTCACGCAAAGTAGAGATAACATACTTGAATCCAAATTCCTTGGCCATAGCCTTGAAGATCCCCTTGTAACCTTCTGCATTGGTTTCACCACCTTCTACATCAGCATCTGGTTTGAATCCCAAACAAAGTTCAGCATCTTCTTCATTACCAATACATACGTCTACATATTGCATCAATGGCTTCATAATAGATTGGGCCTTTTCCTTTGTCCACAATTTCTTACGGAAATTCAAGTCTACAGAAACGGTTACACCATGACGCTTAGCAGCTTCGCAAGCCAACTTTGTCAATTCAGCAGCTTTATCAGAGATAGCTGGAGTAATACCCGACCAGTGAAACCAGTCAGCACCTTCCATAATAGCATCGAAATCAAAATCACAAGGATCAGCTTCAGCAATTGAAGAATGTGCACGGTCATAAATAACCTTACTTGGACGCATAGAAGCACCTGTTTCCAAATAATAAATACCAACACGGTCACCACCACGGGCAATGAAATTAGTGTTCACACCATATTTACGAAGAGCATTTACTGCAGATTGACCAATTTCATGTTTTGGCAATTTAGTAACGAAATATGCATCATGGCCATAATTAGCGGCACTTACTGCTACATTAGCTTCACCACCACCATATACGACATCAAAAGAATCAGATTGAACAAAACGTGTGTTTCCCGGAGTTGATAATCTCAACATGATTTCACCTAAGGTTACAATTTTTCCCATAATTATTGAATTTAAAAATTAACAATTGCTTTTTTCTTACATAAACATCAATAATACGAACGACAAATATATCGTGTACGTGCACAAAGGTAGTGTTTATTTTTATAATACAAAAAAAAAGTCTATATTTGTTGCGTAATTTTTTTTAGAGAATGTATTTATATTATAAGGTATATGAATAAATTACCTGATAGAATCAGAATAAAGGACATAGCCCATATGGCAAATTTGTCTGTAGGTACTGTCGATAGAGTACTACACGATAGAAGTGGAGTTTCAGAAAGCAGTCGTAAAAAAGTAAAAGACATCTTAAAACAATTGGATTATCAGCCCAACATGTATGCTAGTGCATTGGCATCCAATAAAAAATACCATTTCATTTGTCTGCTTCCCCAACATAATGCTGACGACTATTGGTCTGACGTAGAAAACGGGATGAACAATGCTGTAGAAAGTTTTTCTGACTTCCACATCAAAATTTCCATCATTTATTATGACCAATATGTCTATTCTTCATTCATAGATTCCGGAATTCAAGCTATAGAGCAAGAACCTGATGGTGTTATCCTTGCTCCAACAATCTCTGAAACAACGTCCATACTTGTATCACAATTAGACGAACACAATATACCTTATATATTTATAGATTCCAATATACCTTCTTTAAATCCACTTGCCTTTTATGGACAAAAATCAGAACAAAGCGGATATTTTGCAGGACGAATGATGATGATGCTTGGAGAAAATCCCCAAAATATCGTTGTATTTCGCCAAATCAATGAAGGACGACTTGGATCCAACCAGCAAGAAAACAGAGAAAAAGGATTTCGTAAGTACATGGATGAACATCATCCGTCATGTAATATATATGTTATGAACATGTACGCTAAAAAGTTGGATGAGAATGAGTCTTTATTAAACCAGTTTTTTGAAGAACATCCTGATGTGAAATGTGGACTGATATTCAGTTCAAAAGTGTACATGATTGGAGAATATCTGATTAAATATAATAAAACAGATTTCAAATTACTGGGATATGACTTATTGAAAAAGAATGTAAATTGTCTAAAAAAAGATGCTGTTGATTTTTTGATTGCACAACAACCAACCGCTCAAGGATATAATAGCATTGAAAGTCTATGCTCACATCTAATATTCAAAAAAGAGATCAAACAATATAATTACATGCCTATCACTCTGTTGACAAAGGAGAATGTAGATTACTATTTGGAAATATATCAAAAATAATAAATCTAATAGACTGATAATATGGAAACGAAGTATTTAAAAATTAATTCAGCGGATAATGTGGTAGTTGCCATATCAAACCTGAAGATTGGTGAAATTATTCAGGACGGTGATACATCAATCGTTCTTAAAGATGATGTACCGGCCGGACATAAAGTAACTTTGAAAGACTTTGCCGAAGGCGAAGATGTTATAAAGTATGGCTACCCCATCGGTCACGTACGTCATTCAGTGGAAGCAGGAAAATGGATTAACGAAAACCAAATCCAAACCAATTTGTCCGGTTTGTTGGAATACACCTATAATCCAGTAAAAGTAGAATTGGATATTCCACAAAAGAACCTCACTTTCAAGGGTTACCGTCGTAAGAATGGCGAAGTGGGTATCCGTAACGAAGTATGGATTATCCCCACAGTAGGTTGTGTTAACGGTATTGTCAATCAGTTGGCCGCCAACTTGCGTCAGGAAACTGGTGGCGAAGGTGTAGATGCTATTGTAGCATTCCCGCACAATTACGGTTGTTCACAATTGGGTGATGACCATGAAAACACCAAGAAAATTCTGCGTGACATGGTAAAGCACCCCAATGCCGGTGCCGTATTGGTAGTAGGTTTGGGATGCGAAAATAACCAACCTGACGTATTCCGTGAATTTATTGGTGAATACGATGAAGAACGCGTGAAATTCATGATATCCCAAAAAGTGGAAGGCGACGAAGTGGAAGCCGGAATGAAAATTCTTCGCGAAATTTATGCCAAAGCCAAAGAAGACAAGCGCGAAGATGTGCCATTATCGGAACTTCGTGTAGGTTTGAAGTGCGGTGGTTCCGATGGTTTCTCCGGCATTACAGCCAACCCACTACTCGGTATGTTCTCCGACTTTCTGGTAGCTCAAGGAGGTACTTCCGTATTAACTGAAGTTCCCGAAATGTTTGGTGCAGAAACAATCCTGATGGACCGTTGCCGTACCAAGGAACTCTTTGACCAAACCGTATCTCTGATTAACGACTTTAAGGAATATTTCTTGTCGCATGGTGAGCCTGTTGGTGAAAATCCATCACCGGGTAACAAGGCCGGCGGTATTTCTACCCTTGAAGACAAAGCATTAGGATGTACCCAAAAATGTGGTAAGGCATATGTAGACGGTGTAATGGCTTACGGAGATCGTCTGCAAGTAAAGGGTTTGAATCTCCTCTCCGCTCCCGGTAATGATTTGGTAGCTTCTACCGCATTGGCTTCATGCGGATGCCATATTGTATTGTTCACAACCGGTCGTGGTACTCCATTCGGCACCTTCGTACCTACTATGAAGATTTCCACCAATTCCAATTTAGCCAAGAACAAGCCCATGTGGATTGACTTCAATGCCGGTGTTATTGTAGAAAACGAACCGATGGAAAAGACTTGCGAACGCTTTATCGACTACATCATCCGTGTAGCAAGTGGCGAACAAGTGAATAACGAAAAGAAAGATTACCGCGAAATTTCCATCTTCAAGAATGGCGTAACGTTGTAATACGGTTTTTACAAACCATTGAAAGCGCTTCATGTCTTTTATAAACAGACATGAAGCGCTTTTTTCTTGTCATTATGTTGAATCATTTCTATTCAAGCGAAAAAATATATACCTTTGTATCCATGAAAGAAAACCATTTATCTCCCATCAAAAGCAAATCCGGCTTGTGGGCTTTAAGTCCCCTATTCGTATTCCTTTTCCTATACCTCGTTACTTCACTCATTGTAAACGATTTCTACAAAGTACCTATTACTGTCGCTTTTTCCGTATCTTCCATTTATGCAGTATGCATCACCAAAGGGTTATCTTTGAATGAACGCATCATGCAATTTTCACAAGGAGCGGCCGACAAAAATATCATATTAATGATATGGATATTTATTTTGGCCGGTGCTTTTGCACAAAGTGCCAAGGATATAGGTGCCATCGATGCAACGGTAAACCTTACCCTGCAACTGCTACCAAGCAATTTGTTGTTAGCCGGTTTTTTTATAGCAGCTTGTTTTATTTCGTTGTCAATCGGTACATCTGTAGGAACAATTGTGGCTTTAGTACCAGTCATTGCGGGTATAGCAGAAAAAACAGGTATGGATATGGCATTTATGACAGCTATTGTGGTAGGAGGAGCTTTCTTTGGCGACAACCTTTCCTTCATATCAGATACAACCATTGCTGCTACCCGTACACAAGGGTGCGCTATGCGCGACAAATTTCGTGCCAATTTCCTCATCGTACTACCCGCAGCCTTATTGGTATTGGGTTACTATATTTATGCCGGAATGGATATATCAGTAATACACGAAGCGAAACCCATTGAATGGATAAAAGTCACACCTTATTTTATTGTGCTGGGTACAGCATTCATCGGACTAAATGTAGCTCTTGTATTGGTTTTAGGCATCATATCAACAGGTATTGTAGGTATTGCCACTGGAAGTATTGACATGTTTGAATGGTTTGGTTCCATGGGGACTGGAATTACCAACATGGGTGAATTGATCATTGTCACCCTCATGGCAGGAGGTATGTTGGAATTGATACGATTCAACGGTGGAGTTGACTATATATTAAAAGTTCTCACAAACAAAGTCTGTGGTAAAAGAGGAGCCGAATTCTGTATTGCCGCTTTGGTAAGCATTGCAAATTTATGCACAGCCAACAATACCATTGCTATTATAACAGTAGGTCCGCTTGCTAAAGACATTGCCAATAAATATGGTGTAGACAACCGTAAAAGTGCCAGTATACTCGACACCTTTTCGTGCATGGTTCAAGGTATCATTCCCTATGGTGCCCAACTTTTGATAGCTTCCAAGTTAGCTTCTCTTTCTCCTCTATCCATTATAGGTTATTTATATTACCCTATATCCATCGGAATAATTGCAACATTCAGCATTATGCTTAGATATCCCAAGAAATATTCTTAATATGAATAAAGACATTCCCCTCTCTCTACAGACCTATATCGAACAAGAAATTATTCCGTGTTATGAACAGTTTGATACGGCACATCAAACCGATCATGCAAGAACAGTCATTGATGAAAGTTTGAAAATTGCTCCATATTACAAGGTAAATCCTATCATGGTTTACACTGTAGCAGCCTATCATGACATTGGGTTATGTGAAGGTCGGGAATTACACCATATAATATCGGCACAAATGCTAAGAGCAGACAAACGATTGAAAGAATGGTTTACAGATGAACAAATTTGCATAATGGCAGAAGCCGTCGAAGACCATCGTGCATCCAATCAAAACGAACCCCGAAGCATATACGGTAAAATAATCGCTGAAGCCGATCGCATAATCGGCCCTACTACTACCTTGTTGCGAACGGTACAATATGGTTTATCCCATTATCCTCAACTCAATCAAAAAGAACAATATATCCGGTTCCGTAAACATCTCCTTGAAAAATATGCAGAAGGAGGTTATTTAAAACTATGGATTCCCGAATCCGACAATGCTATACGACTTACTGAATTACGTCACATTATTGCAGATGAAATAAAACTCAAAAAAGTATTCAACCGTCTCTTCGGATCCGAAATGACAAAAAGAAAAAATAATCAGCGAAATTCTTTGTAATCTGTGGGGAATACCAAAAACTTATTCTATATTTGTAGTGCAAGTATTAGCATTAAGATTATGGAATTGATTACCAAATATTTCCCCAACATAACAGAAAGCCAAAAGGCACAATTTGCTGCACTATACGATCTGTACATGGATTGGAACAGCAAGATTAACGTCATATCACGTAAGGACATCACCAATCTTTATGAACATCATGTACTACATTCATTAGGGATTGCACGCTTCATAAATTTCACACCTGGGAGTCATGTCATGGACTTGGGTACGGGAGGAGGATTCCCTGGAATCCCTCTTGCTATTCTTTTCCCGGAAGTCAAGTTTCATTTAGTGGACAGCATAGGCAAGAAAGTACGTGTAGCAACCGAAGTAGCACAATCTATCGGGTTACAGAATGTGACATTCCGTCATTGCAGAGCTGAAGAAGAGAAAGCCAAGTTTGATTTTGTTGTAAGTCGTGCCGTCATGCCCTTATCCGATCTTTTGAAAATTATTCGAAAAAATATTTCCACCGAACAGAAGAATCCCATACCCAATGGATTGATTTGCTTGAAAGGCGGAGAATTGGAAAAAGAAACTCTCCCTGTAAAAAACAAGACCATCATTCATGATTTGAAGAACGATTTCACGGAAGAGTTTTTCGAGACTAAAAAAGTGGTATATGTACCTATGTAAGAAATCACCCGTATAAATAGACTATGAAAATCAAGAAATTTGAATTTAATATGTTTCCCGTAAACTGCTATGTTTTATGGGATGAGACCAATGAAGCCGTAGTCATCGATCCCGGTTGTTTTTATGAAGAAGAGAAACAAACATTCAAGAATTTCATCCAAACTCAAGGATTGACATTAAAACATCTGCTCAACACCCACCTACATTTGGACCACATATTTGGAAATCCTTTCATTATGCGGGAATATAACCTGAAAGCAGAAGCCGGACAACAAGATGAATTCTGGTTGGCTCAAGCACCCAATCAAAGTCGGATGTTCGGATTCCAAATCAATGAAGAGCCGGTTCCTTTAGGGAAATATGTATGTGATGGAGACATCATCTGTTTTGGGAACACCCAATTGGAAGCCATTCATGTACCCGGACATTCCCCCGGTAGTATGGTTTATTACTGCAAAGAGGAAGCCTGTCTTTTTAGTGGTGATGTTCTATTTCAAGGAAGTATCGGTCGAGCCGATTTAGCCGGAGGCAATTTTGATGAGTTGCGCGAACATATTTGTAGCCGTCTGTTCATACTTCCCAACGATACAAAAGTCTATCCTGGCCATGGCCCATCGACCAGTATCGGAGAAGAAAAAAGCAACAACCCATTTTTCAGATAATTCTATAATTTAAATACCATGAAAACAGATTTATTGACCGACAGACATAACGGAATTCGCGAAAAAGACCTTCCTGTTATGTTGGAGAAAATAGGTGTAAGTAGTTTGGAAGAGCTAATCAATAAAACAATTCCGACTCAAATCCGTTTGAAAGAACCCTTGCCATTGGCTGCACCAATGACCGAACGGGAGTTTGCCGAGCATATCAATAGTTTGGCAGCACAAAACAAGCTCTATACATCCTACATCGGAATGGGATGGTACGATTCTATTACCCCAGCAGTTATCCAACGCAATGTATTCGAAAATCCGGTTTGGTATACATCATACACTCCCTATCAGACGGAAGTGTCACAAGGACGCTTGGAAGCATTGTTGAATTTCCAGACAGTTGTTTCCGATTTGACCGCTATGCCGCTTGCCAATTGCTCTCTTCTCGATGAAGCTACGGCAGCAGCCGAAGCAGCTGCCATGATGTTCGCACTCCGCAGTCGCGACCAACAGAAAAAGGGTGCCAATGTATTATTTGTCGACGAACATATTTTCCCACAGAATCTGGCTGTTATCCAAACGAGAGTCATTCCACAAGGTATGGAAATCAAAGTCGGTAATTATAAAGAACTGGAATTTACACCCGATATTTTCGGTTGTATCATTCAATACCCCAATTCAAACGGTAACGTAGAAGATTACCGTACATTTGTAGAAAAAGCCCATGCATCCAACTGCAAGGTAGCTGTCGATGCTGACATCTTGAGTCTCGCCATCTTGGTTCCTCCCGGAGAATGGGGAGCCGATATTGTATTCGGAAGCACGCAACGATTGGGTATTCCCATGTTCTATGGCGGTCCATCGGCAGCATATTTCGCCACTCGTGATGAATACAAGCGTAACATGCCCGGACGTATCATAGGTATTTCGAAGGATAAGTATGGTAAGACAGCTTACCGAATGGCTTTACAAACCCGCGAACAACATATCAAACGAGAAAAAGCCACTTCCAATATTTGTACGGCTCAAGCCTTACTGGCTACTATGGCAGGATTCTATGCCGTATACCACGGTCAGGAAGGTATCAAGCGTATAGCAAACCGCATCCACAGTATCACTACCTATCTCAACAAGACATTGACTCAATTGGGATACATACAACAGAATGAACAATTCTTCGATACCCTTTGCTTTGCATTACCCGAACATGTAAGCCAGCAAAAGTTACGTACCATCGCCCTAAGCAAAGAAATCAATTTACGGTATTTTGAAAACGGAATGGTAGGTATCAGTATTGATGAGACTACCGACATCAAGAAGGTCAACATTCTGATATCCGCTTTTGCCATTGCCGCCGAAGAAGTCGTTCAAGAAATAACCGATATTCCTGATGCATCGTCCTTGAACAGTGAAATGAGTCGTCAAACTTCATTCCTCACTCATGAAGTGTTCAATCAATATCATACGGAAACAGAAATGATGCGTTACATCAAACGGTTGGAACGGATGGATATTTCGTTGGCACATTCCATGATTTCTTTGGGCTCCTGTACCATGAAACTGAATGCAGCACAAGAAATGCTCCCTTTGAGCAACGCTGCTTGGATGAACATCCATCCTTTAGTACCCGAAGACCAAGCCAAAGGTTATCAGGAACTGATTGCCAATTTGAGTGAACAACTGAAAATCATTACCGGTTTTGCCGGTGTTACTCTACAACCCAACTCGGGAGCGGCAGGAGAATATACCGGACTACGTGTCATCCGAGCTTATCAAGAAAGCATCGGACAAGGCCACCGCAACAAGATTTTGATTCCAGCATCGGCCCACGGCACCAATCCGGCATCGGCTATTCAATGTGGATATACTACCGTTACTTGCGCTTGTGATGAAAAAGGAAATGTGGATGTAGAAGATCTTCGCGCCAAAGCAGAAGCAAACAAGGACGATTTGGCAGCTCTGATGATTACTTATCCTTCCACTCACGGAATCTTCGAACCTGAAATTGTAGAAATATGCAACATCATTCATACATGTGGTGCACAAGTCTACATGGATGGTGCTAATATGAATGCACAAGTCGGATTGACCAATCCTGGAACTATCGGTGCCGATGTATGTCACCTGAACTTGCATAAAACATTTGCCAGTCCTCATGGTGGTGGCGGTCCCGGTGTAGGTCCCGTTTGTGTAGCCGAACATTTGGTACCTTTCCTACCGAAGCACTATTCTTGGGGAGATTCATCCAATCAAGTATCCGCTGCTCCTTATGGCAGTGCCGGTATCCTACCCATTACTTATGGTTATATCTGTATGATGGGAGCCGAAGGACTGCAACGGGCAACCCAAACAGCCATTTTGAGTGCCAACTACTTGGCAGCCTGCTTCAAGGATACTTACGGCATAGTCTATACTGGAGCTACCGGGTTTGTAGGTCATGAAATGATTTTGGACTGCCGTTACCTACATGATATGGCAGGTATCAGCGAAAACGATATAGCCAAACGTTTGATGGACTTCGGTTATCATGCACCTACCCTCTCCTTCCCTGTACACGGAACCTTAATGATTGAACCGACCGAAAGCGAAAGCCTTTGGGAACTCGATAACTTTGTCAAAGTAATGCTTACCATCTGGGAAGAAATTCAGGAAGTGAAAGACGGACGGGCCGACAAAGCCGACAATGTATTAATCAACGCTCCTCACCCTGAATACGAAGTGGTAGCCGATGAATGGAATCATAGCTACAGCCGTTCCAAGGCTGCTTATCCCATCGATTCAGTTCGTGAAAACAAGTTCTGGATCAATGTAGCAAGAGTAGACAATACATTGGGCGACCGCAAACTGTTGCCTACTCGTTACGGTACATTTGAATAAAGAAAGTCCCCATAAAATATTCCCTCCCATAAGTTTTCAGTACTTTTGGGAGGGAATATTTAATTCATTGATAATCATCTGAAATACAGTGTCAAAAGGATACAATTCTCTTGCCACTCTTGTCACAATATCTCTCTCGCAATCCAAGCACAAGCCTCTGCATCGGCAAGGGCATGGTGATGATTCCTTAATTGGTATCCACATCGGGCGGCTACCGTATGCAGTTGATAATTGGTCAATCCTTTTGGGAAGACTTGACGGGCTGCTTGATAGGTACAATGAAATTCATAATCGGGATAATCCATCCGGTAGCAACGGAATACAGCCTTGAGGCAACTCTCATCGAACGATTTGTTGTGTGCAACAAGCGGTAAACCTTCTATCAGAGGTTCAATCTGTTTCCAGACTTCAGGAAAGAGAGGAGCCGATTCTGTATCGTCTCGAGTGATGCCATGCACCTTCGTACACCAATAGTTGTAATAATTGGGTTCTGGTTGGATCAGGGAATAGAATGAATCCACAATTTCTCCATCCCTAACTATCACCACCCCTACACTACATACACTTGTACGTTCTTGGTTAGCCGTTTCAAAATCTATTGCAGCAAAATCTCTCATGGTTTCAGCTTCTATACTTATCCCACATCTATTTTATTGCAGCGATAACCTTTCTTCAAAGGTGATTCGTTTGGCTTTGTGAATTGTTTCAACCAACCAGATATATTTATTCAATAAGTTTACTGCCATAGCTAAAAATTTTAATCATACTACAAATATAAAAAATAGCTATGCAATATGGAGACATAAGATGAGAAAAAGTTAATATGACATGTTACTATAATAGATTTATACATCTTTTTGTACTACCACTCTTCCAGGTGACATTCTTTTTCAATCCTATTTTCTATATCATCCGGTAAATCAGGGAAAAAGTCCAATCCCGTAATACGCTCCACCTGATCGATGGAATTTACATACGAATCGAGCGGCTTGTTACCGGTCGTATTCTTATATATAAAGCCAATGGCACGTGGTTCACCTTTCTCCACACCTGCCAATATCACTTTAAAGAACGCCTCCGGCACACGTATTTTATGTTCCTTCCCGATGGTTCCATAAAGCGGATTCTTATAAAGAATAGGGCCACATACTATATAGATAGTACTTTCCATGGCCCATCTACGACATGCCTTCTCCAACTCATGCCAATCTCCCCCATTCAAGTTAGGATGTTGCGGACAAATGTTCGTCATATAAAAGCTCTCTTTCATGGCCTGTCCACTCCAACGGCTATCCCCTGCCGGACACATGTGCCCCCTGTCATAACCACTATTGGCATAATCTTGCGTTACAACCGCATCTTTCTCATTTATATCTGGATCAGGATTGAAGCGATACCCTTTCCTGCTCACCTTTTCCGCCAATCGGTTCTTATCCAACTTCCATGCCACCCAGTTAGGAATGTTATATTCTTTATTGAAAGAAACCGTATATCCTGTTCTTCGAAGTATAATTCCTTTCGACGGATTCTTGGATTGAGGAATTTCAAGATGGGTTTGAGCAGATAAAGGTGCTATTAAAAAGAACAATAATAACCCTACATATTTCATAAATATTCTTTTCATGCCAGCAAAAGAATTATATGAGTGCCCTATTTGGACAACAAACTGTTTATATGAGCTTCCGCATTCTCTGCATCCATTTCTTTGGCAGCCTTCAAACAATCATCCGCTTTATCATCTTCTCCTAATTTTCTGAAACATGCCGATGCATAGCAATAGATCAGATAACCAAACTCACTGACTGTTTCTTCATCTTCAGCAGCCGAATTCAATAAAGACAATGCATTCTTATAGTCTTCCAACTCAAATAAAGACATTGCCATAAATACTTGATTGGTATAACAATCTTTAGGATTATTTTGTGCCACACAATGATTATCTATATCCAATCCTATTGCTAAAGCAGAACGATGATCTCCTTTTCTTATAAAATAATATTGCAGGAATTTCTCCAATTCAATATTGGTAGAATCCAGTTCTAATGCTTCAGCAGCATAAGAACCCATTTCTTCATAAGCTTCATGTTCTGCAAATATACGAACTGCTGCTATATAATGATTGATAGCCAATACCTTTTCATTTCTGTTCCTATACACATCTGCCAATATCACATACGGCCGTGCGTAAGACGGATTACAATCAATGGCCAGCTTATATGCAATGATAGCTTGAGCCGTATCCCCTTTAGCCAATAATACACCACCCATTTCATTATAGAGTAATTGTGGTTTGGAAGATACCGGCAAACTATCTTTCAACACCTGAAGAGCCTTATCATAATCACCCAAGAAAGCATAAGCATCAGCACAATACAAGACACCGTTATTAGTCTTCACCCCCATAGACTTTAATGAATCCAACAACGAAAGCATTCGTTCCCCTTCTCGCCTGTCTTTACATGCATTAAGAGAGTCTAACAGTTGAACAATAACCTTTTCTTGGTTTTCTTTTCTCGTATTACTACATGACAAAAGAAATACTGACACTAAAGACAGTATGTACCATTTATATGAACGGATAGTCATAATTCTATTTCTTAAAAATGATCCAGTTTGTTGCAAAGTTATGAGTTTTTGGATGAATCTCTATTACATCTCCATCATTTTTTCTATACCATGAATGATTCCATCCGCGTCCCATATCCAAATACAAAGCATGAGTCACTCCTAATTTTTCAAGAAATGAAATAAAGTCAGCATAACTCACTACTCTTTTCGAATCTATAATACACAACTTACCTTTATATTCACATAGTGCCCGATATTGAAAACGACTCTGTAGCTTACGAAAGGAAGGTTGTGTTACACCATTATAAATTATCATATTTTGTGCAAACCCCATTCCTTTATTGCTTGCTGATATTTTTATATCTTCATTGTATGATTGAAGAGAAAACTTCCATCGATTATCGTAATAGAGAAATCCGCCAGTATTTGGTTTACATTTAAATCCTTTGTATAATACTCCTCCACTAACATGGTTTCCAGCAATATTACTATGTTTAAACTCCTTTAAAAGTTCTCCTGTAAAAGAAGCACCGCAACAAAACAATACATCCTTACTATCCTTATCCGGCATATTTCCACAAACCAAATCAATAGTTGAATATTGAGGATAATAAATGATTAATTCAGATATAGACTCAATCAAAACTGTTGGTTCTTGCTTTTTAAAATCTGTTGTTTGAGCAGATGTAAAATTTAAACCTATCAATATAATAAAAGTCAATAACAATAATCCCATTTATTCTCTATAATACCGTTTTTCTACTTATACATAAAACTAATAATAATATGGCTAACCTACATCAAACCATATTTCAAACTTCTCTTCCTAATGGTATTTAATTAATGTATGACTTTAATCACTTTGAGCTTCTTCCATAGATGCAATATCTAAATCCAAATCAGATTCATTGAATGAGACCATTGGTATAGCTTCTGCACCATGAGTGCCTGCAATTGCAGCAATAGATGTAGTAACAATTCTCCTAATTAGATTCTTAAAGTTTTTTTCATACTACTTATACCTTATTAATTATCGCTTACCAAATCAACTATATCAACCATTTCTAAATTTATTTTTTGAAAAACAATTAGTTTATATGGTGCAACAATACTTTCAGACGATGGTTTTTTCTGGAAGTACTGTGGATAATCTTTATTCCATTTATCTCTATCTTCTTGAGTTTCTAAATGAAGAAAAATATGTTTACCTATTTCATTCCTTTTGTCTATGTTTTTAATTGCTGTTTGTAGGAAATACTCACTTTTCCTTTCCAAAAGTGGTAATAAGATACTTACACTAGAATATGATTGATTAAGATATGGATACTCTTTTCCTTGAATGTATGATAATAAGTTGAAATCTTTAAGTGGTTCAAATAATATATTAATCAATTCACGTTTAATTTTAGTTTTGTACTCTTTTATACCTTCCTCACTCAAATTATATCCATTCAAATAATCATATAGATACAATCCTTCAGTTATTCTTTCTCCTTCTTTTTCAAAATATTCATTCAATATGTTATTAGATAATAATGAAACGAATGGTTCCATTGTTGGAGAATCCATATTGTCTACTTTTTCTAATTCTTCTTTATACCATACGGATAAATTACCAACATATGATTTCATTAATATGTATTTGTTGTTTAGTTCCTTTTGTAGGTCACTTAGTTTGTCTATAATCATTCCTGCGAAATATAAACGTAAGTGTAAAAGGTCATTTTCTTTTTTCTTCCGATTTATATCCAATGCTATTTGTTGCGCTTTTTCTTCCAATTCATCTTTTAGTATCCGATAATAATGTTTTCGTTGAGAAACATAACAAACTAATATGACAGAAGCTAAAAAAGCACCTCCAATTAAATACCAATTCCAATCATAGGTAAGCCAATCTGAAATTTCATTAAATAGATAACTCCAAGCAAAAATTATAAATAAAATAATAGATAATATTGTTATAAACACTTTATCAAATATTTTATATCCACCAAGAATATCGCTCCTTTCTTTATTGATAAAAGTATTATATTTTTTTGTTGTATTAATTATTTCCTCTTTAATCCGACCTTTTGCTTTTTCTATAATTTCATTTCTTTTACTATTATTGCATAAGGTTTGAATCAATGATTCATAATTAATGCGAAGATTTTCATATTTTTCTTTATTATCATTCAACAATTGCTTTTCTTCATCTATTAAAATACGAATGATAGAATGTCGAATTTCCATATCCATTTTATTAAAAGCAATAGAGGCCTGTTCTCTTACTCCTTTTACTTCTTCTCCATCATTTATTGCGGTAATAATACATGCCGAATTTGTGAAATTCTTATCATCTATATACGAAAAAGGAATATAGCAATAGCCATTATCTCCGAATCCCTTTCCCCACGAATTTCTGACAATATAAACTTTGTCCTCTTCACTGTATCCACAGATAACCATAGCATGATTACCAAATTTATTCTCTTCTATTTCTATATCAGTAGGCCTATATATAAAACCTCTTGATTGATTTCCGAATGAATCATATATTTTCAAAGAAATAGTTACAGGATATCCTTCAGACAAAGCGGAAGTTATATCATTATGGTTAATCTTTACATTCTTTGCAACCTTAATTCTATGAGACATTGCATCAGTATATGCATCTTTTGAAGGCTCTAAATCATACTGACCTATATCATATTTACAATGTTTTTCTGAACAGACACCATATTTTGTCATAGATTCGACAACTCCATATAAAGAGGAACCGGTGTCCTCCATGTTTCCTGAATCTTTTAAAACATTAAAATATACAAACCGTTCACTTAAATCTTCTTCCCTTTTAGTCTTCTTCAATATGTATTCATATATAGAAACCATAGAAAAAACGGAACATGTCCCTAATTGACCTTGATCTTTTACATTAGTAAACAATGGGCGAAGATCAACAGATTGCCTATGGGTATTGTGCGCTTCATAATCTTCCTGTAAAGGTTTTTCTTCTATGTTTAACAACTTGTATGTTGTGTTTCCATAAGTAAAACCATTTTCAGTCAGACGTATATTACTTTGTTCGTTTTTATGTAATTGTTCTCTTAGTTCATCAAGTTCCTTACTTTTTTGTCTAATATAATTGGTAGATTCTTTTATATCTATTCTTAACTTTTTAAGTTCATCCAATGGTAAATATACATTCCCTTCATTATCACAAGGAGTATTAAGAACACCAGGAATGATAATCTTATCCCCATTTTCATCTGTTATTCTTTCTATTAGTTTATTATTTTCTGTAATATATAGATTTACAGCTTCTGCATCACAATCATCAATCGTTAACTGTTGCTTATGAAATTGATACCCTTTCAATAATTCATCATCCGTTCCTAATATTTGTGCTAAAACTGCTTGTTTTTCTGGCAATGACAAATCTTTCCTGTTAATAAAATCTTGAATATTTCGCGTTATTTTAGCTATTTGTTCATCTAATTTGGGAGCTATTTCTACAATAATTTCATCATCTGATTTTCCTTTTTTAATCAGTGGTTTTACAATCTTTTCATAAAAGTCAGATACTAAATTAACATGACCTTCTAAACTGTTTTGTGCTATTTGAGAAACTTTATTTACTTCAACTTCTTCTTGAGTAACATTTTCTCTATCCAAAACTTTTAAATATGCTTTTCGTAACAAATAATGAACAAAATGAAACTTATCAAGTCTCAATACAGATAATCCAACTGCATTAATTTCACATTGTTCGTATTCTTCAGAAAGCGGGAAAATGGAAGTATAATTTTCAATACATACTAATGCTAATTCTCCAATAATAGCAATCATCGAATCGTGATTTAAATTCAATGCAACACCTTTTGCATTACGATTTTGTATCATAATGAAACGGTGTTTAGTTGAATTCTTATAGTTTATTATTTCTTTGCTTATAGTTTTTGTATTCTCTTTAAACTCTTTATAATGTAAGGATAATTGTTTACAATCTTCATCACTTAAAAATAAATGTGACATATCATCAGAGAAACCAACAATATCGACTTTGTATGATTGCCTGATCTTTTCCAAACTTTTCATTATCAACTTGGTTTCATGCCATAATAATTTGCTATATAGTGGCAATAAAAGAAACAAGTGTAAAGAATCACTATCCCCTTGATTGTTTATAGTTAAGGTTTTATCGTAAAAGTCCGAGAAGAAGTGTTCCAACTCCTCCTCGGTCTTTAAGGTAACAGCATTCTGTATATCAGTCATGTACTCATCTTCCAATCCTGAACAAAACTCGTTGTTCATAATCAGACTTTTTTCAGCTAAACTTATAGTACGTATTCCGTCTTTGTTTTCCATATTGATTACATGAAAGAAACTGTCGGTATTACCTTCACCGTACATCATTACGTACTTTTTCAAATCGATGCTAATATTGTTGTAATCAGTACCTAATACAAGAAATGCTGTATGTCTCATAACTAAAATATTTTAAAGTTCTTTTTTTACATATTCCAATTCTTCTGTAATTAATTTGCGAATTGCTTCAAACCCCTTTTGCTTGATTTCATCTTTCGTCAAATTAATCTGAGAATATTTCATGAAATAATCAGCTTTTGCATCTTCTACTTTTCTTTGCATTCGATTGACACCTTTAGTCTTTTGGTATTGATTGAAGAATTCATTAAACTCTTTTCTAATAGTGGCTTTATGACGTTTAAACTGTTCAAACGCTTCGTCACGATATTGGCCCAATTTAACCCAATTATCATCCAATGCATCTCCCAATTCTTCACTCTTGAAATAGTACATATTATCTTCATTCTTGATAAGATTAAAAATAAGACCTTTGACCCATAATTCAAGGCTATCATCAATTGCAGCTTTAGGATAAATACTATAATCTTCACGTTGCATTTTGTTATAAATATTTATATCAAAATGACAGCAACAATTACAATTATCATACTTATCTTTATAGGTAACTATAGGAGAAATTGCATAAGCAGGTAACACTCCTAACTGGCGATATATAATGACTCTATCTTTCACTCCAATGCTTGCAAAATCCACATCAATATTACCTTGTAATAATTTCTTAAACTTATTGTCTTTATATAAACGAGAATCTTTCTTACTAGGAACACCTATATAATAACTGTTAGAAGGTCTTTCGTTAGGTGTATAACCTCTGTAATCATATTTAAGAAGAGGATTTGATTTATTAATGGCTATACGCAACATTTTTTCAAAACTATCTTCTTCCATATCATCCAAGACATTGTCTATTGTTTTATTAGCAAGTTCTTTAGATGTAGTCAATCTATTTGTGTAATCCAATAGGACGTTTATAATCTCATCAGCATTTTTTAAATCAAAATCAAATATTCCATTCGTTAATGTCAAACCTTTTAGAAATTCTGAGATTTGTATTTCTTCATCTTTTATTTGTATCTGACCTACATATTGTTGAGCCAAATCAATTTGGAACGTTTGTGAAGCTCTACCTACTCGGTTTTGTATCTCAGCAATTCTATTAGTCAACTCTGCTGATATACCCATCAACATTTTCTTGATATTGCTTATTTTAGTATACATATCAATCAATGCGGTTTGCAAACCATTATAAAATGTAATAGCAGCATTTCGTCTGATTATTTCACGTTCACATATTGCCTTTCGTGTTGCTACTTCCATTACACCATTAGCATATTCTTCAAGAACACTTCCTCTCTTGAAAAATCTACCATTGTAGTCAGATAAATCTTTAATAGCTATTTTTAAAGATGATTCAATTTTTGGCAATTGTTCCTTTAGCTCTTCAACTTCATTATTCATTTCATTTAAAAAAAGATTAACCTGTGCTTGAATGGCAACGATGATGTTTTCAACACCGCCTATACCACATTCTTGATTAATCTCCTTTTTAATTAACTTATGAAGTTCATCAACAACTCTATTGCTTAATTCTTTAATTTTTCCATCAACAATACCATCTTTAGGCTTTGCAGTATTTAAATAGCTATCAACTTCCGATGTAGCATTAGCTTTATCATCAATGGATGTGAATTGGAATGATGGTTGTTTAGGCAAAATATAATCAATAACATTGTCAAATCCATTATTTTCCCTAATGTTTACTTCAGGTGAGTCTATCCATGCATTAACAATGGTATCAGTATCTATACAACTATTCAACAAACGTTCAATTAATCTTTTGGCTGCTTTGTCTGCATAAATATCTCTAAGATCTTCTCCATGAAACATGATTTCGCATACACCAAGACCCGCAGCCCAAGCTTTCTTTTTCTCAATATCCATAGAGCCTTCACGGATATTCTTCTCAAGATTATCACTAACACTGGCTGCAGCAGTTGATAATTCACCAGCAGATGTAACCAAAGCCAAGCTAACCATTTCAGTTAATTGGTCAACATGCAAATAAGTATCATTGTTTGAATTTTTATTGTCTACAAAAAAGAATGCATTAAAAGGTTTGTCATTGGTGTGTTGTACATAATTAATGTAGTCAAAAGCAACTTTATCACTATTTAAATTCAAATGCATCAACCAATCCAAATCCTGAATAGCACCATATGCATTCGGCTTTACTTTTGCCATACCCGTTGTTGACATTGCTTCAAATACATCTGGTAAAATACCATATCCTGTCAACTTACATTGCGGAGCACATTTACGCAATAAATATGCCATATTTAAGAATGTACCACATCCAGTTCCACCACATACAGAGAATATCATGTGAATTTCCACTTCGGTAGAAAGTAATTCATAACCCATATTACTGGATATTGTTGCATTTGTAATATCATCTATACGTGTTCTAATTTTATGTTCAACATCTACATGATTAACAGTCAAAGCAAAACGGCCGTTACTTCTTACTTGTCCGGCTCCCAATGTCATTGACGTTAATGCATATAAATTCTCTTCAGGCAACCATCCAAAATGATTCTTATTTACTTCGTATATAGGTCTGGCATCATCCACTCTAATAGGTAATTGTTCATCAGGACTTAACGAAACTTTACCATATTTAGATTCCAGTTCTTTTTTATAAACGCCTCCATCTGTATCTACACCCAAGAATCCTATCATAGGAGGGACTTTTCCATAAGTCTCCAAAAAAGTCTTTTTTGTATTGAGCAATGCACTCATACCTGTACCGCCTAATCCAACATATAGGCATCTTCTAATCTTTGTTGCCATAATATTTATAATTTTAGTTACTATTTACGATAATGTTATTTTAACTTTCACATTTAATGATGAATGTTCTATTTCATATTCCATTTGTTTATTCAACGATGTTGTGAAAGGATTAATGGTATACTTACGGTTACCGACAAATCTACCTCCTTTTCCTTTGGGTTGAATCTCCCATTCGTCAGGCCACAATTCATTTTTTTCATATACAATCTTTCCCGTAAACATTCTATTGATGGGACCTTGTTTTTTAGAGGAATTAGTTATCACTAATTTTCTTGCACCATATATACGTTTGGTGGAAAAATAGATTCCATCAGTAAATTGTATATTGCCTATTTTAAAAGTAGGATATATTATAGGTTTTATAATGAAGAACCAAATCAAAATAAGACCAATCAGCACTAACAAACTGATATTCAATCCCAATTTCAAAGGATTGACGATGTCATTCTTTTCAGCTTTTAATTCTAAGAGCAAAGGCAATGAATCTTCTTCTGTAGCAAACTCATTGATACGATCAAAGCCTCCATTATCCAAGACTTTCAAGAACCATTTGTGTATTCCTTCTTTAGCTTCCGGAGTAAATTCAATACCTAATTGAATTTCTTTATCTTGAGGTGTAATTAACAATATATTGTTTTCACAAAGGACATCGTTTTTATATAGACGTATTTCATCCTTTACAGGAATATAAGACTCTTCTTCTGTCTTTTTATACAATCCGAACTTTACATTGCCCACACGACCATTTGCGTCTTCATTAGTTTCAAAGCAAATTGTCTTAGTCATTTTTATGGGTTCATAATCCTTGAACAGAAAATCTGTATAATAATCTGTTTCTCCCCACAACATTGAAGTATCCATTTCTTTCTCACCACAAGAAACAAATATACTCGCAATGAATGCTATAACGATAAAATGATTAATCCTTAACATACACTTTCAATATTTTTTCGGGTTTATTTATCAATTCCAAACAACATTCTTCATTCAGTAATGAAACCAAAGGATACAATTCTTTATTCTCCACTTCAAAATAAAGAGAAATCTTTTCATTGGCATCCTGAGGTAAAGCATGCTTCAAAGAGTCATAACTTTGTTTTTGCTTAAGATCAAGTTTAATTTGACCATTATTAATGGTAGTTGTTTGGTCAATTTCTACATATGGATTAGAATTACAATAACAATGCACTTTCAAATCGTCAGGTATAGTTGTTTTCTTTTTACAATCTACCCTAACTATCAGTTTCTTTCCTGCATCATCCTTTATGTTATACTTTAAATTGTCTTGAGGTAACAATTCCACGAAGTTAAAATCGGTTCCTTCACCTTTATACATACGACATGCTCCATCAATCGCTTCTATCAACTTGTCGTTTTTCGCAAATTGAGTGAGCATAACATAAAATGCATATGCATCATTCTTTTCTGCAAAATCACACCATTTACGTATAACATCCAATAGTGTTTCCAATGGGTATCTCTTATCATTTTGTTCTCCATCAGTCAAAAGAATAAGGACATTACGCTTATCCGGTTTTATTAATGTATTCATGACTTCTGTCATGGGTACAGTGATATTGGTACTTGTTGTATCTATATATACTGCAGACTTTATCTTATTAATGATTTCTTTTTTTCCAGCATCTGTAGCTTTTACATTCCATTTATCAAGAATACTTGTTTGGAATGGAAATACCCATATTTCTGTTTGTTCATCAATGATTGTATTGATGTCTTTTTCTAATGCAGTTATTACTTTATCATAGATATCAGGTGTTCTACCTTGAAATCCTTTCATAGACAAAGTAACGTCCCACAGATAAATTCGTCTTTCGTTCTTAAAACGATTTTGTTGTGCCACAACATCTACTGAAAATGCATAAACGACACAAAAGAAGAAGAATAATTTAAAACCTTTCATCGTTTTATTCCAATATATCATTAATAAATTCAGAAGCCTGTTCACCCAAATCCTTTAAAGCACTACCTACATCTTTCAAACCTTGTTTGGCCATAACAGCATAGTACCGGGTTTTCAGTTCGAGAATCAAATCTTCATCATTAGAAGATAATTCATTCTCAAATTTATTGTAGTAAGTTTCACTAAAATCAAGATACTTTTTCTTAATGGAAGTAAGTTCTTCGGAAGAAAAACTTTTTTTCTGTTCTATACCAATTACAAAGTTTTCAAAAGACTTCAAATAAGCTTCTTTTGTATTGATGCCGCAAGAAATAAGCAATACGACCATACATAAACAAAGAAATGAACTAATCAATCTGCGTATGTTCATAGTAGTACATTTAAGGTTTATAGCCTATTGTCCGCAGATTCCCGAATCAGACGATTTATTGATTATTATATACAAAAAAGACGTGGAACCTGTACCTGTTACTCGTTCCACGTTTAGAGGCCTTCGCATTGCCCAGCTTGTCGAAACGAGCAACGCAGAAGCCCCACGCCGATATGTATATAACAATCTATCCGTACTTATAAACTATAAAGTACGTTAGTGTATATAAACACACCCGGGACATCTACCGTTGCTTAGTTTTTGACAAGCTTTTGAAAGGTGCGAAGTTTCTAAACGTCAAAACATAAGCGTAAGTAAACGCCTTTTCCTAAAATATTCCCCACCCCCCAGCCTCTTTTAAAAAGCTTCGGCGTGAAGAACATTTGCAAACATATAAAATTAATTTATAAAAAGAAAAGAAATGTGAAGAAAAATATAACAAGAGTTTAAATGTGCATTTTTACCTACATCCCTACAGCGTCCCTGTGTATCAAGACATTAACCCTTACGGGAGCTTGATTTTACCTACATGAAAAGGCATTTTTCCCTACATTATTAGGTGTTTTACCTACATTTTTGGGATAATAACAACGCATTTAAAAGATGAAACGAGGTAAAATGCAACTATAAAAAGAAGGTATATCCATATAAATTCACTTAAAATGCTATATGCATTTACCTAAAAAAGTAGTTCTAAAACCAAATCAGCGTCGCCGATTCTGTGATCCGCGTGGCCGATTGACGAATCAGCGTCGGCGATCGCAGAATCGGCACCGCTGATTTGGTTTTCTTTCGGCATTTTTAGTACTTTACATATAGATTATTTATACTTTATATAGGGATATAATCATTTTTATTCTTCAGGAAAGATTCAATCAGGTCCGACCCCATCTGTTGCAAGAGTGGCAAGAACACGAATGCTCTTGCCACCTTATTTCCGATGAATATCAATGATTTAGAACCCCGTTGCAAGAATGGCAAGGGATTCGATGTTCTTGTAGTAGAAGTATCAATCGGTCAGTACATTGCTATAAAGTTTATTTCTTTCGGGAGTAACATTCTTGACCTTGAACAGTTCGGGAACGGTAACAAACTGGTATCCCTGTTCCTTCAAGGTTGGAATGATTACATCGAGAGCAGCAACCGTCGAATCATTGCCTTCAAAGTCGTGCAAGAGGATAATCTGTCCGTCGGCAGCATTCTTGATGACCATTTCTGCACGTTGGGCAGCAGTTACTTG
Organism: Bacteroides sp.; assembly: GCA_015060765.1. GTDB lineage: Bacteria > Bacteroidota > Bacteroidia > Bacteroidales > Bacteroidaceae > Phocaeicola. The sequence continues at coordinate 51,152 of SUXW01000006.1, forward strand.
GGGTTCCCAATCGTTGCATCCTATACCACAAATAAAGGGTAGTTCGATGTTTTCGTACATCACATCATTGACCGCAATGAATGGAGGACGGAAGAAAGTAGGACGTACTCCTAAATACTTTTCGACCATGGCCGAAGTATATTCTATTTCATCCTTTATCTGTTGGGCAGTGAGTTGAGGCATGGCAGTGTGTGTCTGCGAATGGTTCTGAATATCGCATCCCATATCGAATGCCCGCTTCATCACCACTGCACTCTCTTCGTTGATATTCTTTCCAATAACGAAGAACGATCCTTTTACATCATGCTTTTCCAGCATATCGAGCATCTTGACGGTGGTAGTGACATTGGGTCCGTCATCAAAGCTCAATGCTATGAGTTTCGAAGATTCAATGCTGTCGGTCTTTACTTCCTGACCGGCTTTCTGATTTTGTCCGCAACCGAAGAACATACCTACAGCTGCCATTAACAATAACTTTTTCATGGTCTTATGTTTTAGATTCATTATGACAATCCTTCTATTTCTCCATTAACGATATCAATATGCAAGGCCTGAGGTTCTTTAGGCAATCCCGGCATACGCATAATTTCTCCGGCAATCACCACCAACATTTCGGCGCCGGCATTGATGACTATATCCTGTACATGGAATTCAAAATCGTTCACCGCGCCATAGAGTTTCGGATCTGTAGAGAAAGAATATTGCGTCTTCGCTATACAGATAGGGAAACGGGTGTAACCCAATGTTTCGATCATCTTCAATTTTTTGCGGGCTGTAGCACCATAAGTAATCAAATTGGCTCCATACAAGTTGCATGCTACCTTTGACACTTTTTCTTCCACCGTATCCTCATCTACATAGGTGTGGTTAAGAGGTTCCGATGGTTGCTTTTCAATCGTTTCCACTACCAGTTGCGCTAATTCCTTCGCTCCTTCTCCTCCATCGGTAAAGGCATTGTTGACGGCAAATCCCACTCCTTGGTCCTCGCAGTGCTGGCGTACATAGGCTATTTCTTCATTACTATCATCACCATAACGATTGAAAGCCACTACCACTTGTTGACCGAAGGAATGCAGATTGCGCAGATGCTTGTCCATATTGGCAATACCTTTCTTCAGCGCTTCAAGGTTGGCTTCCTTTATCTTGTCTTGCGATACTCCGCCATGCATCTTCAAGGCACGGGCAGTAACTACCAATACCGTAAGTTTCGGTGCGATACCTGCTTTCCTACATTTGATGTTATAGAATTTTTCGGCACCCAAGTCGGCACCGAATCCAGCTTCCGTAATGGTATAGTCACCGAAAGTCATGGCCAACTTAGTAGCAAGGATGGAATTGCATCCATGAGCAATATTCGCAAAGGGTCCTCCATGTATAAAGGCAGGCGTATGTTCGGTTGTCTGCACCAAATTGGGCGACAAGGCATCTTTCAGCAATACAGTAATGGCACCGGCTACTCCCAAATCCTTGACAGTAAAAGGATTTCCTTCGTAAGTAAATCCAAGCAGGATATTCTCAATGCGTCGACGCAAGTCGTCTTCGTCTGTCGAAAGACAAAGGATAGCCATAATTTCGGATGCCGGTGTGATATCGAATCCCGATTCTTGCGTAATGCCGTTGGTCTTCGGTCCCAATCCGGTAACGATATAACGAAGCGAACGATCGTTCACATCGAGAACGCGTTTCCACAACACTTCCTTCAACCCGATACCATTGTCGCGGTTCTGATACATATAATTATCGAGCAAGGCCGAAATCATGTTATGAGCCGAAGTGATGGCATGGAAATCGCCCGTAAAATGCAGGTTTATCTTTTCCATAGGTAATACTTGGGCGTATCCCCCTCCTGCTGCTCCACCTTTCATTCCGAAACAAGGTCCCAACGATGGTTCCCGAAGAGCAACGATGGCCTTCTTACCTATCTTGTTCAATCCAAGTGCCAACCCGATGGATACCGTAGTCTTTCCAATACCTGCTTTCGTGGGTGTAATGGCAGTTACCAATATCAGGTTGTTGTTCCGTACTTTTTCGTCATCTATCAGTTTCTCGTCTACTTTAGCTATATAGCGTCCGTAGTTGCTGATATGCTCCAATGGAATATCAGCATCCATGGCTACCTTCTTAATCTTTTTCAGCTCGATGCTACGAGCTATTTCAATGTCTGATTTCATTCTTTATATATTCTTATTTCTTCAATTCCAAGAAAGGCAAGGTATTTCCACTGGTAGAGAGCGGAAGTTTACCATCCCATTTTTCTACAGCCTTCAACTGAATCAATTCGGGAGTAATGGATTGTTGGAGGATACGGTTGGCATCTGCTTTCCCTTTTGCAGCAGCAACTACCTTTTCGGCTTCGGCTATGGCAGCCTTTTTTTCGTTTTCCACCTTCAAAGCATTCTGTACGGCTGTATTCTTCTCATCGATAGCAGCTTGAAGTACATCGTTGGGCTTGACGGACGACTGGATATTACTGAACGTAAAGCCACGCTGACTGAGACGTTCTATAAGCAAGGTTTCCACTTCCTTTTCAAAAGCCGGACGGTTGTTGATGAGAGAGTCCGTTTCGTATAAACCAGCAATATCCTTATAGGCATTCTTCACTTCCGTAAGAATGACAGATTGTTCCAATTCTTCAGTAGTCTTTCTGTAACGTAAGAAAACGACTTTGGCATTCTCACGCTCAATGTAATATTCAATGGTTGGATCGGTTTTGAAAATAGTTCCTTTTTTATCCTGAATATCGAACGGTTCATAATCCACAATTTGTGCAAATGCCGGATATTCGAACAATTGTTTGGTAAACCGATTGTAAAAGACCCATCCTGTTTCTACCTTCGCATCATCTACCCCTCTTTCACTTCCTGCCAAATTCACAATAATACCTGTTTGTCCCGAATCAATACGTTCGATGGCAAACATGGTCATACACAATACAATGATACCAATAATCACTACACCACCGATACCTACTTGCATACTTTTCTTCGTTTTTGATGTATTCATTTCTATAATTATTAAAAATTGTATGATGCAAATGTACAATTAATTTTCTAAATTTGCGGAAACAATTGATGTACAATGGAAGAAAAGAAATACAATTATCGCTCTTATATCAAAGAGGAAGCAAACAAAGCGAAGGAAGAAGAAGCCCAAAAGAACTGGAAACGTAATATTATGGGTGTAGCCGTATCTTCTGTTCTCTTTTTAATTATCCTATTACCTATCCTGTTTGGAGTACGTATTTCGTACAATTTGTCCGTATTAGGAATTGCCGTTTCAATGACCGGGGTATTTTATTTCAGTCGGGAACTCCGTATCCTTCCTAAAGGACAACTGATTGCATCGGGTGTCAAAGCCGGTCTTTGTTGGCTGATGGGAATAGTCTATCTGTTTATGCATCAAGGTAATTTTGACAGCATGGATGGAGTACTGCTATTCGTGTTGTTCGGACTCCCATTACTTGATTTACCAAAGGTCATCAAAGCATACCGCCATATTTCCCAATAACACTCATTTGATAAAGATATGGATAGTTCTCTTCTTAGCCTCAAGAAAGATCCGATGGGAACTGCTATTTCCGATTATTACCACCATGGAAAAGCAGCCAAACTCCGTGTTTATTCATCGCAATTTGATGAGGACGAGATACCGGTATCCCAATTGTTCCGTACATACGAGGAAATGCCTCCATTGGAGCAAAGAGCGTTACAATTGGCCAAAGGGAAAATATTGGATTGCGGTGCAGGAAGCGGATGTCATGCATTGGCTTTACAAGATATGGATAAAGAAGTGCAGGCTATCGACATTTCTCCATTATCCGTAGAAGTAATGCAACAACGGGGTGTAAAACAAGCTTTCCAAATCAATCTGTTTGATAAGAACTACCTGGAAAAATTCGATACGATTCTGATGTTGATGAATGGGTCAGGAATCATAGGGAAGCTTGAACGTATGCCTATCTTCTTTCAAAAAATGAAGCAGCTGCTCAATCCCGATGGATGCATTTACATGGACTCCAGCGATTTGCGTTATCTATTCGAGGAAGAAGACGGTAGTTTCCTTATTGACCTGGCTGGAGATTATTACGGTGAAATTGATTTTCAGATGCAATACAAGCAAGTAAAAGGAGATGTATTCGACTGGCTATACGTAGATTTCCAGACGCTTTCACACTATGCAAATGAGAATGGATTTACGGCCGAACTGATAGCCGAAGGAGATCATTATGATTATTTAGCATGTTTAAAGATGAAACTTTACCAATAAAAAAAGAGCCGATTGGCTCTTTTTTATTATTTTAATTCATTCGTTATTTCCAAATTTCCAAATGCTTTGTTGACTTAATTGCTTTGTCCTTTACTCCTTCAAAGTCAGTTATCTCAACATCGTTCACGTTCTTCAATACAAAATAAGGAGCATCTGCAGATTTATCCACTTTCATATCCGTGAGTTTTATCCCATCCACTTCCATCAATACAATTACAGGACGTTTATCTTCTTTAATGGTTTCGAATTCAACGTTATCGATTGTCACGTTCTTTGCATGCTTGACAAACAATCCATAAGCCGGCAATATTCCATGCGATGAAGGTTCCGGATAACCTTTTTCCATATCCGGCACATCAAAAGGATCACGCTTTCCTGTTTGTGGAGAATCATCTGCACCATTCGATTGTTGGGGAGTACCATGAGCTGCCGAATTCACTTTGGTAAAGAAACTGTTGGCTCCCCTTTGTTCTATTACATCATCCATAGTCAGTCCACCTTTATACTGAATATAGATATTGCTCAATACAACGTCTTCTATCGGATGTCCGTCAATTCCAAAAAGAATGGAAGCATATCGACAATCGGCCTCCTTGACAGTTATGTTACTTAATTTGACACGACGTACTACAGATACTGGAAGTTCTTTAGGACCACGTGCACGATTTCCCAAACGAATATAAATAGGAGAATTAACAATATCGCGCATGGATATGTTGTCGATAGTGATATCTTCAATGATGGCACCATCGACCGTTTCAAGAGCTATTCCTCTACAATGATCGAATACACAATTGCTGATAGTGATGTTCTTGAATCCACCATTTGATTCTGTACCGAATTTGATACGTCCCGTCGGGCCATCGCGATCCGGAGCCTGAGTTATCGTTTTCTTAAAAGTTCCATCCAACAATGTTCCCGGATCATATCCCGATACTTGACAATTAGTGATGGTTACATTCTCTGTAGCCTTGGCATAACCCAATCCATAGGAGCTTTTCAATACTATTCCATCATCATTCGTTGTATTTACATAGCAATTGGATATACGTACATTGGCACAACAATCAATATCGAAAGCATCTCGATTGGTATCACAACGCACATTGTCTATCGTCAAATTATCCACTCCTGTCAATAACATAGCAAAATGCCCACATTGCAGCATACTGATGTCACGGATATTCACATTACGACATTCTTTTAAAGCAATAGCTTTATTGGCAGCAGGAAATCCGTTCATTTTAGCTTGACCGCGTGTTATTCCTTCTGTTCCATCTATAAGACCGAATCCTTGTATGGATATATCATGAAGACCAATCCCCCAAATCAATGAATTTTTCCAATGGCTATGTCCAAAGTCTTGATAGGTGGACCAATTTTCTTCCGGCAAATCATAATGTTCCTTTTCATTGGGTACAGCCGCCTTTAATATGGCACCATGATCCAAATACAAAGAAATATGATTTTGAAGACGAATGGAATAACTTGAATAGGTACCGGCTGGGAAATACACGGTTCCCCCTCCCGCTTCACTGGCTGCTTGAATGGCTGCATTAATAGCAGGGCTATCCGTATGTACTCCATCCCCTTTAGCCCCAAAATCTTTCACATTGAAATAACCGCCGGGTACGGCCCATAAGCTCATGACAAAGCATAATACCCCCCATAAAATAATCGTTCTTTTCATAATAATTTTTGCATTTATAATGGTTAAATAATTTCATATCACTATGCCATCTGCCCGCCTACTATATCAAGCAGTTCATTGGTAATGGCTTGTTGACGCGTTTTATTGTACATCAATGTCAGTTCTTGTAACAAATCGTTTGCATTATCCGTAGCTATTTGCATGGCCATTGTACGGGCAGCATGTTCGGATGCATTGGAATCGAGCAGAATGGTATATAGTTTCAATCGGAGAACTTTAGGAATAAGCTGTTCCAGCACTTCTTCCTTTGAAGGTTCCAATATATAGTCCGTTTCGTATTTCTGACCATCTGCAGGTCCATTATCACTAAAATCAATAGGTAAATAGATTTGCTTGGTCAGCACTTGCGAAGCGGTATTCTTGAAATGGTGATAAAGAACATCAACTTGATCTATTTCTCCTTTCTGATACATTCCCATTAGATTTTCAGCCAAAAGAGCTGCTTCCTGGAAAGAGGGCTTGGCAGCCATTTCCTGAAAATCGCCTTCTATTGAATATCCTTGCTTAATCAATGCATCTGCAACTTTTTTACCAACAGGATAGATCAGAATATTTTCTCTTCCCAAATACTCATATTGCTTGATCCACCCATCGGCTTCACGAATTATATTCGAATTGAAGGCACCACATAGACTGGAATTGGATGAAAAAACGACTAATGCTATTCGCTTCACTTCCCGAGAAACTGAAAAATCCGACGATATTTCGGAATTACCTGACAATAAATTAGTCAGCAACGTATGTAGTCGCTGTTCATAAGGAAGCATATTGCCAATCGCCGTCTGAGCTTTATGCAATTTGGCCGAAGCAACCATTTTCATTGCAGAAGTTATTTTCTGCGTATTAGTAACTGTAGCTATTCTTCCTTTGACTTCTTTCAGTGATGCCATAATGATTAAACTTTATATGTAGAAGCAATATCGTTTGCTACTTTTTCTATCAGACCGGTAACCTGTTCGTTAATGCTTCCTGATGCCAATACATCCAATACATCCGATGAATGATTATCACGAAGATATTCCAAAAACAGATTTTGAAAATCAGAAACACGTTCCAATGGTACTTCACGTAACAAGCCATGGATACCACAATATAAAATAGCTATTTGCTCTCCGACTGGCATCGGACTATATTGTGGTTGAATCAACAATTTGTTGTTCTTGCGTCCTCTATCAATAGCCATGGCAGTTACCGCATCCATATCACTACTAAATTTAGAGAAAGCCTCCAATTCACGATATTGTGCCTGGTCTATTTTCAATGTGCCAGCTACCTTCTTCATACTCTTGATTTGGGCACTACCTCCTACACGCGATACGGAAATACCTACATTGATAGCCGGACGGAAACCTTGATTAAACAAGTCTGTTTCCAAGAATATCTGGCCGTCGGTTATTGAAATCACATTAGTAGGAATGTATGCCGACACATCACCAGCTTGTGTCTCGATAATTGGAAGTGCGGTCAGTGAGCCACCACCTTTCACTTTACCTTTCAGACTTTCGGGAAGGTCGTTCATCTGTTCGGCCACTTCTTGTTGGTTGATAATCTTGGCAGCACGTTCCAACAAGCGTGAGTGCAGATAGAAGATATCACCTGGATAAGCTTCACGACCCGAAGGACGACGAAGAATCAAGGACACTTCACGATAGGCTACCGCCTGTTTGGATAAGTCATCGTATACAACCAACGCATCTCTACCTGTATCGCGGAAATATTCACCAATGGCTGCTCCGGCAAATGGAGCAAAATATTGTAATGCGGCGGGATCGGCAGCAGTAGCGGCTACTACAATGGTATAATCCATGGCACCCCGTTCTTTCAGAGTATTGACGATATTGGCTACAGTTGATCCTTTTTGACCTACGGCTACATAAATACAATATACAGGTTTGCCTGCTTCGTAAGCGGCCTTTTGGTTAATGATGGTATCAATGGCGATGGCCGTTTTACCTGTTTGACGGTCACCGATAATCAATTCTCGCTGTCCGCGACCGATAGGAATCATGGCATCGACCGATTTCAACCCCGTTTGCAACGGTTGGTTCACCGGCTGACGGAAAATAACACCAGGAGCTTTACGTTCGAGAGGCATTTCACAAAGTTCACCCCCAATCATACCCATTCCATCGAGTGGTTCACCTGTAGGGTCAATAACTCGTCCCAACATACTCTCTCCCACTTTGATAGAAGCAATTCGTTTGGTACGTTTCACCACCATTCCTTCCTTTATCTGATCGGTAGGTCCCAAGAGTACAGCACCTACATTATCTTCTTCCAAATTCATCACAATGGCTTTGATACCATTGTCAAACTCCAGAAGTTCATTTGCTTCGGCATTGAGCAAACCATAGATTCGTACCACCCCGTCACTTACTTGAAGTACGGTTCCTACTTCCTCAAACTGGAGTGAAGTATCGATATCTTTCAGTTGTTGGAGCAACACTTCAGACACTTCACTTGGTCTTATATTTTCAGACATACTATTATCTTTATACTATTCTTCGATTCTTCTCTATAAACTGCTGTTTGATTCTCCTTATCTGGTTGGCAACACTTGCATCAAGTCTGTAGGTGCCTATCTCAAAAATGAATCCTCCTTCGATAGACGGATCTACCATGGTTGAAAATTCAGCGGTTCCACCTTTATAATCGACTACAATCTTTCGGATACGTTCCACTTCTTTTATGTCCATAGGAACAGCTGTTGTCAATTTCCCGATGCTGATATTTTCCTGTCTTCGATAGAGTGCGATATAATTCCGCACCATGCCATAGAGGTATTTCTCGCGTCGTTGTTGTAGAACCAATTTGAAGAACCGTTCCAATTCCTTGACTATATCTCCCCCCGATGCCAATCCCAACACCTTAATCTTTTCTTTTTGCGGGATGACAGGACTCTCCATCGCCGATTTCAGTTCTGGAACTTCCTTGAAACTCTTTTCCAATATTAATGCTTGTTGATATACTATATATGCTACCTTTCCTTCATTGGCAAAGGCCAATAAGGCTTTAGCATATCGCATAGAGATTGTACCTATATACATAATTATTGGTTATTAGAGCCTGTCAATTCATCAAGCATCCGGTCAATCATTTCCATCTGCTCCTCCTCACTATCGAGATTCTTGCGTAATATCTTTTCAGCAATGTCTACCGAAAGTATAGCCACTTGTCTGCGAATGTCTCGAATGGCATCTTCTTTTTCCATTTTTATTTGTTGGCGAACTTCTGCCATCAGTTTTTCGCCTTCCAATCGAGCTTGTTCTTTCGCTTCGCGAACAATGCGTTCGCGTGTAGCAGCCGCTTCTTTCAATATCACGTTCTGTTCCTCGTGCGCCTTAGCCAGAATAGTTTCACCTTCGGCCTTGATATGAGCCAATTGTTCGTTTGCTTCTTTAGCAATCACAAGCGAGTGATCAATATACTCTTTCCGTTCGTTCACCATCTTAGTAATCACGGGGAAACCGAACTTTGCCAGTACAAAGAACACAATGCCAAATGAAAGCACCATCCAGAACAGCAAACCACTATCGGGCATTAACAATGACATACGCCTTTCGAATTAGAGAGCCAAGAAACAAACTACAATAGCAAACAATGCCACACCTTCCATCAAAGCAGCAATGATAATCATACTCATACGGATATCACCAGCCGCTTCCGGTTGACGAGCAATGGCTTCCATTGCAGAACTTCCAATTTTTCCAATTCCCCAAGCAGCACCAATAACTGCTATAGCAGCACCTATAGCTGCACCTAACTTACCTAAACTTGCACCGGCTGCTGCCTGTAATAAAAGAGTTGATAATAACATAGTTCTAATAATTTAATAGTTTATATTCATATATTTTTTTCTCATATCCTTTTTTTATTTATGATGTGCTTCCACTCTAGACATACCAATAAAAACCGATGAAAGCATAGTGAACACATAAGCTTGTATAAAAGCCACAAGTACCTCCACACAGTTCATAAAAATGCTGAACAGAACCGAAACAGCTGTCATAGAGCCACTCACAACAGGTCCCATACTAGCAGTAACAAAAACAATACTGGTCAATGCCAAAATAATAGAATGTCCTGCCATAATATTGGCAAACAAACGAATCATCAATGCAAACGGCTTAGTGAAAATACCAAACAATTCAATTATAGGCATTAAAGGAATCGGACATTTCAAAAATACAGGCACATCAGGCCATAGTATTTCTTTCCAATATTCTCTAGAACCGAATAAATTAATGGCCAAAAAAGTACATATTGCCAATACCATAGTAACCGCAATATTACCGGTAACATTCCCTCCTCCAGGAAATACTGGTATAAGCCCCATAATGTTATTGATAAAGATAAAGAAGAAGGCGGTGAGCAAATAAGGGGAATATTTCTTATAATCTTTCCCTATACAACTCTTGATAACATCTTCTTCCACCATCATAATAAACATTTCCATAAATCCTACAAAACCTTTGGGAGCTGGGCTATCGGGACCTCGTTTCTTATACCATCGGGCCACAAATAGAATCACCGCTATTACTACCAAGCTGTTGATAAACAAGGATAATACGGTTTTTGTAATGGATATGTCAAACGGACGAATTTCCTCACCATTGGCTTTAATTTCCACGACCTTTCCTTCATAATCACCTTCGGTTGCAATCTTAAAGCCTTGATAGGTCTGGCCTTCATTATGAAGTATATGAGAAGACGAGAAAAGATGCCATCCTGTATCCTTACTATAAACTATTATAGGAAGCGAAATACTGATATGATGTCCATTCCATGCGGTTATATGCCATTCGTAGGCATCTTGAATGTGATGGAATACAATCCCTTTAGCATCTACTTTCTCTCCCGTCTGATGATCGGACGCATGAACACTTATTATGTTCGACATAATAAGAATGATACATATAATATACTTCAAACGATTCATGCAATTATTCTTTAATCAATTCCCTTTCTTTCTTCTGTTTCTCATATCGATAGAAAAACATACTCTCAAATGTCAAACTCAACAAATAAAATCCGAATAGAGTAATGGCAAAATCTACTTTATGAACATTGACTTTTACTATATAGAATAGTAATAACAATAGTGTGAACAGAAGTTTAATACATTTCATTCCCAAATATACTAATTGAATCTTTCGTGGAGCATGCTTGATGCAAGCATCAAACATATAAATGTAGAACCAACCAAAAACATAAAAGAATAGAGGTACAAACGGATACCAAACAAAATAATGTTCGGGAATGAATGTTTGTATTCCCAATCCAACTATCCATCCGGCAAATATCATCAACAAGGTGTATCTGACGAGGAAATGTTTTTTAATTGATGACTCATTCATTCGTATTTGTTTTATTATACTTCAACACAAGCGGATATCACATTCTTTTTTACCTCTACAAATCCGCCTTTGATGGAGATTTCCACAGATGGTTGTTCTTCTTGTTGGCATACAATCTTTCCTGCCGTCAGCAAGGAGATGATAGGCGCATGTTGAGGTAGAACGGCAAAGCTTCCTTTGGCACCCGGAAACTTGGCACTTACCGCCTTTCCTTGAAAAACCACACCTTCAGGGGTATAAATATGGATATCCAACAACTCTTTCATATCCTGTTAGTTTGCTTTAGCCGATTCTAGTAGTTTCTTTCCTTTTTCTATGGCATCTTCAATCGTTCCTACATTGAGGAAGGCTTGTTCAGGCAGATAGTCCACTTCACCATCCAGAATCATTTTGAACCCTTTGATGGTATCTTCAATGTTTACCATTACTCCCGGTACACCGGTAAATTGTTCTGCCACCGAAAAAGGCTGTGATAAAAAGCGTTGTACACGACGTGCGCGATTTACTGTCAACCGATCTTCATCACTTAATTCATCCATACCCAAAATGGAAATAATATCTTGTAATTCTTTGTTCCTTTGCAAGATTTGCTTCACACGTTGCGCAATATCATAATGTTCCTGACCTACAATATTAGGATCAAGGATTCGCGAAGTCGATTCCAATGGATCAACAGCCGGATAAATACCTAACTCGGTAATCTTTCGACTCAACACCGTAGTCGCATCCAAATGAGTGAAAGTAGTAGCTGGTGCCGGGTCGGTCAAATCATCAGCAGGAACATAAACAGCCTGAACAGATGTAATGGAACCATTTTTGGTAGATGTAATACGTTCCTGCATCTTTCCCATTTCTGTAGCCAAAGTAGGTTGATAACCAACCGCAGAAGGCATACGTCCCAACAACGCAGAAACTTCGGACCCAGCTTGAGTAAAACGGAAGATATTATCGATAAAGAACAATATATCGCGCGATCCCCCTTCCTTCTGATCACGGAAAGATTCTGCTACCGTCAATCCTGATAACGCAATGGAAGAACGTGCGCCCGGTGGTTCATTCATTTGCCCATAGACCAAAGTAGCCTGAGACTTTTCCACTTCCTTATAATCGATTTTAGAAAGATCCCAATGCCCTTCCTCCATGCTTTTCTTGAATTCTTCGCCGTAACGGATAACGCCCGATTCAATCATTTCACGAAGCAAGTCATTTCCTTCGCGAGTACGTTCTCCCACTCCGGCAAATACCGAAAACCCGTTGTGTTTCTTGGCAATGTTGTTGATAAGTTCCATGATAAGTACGGTCTTTCCTACTCCCGCACCTCCGAACAAACCAATTTTTCCACCCTTGGAATAGGGCTCCAACAAATCGATTACCTTAATACCAGTAAACAATACTTCTTGCGATGTAGACAATTCCTCAAATTTGGGTGGTTCACGATGGATAGGATAAGCACCTTCCTTGTCAAGAGGTTTCATACCATCTACCGCTTCTCCTACCACATTCATTAATCTTCCCTTAATTTGTTCTCCTACAGGCATGGTAATAGGTTTACCCGTAGGAATCACTTCCATTCCTCTACGTAATCCGTCCGTACTGTCCATAGCTACTGTACGAACAGTATCTTCGCCTATATGTTGTTGTACTTCAACAACCAATGTACGACCATCATCACGTTTGATAGTCAAAGCATCATGTATACTTGGGAGCAATAATGCAGCATCCAAATCGTGTCCTTCAAAATAGACATCGACTACCGGACCGATTACTTGGGATATATGTCCAATAATTTGTGACATGGTTATATATTTTATTTATTTATCAAAACAAATGAGGATAGTGTATGTTTTTCACAAGCCACAAAGCAAAGATAGAAATTATTTATTAATTAGAATGATTTCCTACATAAAAAACATTAGAAAGAACAAATTTATTGCCTTTTTGAACATCAATCTGCTAATACTGGGATAAATTCATCTCATCTGAATAAATTCTTTCCTAAGAATAACGGAAATCGTTTTTGCTCGAAAATAGTCCTCCGACATATACAGCAAACCATGATAAGGACCTCTTTTCCCCCATGAATTTTTCATCAAATAATATACCTTACCTTGTTCGTCATGAGCCATCCCTACAATATGCATCATGTGATCATCGGTTGTTTCTAAATTTTCATAAGCTTTTTGACGTTCCAATTGCCAGTCGGTCAATTGATCAAATACAGCAACACCTTCTTTAGGATAAAAACTTTTTTCACTAATATCTCCATCCCACACCACTGTCCTTCCATCATATATTGATTTCCGCACACCCGCCTCCAATTCACTTATGGGAAGATTATAAAAAGCTGCATGTTCCCAATTATCGGGTACCTCCAATGCAAACCAAGAATGGAAAGGGTGATGAGTAAAGCTAGTCACTTCCATATAATCATCCACATTTGGACAAATGGCAGCTGCAAAACTTTGAGGAGTATAAACAATTCCTTGATAATCAAAAGTATCAGGCACTTCCCCCATAACCTCATCCAATAACTCTTCGGCTTTTTGAAAATAATATGAATAATTATTTTCTTTAACGGCTTTACGGGCCAACCTTCTAATTTTCTTCAACAAATCACGATGATCGTGATAATTAGTATCGGATTTCTTACCTGCATAACATACCAACGGAACAGTTCCCTTTTCTTTCCATACATCAAGCAAAGAATGTCCCAATCCACCTCCTCTGATTTCTTCTTTACCACCTATTCTATAATAGTGTTCAAATTGCTTCATATATTTGTTACGGACAGTATACATCACCGACAATTGGACGGTATCTTTGTTATTATCTGTCAGCCAATCGGATTCTATCAATGAAGTCATGGCATATGCCCAACATGTTTGAGTACGTCCTTGATTCATAACGGGAGTATATGGAAGAATCGTATCATTGATTAGTTGTAAGGTAAATGTCCGACCATCCTTACTGGAACAACCACAAAAATGGACAAGCAAAATAATTATGAACAAAAAATTACGATTCATTTCATTGCTGTTTTATACGGATTATCAACGCTTTGTTCGACGTTTCAGTTATACGGAACCGATTATCAATCCGCTCACCTATCAGCCATACTATTTGCTCCTCACTACATGCTACATATTGTTTTTCCTTCTGGAAAAGCGTGAATTTTCGATTGATCAAGTAATCACTAACATTCTTCTTCCCTTTCATTCCGAATGGATAAAACTTGTCACCATCCTGCCAAAGACGGACCGTTAAAGGATATTTCACTTTGTCAGCATCCACACAAGCAATGTGTTTATCGCGTGGAATGATAAAATCAGGAGTAATGTCCACCCATTCATAAACTAATTCTGGTGTACAATCCCTATTTTCTGACAAGGATCTTATAACCAATGAATCCCGATCACGAAGCACTTCATGAGACACACTTCGAAAACGCTTACCCGATTGAGTATTCAAACTTAAACATATTTCTCTGATTTGCGATGAATTAAAGCCGTAGGGATGTAACAATTCAAAGACAAGCGACGACACTCTTGAAGAATCTTTGATTTTATTAAAATGTATCCATAATTCTCCATCCCTATATTCGGTTATCTCTTGAATATTCTCTTTAATGGATTCATTATATATATTTGCCACTGCACTTAAATGCAAAGCCGTTTGAAAAATACTTTCACTTACCGAAGGATTGAGTTCCTTCATCATCGGCAATAAATGCAAACGAATTTTATTACGCATATATACATCCTGAAGATTAGTACTGTCAGTAACATAATCTTGTCCTATATATTGCAAATAGTCCAACACACTCTCTCTACTTTCATCCAACAATGGACGGACAATCCATCCATTCTTAGCGGAGATTCCTTTCAATCCATTGATTCCAGTACCTCGTATCAAGTTCAACAAAAATGTTTCCACACTATCATCACGATGATGTGCTACGGCAATTACTGCTGCATCCCTTTCAATCCGAAGTTGTTCAAACCACTGATAACGAAGTTCACGGGCAGCCATTTCAATGGATATGCGTCGGCTATGAGCATATTCTTCTGTAGCAAAGTGTTTTACATGCAAAGAGACTGAAAGAGACTCACACAACTTACATACAAAATTCTCATCCCGTTCGGATTCTTTTCCTCTTAAATGAAAATTACAATGAGCTGCCTCACATTGAATCCCCAAATCCAACAATACACGAAACAAGGCCACTGAATCAGCTCCTCCACTCAATGCAACCAAAACCTTATCACCTTTATTAAATAAGGATTTATCCTTAATGTATTTGTCTACCCTTTGTTTGAACATGATGCAAAGATAATGTATTTGATTATATTGTCTCCGCACGACAATTATTTAAAAACAATCTAAATAATTTGCATACATTCTCATGTTATTTTATCTTTGTACCAAATTAACAGATATGCGATTATCCGAATTAAAAACAGGTGAAAAAGGTGTCATTATCAAGGTACTTGGACACGGTGGATTCCGCAAACGAATTGTTGAGATGGGATTCATTAAAGGAAAAACCGTAGAAGTTTTGCTCAATGCACCTTTAAAAGACCCTATCAAATATAAAGTACTCGGTTATGAAATTTCCCTTCGCAGACAAGAAGCAGAAATGATTGAAGTGGTAGGCGAAGAAGAAACCCGTCAACAACATCACCCTTATCATGGTGCTATTACAGAAGAAGTGCCACTTTCCGAAAAGGAAATGATAGCTTTAGCAAAAGGAAAACGGCGTGTTATCAATGTCGCCTTGGTTGGTAATCCCAATTGTGGAAAAACTTCATTATTCAATGTCGTTTCTGGTGCACATGAACATGTCGGCAATTACAGCGGCGTTACAGTCGATGCAAAAGAAGGCTTTTTTGAATACCAAGGCTATCATTTTCGATTGATTGACTTGCCTGGCACCTATTCCCTTTCAGCCTATAGTCCTGAAGAAATATACGTACGCAAGCACATTATCGAAGAAACACCCGACGTCATTATCAATGTAGTGGATGCCTCTAATTTGGAACGAAACCTCTACCTCACAACCCAACTCATTGATATGAACGTACGAATGGTAGTGGCACTTAACATGTACGACGAACTCCAGGCTAGCGGAAACAAACTCGACCATGAGAAGCTCAGTCGTTTAATGGGAGTACCCATGGTTCCTACTATCGGAAGAAACGGATACGGAATCGATGAACTATTTCATCATCTTATAGACATCTACGAAGGAAGTGATTTTGTGACCAAGAATATCAAAAAGAATGTACGCTCCGAAGTAATGGAAGATTTGGAAAGTTGGCACAAAGACTTCATACCTAATCATCAGGAAGGTGAACATGAATTTTTCCGACACATCCACATCAACCACGGACCAATTATCGAAAAGTCCATTGACGAAATAAAAAAAGCACTTGCTTTCAATGAAGAGATACGCCACAAATATTCAACTCGTTTTTTGGCTATCAAACTTTTAGAAATGGACAAGGACATCGAAAAAGTAGTACTTGACTTTCCCAATGGAACAGACATTATCAAAGTACGTAACAAAGAAGCCTCCCTTATTCAAAAATCTTTGAACGAAGATAGCGAACAAGCCATAACTGACGCTAAATATGGTTTCATAACCGGTGCATTAAAAGAAACTTATACAGATAACCAGTTGGAAAAAGAACAGACCACCAAGGTTATAGACAGTATCGTAACTCATCGCATTTGGGGTTATCCCATCTTCTTTTTGTTCATGTACATCATGTTTGAATGCACTTTTGTATTAGGCGAATACCCCATGATGGGCATCGAATGGATAGTAGAACAAATTGGGATTTTGATCGAAAGTGCTATGCCCAACGGACCACTTAAAGACATGATTGTGGATGGAATCATTGGTGGTGTAGGTGGAGTTATTGTATTTCTTCCCAATATTCTCATTTTATATTTTTTCATATCCATGATGGAAGATTCCGGCTATATGGCTCGCGCTGCCTTTATCATGGATAAAATTATGCATCGAATGGGATTACACGGCAAATCATTTATACCATTGATTATGGGATTTGGATGCAATGTACCAGCTATTATGGCGTCACGAACCATCGAAGACAAAAAATGCCGGTTAATCACTATACTTATCAATCCTTTAATGTCGTGCAGCGCCCGCTTACCTATCTATTTAGTCATGGTAGCGGCTTTCTTTCCTCATACTGGTAGCATAGTATTACTCTGCATTTACGCTACGGGCATCTTTTTAGCCGTACTAATGGCCCGTCTATTCAGCCGTTTCCTTGTTAAAGGTGCAGATACACCATTTGTTATGGAGCTCCCTCCTTATCGGATGCCTACAGGAAAAGCAATCATTCGTCATACATGGGAAAAAGGTGCTCAATATCTTAAAAAAATGGGAGGAATTATCATGATTGCATCTATCCTTATATGGTTTTTAGGATATTATCCCAATCATAAAACCTATAACACAACCGCCGAACAACAAGAACATTCATACATTGGACAAATTGGCAAAGCCATAGAACCAGTCATCAAGCCTTTGGGATTCGATTGGAAATTAGGAATAGGTTTATTGTCTGGCGTAGGTGCAAAAGAATTGGTGGTAAGCACATTAGGTGTATTATATACTAACGAAGAAGATATAGAAAGTGTAAATTTATCCAACCGGATTCCTATTACTCCAGTTGTTTCTTTAGCATACATGCTTTTTGTTTTAATTTACTTTCCATGTGTGGCTACCCTTGCTGCCATCAAACAAGAGTCCGGTAGTTGGAAATGGGCTTTGTTTGCGGCCATATACACTACAACATTAGCCTGGATAGTAGCATTTTCCGTAAACCAAATAGGTATATTGATCTGTTAATAGATTATGCAAGAAGTTATTGTAATTATCATTGTATCTGGATGTGTTTTTCTTATAATTAGACGTATCGTACAGTATTTCAAACGAATAAATCATCAGAATGAACTTTGCAATGGATGTAGTGGTTGTGACATATATAAGAAAAACAAGAAATTTGCACAAAAAAGCAAAGGAAAGTTTGGAGGTTCAAAAAATAGTTGTACCTTTGCATCCGCAATCGAGAAACAACGATAGCAAGTCAACGGTTCCTTGGATGAGTGGCTTAGTCAGCGGTCTGCAAAACCGTGTACGGCGGTTCGAATCCGCCAGGAACCTCCAAGAGGAAGGAAGTTTGGGTGAGTGGCTGAAACCACCAGTTTGCTAAACTGACGTACGGGTAACCGTACCGGGGGTTCGAATCCCCCAGCTTCCGCTCGACAATGTAGCACTTTTAGAGAAATCTAAAGGTGCTATTTCTTTTCTCAATGCCCCATCTTAAATACATTATTTTTTTTTGTAAGAATTATATATTATTTTTGCAAAAATCATTTAATCAAACAGCTATGAAAAAAAATTTGCTTAAAACCGTAGCCATTGCGGTTGGACTGTGTACTTTCAATACAATCGTTGCACAGAATCCCATCATTCAAACCATGTATACCCCCGATCCAGCTCCATTTGTATACAACGACACCGTTTTTCTTTTTGTTGATCACGATGAAGACGATGCACAATATTTCAGCATGAAAGATTGGATGTTATATTCTACCGACGACATGGTAAACTGGACATATCGAGGAACCCAAGTAAATACAGCCACTTTTGAATGGGCAAAACAAGGTGACAGAGCTTGGGCATCACAAGCCATCGAACGTAATGGAAAGTGGTATTGGTATGTATGTTGTAACACCAACAAAGAAACTGACGCATTGGCCATCGCAGTAGCCAACCAGCCCACAGGGCCATGGAAAGACGCAATAGGCAAACCATTAGCTGAAGGGTTTGGATTCATCGACCCCACCGTATTCATTGACGATGATGGAAAAGCATATCTATTTTGGGGAAACAAAGGGTTATGGTATGGAGAATTGAATGACGACATGATTTCATTCAAGGACGGATACAAAGAAGTACCAGGATATCGTGACCCAAAAGCCTTTGGTGAATTACAGTCCAAAATGAATTGGGCAGCAGGACACAATGAAATGATGACCCAATACGAAGAAGGCCCATGGATAATGAAATACAACGGAACTTATTACCTCTCATATCCCGCAGGTGGTGTACCAGAATACATGGGATATTCTACCGCTCCTTCCATACATGGCCCATGGACATTTCGTGGTAGAATTATGAATGAAGCCCAGAATAGTTTCACCATACACGGAGGCAATATCGAATTTAAGGGTCGCCATTTCATGTTCTATCACAATGGCATGCTACCCAATGGTGAAGGATTCCGCCGTTCCTGTTGCGTAGAAGAATTCAAATTCAACGACGATGGTTCCATTCCTTTCATTCCTTTTACTAAAGAAGGAATCCGTACACCCATTAAGAATCTAAATCCATACAAGCGAATTGAAGCCGAAACCATAGCTTATTCCTACGGATTAAAGAATGACCGACAAGCAGGAACACAACACTATATCACTTCCATACATACCGGAGATTGGATAAAAGTTCGTTCAGTAGATTTTGGAGATAAAAAGCCCACACAATTTACTGCATCCGTAGCAAGCGAACACGATGGCGGATTCATCGAAGTACGCTTGGATAATCTGAATGGAGACATCATTGCTTCATTGAAAGCGCCTGCTACTGGAGAAGAAGATAATTGGCAAATCATCGAAACTAAAGTACATTCACAAAAGCCCATCATCGGTGTACATGACATCTATTTTCTCTTCCGAGGTGGCGACAAAGAATTATTTAATTTCGATTGGTGGACTTTTAAATAAAAACCATAATAATAAATATAAAGAGGATGAATATTGAATATTCATCCTCTTTTATTGTCGGGGTAGCGGGATTCGAACCCACGACCCCCTGCTCCCAAAGCAGGTGCGCTAACCGGACTGCGCTACACCCCGAACTTTAATTATACCAACCTTTCTTGTTATGTCGGGGTAGCGGGATTCGAACCCACGACCCCCTGCTCCCAAAGCAGGTGCGCTAACCGGACTGCGCTACACCCCGATAACATCAGGCTTTTTACAAAAGCGATGCAAAGGTACACCTTTCTTTTGATTCATGCAAGCATTTCCAAGACTTTTTTCCTATTTAATAATATCCAAAGCCTTGAAACATTTAGTCAATTTTTCAACTGCCTGATCCACTTGCTCTTTGGTATGTGTTGCCATTAAAGCAAAGCGCAACAAAGTATCTTGTGGAGCACAGGCTGGCGGAATAACAGGATTAATAAACACACCTTCATCGAATGCCATTTTAGTAGCCATAAATGTCTTTTCTGTATCGCGTACGTACAATGGGATGATAGGACTTTCCGTTTCACCAATTTCAAAACCTGCCTGACGGAAACTTTCCAATGCATAATTGGTTATTTTCCACAAATTTTCCAAACGCTCCGGTTCATCTTGAAATATATGAAGCGCTTCGAGGGCAGCCGCAGTAGATGCCGGTGTTGCTGAAGCTTGGAAAATATATGAACGAGCTGTATGACGCACCCAATTGATGACATCCTTATCAGCAGCAACAAAACCACCCAATGAAGCGAATGATTTGGAGAATGTACCCATAATGACATCCACTTGTTCTGTTACACCAAAATGGTTACATACACCTCTACCCTGCTTTCCAAATACACCCATACCATGTGCTTCATCCACCATAATACTGGCATTGTATTTTTCCTTCAACTTGACAATCTCAAGCAAAGGCGCTAAATCTCCTTCCATTGAAAACACACCATCCACTACTATCAATTTGACAGATTCCGGATTACATTTTTGAAGTTCTTTTTCAAGAGCTTCCATATCATTGTGCTTATATTTCAATTGAGTTGCAAAAGAAAGACGGCGTCCATCCACTATGGAAGCATGGTCACGATCATCGCAAATAATATAATCCTTACGATCGACCAAAGTAGGAATTACCCCTTCGTTAACAGTAAAACCTGTTGGAAAAACGAGACATTCATCCTTACCAAGGAATTCGGCCAATTCATGTTCCAATTGGATATGCAGGTCTAAAGTTCCATTCAAGAAACGAGAACCGGCACAACCTGTACCATATTTGCGGGTTGCCTTGATGGCAGCTTCAACAATTCTCGGTTCATATGTCAGACCCATATAAGAATTTGAGCCAAACATCAACACTTTCTTGCCATCCATCATCACTTCAGTATCTTGTGCACTATCTATTTCACGAAAATATGGATAAACACCCATAGCCATATATTCTTGAGGCACTCTATACTTGCTGAACTTTTCTTGTAATAATCCCATAATTTAATTTTGTAATGCAAGCAAACACTTACACATTAATAATGTATATTATAATTCATACATTCCACTATAATCAGCCGCACTTGTCGATTAAGCAGGCTGCAAAGATAGTAAAATCTCTTCTCTTATCGTGTTTTTATCAAAAAAAATATTCAATGATATTAAAACTTTTTAGATTTATGGATGTTCTAATTCAATTTATATTAATTTTGTAACTGAAAACTCGTTATAGTCGACAATGATTTATGGCCAATAAAAAAAGAATTGTTTTTGTCGTTAATCCGATTTCAGGCACCCAAGGGAAAAAAGCTATTTTGAAATGGATTGAAGAACGTATCGACCATTTCCAATATGATTACGAAATTGTAAAAACGGCATATGCTGGACATGCTGTAGAAATAGCCGCTAAAGCTGTATATGAAAAAGTGGATACTGTAGTAGCCATTGGAGGCGACGGAACCATCAATGAAGTTGCCCGTTCGCTAATCCATTCTACAACAGCATTGGGGATTATCCCTTGCGGTTCAGGAAATGGTTTGGCAAGACATCTAAAAATCCCCATGGATCCCAAAGCTGCCATAGACATTATCAACGATGATTATCGTCTGAATATTGACTACGGAAAAATCAACGGTCTTCCTTTTTTCTGTACTTGCGGTGTGGGATTTGATGCTTTTGTCAGTCTGAAATTTGCAGATTCAGGAAAACGAGGATTATTAACTTATCTGGAAAATACCCTTCACGAAAGTTTAACATACCAACCCGAAACCTACGAAATAGAAAATGAAGAAGGAACCGTAAAATACAATGCTTTTCTTATAGCGTGTGGAAATGCATCACAATACGGAAACAATGCATACATTACCCCTCAAGCATCCCTCAAGGATGGATTGATGGATGTAACCATTCTAGAACCTTTTACCGTTCTTGATGTGCCCAGTCTCTCCTTCCAACTATTCAATAAAACCATTGACCAAAACAGCCGGATAAAGACAATGCGCACAAAAAAGATTAAAATACATCGCGACCAACCTGGAGTTTTTCATTATGACGGTGACCCTATCATGGGAGACAAGGATTTGGAAGTAGAAATTATTCCCAAAGGCTTATATGTAATTACTAATCCTAAAAGAAAAAAAGACAATAATGAAAATATAAATTTCTTACAAATAATATCTGATTATTTCAGTGGTCTCAAGCCAAAAGGTGAAGAATTTTTAGCTAAACGGCAAAGTCGTTTGTTTGAAATAAACCGCACATTACTCCGCAAACTTTCAAAAAAGAACGACAAGTAACACTTATTTAGAAACTACATTTTCAAATAGAAATCTTTGGTCAGATGAATGTACTCTTCCGTATATACATGACGGGACAATTCTATAGTTAGTTCATCCATCTTCACTTCTGAAAACGTTTTCTTAAATTCCAACAACGAACGTTTGGGAGGAAGTCCTATACGAGTACTTACTCGGGTATGACGAGACAAATGTAATCCAACCAATTTTGCATAATCTACAAAATCATCCGTTTGTTCAAATGGAATAATCATTGAAAAACTACCC
This sequence comes from Bacteroides sp., assembly GCA_015060765.1. Classification (GTDB taxonomy): domain Bacteria; phylum Bacteroidota; class Bacteroidia; order Bacteroidales; family Bacteroidaceae; genus Phocaeicola. Next base: position 74,374 of record SUXW01000006.1, read on the forward strand.
TCTAGAGTTAGAAGTTCGGCCACTTTATCAATAAGTTTCCAAGCTGGTAAAGCATCACTATGACGAGACGTATTACGTTGTTCATCAGAACCTTTTAAAGAATCCACAAAATAGGGAGGATTGGAAAGAATTGTATCATATAAAACAGGCGACTCAAATATAGTAGCATCCGCTTGCACCACTTCTATCCTATTATTCCAAGGAGATAAAATTACATTATTCTTTGCTTGTTTAACTGCTTGTTTATCTACATCAATGGCTGTAATGTTAGCTTTTTCATTCCTTTGCGCAACCATTAAAGCTAAAAGTCCAGTTCCCGTTCCAATATCCAACACCTTCCGCGAATCAGCAACATTCGCCCATGCGCCCAACAAGACACCATCCGTTCCGACCTTCATGGCACAAAGGTCGTGATATACAGTAAATTTCTTAAAGCTGAAATAAGGATTGGACATACCACAGTAAATTTTACCATTCAAAATTATATATTTATCTTTAATTATCCCCAATAAAACAGAATAATTTGCCAATAACTTGTTTTTGTTAGGCATGTTTTTCCTTATTTAATAAGGAATGACTAAATTTGTACCCATTTTAGGATATACGAACAATTAACCCAATTTGGAAGTATTAATTATGAATAAAAGAAATAAAGACGAAAATATATTCTTAGACAATAATGAAGAAAGCATCTCAATGCTTGCTGAAATACAAATCGACAACAACAATTCATTGGAGCCATTTGATCCCAAGAAAGAAATACCCGTTCTCCCGTTACGCAGTATGGTAATGTTCCCTATTGTGGTCATGCCTGTATCGATTGGACGTCCAAGCACCTTAAAATTAGTCCATTCTGCATACAAGAAGAAGCTCCCTATAGCTATAATGTCTCAAATATCCAGAGATGTCAACAATCCTGGATTCAACGATCTCTACCACATAGGAGTAGTTGGACATATCCTCCGTATATTGGAAATACCAGGAGGCAGTACAACTGTTATTCTACAATCCAACGGACCCAAGGTTATGTTAGAGAGTATAACTCGTACACAACCTTACTTACAAGGTATAGTCAAGCCTATTGAAGAAGAAATACCCAACGAAAAATCAGAAGAACTTAAAGTATTAATGGATACTTGTAAAGAATTAGCCATCAAATACTTGGAAATGAGTGAAAAAATGAGTCCTGATATGGGTATAGTCATCAAGAATCAAGACGGTGAAATACTTGTAAACTTCATTTGTGCCAATTTCCCCTTCTCTGTAGAAGAAAAAATACAATTACTCGGTATCAACAATTTGACAGAACGGATATATCGCCTGATTCAATATATGAACCGAGAAGTACGATTGGCAGAAATCAAGCAAACGATTCAAATTCGTACACGCGAAGATATAGACCGTCAACAACGTGAATATTTCCTCCATCAACAGATGAAGAATATTCAGGATGAGTTAGGAGACGGACAAGATTCTGAGATTGAAGAGCTTAGATTTAAGGGCTCTCAAAAAAAATGGAATAAAGAAATAGCTGATACATTCGAGAAGGAAGTACAGAAATTGGAAAGAACCAATCCTCAGTCACCCGACTATAATATCCAGCTTACTTACTTGCAGACATTGTTGTCTTTGCCATGGGGAGTTTATACAACCGACAATTTGAATATAAACAATGCCGAAAAGACATTGAACAAAGACCATTATGGACTTGAAAAAGTTAAGGAACGTATTCTTGAACATCTGGCAGTCTTGAAACTAAAAGACGACATGAAATCCCCAATCATTTGTCTTTATGGCCCTCCCGGAGTAGGAAAAACATCTTTAGGCCGTTCCATTGCGGCTTCCTTGAAGCGTAAATATGTCCGAATGTCATTAGGAGGTGTCCATGATGAAGCTGAAATCCGTGGACATCGTAAAACTTATATCGGTGCTATGCCAGGACGTATTATCAAGAGTTTGATAAAAGCAAATTCATCCAATCCGGTTATCATCCTTGACGAAATAGATAAATTAGGCAGTGACCATCGAGGAGATCCAAGTTCAGCCATGTTGGAAGTACTTGATCCTGAACAGAACAATACTTTCCACGACAATTATCTGGATGTGGATTATGATTTGTCAAAGGTCATGTTCATCGCTACAGCCAACAATCTGTCCACTATACCTTCTGCTCTTCTGGATCGTATGGAATTGATTGAAGTAAGTGGTTACATTACCGAAGAGAAAATTGAGATAGCCCGTCGCCATCTGGTACCCAAAGAAATAGAGAACAACGGGTTAAACAAGAAATTGATTAAGATATCTAAATCCGCTCTTGAATACATCATTGAAAATTACACTCGTGAAAGTGGTGTGCGCGAATTAGAAAAGAAAATCAATAAGATAATGCGCAAAATAGCATTAGAAATTGCTCGAGAAGGTAATGAATTCATACACGACATCAAACCCGCTGACATCAAACACTATTTAGGCGTGCCAGAATATTCCCGTGACAAATACCAAGGAAATGATTATGCAGGTGTAGTTACAGGACTGGCATGGACTGCTGTCGGAGGTGAAATTCTATTTGTAGAAACCAGTTTAAGCAAAGGTAAAGGAGGAAAACTTACATTGACTGGTAATTTGGGAGATGTAATGAAAGAATCCGCCATGCTGGCTCTGGAATATTTGAAGGCACACACATGCGTACTCGACCTTCCAGAAGATATCTTTGACAATTGGAACATCCATATCCATGTACCCGAAGGTGCTATCCCTAAAGACGGTCCTTCGGCAGGTATTACTATGGTAACATCTTTGGCATCAGCATTAACCCAAAGAAAAGTTAAGCCCAATCTTGCCATGACCGGTGAAATAACTCTCCGTGGAAAAGTTCTTCCTGTAGGTGGCATCAAAGAAAAGATTTTGGCAGCCAAACGTGCTGGAATCAAGGAAATTATTCTCTGCGAAGAAAATCGGAAGAATATAGAAGAGATACAACCTCTATACCTTACCAATTTGGTATTCCATTATGTAAAAGACATCAAAGAAGTATTGAACATAGCTTTGACCAATGAAAAAGTGAATGGTGCCATTGACATTTGCGCTGTATTGACAAACAAAGAAGATAAGAACAAATAAAAATTATGACATTTGAATTACAACATACGGACCCCAAATCAAATGCACGTGCTGGATTAATCACTACAGATCACGGCCAAATTGAAACTCCTATTTTTATGCCTGTAGGTACATTAGGCACGGTCAAAGGAGTGCATCTGCATGAAATCAAGGAAGATATCAAAGCGCAAATAATATTAGGGAATACCTATCATTTGTACTTACGACCCGGTTTGGATACTATCAGACAAGCTGGCGGTCTGCACAAATTCAACGGATTTGATCGTCCCATGTTGACCGATAGCGGCGGGTTTCAAGTCTTTTCCTTATCGGGTATCCGAAAAATGAAAGAAGAAGGAGTAGAATTCCGTTCACACATTGACGGTTCCAAACATTTGTTCACTCCTGAAGGTGTTATGGATATTGAACGCACTATTGGAGCAGATATCATGATGGCATTCGACGAATGTACACCTGGTACAGCTGATTTTCAATATGCAAAAAAGTCTATGGAACTGACTCACAGATGGCTCGATCGTTGTTTGAAAAGATTTCATGAGACCGATCCCCATTACGGATATTACCAATCACTTTTCCCTATCGTACAAGGATGTATATATCCGGATTTACGCAAAAAATCAGCCGAATACATTGCTTCTAAAGGTGCGGAAGGTAATGCAATCGGAGGGTTAGCCGTAGGAGAACCCACTGAAAAAATGTATGAAATGATTGAAGTGGTCAACGAAATCTTACCTACAGACAAGCCACGCTATCTGATGGGAGTCGGCACACCGGTCAATATTTTGGAAGGTATTGAAAGAGGGGTAGATATGTTCGACTGTGTCATGCCCACACGAAATGGACGCAATGGTATGCTATTTACCAAAGACGGCATCATGAATATGAAGAATAAAAAATGGGAAAACGACTTCTCTCCCATTGAAGCTGATGGAGCATCGTATGTTGATACCCTATATAGCAAAGCATACCTTCGCCATTTATTTCATGCACAGGAATTATTGGCTTTACAAATCGCATCCATTCACAACCTTGCCTTCTACCTTTGGCTAGTAAAAGAAGCTCGTAAACACATTATTACCGGTGATTTTTCAATTTGGAAACCTATGATGGTAAAACGTTTATCCACCCGTTTATAAATAGAGAATAAATAATGAAAAGCATATCGAATCATATCAAAATGTTTTTGGAAAAATGTGAATCAAAAATGATCACACTTGCCAAGAAACTTAAGATTGACAAATGGATACGCAAAATAGATTGGTATATCATTAAAAAATTCTTGGGTACCTATTTTTTTGCCATCGCATTGATTATCAGTATTGCTGTTGTTTTCGATGCTAATGAGAACATTGATAAATTCATTAATAACAAAGCGCCGCTCAAAGCTATCGTGTTCGATTATTATATGAATTTCATCCCCTATTTCTCAAATTTATTCAGCCCATTATTCGTATTTATTGCCGTCATTTTTTTCACCTCTAAAATGGCAGAAAACTCTGAAATCATTGCCATGTTTTCGACTGGCATGAGTTTCAAGCGATTGATGCGCCCCTATATGATTTCTGCCGCCATTATTGCCTTGGTGACATATGGTTTGGGAGCTTATGTCATTCCCAAAGGAAACGTAACCCGATTGGATTTTGAGGATAAATATAAACGAAAGAAAAAACAAGAATACGTACGCAATGTTCAATTGGAAGTAGACAGTGGGGTTATCGCTTATTTGGAACGTTATGAAAATTACAATAAAACAGCATACCGTTTTTCTTTGGACAAATTCAAGGACAAGCAATTGGTATCCCATTTGACGGCCCGTAGTGCTGTTTACGATACAACATCACTACATAAATGGACACTCAAGGACTATATGATACGCCATATGGATGGAATGAAAGAAACCATAACCAAAGGCAGCCGTCTGGATACCATTATAAAAATGGAGCCTCAAGATTTTCTTATCATGAAAGGACAACAACAAACCATGACCAGTCCTGAATTAAAAGAATATATCAGCAAACAGAAACAACGTGGATTTGCCAATATCAAAGAATTTGAGATTGAATACTACCAGCGAATTGCCATGTCATTTGCAGCATTTATCCTGACCGCAATAGGAGTATCTTTATCTTCGAGAAAAGTAAAAGGTGGAATGGGATTATATTTAGGTATTGGATTGGGACTCAGTTTTTCCTATATACTTTTCCAAACAGTTTCGGCTACGTTTGCCATTAACGGTAACACCCCACCTATTATAGCAGTATGGTTACCCAATATACTCTATACATTTATCGCCATTTATCTATATCGGAAGGCGCCTAAATAATAAAGATTGATATACAAAAGAAAATGGATGCCGAGTGCATCCATTTTCTTTTGTATATCAATACTTTTTATTTCTTGAATACCAATTGAGCAAATTGGTACAAACTACGTCTCCATGTCTGCCATTCATGAGCTGTTTCTGGAGATACATAGAAATGAGAATTCATTCCATAGTTCTTCAATTGTTCCGCTATTTCACCTGGATTCTGACCACCACGAGGTCTTTCAATTTCACGGCTTCCAAAGCTTACAAACACAAGTTTGTTGTTTTTCTTAAATCCTTCCGATTTTTCCACTTCTTCTGGAGATATTGTTCCACCACTGAACAATCCTACATAAGAAAATGTATTTGGATTAGCCAAAGTTATAGCTTTGGTCTGCATAGCCCCCATCGAAAGTCCCGCCATGGCACGGTGTTCACTATCAGCAAGTGTCCGATAATTAGCATCTACCATTGGAATGATGTCATTGATCAATGTTTTCATAAATCCGTCCGCCCATCCTGTAGGAAGTTGGAATCCTCTTCTACGTTGACCTTGTGGACGTTGTTGAGGACGTTGCTCGCCTTGAGGTCTTTGTTGTGCTTGAGGGCGTGGCATAGTCCATGTACCATTATCCATCACAATAATGAATGGTTCGGCCTTGCCTTCAGCAATCAGATTATCTATTATCAATCCAGTCTTGCCTTGTTGAGGCCAACCATATTCATTTTCACCTCCACCATGTTGCAAGTAAAGTACTGGATAACGCTTTTGGGTATTTTTATTATAGCAAGGAGGAGTATAAATGAAACAATGACGCATTTGCTTGTTGGTTTCCGAATAATAATAAACTTCTCTGATTTCTCCATGAGGAACATTCTTCAGTTCATAAAATTCCTGATCATGAGCAGGAATGTCAATACCACTCCCCCAACGGCTGGCACCATAATAATATAAACTGTTTGGATCGGGAACAGAGGCACCATCTATTTCTAATTGATAATAGTGAAAACCTTCATCTTGTGGTTCCGACTCACCAGTCCAAACACCTTTTTCATCTTTCTTCATTTCATACTTCACACCACCGATATCCAATTTGACACTTTGAGCATTGGGAGCAGAAATCTGTGCACGCACTCTACGTTGCGAATTGACCATCGGATATTGCTTTCCTTGCTGGTTAGTAGATACTGCTGGTTTGAAATCTTCCGTTACTTCAGATTGCGTATTAGCATCTTTCGGTCCATCTTGGGCCCAAGCACTTCCCGCATTAACTCCCATTAAGAAAGTAACTGCACATAGTGCAAACTTAACAACTTTTCTCATAATTGATTGTTTAAATTAAAAAATAAAAATATTTATATTCCATTTCTATTCGTATAGAAAAGTATGGCAATTTACTACAATATTATATACATCACAAATTTCATTTACATATTTTAATTTAATTATGATATAAAGTAAAAATCCGCATAACTCTTTGTCATTTCAAATAAAAGAACTAATTTTGCACCGCCAATACGGGATATTGGCATAAATTCAAATCATTAATTTAAAAAAACAAGAAAAAATGGCAACTAAGATCAGATTGCAAAGAAGAGGTCGCAAAAGCTATGCGTTCTACTCTATCGTAATTGCAGATGCAAGAGCTCCACGTGATGGACGATTTACTGAAAAGATTGGTACTTACAATCCTAACACCAATCCTGCCACAGTAGATTTGAATTTCGAACGTGCTCTTTATTGGGTAATGGTAGGTGCACAACCTACAGACACAGTACGCAACATCCTTTCTAAAGAAGGTGTTTACATGAAGAAACACTTGATGGGTGGTGTAGCTAAGGGTGCATTCACTGAAGCTGATGCTGAAGCTAAGTTCAACGCTTGGAAAAACAACAAGCAAACAGGTTTGGCTACATTGAAAGCTAAGCAAGAAGAAGCAAAGAAAGCAGAAGCTAAAGCTCGTTTGGAAGCAGAAAAGAAAGTAAATGAAGAAATCGCCAAGAAGGTAGCTGAAAAGAAAGCTGCTGCTATGGCTGCTGAAGCAGAAGCTGCAGTTCCTGCTGAAGAAGCTGCTACAGAAGAAGCTCCTGCTGAAGCATAAATTTACATTACTTCTTCTAAAAAAACAGAAAAGGAAGTGTCGAAAAACGACCTTTCTTTTCTGTTTTTTTTATGCATAAAAGTCTAATCAGCATTTTATAGGATGCATGTATTTTACTAACCTAAAAGATACTTATCGGTTTGTAAAAAACATAAATGAAGCATGTATGACGGCACAATGAAATAATGTATAACAACGCATAAGTATAGTAAAAACACCTTATTTCATTGTCCTTCGATAAATTTTATATCCAATGGCAGAAACTATAATGCTCATCAAGGGACTGATGTAATTGAAGAAACAATACGGAAGATAAGTAAAAGTAGATACACCCAAAACTGTAGATTGAGTCATACCGCAACTATTCCAAGGAATCAATGGAGATGTAACGGTTACCGCATCTTCAATCGTACGTCCTAAAAGACGGCTCTCATACCCACAACTTTTATAGACTTCCTTAAACATATTACCAGTCAATATAATGGAAATATACTGATCGGCAGTCGTAAGATTCATAAACAATCCAGATGCAACCGTTGATGACACCAGATTCACACATTTTTTAGTAAAACGCATGAAGAAAGATGTAATACTTTCAATCATTCCTCCCGCAGTCATGGCTCCACCAAAGCACATGGCACAGATAATAAGCCATATGGTATCCAACATACCCGACATACCACGCGTAGCTATCAACTCATTGACTTCTGCATTTCCTGTATCCAAAGAAGTACTACCAAATAAAACGCTCATACCTCCTTTCACCAACGATAAGGTTCCATCTTCCATTCCGGCTATTTCTCTTAACAAATTCGGTTGGAAAATGACAGCAAAAATAACACCAAGAATAGCAGAGAGAAACAAAGTTACAAGAGAAGGTAATCTTTTGAAAATCATACATCCGGTTAGAAAAGGAACCACCAATAGCCATAAAGAAATATCAAACTTACTTGATAATGCTTGGGCATATTCCGCTACATGAATGCCCGACGATGATTCGTGCGACAATCCTGCCAACAAAAAGATAAGTAAAGTAATAATCAAAGAAGGAATAGTAGTCAACATCAAATACTTGATATGAGTAAATAAAGGAGTCTCTGTAGTGGAAGCCGCCAAAACCGTTGTATCGGATAAAGGAGAAATTTTATCACCAAAATATGCACCCGATATTATGGCGCCGGCAATCCATCCTTCTTCAAAGCCCAGAGCTTTTCCTATTCCCAACAAAGCAATGCCAATGGTAGCAATGGTAGTCCATGAACTTCCAGTCATAACAGACACAATAGCGCAAATCAGGCAAGTAGAAACCAAAAAGAAATTCGGATCAATAATCTGTATACCATAATATATTAATGTAGGAACCACACCACAAATCATCCAAGCACCCGACAAAGCACCGATAAGTAACAAAATAATCAAGGCGGTCCCTATCCCACCTATATTCGAGCAAATCGCTTCTTCGTATTCTTTCCACTTCCTTTTAAAACCTACCATTCCAATCAGCACGCAAAATGCTGTAGCTGTCAACAAACATATCTGACTTCCTCCTGCCAACGCATCACTACCAAACAGATAAATAGCAACTGCAAGCATGGCAACAAGAAAACAAATGGGAATCAGTGATATCAAAGGAGATGGTAAGGAGTTATTCTTCATCATTCATTTCATTATTATTTTTTCGGCTGCAAAATTCGGAATAATTTTCGACTTTTATCATGTTGTATACCTATTTTATATTGATTTATTTGTATTTTTGCTTTCCAATTAATGGCAATGATAGCAATCAAACGAATCAAATATATCTTCCGTATCCTGACAATCACATTGTTAGGACTTTATATTGGACTTCTGATTATTCTGAATATTCCTTTTGTTCAGAAGAGATTGGGTGCATTCGTATCGCAAGAGTTACGTAATGTATTGAAAACAGAAGTCAGTATCGGACATGTGGATGTAGGTTTGTTTAATCGCATCATCATAGAAGATGTTCTGTTAAAAGACCAACAGAAAGACGATTTAATAAAAGTAGCACGTCTATCCGCCAAATTCGAAATATTGCCTCTATTCGAAGGCCGGATCAGCATCAACAGTGTCCAGTTATTCGGTTTCAATATTCTTTTAAAGAAAGAGACACCCGATGCCATTCCCAATTATCAATACGTACTCGACGCTTTTGCATCGAAAGACACCACCAACCAACCCAGTCGGTTGGATCTACGTATCAACAGCATTCTGATCCGAAGAGGTAAATTATCATATGATGTAAACTCCGAACCTGTTTCTCCAAACAAGTTCAATGCATCACACATCCATTTGGACAATTTAGCCGCTACCCTATCCATAAAAGCTTTACGAAACGATACGCTTAATGTTGCGATACGCCGATTCTCTTTCAAGGAACAATCGGGATTTGAGCTGAAAAATGTATCTTTAAAGGCTACGGCCAATAACCAAGCACTGAACTTGGATGATCTAGTCATTGAATTTCCTCATTCATCATTGGAAATGGAACACACCACCATCGGATACGATAGTCTCGCTTCTCTCCATTATCTGACAGATGATGTTACATATAACGGAAATTTAAAAGGAAACATCTTGTTATCCGATTTTTCATCCATAGTCCCTGAATTAAAGAATTTGAACCAACCCATTCAATTGTCCATGAAACTGAGAGGACAAGGTAAACAACTGGAATGTCCGTCATTCAGCCTCAACGATTACAAATACATGAATCTGCAAGCCACTGCTTCATTCATGAAAACCGATAAAAGTCCGATTGCAGTCAACGGACAAATCTCCAAATTCACAATCAATCAAGAGGGGCTTAATTACATTGTAGAAAAGATGGGAGGTAAAGTCCCATCCAATATAAGTCACTTGCAATACCTTGATTTCAAAGGAAACGTTGAAGGAACAGCTCAAAATCTAAAATTCAATGGTATGATACAAAGTGGAGCCGGTTCCCTCCTTGCCGATATTTTCATGAATGGAGATACCAGCCAACGATCGTTTTCCGGTCATCTGAATGGTGAAGACATTCATTTGGGAACTTTACTCAACGACAAGCAGAAGTTCGGCATTACTAATTTCAGTCTTGACCTCAAAGGATTAAAATACGAAGGGAAATACCCGGAATCTACCATCAAAGGCATCATTCCTTCATTGGAATATTGTGGATACCGTTACGAAAACATAACGTTAGATGGTACATACAAAAACGGAGGGTTCAATGGTATTTTAGCTTTGGATGATGAAAACGGAGCCATACAAGTGAATGGATTCTTTAACACCAACCAACCCAAGCCAGTGTTTAATTTACAAGCGACAGTCAATAATTTCCGTCCACATGAGTTGAATCTTTCCGATAAATACAAAGATTCGGACATATCCTTCAAATTGGCAGCCGACTTTACAGGAAATTCCATTGAAAACATCAATGGGCACATCCAACTCGATAGTTTGTCATTGAATGCTCCCGACAATCAATCCTATTTCATGGAGAAATTGACGGTTATCGCCGACCAAAATAACAAAGAAAAACGAGTGAAAATCCAATCTTCCTTTATGAATGCCTTGATAGAAGGAAATTATAGCTACCCCACTCTTCCATCCAGCATATTACGAACCATACAACAATATATACCTTCTTTAATCACTTCCCACAACCACCAGCAACACCCCAATAATTTCAAGTTTGATATCCGTTTGGAAAATACTGAACTATTCGAAAAGCTCTTTCATTTACCGATACAGATTCACATGCCATCTACATTAAACGGATATTTCAGTGATACAGAGGAACGTTTGAAAATTGAAGGTCATTTTCCACAATTGACATATAACGGTACATTGTACGAATCGGGAGTAATCCATTGCGAAAATTCTGAAGACCAAATCCATACACTTCTACGTGGCAATATGCTGATGAACAGCGGTGCCATGCTCAACCTTTCTTTGAATGCCCAAGCCAAAGAAGACCGACTCGAGACGGAACTGAATTGGGGAAACAATACCAATGTCACTTATGGAGGAAAATTGAAAGCCATCACAACCTTCTCCAAATCAGACGCTCCTTCCCCACATCTTCAAGCAGATATAGAAATACTTCCCACACAAATGATATTGAATGACAGTATTTGGAATATCCACCCTTCCCATATCGGTTTCCAAGACGGCAATATGTACATAGACAACTTTTTGGTGAAACACCGTGAGCAACACCTCCGTATAGACGGAAAGCTGACAGATACGGAGAAAGATTCCTGTTTGATTGATTTGAACAATGTAAATGTACAATATGTACTGGATATTCTACAGTTCGATGATGTACAATTCGGAGGATTTGCAACCGGGAATGTGCATCTGAAACAAGCATTGAAAGAACCGATTATGAGCACCCACCTGAATGTACATGATTTCAAAGTCAATCAGGCATTATTGGGAAACGCAGACATTACAGGTGCTTGGGATAACGAACTCGGAGGCATCCGTCTGGAAGCTAATATTGAAGAAAAAGACATTTCTTCTACCCATGTTACCGGTTATGTATCCCCTAAAATGAAGGGACTCGATTTGAATATTGAAGCCGACAGTACCAATATCGGTTTGATTACTCCTTTTATGGAAGGTATTTTCAGTGAAATCAATGGGCGTGTCAATGGAGATGTCAGACTATATGGCCCATTCAAATTCCTGGATCTGGAAGGAGGTGTACGTATCAACTTGGATGCAAAACTGGATGCACTCAATACATATTTCCAAATAAAGAACGATTCTATCCATATACAATCCGGTGAATTGGCATTCAACGATCTACAAATATTCGATCGAGAAGGTAATAGCGGAATAGTAAACGGTTATCTCCATCACCAGAAATTGAAGAACTTGATGTACTATTTCAATGTACAGACAAACAACCTATTGGTATATCATACTACCGACCCAGGCGATATGTCTTTCTTTGGTAAAGTATACGGTACCGGTTCCATCATCGTCGATGGTGGCAACAATGCCATGAATGTGGATGCATCCATTACAACCGGACGAAACACAACATTCACCTATGTTTCGGGTATTACTACCGAAGCAACCAACAATCAGTTCATCACGTTCGTTGACAAGACTCCCAAACGAATTCAAGACATTGTAGAAACCGATTTCTACCATTACTCCGATGCACAAAAGAAAGAAGAAGAGGAAGGACCACCTATGGACCTTCGTATCTACCTGCAAGTAGATGCTACCCCTGATGCATCCATGAAAGTAGTAATGGATCCTGTTGCTGGAGACCATATTACAGCAAGAGGAAACGGTAACTTGCAAGTCAACTTCTATAACAAAGGCGATTTCCGTATGTTCGGTAATTACATCATCGAACAAGGTATGTACAAATTGAGTATGCAGGAAGTTATTCGCAAGGATTTTGCCTTACAATCGGGAGGTACCGTCACCTTTACGGGTGACCCCTATCATGCCAATTTGGATTTACAAGCTGTTCATACCGTCAATTCCGTTTCATTAAGCGATTTGTCGGCCGATGCTTCTTTAAACAATAGTACCGTCAAAGTCAATTGTATCATGAACCTCACGGGAAGCCTGGCCAATCCTACCATCCGGTTCGATTTGGATTTACCAACCGTCAACGAAGAAGACCGTGAATTGGTACGGAGTGCAACAAGTACCGAAGAACAGATGAACACGCAAATCATCTATCTGTTGGGTATTGGTAAATTCTATACGGTAGACTATTCCAACAATGCCAACCAATCTTCCAATGCTACCAGTTCCTTAGCGTTCAACACCCTCTCCGGGCAATTGAACAACATGCTCTCACAATGGACAGAAAACAAAAATTGGAATATCGGTGCCAATTTAAGTACCGGTCAGGAAGGATGGAGTGACGTAGAAGCGGAAGCCATCCTATCAGGTAGATTGCTAAACAACCGATTATTGATCAACGGTAACTTCGGGTATCGTGAAAACGTATTGGCCAATACTAATTTCGTAGGCGACTTTGAAGCTATATGGTTGCTCACTCCCAACGGAGAATTCCGTTTACGCGGATACAACCAGACGAACGACCGTTATTTCACCAAGTCCACACTAACCACCCAAGGTATCGGCTTTATCTATAAGAAAGACTTCAACAGTTGGAGTGAGCTCTACCAATGGTTGGTCAAAAAAGGTAACCGAAAAAAGAATAAAAAAGTCATAAAAGAAGATACACCTCTTTCTATCCCATAAACTATCGGACAAACAAAGTTGTTTAGTCACTAACATTCAAATTATTCTTTAACTAAACAACTTTGATTATGAAAAAGGTATTACTACTCTCCACATTGTTGCTCTTTGTCTTTATCGGAGTAACGAATGCACAACAAACCAGAAAAGAAAGAAGGGAAGCCAGACGAGAAGCGGCCAAGAAAAAATTGGAAGCCGAAAGAGCGTTGGAAGCCCAACAAGATTCCATTGCTTTCCAAAAAGCAATAACTGCCATGAAGGAAGGAAATTTCGTATTGGAAGCCGATAACATTATGTTCCCAAGCGGTATTACCCGCTACGTCACTTCATCTACCAACTATATACAAGTACAGGATGACGAAGGCATTGTACAGACCGCATTCTCCAACTTCACGTATAGTCCGGGACCTAATGGACTGGGAGGTGTTACCGTACAAGGCACCGTAAGCGAGCCCCAGATCCGAACAGACAAACACGGAAATATATTCTATAACTTCAGTATCACCGGCGTTGCCATTTCGGCTACTATCTCCATTACGCTAACCGGTGGTACCAATGAAGCCAGTGCTTATATCAGTCCTAATTTCAATAGCAACAACATAACCATGACAGGACATATCGTTCCTTACGAAGAGAGTGTTATCTTCCAGGGAATGACTTGGTAAAATAAAAGAGGATGCGTTTTTTCGCATCCTCTTTTTGTTTTTTATTCTTCCTTCAAGTCCAAAGCCAACTGAAGTTCATCCAATTGTTTTTGGTCGAGTGCAGCCGGAGCATCAAGCATTACATCACGTCCGCTGTTGTTCTTTGGGAATGCAATGCAATCACGAATACTGTCGAGACCAGCAAACAACGATACCCAACGGTCGAGTCCGTATGCCAAGCCACCATGAGGAGGTGCACCATATTTGAAGGCATTCATCAAGAAGCCAAATTGTTCCTGTGCCTTTTCAGGAGTGAATCCAAGGATTTCAAACATTTTAGCCTGCAACTGGGCATCGTGGATACGGATAGAACCGCCTCCCACTTCTACCCCATTGATAACCATATCGTATGCATCAGCACGAACGGCAGCAGGGTTGGTATCAAGCATTGGAATATCTTCATCTTTCGGATGAGTGAACGGATGGTGCATAGCCATCAATCGGCCTTCCTCTTCGCTCCATTCGAACATCGGGAAATCGACTACCCACAAACATGCGAACTGGTTCTTGTCACGCAATCCCAACTGACGTCCCATTTCCAGACGAAGTTCACAAAGTTGCTTACGTGTCTTCATCACGTCATCACCACTCAATATCAGAATCAAATCACCCGGTTTAGCACCGAAAGCCTCCTTCATCTGTTGAAGCACTTCCTGTGTATAGAATTTGTCTACACTCGATTTTACATTACCATCAGCTTCCACACGTGCATACACCATTCCCTTGGCACCGATTTGAGGACGCTTTACAAAGTCGGTCAACTGATCGAGTTGCTTACGGGTATAAGTAGCTGCCCCTTCCGCACAGATACCACCAATATAAGCAGCACTGTCGAATACACCGAAGCCATGGCCCTTCATGATATCCATCAATTCTACGAACTTCATACCGAAACGGATATCGGGCTTGTCGCTACCGTAATACTTCATGGCATCGGCCCACGGCATACGGATAAACGGTTCGGTCAGTTCCACTCCACGAAGTTCCTTGAACAAATGCTTGGCCATTCCTTCAAACAGACTGATTACATCTTCCTGTTCTACGAAACTCATTTCGCAATCGATTTGAGTAAATTCAGGCTGACGGTCGGCACGAAGGTCTTCATCGCGGAAGCACTTCACAATTTGGAAATAGCGGTCCATACCCGATACCATCAACAATTGCTTCAAGGTTTGCGGAGATTGGGGTAATGCATAGAATTGTCCCGGGTTCATACGAGAAGGAACTACAAAGTCGCGTGCTCCTTCCGGAGTCGATCCTACCAACATCGGAGTTTCAATTTCGAGGAATCCCTTACTATCAAGGTAACGACGTACTTCCATCGTCATCTTATGGCGGAGTTCCAAATTGGCGCGAACCGGTGTACGGCGTAAATCCAGATAACGGTATTTCATACGGATATCATCACCACCGTCGCTATTGTCTTCGATGGTAAACGGAGGAGTCAGTGCATTGTTCAGCACGTTCAGTTCCGAAGCGATGATTTCTATTTCTCCTGTAGGAATATTCAAATTCTTGTTGGAACGCTCATTCACCTGTCCGGTAACCTGAACCACATATTCGCGTCCCAAATGATTGGCCTGTTCGCACAAATCAGCATTCACGTCTGTATTGAACACCAATTGTGTGATACCATAACGGTCGCGGAGATCCACAAAGGTCATCCCCCCCATTTTACGTGAGCGTTGTACCCATCCGGCCAATGTCACGGTTTTGCCAGCATCGGCGAGTCTCAACTCACCGCAAGTATGACTTCTAAACATATCTTTTTTCTATTAATTCATTAATGGTGCAAAAATAGTAAAAAAGTAGAAGAAACGACACCTTTTCTCTATATTATTCATACACTTCCGACCAATATTATTCACTCTTAATACTCTTCACCGGATTCTCATTGGCTATCTTCCAAGCCTTGATGACTACACATGCTACAATGGTGACCAATACTGCGATGGCGGTGGCAACAAACAGTAATGGATTCAAGGAGATGGTTTCGTGAAAGGCTTCCAACCATGACTTACCCACCAAGTAAGCACACACTGTACCGATGAGTACGGAAGGAATGGCTACATAAAGAATGTCTACAGACAACAGCTTCAGAATGTCCGAGGCTTCACCGCCATTCACTTTGCGTATGGCTATCTCTTTGCTCCGGCGGGCAGTCTCATCGTTGATATAACCTATCAAACCCATAAAAACGATGAGCAAGATAAAAGTAGAGGTTATCCATACGGAGTTGCGGAAACGTTCTACATACTTATAGATTTGATTCAATGTAGTGTCCGTCGGGATGAATTTAATAGCTTTCGTGGGATAGGCAACAGCCACATATTCTTCCAATCGCTTCAAGTTGTCCTGATAGGGGGCCTTCAGACGGATGCTTAATGCATTTATGCCCTTTGCACCAACCAAGGCAATAGGATATTGCTTGTTCCCCATACTCATGCTACGCACATTGCGGAACACTCCCACAATGGGGCCGTTTTTCTTGTGTACGTTGATTTGCTTGCCTACTGCACCGTCCGTCCATTGCATCAGTCGTACCAGCTCTTCGTTTACCAATACATCTCCTTCGTTCATTATATCCCTGCCTTCTATCAGGGTGATGCCATTGGTCTTTACGTAATCCTTATCGCAAGGATTGAACATCAGAGTGCCAATGGTTTTACCGCTATTGTTTTTCAACGGACGACTCCAATATGCACTAATAATGGGACGCATGGAAGTGGCTACGCTTTCTACCATGGGCTGACGGAGAAGGTCTTCCTTAACAGATTGGATCTCATCTTCATTGAATGCCACCTGAGCTTCGACCAGTCCTTCGGAACGGAATCCGTGGTCGGCATAAGCCATGTAATGGTATTGCATGAATGCCACCAACAACACACCCAATACAAACGATACGCCAGCAAACTGCACACAAAGCATGGAGCGTTTCCAACCTTTCTTACTGTCGGTATAACGGCGGAACACTTGGGTTACGGGAATTTTGGAGAACAGGCGTCCGGGCATTACACCGGCTACCACAAACAGGATAAGAATGGTCAATAGCGGCACCCATAAAGTTTCCCACGTAAAGAGTGATTCCAAACGGACAGACAACAAATCTTCTATCAAGTCCTTGGCATTGAAAATGATAAAGAGGGCGAGCAACACCGATGCGATGACCACAAAACCAGTTTCCATCAGGAACATGGCGAAAATGTTGCCCGTAGTGGCACCGCTACATTTATGTACACCCACACTTTTGGCACGACGGTTCATGGTGGCAATGGCTATCAGCACGTAGTTCATAATAGCCACGAAGAATACGGCAAACCCCAAGAAACCATAGATGTACAGACGGGTACGTGTATCTTTGCTATCCCATTGAATATCTACCAATGGTTGTGCATCATAAACATGTATCTTTTCCGCATCGGGCTTGTTGGGCCGGTATTGTTCCATGGCCTTACCTATTTCGCGGTTCAGTGTTTCGCGGTCAACATCATCCTTTTTACGGACAATGGTCAGATAAATGTCGTTTCTTGTCCAATCGCCGCCGCCAAAGTAAGATTTCTCACCACCTCTGACGGATATTATCAAGTCAAAATGGAACTCGGTATTTTCAGGAATATCCTGATAGATGCCCCGGATGGTAACAACCTGTTTCTTTTCTAATGTAATCGTCTTTCCCACGGGATTCTCACCTGCAAAATACTGCTCCACGAAACTTTCGGAAACAAAAGCATTTAAAGGCGTTTTAAGTTCTTCCGAATTGCCTTGCAGTACGGGAATGCCAAAGGTGGAGAAGAAATGCTCATCGGCATAAATATAATCCAAATCCTCCAGATGCTTGTCGTCCTTGTAGACTTTGTTTCCGGTATAAGTATATAGGGCTGTAGTGTTTTCTATCAGTTGAGGCAGGTCGTCACGCAAGGCATCGGCCATTGGAGCATGCGATGTGCGGTCGTAACTTCCCATATCGCCGGTTTTGGCATCTTTCTGGGCTTCGCCTATCCACGACAGGTTATCTGCCTCCGGATAGCAACGTTCATAACTCAGTTCAAAGGCTATCTGCGAAAAAAGCAGGATGCCGACGGTAAGTCCCAACGAGAGGGACAGTACTTTCGTAATGTTGCTTCCCTTTCCGTGGATAATGTTCTGTATAGCGTAATAGATTTGTTTCATTCTTGTTATATAAATTATTCACTCTTAATGCTCTTCACCGGATTTTCATTGGCTATCTTCCAGGTCTTGGTAATAACTATACCTACTATCATGGCCAATGTCAAGATGGCGGTCATGATGTAATAAGGGATGGTATTTTCGATGGTTGTAGCAAATTGGCTCATCCATAACTCCCCTACATACCATGCGGTCAAGGTTCCGATGAGTACAGCCGGGAGTGCCGTCCATAACACATCTTTTGCCAATAGTTCGATGATACCCCAAGCTTCGGCTCCGTTTACCTTGCGGATGGCAATCTCTTTGGAACGGCGATTAGTTTCATCGTTGGTATAGCCTATCAAGCCCATCAAGGTAATGAAGAAAATGACGAATGTGGCGACTATTGTGGCGTTACGGAAAACGCGGACGGAATTGTAAGAATCTGCCAATGCTTGCTCCAAACTTTCAAAATTGATTGTTTGACCCGGGAAAGCCTCTCCTGCTTCTTTGTTCAATCGTTGCAAGTTCTCGGCAAAAGGTTCTTTCAATCGAATATGAATCGAGCCACTGAACATGGGTTGATAGTGCATCAGGAAAGGCATATTTTCATTTAAGAAATTACCGATTTGGAAATCCTTGATGATGCCTACAATCTTCACTTTCCCTTCTTCGGTCAAGATAATCTGACCAATAGCTTGTTCAGCACTCCAACCACGCGTCTTCAACCATGTTTCGCTGGCAGCTATCTCACCACTGGCACGAGGAAAACGCCCTTGCTTCACACGAATGTCCATAATATCGGCATAGTCCTCAGCCATATAATCGTACTTGGTGGAGAACAAGGAATTTCCTCCTTCATCGAACATCAGTTCTCCACTATATCCCCACAAAGGACTATTGTCCAGCGAGGAAGTAACGGCTTCCACGTAGGGCAATCCCTTGTAGAAGGTCTTGACCATTTGACTGGTATCATAGTCGGGACAATACTGATATTCCACGGCGATGCGTTCGGGGTTATAACCCATGTCCTTGTTCAATACATAATGGAATTGAAACATCACGATAATCATAATGCCACCGATGAAAGCTACACCGGCAAACTGAATGAAGAGCAACGGACGTTTCCATCCCTTCTTACCTTCTGTATATTGCTTGAAAACCTGTGTAACAGGGATTTTAGAAAATACATATCCCGGCATTATGCCACCGATGAGGAAAAGGACACCTACCACCGACAAAGATACCCAGATACGGTCGAACGCAAAGAGCGATGAAAGCTTAGTAGAAGCAGTGTCTTCCACAAAGTCCTGAAAATTAAGGACAAGAAATCCCATCAACAACAAGGCAAGCATGATGATGACAGCGGTTTCGTACAGAAACATGCCGAGGATGGTTCCATTTTCCGCACCACTACACTTGTGTACTCCCACGGCTTTGGCTCGTCGGCTGAGCGAGGAAACGGAAAGTAAGGCATAGTTCAATGCAGTGATGAACAAAATAGCACCTGCCAGGATTGCCATGATGGTGCTCATACGCTTCACTTCATCGTAATTTCGATAAGTGTTACGGATAGGACATGCTTCTCCTTCGATGTTAAACCCTACATTAGGAATATGCTGCTGAATCATCAAATTCATTCGCTTATTCAATGTTTCAATATTTGCATTTGGTTTGATACGGATATAACTTTTCCAACTATCTCCACCTTCCCACGAATAGTTCCCCCATCCCCTGTTCCAAATGGTCGGCATGGAAACAACGGCTTTTGCTCGTAAGGTACTATTGGCAGGAATATCAGCAAATGTACCCCGAACAGTCAAGGGCATTTGCTTGTTGTAGCTGATGACCTTTCCTATCGGGTTTTCATCGCCGAACATTTGGGATGCCAATTCATCGCTTAGGTAGACAACATCCATTTGTTGCAAATCTTGTATTGGATTACCGCTGGTTACTTCGATGCCCATGGTCTCGAAGAAAAGCGAATCTGCCACCACCTTGCGGATATCGAATTTTGTTTCTCCATGATACAGGGGTTGGTTAGCCAGCCAAGTGCTAACAGTTGTTGCGCTTTCAACCATATCGGGCAAAGCTTCAAATGTACCCCCTGCCAGTTTTCCCACGCACATCTCTTGCCTCGAGTGTTTTTCATCGCCAATAGAAAATTGCATCCATAACTGATAAAGATTCTCATGCTCCTTAAAGCAAGTATCGAAGCTCTGTTCGTAGGCAACCCTTGAAAAGAGCAGGATGCTCATCATCAGCCCCAAGCCGAGGGAGATAATCTTGATGGCATTGGCACCACGGCTATGAACAATGGTTTGTATAACGTAATAGATTTGTTTCATCATTCTACTTTTTATTCTACAATATTTGCAACAATGCTACCATCGAACAGATGCACAATGCGGTGCGCATAGCCGGCATCATGTTTGGAGTGGGTCACCATAATGATGGTGGTTCCTTCGGCGTTCAGCTCGGTCAGCAAGTTCATTACTTCCTGTCCGTTCTTCGAGTCGAGGTTACCCGTAGGTTCGTCGGCCAAGATTAGTTTGGGATTGGTAATAACGGCACGGGCAATGGCTACTCGTTGTTGTTGACCGCCCGAGAGTTGTTGCGGATAATGCTTGGCACGATGGCTGATGTTCATGCGTTTCAACATATCGGTCACCATCTTCTTGCGTTCGGCGGGCTTTATGCCGAGGTATACCAAGGGCAGTTCCACATTTTCGTACACATTCAGTTCGTCAATCAAGTTGAAGCTTTGGAATACAAAGCCGATTACTCCTTTACGTAAGCGCGTGCGTTCCTTTTCGTATAGATCGGCCACTTCGGTTCCAAGGAGTTTGTAGCTTCCTTCGGTGGGATTGTCGAGCAGTCCCAGAGTGTTGAGCAAGGTGGATTTCCCACAGCCCGAAGGTCCCATAATGGCTACAAATTCGCCTTCCTTCACTTCCAGATGTACATTGTTCAATGCTACGGTTTCTACTTCTTCCGTACGGAATACTTTGCTGAGTCTTTCAATTTGAATCATAATTATTTATTTTTTGTTATTGTTTCTCTTCAAAAGGAAGCACCGTTTCGCAACGCTACTTCCTATAATGACAATGAGAGAATTAATATTTTATTCCTCATCATTCGTTCTCACTAATTCTATAGCAAACACCGTGCCAAACTTACAAACTATTGATAGCGAGGTGTTTGTTTTTTTTAACAATGAGGAGACTGTCCAATAATTAGACACCGATGCCTAAAAATTGGACACAGCTGTAAAATTTTGATTGTCCAAAAAATAGACAAAGTATAGGTTATTAGAATTCTTATCCATACTTTTGTGTGGTAACATGTAAACGAATCATGAAAAGACAAAAGACCATCGTAGTAGTGGACGACAATAAGGGAGTATTATCGGCCGTAAAGTTATTGTTGAAGGACAAGTTCGACAAGATACTGACTTTACCCTCGCCGGTAACGCTTATGACTACCTTAAAGGAGGAAAAACCGGATGTGGTATTGCTCGACATGAATTTTGGGAACGGACTCAATACGGGTAACGAAGGCTTGTTTTGGTTGCACGAAATCAAGAAAACATATTCTTCCTTACCTGTAGTGCTCTTTACAGCGTATGGTGACATTGACTTGGCGGTACGGGGTATCAAGGAAGGAGCGGACGATTTCATTGTGAAGCCTTGGGACAATGCACGTTTGGTGGAGACACTGCTATCGGCTTGTCATACATCCGGTAAAGGAAAGAAGATGGAAAACCCTACCCCAAAATCGATGATGTACTGGGGAGAAAGCAAAGCGATGAAGGGACTCCGTGAATTGGTGGAACGAGTGGCAAAGACCGATGCCAACATCTTGATAACCGGTGAAAATGGTACGGGTAAGGAGATGCTGGCCAGGGAAATTCATGCACTCTCTGTACGGAGCGACAAGGAAATGGTAGTCGTAGATATGGGAGCCCTTACCGAATCATTGTTTGAAAGTGAACTCTTCGGTCATGTGAAAGGATCGTTTACCGATGCCTATGCCGACAGGCCCGGTAAGTTTGAATCGGCTCATGGGAGTACTTTGTTCCTTGACGAAATTGGCAATCTGCCTTATCACCAGCAAGCCAAACTCCTTACCGTGCTCCAACGGCGGAGTATTGTCAGAGTGGGAAGCAACCAGCCCATTCCCATAGACATCCGACTGATATGTGCCACCAATTGCAATTTACCAGAAATGGTGGCTCAGAACAAATTTCGTGAAGACTTGCTCTATCGGGTGAATACCATTCACATTGAAATACCTCCTTTACGCGAACGGAAAGAAGATATCATTCCTTTGGCGGAACGATTCATAGATCGATTTGGCAGACAATACGACAGGGGGAAGATGACTCTTTCTCCTCAAGCCATCCGGAAACTGAAAGAACATCCGTGGTATGGTAACATCCGTGAATTGGAACATGCCATCGAAAAGGCAGTCATTATCAGTGAAGGTGCCACTCTCTCTGAGGAACATTTCCAATTCTCCCGAAAGACACTTGCCCCTAATTTGAATACAACGGTAGGAACCATAGAAGAAATGGAAGTGCAAATGATTAAACGGGCCATCGAACGGAACGAGGGTAATCTTTCGGCCGTGGCAATGGAATTGGGGATAACCCGACAGACTTTGTACAACAAACTGAAGAAGTTCGGCTTATGATGAAGCAACTGCTGGATACATTCTGGATGAGATTGGGCATTGTCTTGATGCTGACGGCTACTTGTACAGGATTGGCCATTGTCCGCAATTGGCTTTGGTTTCCTGTAGGGATAGTTTGTCTGTTGGTGGCCATTTGGCATTTCTACCGCATCTATATGCATAACACCCGCAAAATAACCTTTCTGCTGGATGCCATTGAAAACGATGACCCAGCCATACATTTCTATGAAAAAGTAAAAGATGGAGAGAGCTTGCAGGTAAATGTGATGTTGAACCGCATTGCCAAGATTTTGTATAATGTAAAGATAGAAACCGCCCAACGGGAAAAGTATTACGAATTGATTCTTGATTTTGTAGAGACAGGTATTGTAGTACTGAACGGCAAAGGTGCGGTTATCCAGAAAAACCGAAAAGCAATGGAGCTGTTGCGACTGGATGTCTTTACACACATCCGGCAACTTTCAACTGTTTCTGAAGGATTGGTGGATATGCTGGAGAAAGCTTCTCCGGGAGACAAGCTGCAAGCAAACTATTCTACAGAAAGAGGAACCGTTAGTCTGTCCTTACGGGTATCGGGCATTCATATCAAGGATGAAGAATGGCGTATCATTGCCTTGAATGATATCAACAATGAACTGGATGAACGGGAAATAGATTCGTGGATACGTCTTACCCGGGTGCTGACACACGAAATTATGAACTCCATCAGTCCCATCACTTCACTCAGTGAAACTCTACTCACCCTACCTGCTGCACACGACGAAGAAATGCGCCAAGGACTAGAAACCATCCGCACTACGGGTAAAGGATTGACGAATTTTGTCATGTCTTACCGTCGGCTCACTCGATTGCCCTCACCGGAACCATCCTTATTTTATATATATCCTTTCCTTCAACGGATGATACAATTAGCCCTACACCAATATCCTGAAGCGAAAGTTTCCTTCGATATGCATCAAGTATCCGACGACCTGATTTTATATGCCGATGAGAGTTTATTGAGTCAAGTAGTAACCAATTTATTAAAAAACGCTATCCAAGCCATCGGAAACAAAGAAGGACATATCCAATTAACCGCTTTTCGGAAAGATACGAAAAATATCCATTTGGAAATTTCCAACGACGGTCCACGTATTTCAAGCGAAATGGCCAAACAAATTTTTATACCCTTCTTCACAACTCGTGAAAATGGAAGTGGTATTGGACTTAGTTTGAGCAAACAAATTATGCGTATCAGTGGCGGTACATTGTCCTTACGCCCTTATACAAAGCCTGACGATTGGACTACTTTTGTGATAACCATCCCTTTAACCGTTTGATTCTTCCGAACTTTTCCTTACATTTGTACACAATTTCAAAAATCACTTAATTTTATTCATAATGAAACAAATGTTTGTTACGGCAGCTTGTGCGGCTGCCCTATTGAGCGGGTGTGCTTCGGGAACGAAGGACAATGCCAATCCGTTCTTGAGTGAATACAACACTCCATTCCAGGTTCCACCATTCGAAGATATCAAGATGGAACATTACAAACCTGCCTTCCTGCAAGGTATGGAAGAACAAGCCAAAGAAATCGAGGCGATAGTCAACAACGAAGAACCGGCCACTTTCGAAAACACCATTGTGGCACTCGACCAAAGCGGACAATTGCTTAATAAGGTAAGTTCCGTATTCTACGGACTGAACAGTGCCAATACCAACGATGAGATGCAGGCCTTGAGCCGCGAACTCTCTCCGCTCCTTTCCAAGCATAGCGATGATATCAGCCTAAACCAATCATTGTTTGCCCGCGTAAAGGAAGTCTACGGAAAGCGCGATTCCTTGGGATTGGATAAGGAACAGGCCAAACTCTTGGAAGAAACTTACAAGGACTTTGAACGTAGCGGTGCCAATCTGGATGCCGAAAGTCAAGCCAAGCTCCGCGAACTGAATAGCGAGATATCCATGCTCCAGCTTACCTTCGGACAAAACATGCTGGCCGAAACCAATGCCTATACTTTATGGATACAAGATGAAAAGGATTTGGCCGGACTTCCCGCCAACCTGATAGCATCGGCCGCCGAAGCAACCAAAGGATCGGGCAAGGAAATTGGTTGGGTATTCACTTTGCACAACCCCAGTGTAATGCCTTTCTTGCAATATGCCGAGAACCGCGATTTGCGTGAACAAATATTCAAGGCATACATCAACCGTGGTAACAACGGTAATGAAAACGACAACAACGAAGTGGTACGCAAGCTATTGGAAGCCCGTCTGGAAAAAGCCAAGCTGATGGGATTCGAAGACTATGCTTCACTCGTACTCGAAACCCGTATGGCCAAGACTTCGGATGCCGTATACAATCTGCTCGACCAAGTATGGACTCCGGCTATTGCCAAGGCCAAAGAAGAATTGGCCGACATCCAAGCCGAAATCAAAAAGGACGGCAAGGACTTTACCGCTGAAGGTTGGGACTGGCGCTACTACGCCGACCGTGCCAAACGTGCCAAGTATAGCATGGACGAAAACGAAATCCGTCCGTATCTGCAATTGGAAAATGTACGCGACGGTATGTTCTACTTAGCCAACAAACTCTACGGAGTATCATTCAGTCCGTTGGCCGACATGCCGCTTCCTCATCCCGAAGCACAAGTTTTCGAATGTAAGGACAAGGACGGTGCCCACCTCGGTGTACTCTACATGGACTTCTTCCCACGTGCAAGCAAGCGCGGAGGTGCCTGGTGCGGTGGTTACCGTTCGCAGACTTACAAGGACGGCAAGCGCGTAGCTCCGGTAGTGACCATTGTATGCAACTTCACCAAGCCGACAGGCGACCAACCGGCACTCCTCACCGCCGACGAAGCCGAAACCATGT
Organism: Bacteroides sp.; assembly: GCA_015060765.1. Classification (GTDB taxonomy): domain Bacteria; phylum Bacteroidota; class Bacteroidia; order Bacteroidales; family Bacteroidaceae; genus Phocaeicola. The sequence goes on from SUXW01000006.1 coordinate 100,543, forward strand.
TCCACGAATTCGGTCACGCACTTCATAGCTTGTTCAGAGATGTTCATTACTATGGCATCAGCGGTGTACCGCGCGACTTTGTAGAACTTCCATCACAAATCAACGAACACTGGGTATTCGAACCAGAGATGCTGAAACAATATGCCAAGCACTATCAAACAGGTGAAGTGATGCCCGCCGAATTAGTAGAAAAGCTCGACAAGAGCGGTAAGTACGGACAAGGTTTCGCCACTACAGAATACGTAGCCGCTTCGTTGCTCGACATGGACTTCCATGTAATGAAAGAAATACCCGAAAACTTCGACGTGATGAAATTCGAAGACGAAACCCTTGGCAAGCGTGGATTGTTGAAGCAGATTCCTTCCCGCTATCGCACTACATACTTCAACCACACCATGGGTGGCGGATACACCGCCGGCTACTATAGCTACATGTGGGCCGAAGTACTCGATGCCGATGCTTTCGAAGCTTTCAAGGAAACCGGAGACATCTTCCATCAGGAAGTGGCCGACAAGTTCCGCAAGTATGTACTCACTCCCGGTGGTATCGACGATGCCATGGATATGTACAAAAACTTCCGAGGCAAGGAACCGGGCATCGATCCGTTGTTGAAGAACCGTGGTTTAAAATAATTGCATCCGATGAACCAAACAAAACCTAAAGGACATCCCAAAGGGCTATACCTGCTTTTCGTAACCGAAATGTGGGAACGTTTCAGCTATTACGGCATGCGCGCCTTGTTCATGTTGTATATGACACAAGCCCTGTTGTTCAACAAAGAACTATCCTCCGAAGTATACGGAAGCTATACGGGACTGGTTTACCTCACCCCTTTATTGGGCGGATACATCGCCGACCGCTATTGGGGTAACCGCCGGTCCATCGTATGGGGAGCTATCGTAATGGCCATCGGACAATTCCTGATGTTCCTGAGCGCTTGCTATTACGAAACCATCGCCATCGCCCAACCCTTGATGTTCATCGGATTGGGAGCGTTGATATTGGGTAACGGTCTGTTCAAGCCCAATATCTCGACCATGGTGGGCAACCTGTACGAAAAGAATGACAACCGCAAGGACTCGGCCTTCACCATCTTCTATATGGGAGTGAATGTAGGTGCCATGATTGCTCCATTATGGTGCGGTCTGGTAGGAAACACGGGACATCCCGAAGATTTCAAATGGGGCTTCCTCTCCTCTTGCATCGGCATGCTTATCGGAGCAACGGTCTTCCAGGTATTCAAAAACAAATACCTCCGTACGCCCGACGGGAAACCGGTGGGTATGCCACCCGTATCCTCTACCAAGCAAGAAGAAACGAAAGCAACCGGTGCTTCCACTTCCTACAAGCGGATATCCATAGCCACCTTCTTCGGAGTGATTTTGTTCCTGCTCTTTTCCATTAATTGGGAAAGTTTCAGTAACCCCGGTATCGGATACTTTGAAGGAGCCGACTGGATTGGCGCCATGATATATGCCTGCGTCATCGTGATGCCCGTTTTCATCATTACCGATGCTTCGCTCACCCGTTTGGAACAGAAGCGTATCGGAGTGATCTATATCATCGCCTTCTTTGTCATCTTCTTTTGGGCGGCCTACGAGCAAGCCGGTGCTTCGCTCACCTTCTTTGCCGACGAGCAGACCGACCGCCACATCTTCGGATGGGAAATGCCCGCCGCCTATTTCCAATCGTTCAATGCGATTTTCATTGTAACATTGGCCCCTCTATTCGCCATGTTCTGGTCGTTTTTAGGACGTCACGGAGTAGAGCCCGCCTCGCCCGTCAAGCAATCCATCGGACTTTTCCTTCTCTCGATGGGATATCTGTTCATTGCTTTCGGAGTGCGCGGTGTAGAACCCGGCATAAAGGTCAGCATGATATGGCTCACCGGTTTGTACCTTATCCACACCATGGGCGAACTTTGCTTGGCCCCCATCGGTCTGTCGATGGTATACAAACTTTCGCCTGTCCGCTTCTCTTCCCTCCTGATGGGTGTATGGTATCTCAGTACTTCGGCGGCCAATAAATTTGCCGGTCTACTGAGCAGCTACTATCCCGAAGGCGGACAAGCCAAAAGCTTTTTAGGCTACCAAGTAGAAAACCTGTTCGACTTCTTCCTCTTGTTCGTCTTTATGAGTGGAGCGGCCTCGGTTGTTCTATTCATCCTTTCCGGCAAGTTGAAAAAGATGATGGAAGGTGTAGAATGATCACTTATGTAAATACCTATAACGTAAAAGAGCCGGATCACAATGACCCGGCTCTTTTACGTTATCTCATCCTATTACTTGGCAACATGAATTATCACCCGCCGATAAGCCTTCAGTGTATGAGCGCCATTGTCTGTCACCTCACAAATCACGTGAATGGTATGTCCGGAAGCATCAGCAGGTAGTGTCAACGATGCTTGTGGTTTATCAGCATTCGCCACCTCTACATGGCCTTGATATGTACCCGATTCGGGCATGACCCACCACTTATAGTTCAGTGCATCCCCATCAAGGTCATACGTATTTGTAGCATCCAATGCAACGATATCGTTAGCATCGGCCTTCACCTTTATAGCGGCTAATCCCTTCTTGCCGTTCACTACAACAATCGGATTCCGATTACCCTTACCCTCTTTTGCCCAATCCATGCGTGCGGCAAAATTTCCGAAGATAGCCGGATAAAAATAATGTTCATATTTTTGCGAAATCTTCTTGATGGCCGGTGTTGTATTGGTGTAGCATTGCGTCTTCTTGTCGAGCGAGTTATCCCATACATAGTACCCGGCCCAACCTATTTCATTTACTTGAGAGGGGTCGTGCAAGCCATTGGGTAAACTTTGAAGATAGGAAGGTGTATCACCTTCAACCCCGTATTTGTTTTTCGGGTATCGTGCACCTAAGTGTCCATGATGTTGAATGTGCTTGGCATACTCATTCCAACTTTTACTACCTATATCGTTTTGTGTAAGCCATGCACTTTCGTCCCAAATAAAGAAGAGATCTTTACCGCACAATTCGCGCATCCACATGTGCGAACTAAGTTCGTATTTTCCTCTATCATGATACGAAAGGTCTTGATCAGTAATGGTATAAACACGGAGTTTGTTCAAAAAGGTTTTGAATTCCTTCTCCGTACGTGTTTGCTTCACTTGCCAGATGGCTTGAGCCAAAGTGTTTCCTCCACCCCACACACTAATCCAAATAGGACGATTATCCTTTTCGTCGGCCAATTGGACAATCATGTCACTCCCCTTCGAACGATTATTTTCGCCCAGCACTTTTGGCCCTGTTTTCGATGAGCCTAACATCACACGGTTACGCAGATACTCTATGCTTGGCCAATAGCCAATGTATTGCTTCTTATTCTCTTTTTTAAGGGATAAGAACGAAGTCTGTTCCGAGCGTTTCATCAAATTGGGCAGGTCTTTTTCATAAGCACTCAACGTATTGAAAATCGTATCCATCCAAGCTACCGGATAATCCCCAACATTCCATCCGGTAGTAGCCACAATGGCCTCTATCTCGTACAAATCGGCATGCGCCAAAAGACGAATCAACGATTCCTGGTCATCAGGTTCAAGTGTTGCCGGTGCAATGTCGGTAAGTACTACCAAGCGTGGTTTCAATGTTTTCTCGATCGATTGTGCACAAACGCACATGCTAAATATAGCCAAAAGCGATAGTGAAAAAATCCTTTTCATATTTTCATAGTTATAAAGAGTAATTTAAATGTCAGTTCGTTCTGAGGCTAAAGTTACTGAAATTTATTATTAGACAAACTATTTCAACAAAAAATTTGCAACCAATCAGGAAAAACTTACCACTTACAACTTTAAGTTTCAAAATATTCCCTACATCCCTACATGATTATTTATATCATCCTGATTATCAAACAACAAACCATGTAGGGAAACATGTAGGGAGCATGTAGGGAAGGCTATTTCCCTACATCCATCAAAGCTAATCATTAAGATATTAAAACCATAAGAATAAAGGTGAAAAGTATGATTATTTTTATGTTCTACCATATAGAACGTATAATCTACAATGTAAATCATACAATCTACAATGTAGTTTATATAAACTACGATGTAGAACGTAAAATTAATTAGGTTTTAAATGCTTAATTATAAGGACTTATTCCTTTATCCCCCTACTCTTTCTGGGTTATAATCTACTCTATAAATGATGCAAGACAAATCGTTTTATAATATAGGTTATAGCTATACAAAAAAAGTGCCCATCCTTTCGGATGAGCACTCCTTATTTTTATTGATAAGTGTTTACTTCGCAACACGTTCCAACCACTTCACCATAGAAAGCATAACAATCATGGACGCGGCGGTTGCACCGACGAATACCAACCAACATGCCCAGATAGGTACACTGGTGTAAAGGATACCACCGATGAACAACAAGGAGTTACCTACGGCTGTTGCGGCCAACCAGCAACCTTGCATCAAACCTTGCAAGTGTGGAGGAGCTACCTTGGATACAAACGACAAGCCCAATGGAGAGATGAACAACTCGGCTACGGTCAGGATGAAATACAAGCCAATCATGATCCATGGAGTAACGCGGATAGCGTCAATCTGTTCGGCATTCATGGTTGCCAATGCATCCTTAGCAGGAAGTGTGAACGAGAATATCATCAAGAATACATAAGCCAAAGCGGCAATACCCATACCGATGGCAATCTTCATCGGAGTGGAAGGTTCTTTACCCTTTTGCTTCATGGAACCGAACAACCACATAATCAGCGGAGTCAATGTTACCACGAAGAACGGATTCACACATTGGAAGATTTCGGCACCCTTGATTTGAGTGAAGCCAAGATCGATGTTGATGACACTCAAGTCTACATAGTCGCGTGCAAAATAGGTCAACGAATAACCGTTCTGATGGAAAGACAACCAGAAGAAGATAACCACACCGAATACGGCAAACAAAGCATAGATGCGTTGACGGATTTCGGTAGCGCTCATTTGGATTTCTTCCTTAGATACGGCAACCTTTTCATCCTTGTTGGCGGCTTGTACCTTCTTACCCGGATCCGGGAACTGCTTCTTGTTAGCCAAGTAGATGACCAAAGAAATGATCATAGCAAAGATAGCGGCCATGAAAGCGTAGTGGAAACCACGGTTGAATACATCCAGATAGTTGTTGACGAAAGTAGTCATATCGGCCACTTGTGTACCGTCGAGCACTACCTGATTAGCCAAAGTCTGCAAGTTTTCCATTGCTTGAGGAGCCATGTCGGCACCCTTTTCCAAGTATTGGTGACAAAGTTCCGGCAAGGTAGCATCGTAGTCGTATCCATTGGCCTTCAAGAACCAATTACGTACGCCGATGGCAATCCATGGAGCAAAGAAACCACCAATGTTGATGAACATATAGAAAATCTGGAAACCGGAGTCGCGCATGCTGGAATACTTGGGATCGTCGTACATCTGACCTACCAATGCTTGCAAGTTACCCTTGAACAAACCGTTACCGAAAGCGATGACCGCCAATCCCAAACAAGTCAATCCCAAATAAAGGCCAAGGCTTGGAACAGGTGTAGGTGTAGGAATGGCAATGATGAGATAACCGAAAGCCATCAATATCAAACCGGCCAGAATGGTTCCCTTGAAGTTCTTGGTCTTGTCGGCAATGATACCTCCCACCAACGCCAAGATGTAAATGGAAGCATAGAATGCCGAATAGATGTATCCGGTAGTTGTTTCGGACAAACCGAATTTCGCAGAGATAAAGAGGGTCAGGATTGCCATCATGATGTAGAACCCGAAGCGTTCGCCCATGTTGGCCAAAGCGGCGGCAACCAACCCTTTAGGATGTTTACTGAACATAAAATAAAGATTTATAAATTAATACTATATTTTTCTTTGTCTGCAAAGATATAATAAATCGGGTAATCTAAAAAAAAAGAGCCCATAAAGTGGCTCTTTTTAAGGAATTATTCATCGACGAGACTACAAATTTCTGCTTTCGCCTCCTTTATCAAGTCCTGAGGAGCGATTTTGATTTGCAACCCACGAATACCGGCACTTACATAGATATGTGGAAAACGGTTACAACTTTCGTGGATGTATGTAGGGAAATGTTTCTTCATGCCGATGGGGGAACATCCACCCCGGATATAACCGGTCAGCGGCAACAAATCCTTCATGGGTATCAGGTCGCATTTCTTATTGCCCGATACCTTGGCCGCCTTTTTCAGGTTCACTTCCTGCTCACCGGGTATCACACAAACAAAATAACCCGACTTCTCACCATGCAATACCAAGGTCTTGAACACCTGTTCGATGTTTTCTCCCAGACTTTCGGCCACATGGATAGCACTCAAATCGTTCTCGTCCACTTCATAGGGTATCAGTTCGTATGCCACCTTTGCCTTGTCCAACAAACGGGCCACATTGGTTTTCGCTATCTTTTCTTTCATGACAATTCTTCTTTAATGAACGCCGGAGTATAGCCCGACAAACTTTCCGCCACTTCTTCGGGGGTACCTACAGACAATACCTGTCCCCCACCACGGCCCCCTTCGGGTCCCATATCAATGATATGGTCGGCTTGTTTGATGACATCCAGGTTGTGTTCAATGACAATGACCGTATTTCCCTTGTCCACCAACCGATTGAGTACATTCATCAACACGCGGATATCTTCAAAGTGAAGTCCGGTAGTCGGCTCATCAAGGATATAGATGGTCTTCCCCGTATCCCGCTTAGCCAGTTCGGTAGCCAGTTTCACCCGTTGACTTTCACCTCCCGACAACGTAGTGGAAGGTTGTCCCAACTTGATATATCCCAATCCTACATCTTGCAATACCTTGATTTTATTCAAGATAGACGGTACATTCTCAAAGAATTCCACCGCACGGTTGATGGTCATATCGAGTACATCGGCTATCGATTTTCCCTTAAACCGCACTTCGAGTGTTTCCCGATTGTACCGCTTTCCGTGACAAGCTTCGCAAGGCACCATTACATCGGGCAGGAAATTCATTTCGATGGTCTTGTATCCATTGCCTCCACAAGTCTCACACCGGCCTCCCACCACATTGAATGAAAAACGTCCCGGCTTATAGCCGCGTATTTTGGCTTCGGGCAAGTTGACAAACAAATTACGGATATCCGAGAACACACCCGTATAGGTAGCCGGATTGGAACGGGGTGTACGTCCCAACGGCGATTGGTCTACGTTCACTACCTTGTCCACATATTCCAAACCCTCGATGGCATCGTAAGCCAAGGGGTCTTGCAACGAACGGTAAAAATATTGGGAAAGAATGGGTTGCAAGGTATCGTTGATCAGGGTGGACTTTCCACTTCCCGATACACCGGTTACACAAATCAGTTTACCCAATGGAAACTCCACATCCACATTCTTCAGATTATTTCCTCTGGCTCCTTTCAAGACCAGTGCCCGTCCATTGCCCGTCCTCCGTTTCTGGGGCACTTCAATCTTCAGCTTCCCCGTCAGATAGTTGGATGTGAGTGTATCTTCTTGCAACATCTTTTGAGGAGTTCCTTCGAAGACCACCTCACCTCCCATTCTACCGGCATGGGGACCCATATCCACTACATAATCGGCCGACAACATCATATCCTTGTCATGCTCCACAACTATGACGGAATTGCCCGTATCGCGCAATTTCTTCAAGGAATTGATCAGGCGCAGATTATCTCGTTGGTGCAAACCAATACTCGGTTCATCGAGTATATAGAGCACATTCACCAGTTGGGAACCTATCTGGGTAGCCAATCGGATACGTTGACTCTCACCTCCCGAAAGCGATACCGACGAACGGTTGAGCGACAAATAATCCAACCCCACATCGAGCAGGAAGCGCAAACGGCTACGCAACTCCTTCAAGATTTCGGCGGCAATCATGCGTTGCTTGTTGTCCAACAAAGGTTCCACCTGTTCCAACCATTCATACAACTCACTGATATCCATGCTGGCCAGTTCGTAGATGTTCTTGTCATGGATACGGAAATGAAGGGCTTCTTTATTCAAACGGGCACCCTTGCACTCCGGACATACATCCGTCTTGGCAAACTGATCGGCCCATTTCTGCGCGGTGGCCGATGAGTCCTTTTCCTGCATCAGTTGGATGTATTTGATGATTCCTTCGTAAGTGGTAAAGTAATCGGAAGTGGTATGTATGAGCGAACTCTTTATTTTAATCCGTTCGTCCGAACCGTACAACACCTCCTCAATCGCCTCCTGGGGAAATTCCTTGAGAGGAGTCTTCAGGTTCAAGCCATACTTGTCGAGCATCGCCTCCAATTGCCAGAATATCATGGAATTCTTGTATTTTCCCAAAGGAGCCACGGCCCCTTCATGAATGGAAAGGTTACGGTTGGGTATCACCTTATCTATATCTACCAGATTGACGTATCCCAAGCCCTTACAACGGGGACATGCTCCTTGCGGTGAATTGAAGGAGAAATTATGAGGAGCCGGTTCCTTATACGACAAACCGCTCACCGGACACATCAGTCGCTTGCTATAATGACGCACCTCGTTGGTCTCTGCATCCAGAATCATGATCAGTCCGTCACCTTGGTGCATGGCCGTAGCGATACTCTGCTTCAACCGCTTTTCCTCCTTGTCGCCCACCGCCAACTTGTCAACTACCATTTCTATATCGTGATTCTTGTAACGGTCCAGTTTCATGCCATGAAGCACTTCCTTCACTTCGCCATCCACTCTGACATACAGATAGCCTTTCTTGCGCACTTGTTCGAAGAGTTCCTTGTAATGTCCTTTACGGGTACGCACCAATGGAGCAAGAATATAGATCCGTTTGCCCCTGTATTCCTGGAAGATCAAGTTATAGATCTGCTCTTCGGTATACTTCACCATCTTTTCTCCCGATTCATACGAATAGGCCACCCCCGCCCTTGCATATAGCAGACGAAGAAAATCGTATATCTCGGTAGTAGTGCCTACCGTAGAGCGAGGATTCTTGTTGGTAGTTTTCTGCTCGATGGAAATGACGGGACTCAATCCGGTAATCTTATCCACATCCGGACGCTCCATCCCTCCGAGGAAATTACGCGCATAAGCCGAGAACGTTTCAATGTAGCGGCGCTGGCCTTCCGCAAAAATGGTATCAAAGGCCAACGAAGACTTACCGCTTCCACTCAAACCGGTAATAACCGTCAGACTATCGCGTGGGATTTCCACATCTATATTTTTCAGATTATGCACACGGGCTCCGTATACATGAATCCGCTCTTTACCTTCTTCCATATTCAATCAATTAATCTTGCAAAAATAATGCATCCCGATGAAATATTTGGTTAAAAAGCATAATAATCTTCGGGTTTCTGTACAGATAATGCCATGGAAATACTTTTTTTTGTAATTTTGTAGCTTGTAATCAGATTCATTAGAAATGAAATTAATACGTATTATATTCATCATAGCCGGCATGGCTATATGGTCCATAGGGAAAGTGGCTTCACAAAACACTCCCAACTTCTTTCTGCACACGGTAACCAAAGGCCAAAGTCTGTACTCCATCGCCAGCATGTATCATGTGACGATAGAAGAGATTGTCCGCTTGAACCCCGGAAGCGATGTACGCATCAAGGCTGGTGAAGCCTTGAAGATTCCGCAGAAAACGAACAATCAGGTGACTTTCCATACCATCCAACCGGGAGAAACGTTGTATAAGTTGACCGTGCGCTACGGAGTATCCGCCCAACGCATCTGTCAGGCCAACCCGGGTTTGAGTGCCAAGAACTTCCGCATCGGACAGGTAGTGGCCATCCCTCCACAACAAACCGAGTCCGCGGAAAAGCCTACACAACAACCGGTTGCCAACCAACCAACTCCTTCTACCCAAAAAGAATCGGAAGGATTGAAACCCAATTGCCGCGATATGCACCGCATCCAACGGAAAGAAACCGTCTATAGCATCAGTAAACTATATGGCATTACAGAAGAAGAACTGATTGCCGCCAATCCTGAAATACGCAACAAGAAGTTGAAAAAGGGAAAATTCTTGTGCATACCGTATGCCAAGGACCCGTCATCGGGCAACTACCGACCAACAACGACAGAAGGAAAGACAAGTGGTACTCCCCTTTCCAACGATGAACTCTTCCGCAAAAACCAAAAGGAAAGCAAGAAATACCCCTCCATCAAAGCGGCCGTATTATTGCCCTTCATGACCCACGAAAATGCCAACCACAACGAACAAATGCGCATGGTGGAATTCTACGAAGGTTTCCTGATAGCGGTGGATAGTTTGAAACAGATGGGAGTATCGGTCGACCTGTACACTTACGATACCGGAAAGACGGCTGCTTCGGCCAATCAGATCTTGAACAAAAAGGAATTGAAGGATATGGATATCATCTTCGGTCCCGCTTATCCGGATCAGGTGAAAGGCATAGCCGATTTCGCACAGAAGCATAAAATCCGTCTGGTCATTCCGTTTACCTCCAAGAGTAATGAAGTATTCAACAATCCGTATATACATCAGGTCAACACACCTCAATCTTACTTGTATTCAGAGGTTTACGAACATTTCACCCGTAAGTTCACCACTTCCAACATCATCTTTCTGGATGCAATGAACGGCGACAAGGAAAAGGACGAATTCATCAAAGGATTGAAGGAAGAACTGAAGAACAAACGGATTCCTTTCCAAGAACTACAAGGGGATGCCATCACTCCAGAAGCCTTGAAAGGTACGATGAACCATGTACTCGACAATGTCTTCATCCCCACTTCGGGAAAAAATACGGCTCTCATCAAGTTGTTACCTCAACTGACCATTGCCAAGCGAGAAAATCCCGATTATCGGATCATGCTTTTCGGATATCCGGAATGGCAGACCTATACGTACGATCATCTGTCCAGCTTCTTTGAACTGGATACCTATTTCTATTCGTCATTCTATACGAACAACCTGTTCCCATCGGCCGTACAATTCAATGCGGCCTACCGGAAATGGTTCAGTAAGGACATGGCCAACACCTACCCCAAATATGGCATGTTGGGCTTCGACATCGGTTTCTTCTTCCTGAAAGGTCTCCACCAATACGGAACCCAATGGGAAGAGAATATGAACAATTTGAAAATCAGCCCTATACAAACCGGATTCAAGTTTGATCGGGTCAACAATTGGGGCGGATTCATCAACCGTAAAGTATTCTTCATTCACTTTACGAAAGACTTTGAACTGATTAAATTGGACTTTGAATGAGCATGAATAACTATAAACGGACCTTATTGGTTTGGGGCATGGCACTCTTGTTCACCTTGCCCGCCATGGGACAACTCGGCGAACTCCGAAATGAACTGGCCGTCGGTTTCAATGCCGGTATGAACATGAGTAAAGTGGATTTCAGTCCCCGTATCAAAATGAAGAACCAGAATGGCATGTCGATGGGTATCACGGTCCGCTACATGTGCGAGAAGTATTTCAAGATGATGTGCGGCATCCAGGGAGAAATCAATTATTCCCAACGCGGATGGAACGAACTGATTGAAGACGGTTCGGAAAACACCTACAACCGGGTTATGAACTACGTAGAAGTCCCATTGTTGGCCCACCTTGCATTCGGTAAGGATTCCCGGACAAAAGGGATGAAATTCTTCATCAACCTGGGTCCCCAATTCGCCTATTTCCTGAGCGACAAGGAGAATATGGGAGGAGAATGGAATACCTCCATGAGACCCAACGGAGTGGTCTACCAATACGGTAAAGCGGTAGAAAACAAGTTCGATTACGGTATTGTTGCAGGTGGAGGTCTTGAACTGAGTACCCCTATCGGCCATTTCCTCGTGGAAGGACGCTATTACTATGGTTTGGCCGATTTCTACAACAACTCCAAGAAAGACGAATTCGGACGTTCCGGCCATTCTTACATCGGAGTACGAATGACCTATCTATACGATTTATCCAAATAACGGGGACCCCGTACAAAGTAAAAGCAGAAAATTCATCAGAGCAACTCCCATGAATTTTCTGCTTTTGTTTTATCTATATAGTACTATCAGCACTTGATGTTCAGTTCATCCAAGATGGCACGCATCTTTTCGAACGTAGTGATACGAGTAGGCACCAATGGCAAACGAAGCTTGTTTTCTATCAGTCCCATCACGTTCAACATAGCCTTCACCCCTGCCGGGTTACCATCTACAAACAACAAGCTGAACAATTCCGTAAACTTGTGATGGATGGTCAGCGCATTGTTATAGTCGCCCTGCAAAGCCAAACGAGTCATTCTACTGAATTCACGGGGGAACGCATTACCAATAACCGAAATCACCCCTACCGCTCCAAGTGTAATCAACGGGAACGTAATGCCATCATCACCCGAAATCACATCAAAATTGTCTGGTTTGTTCTTGATGATATCGTCCATTTGGGTAATATTGCCCGATGCCTCCTTGATGGCAATGATGTTTTCAAAATCACGTGCCAGACGAAGAGTCGTTTCGGCGGTCATGTTCACACCCGTACGACCCGGTACGTTATAAAGTACTATCGGAAGCTCGGTAGATTGTGCTATCGCCTTATAATGCTGATACAAACCTTCTTGAGACGGCTTGTTATAATAAGGTACAGCTACCAATACGGCATCTACCCCCGACATCATTTCTTCATCCTGTAGTGTCTCGATCACGGTACGGGTACAATTGCTTCCTACACCCAACAAGATAGGAAGTTTGCCATTCACCCGTTCCACCACCAGATTCTTGATCTTGTACTTTTCTTCTTTAGTCAGTGTAGGAGTTTCGGCGGTTGTACCCAACACACAAAGAAAATCAGTCCCATTCTGAAGCTGATAATCCACCAAACGAAGCAAAGCGTCATAATCCACACTTTCGTCTTCCTTGAAAGGAGTAATCAATGCTACTCCCATGCCTTTCAATCTAGTATGTATCATATGTAATTCCTCTATTTCTTCAATAAGTTGCAAATGTACTACATTTTTTCTATTTCACTATAAGAATGAACGGATATTTTTAAATTTGACGATAAAAAGTTACTCTATCAAAGCCAAGAACTCATCTTCGTTCATAATAGGAATACCCAATTTCTGGGCTTTCTCCAATTTGCTCGGTCCCATATTGTCGCCCGCCAGAATAAAACTGGTCTTCTTGGAGATGCTTCCCACGTTCTTTCCGCCATTCTTTTCTATCAATTCCTTGTATTCATCCCTCGAATGATGGGTAAACACACCGCTTATGACGATGGATTTTCCTTCCAATTTATCCGTATACCCCTCCATATCAAGCTCTTCCATTTCCATTTGGACACCCTCGTTACGAAGTCTTTCTATCAATTCCACGTTCCGTTCATCGGAAAAATACTGAAGAATGCTTTGAGCAATCTTCGCTCCGATTTCATCTACTCCCACCAATTCTTCCAGGGTAGCCTTCGACAAGGCATCGATGGAACGGAAAGCCCTGGCCAATGTCTTTGCGGTAGTTTCCCCGACAAAACGGATGCCCAAAGCAAACAGAACCCGTTCAAAAGGCACATTCTTGGAAGCTCTCACCCCTTCCAGTATGTTCACGGCCGATTTTTTCCCCATCCGTTCCAAGCGCGCTATATCAGGTGCCTTCAACGTATACAGATCGGCAATGGTATGTATCAACCCCTCCTGATAGAACTGGTCGATGGTTTCCGTACCCAGTCCGTCGATGTTCATGGCCTTCCGGCTGACATAATGCTCTATCTTTCCCTTGATTTGCGGGGGACAAGCCGCATCATTGACACAATAATGGGCCGCTTCACCTTCGTAACGCATCAGGGGACTACCACATTCCGGACAATGCGTAATGAATTTCACCTTGTCGCCTATCATGAAACGCGCTTCCTTGTCCACGCCCACTATTTTGGGGATAATTTCACCCCCCTTTTCCACATATACATAGTCGCCTATATGCAAGTCGAGCCCCTCTATGATATCTGCATTATGCAAGGAAGCCCTCTTTACGACCGTACCCGCCAATTGCACCGGATCGAGATTGGCCACGGGAGTAACGGCCCCCGTACGTCCCACCTGATACGTCACTTTGTTCAAGCGCGTACAAGCCCGTTCGGCCTGAAACTTATAGGCAATGGCCCACCGAGGCGATTTGGCCGTGGAACCCAAGTTCTTTTGCTGACGTAATGAGTTGACTTTTAGCACAATGCCATCCGTTGCCACTGGAAGATTCTTTCTTTCCACATCCCAATAACGAATAAAGTCCATCACCTCTTGCAACGAAGTGCATTTCCGCATGATGTCCGATACCTTAAAGCCCCATTGGGCCGCCTTCATCATGTTTTCATAATGCCCTCCGCAAGGCAATTCCTCACCCAATAAATAATATAGGTATGCATCCAACTTTCTGGAGGCCACTACCGAAGAGTTTTGGAGCTTCAACGTACCCGAAGCCGCATTCCGAGGATTGGCAAACAAAGGCTCCTCCCTCCTTTCGCGTTCCTCGTTCAATTGTTCAAACACTTGCCACGGCATCAAAATCTCTCCACGGATCTCAAATTCGCGAGGATAACCTTCGCCACGAAGCACCAAAGGAATGCTTCGGATAGTCTTTACATTATCCGTTACATCATCCCCCTGTGTACCGTCGCCACGCGTTACGGCACGCACCAACCGTCCCTCTTCATAGATCAGGGAAATGGAAGTACCGTCGAATTTCATCTCACAACAGATTTCAAAATCCTCATTCAAGTCCTTCTGAACCCGATTGAAGAAATCCGCCACTTCCGCTTCCGAGTACGTGTTTGCCAACGACAACATGGAATACTTATGGGCAACCTGCACAAAATTCTTGTTCAAGTCACTCCCCACGCGCATGGTTGGAGAGTTATCATCTTTACATTCAGGATGTTTCTCTTCCAGGTCCTGCAATTCACGCATCAAGAAATCAAATTCCTGGTCGGTTATTTCCGGAGCATTCAGTACATAATAATTATAATTGTGCCGGTGAAGTTCTTCACGCAGCTGAAGGATTCTTTCGACTTCGTTCATAGAGATAATAGTAAGTTCCGTACAAAAATAACGATTTTTGCTGAAAATCGGTTGCTATTTTGTACTTTTGCAGAAAATTGGCGAAAATGAGAATAGACATTATAACCGTATTGCCCGAAATGTTGGAAGGATTCTTCAATTGTTCCATCATGAGCCGTGCCCAAAAGAAAGGATTGGCCGAAATACATATCCATAATCTGCGCGATTATGCCTACGACCGCTATCGCAAAGTAGACGACTATCCTTTTGGAGGATTTGCCGGCATGGTCATGAAAATAGAGCCTATCGATCGTTGTATATCGGCCCTCAAAGCCGAACGGGAGTACGATGAAGTCATCTTTACCAGTCCCGATGGCGAACAGTTCAACCAACCCATGGCCAATACCCTTTCCATGGCCAAGAACCTGATTATCCTTTGTGGACATTTCAAAGGAATAGATTACCGGATTCGCGAACATCTCATCACCAAAGAAATCAGCATAGGCGATTACGTGCTTACCGGAGGAGAGTTGGCCGCGGCCGTCATTTCCGATGCCATCGTACGCATTATACCGGGAGTCATCTCCGACGAACAATCCGCTTTGTCGGATTCATTCCAAGACAATTTGTTGGCCGCACCCGTCTATACCCGTCCCGCAGAATACAACGGATGGAAGGTGCCCGACATCCTCTTGTCCGGCCACGAAGCCAAGATCAAGGAGTGGGAACTTCAGCAATCCTTGGAAAGAACACAACGTTTGAGGCCCGATTTATTAAAGTAGCAAATATTTACAATATCGAATAGATTCAACTTTGGAAATTCCCGTGTTGAATCTATTTTTTTATGTTTTTATTCCCCACATGCCCATTCATCTTCAAACTCCGGGTAAGTCCATAACGGAACACACCAATCGCTCAAATCCTTTAGAAGGCCCTCGATAAAATGGGTACTTTTTATCAAAAAAATACCCTTTTCATCGAAAAAGTTATCATTTCATACCCTTCTGATTAATTGCATGTGCAACTATTTATATCTCTTTCAAAAGAAGAATAAATCCAATAAAAAACCTGCAAACCCGTAAAGCCACTTCGAGCTAAAACAAGTCTGCAGGTAATATTAAATTTAGTAATTTTTCTACACAATCAAACCGCCAATAATATCCTTCACAGATGTAAATCCATGACGGTCCAAATAGTCGTTGATTCCATCAGCTACCTTCACGGTTATGGCCGGATCGATGAAATTGGCCGTGCCGATTTCGATAGCCGAAGCACCGGCCAACAAGAATTCTACGGCATCTTTCCAGTTCATGATACCACCCAAGCCTACAACAGGAATCTTCACCGCTTTAGCTACTTGCCATACCATTCTCAAGGCAATTGGTTTCACGGCTGCCCCACTCATACCACCGGTAATGGTAGAAAGCACCGGACGACGTTTTTCGGCGTCAATAGCCATACCCAGAAGCGTATTAATCAACGACACACTATCAGCACCCGAAGCCTCCACGGCACGCGCTATTTCAGCAATATCCGTCACATTAGGCGACAATTTCACTATCAATGTCTTCTTATACACCTCACGAACCGCTTTTACGACCTCAGAAGCACCGGCGGCCGACACACCGAAGGCCATCCCACCCTGCTTCACGTTCGGGCAGGAAATGTTCAATTCGATGGCGGGAATCGCTTCCAGCTCATTGATCTTCTCGGCCGTCTGTACATAGTCCTCGATAGCCGATCCCGATACGTTGACAATCATATTGGTACGGATATCCTTGATTTGAGGATAGATGTGCTCCACAAAATAGTCAACCCCCTTGTTTTGCAAACCCACCGCATTCAGCATCCCCATGGGCGTTTCGGCCATACGTGGATACGGATTACCTTCTCTATGATGAAGAGTGGTACCCTTTACGATGATACCCCCAATCTTTTCCAAGTCCACAAAGTCCTCGAATTCCTTTCCATACCCGAATGTGCCCGATGCGGTCATCACCGGATTAGAAAGCTTTAAGCCACCGATATTTACACTTAAATCTGCCATAATAGTTTCTTTATATTAAATACAGGACCCTCTTTACATACACACAAATGGCCTTCTTCCGTGTTTTCCACGCAACACAGGCATGCACCCACACCACAAGCCATCTTGTTTTCCAACGAAACCTCACACGCTATTTCATTGGCCTTGGCATATTTGGCTACGGCCATCATCATAGGCTTGGGACCACAGGTATAGATCATATCAAAGTGCTGCTCACTCAACAAGCTATGTTGGGTAACGTAACCCTTTTCTCCCATGCTTCCGTCTTCGGTTGTGACATACACTTCACCCAGCTTCTGGAACTCATCCAATTGGAGCAAATCCTTGGACGAGCGTGCACCCAACAAGAAAGTGGGTTTACAACCCATTTTAGCGAGCTCTGAGCCCAACATCAGCATCGGGGCGGTACCTACACCACCTCCCACCAACAAAGGCTTCATTTCGGACGGATTTTGAGGCAATGTATAGCCATTACCCAAAGGGAGCACCACATTCACCACATCACCCTTTTCCACGGTCGCCAATTTACGGGTACCATCACCCACCAATTGCACCAGGAACCAAACTTCATTCTTCGCCTTATCCACGTAGTTAATCGAAATGGGTCGACGCAAGAAAGTAGTGGGGGACCCATCGATACGTATTTCGGCAAACTGGCCGGGTAACATTTCGGGCAACAGATTTGCATGGGTCATCTTGATCAGAACATAGTTGGCATGCAAGCGTATATTCTGCGTAACCTCCAAATCTAAAATATATTTCTTCATGTATATAAAAAAATAAAGGTAAATTCGTTAATCATGCAAATATACACCGAATTTACCCAATTCCATTCTTTTTTTCACTTATTTATCGGGATGAAAAGTCTCGTACGTCCCATTATCAAAGAAAATTCTTATTTCGGTAATTTTCCTGGAAGGCTTTTCTATGTACTTAACTTCCTCACGCACAATCTCTTTAGGAGCAAAAAAGGCCATTTTGGGCTCCATTTCCTTGCGAAATTCTGAATCTTCCGTGGGAGTGGACGCAAAAAACGGATTCTCATCGTCTTTAAAAAGCGTATTTTCGTCCTTTTCTTTCTTTTCCGATGAAATTTCCATTTCGCCGGTACCATCCAGTAGCCATTCCAAATTTACATAACTACACGCCTTCCTTATTTTCTGTACCATTTCCAAACTGGGCTTATTTCTACCATTGATGATGTGGGAGAGAGAAGCAGGCGATATAGCTATCTTTTCAGCAAATTGGGAAGAAGTCAACCCTTCCTTTTGCATGATTTGTATAATCCGATCTTTCATTTACAATTGTTATAAGATTGTTGCTTTAGTCTACAAAAGTAAAAAAACAAATTCAGAAAAGCAAATTTATTTTTCGAATCTTAAATTTTACATTTTTACACCTCAAATGCTTAAAATTTACTTTTATAACTATACAAAGATAAAATGCGTTATTCACCCACCCGTAAATCACTTTAATAAATACACTTATTGCAATGGCTATCATATACTTACAATGTGTAAAGTTAGGATTTTACAGATATTTATGCGTAAATATTCCAATGATTCAAAAAGTCTGCCGAATAACTTTAACATAAACCATACAAACACAGTGGTTTTTAAGTATTTACACATTCAAAAAGATGGTGAATATTTATGATTTTACATTTGTGCGAGTGTACAAATGTAGTATTCCTTCAAGCACTTAAGTGTAACAAATGTTATGTACAACCGTAAACATATAATCATTCTGCCTTTCATACTCCTGCTTTTACTTTTGTAAATCAACAAATGAAAAAGCAAACAAATCTTAATTGTATATTTTGAGTCGTATATTGAACCATCTTCTAAATTGACTTTTGTAATGAGTTCAATTTGTAAAACGAATCCACTTCGTTTTACATTAACAAATAGATAAAATTCATTTTGATGAAGGGGCCATTTTTACAAAAATAAAAATCCTTGCCCTATTTCAAGGTAAACGGCCGAAAGATTGTAAATAAACGATTCTCGTGAGCTAAAAATAAAGCTAACTTATTGAATATAAATAGTATAAACCGTTTTTTCATATTCATCCACACTCCCATTCTAGAAAAGAACGTGAAAATATGTAAAAAACCGGATCTTTCCACTGAAAAATCCGGTCTATCCTATCCTTTACAAAAATCAATGCAAAATTTTATAGATCAGTTCGCGGAGCAAATCCCCATTCTCCAACGAAACATTGTCCACCCCTTTCGATCGGGCATCGCAATATCTGATTTCGCCGATGATCTCCATCACCTTCACCCCACTATATTGCCTCATGGCATTCATGTACTCCCGAGCTTGCCAGGTAGACTTCAATCCCAATTGCTCGGCTATCCCCTGTTCCGTCTTTTCGGGTGCATAATAAGCCAGCATCAAGTTCGAGAAGAAACCGAACAGCACCGAGAGCGTGGTTTGTATCGGGTTGTTCTTCGGATTTTCCTCAAAATACTTAATGATTCTATTCGCTTTCAGCACATCCCTTGCCACCAGCGCATTGCGCAATTCAAAGTTATTGTAGTCCTTGCTCACCCCGATATTCCGCTCTATCTGCTCGGGCGTAACCCTCCGTGAGCCCGGTGGCAACGTAATGACCAGCTTCTCCAATTCCCCCGCCATACGGCTCAAATCAGTCCCCACAAACTCTGCCATCATCTCCGCCGCCTTCGGTTCTATATCCACCGATTTGCGCTTCAGATAAGAAGCGACGAAGCCCGGCAACTGGGCCTCCTTCAGCTTTTTCGACTCAAAGAGCACCCCTATTTTTTCGATTTCCGCGGCCAATTTCTTGCGGCGGTCCAACACCCCATGCTTATGGCAAATCACCAGGATAGTAGACATCAAAGGCTTCTGAAGGTAGAACGAAAGCCCCTCCATTCCTTTCACATTTTGCGCTTCCTTCACCACCACCACCTGATGATCCGACATCATGGGATAGCGCTTGGCGGCATTCACTATCGTAGCCACATCCACGTCGCCCCCATACATCACCGTCAGGTTGAATTCCTTCTCCTCGTCCGTCAGAACCGTATCCGAAATATAGTCAGAAATCTTGTCAATATAATACGTTTCCTCCCCCATCAAATAATAGACAGGTTTGTACACCCGATTCTTCAAATCGCGGACAATCTCTTCGTATGTCACCTCTTTTGCCATAGTTGTTTAGTTAACTACCATTCAAATTTCAAGTGCTTCACGGTTTTCTTTTCCTCGATAATCATCAGCAAGGCATCGATGCCAATGTTCACATGATCCTTCACGAACTGTTCGGTCACCAGCTTATCGCTCGCCTCGGTCTTCACCCCTTCCGGAATCATCGGTTGGTCGGACACCAGGAGCAGCGCTCCCGTGGGGATATGATTGTAAAAACCCGTTACAAAAAGCGTGGCGGTCTCCATGTCCACACACATGGCGCGTGTCTGCACCAGGCGTTGTTTGAACTCATCATCATGCTCCCAAATCCGTCGGTTGGTGGTATATACCGTCCCCGTCCAATAGTCCCTTGCATTGTCACGTATCGTCGAAGAAACCGCACGTTGAAGCATGAACGCCGGCAAGGCGGGTACCTCTATCGGGTAATAGTCGTTCGATGTACCTTCGCCCCGGATGGCCGCCAGCGGCAAGATGAAATCGCCCAATCGATTCTTCTCGTCTATACCGCCACATTTCCCCAGGAACAGGCACGCCTTGGGTTGGATAGCCCCCAGCAAGTCCATGATAATGGCCGCATTCGGGCTTCCCATACCAAAGTTGATGATGGTCATCCCCTGAGCCGATGCCGAAGTCATATTGGCGTCATACCCCAATACGGGCACACCAAACCGTTCGGCAAACAATTCCACGTACTTGTCGAAGTTGGTCAGCAAAATATACTCCCCAAAGTCCTCCAGTTTCCTTTTCGTATATCGTGGAAGCCAGTTTTTTACAATTTCCTCTTTTGTTTTCATCTTCTTTTGTATTTTTGTACAGAAAACCATTAGATGCAAAAATAGCAAATGTTCGCGTTAAACCTACCATCCTATCCCTATAAAATGCAACAACGGAACGGAAAAAACGTTATTTTCGACCCGTTGCGCAAAAAATATGTCGCACTCACTCCAGAGGAATGGGTACGACAACATTTTATTCATTACCTGACCGATTATAAGGGCTATCCCAAGGGTTTGCTTGCCAACGAGGTCCAACTCACCTTAAACGGCACGAAAAAGCGTTGCGACACGGTTCTTTTCAACAAAGACCTGAATGCCCGCCTCATTGTAGAGTACAAGGCTCCGAGTGTCGAGATTACGCAAGCCGTATTCGATCAGATTACCCGTTACAACATGGTTTTGAAAGTTGACTACCTCATTGTGAGCAATGGCATCAACCATTATTGTTGCAAGATAGACTACTCCACCATGAATTACCATTTCCTTCCGGAAATACCCGCCTATACCGATCTGTAGTCCTTACTTTTCTACGCCAGCCAATTCCGGGTCGACCATGATACGACCGCAATATTCGCAAACGATGATTTTCTTGCGTGAGCGGATATCCAACTGCTTCTGAGGCGGAATCTTGTTGAAGCAACCCCCACAAGCATCACGTTGTACATACACCACGCCCAAACCGTTGCGTGAGTTCTTGCGGATACGCTTGAATGCTTGCAACAAACGAGGTTCGATGGTAGTTTCCAGCACCTTGGCTTTTTCGCGGAGTTTTTCTTCTTCCTGCTTGGTTTCCATTACGATTTCTTCCAGTTCGGCCTTCTTGGCTTCCAGGTCCTGCACTCTTTCGTCCAACACATCCATACTTCTGGCCAAATCTTCGTTTCTCATTCTTTCAGCAACCTGAGCCTCACGGATACGCTTTTCGCAGAGTTCTATTTCCAATGACTGGAATTCTATTTCCTTGCTCAATACATCGTATTCACGGTTATTTCTCACGTTATCCTGCTGAGCCTTGTACTTTTCAACCGATGCTCTTGCCGCTTCAATTTCGATACGCTTGTTGGCCACGGTCGAACGCAAATCTTCTATTTCGTACTGTATCTTGTCGATACGGGTTCTCAAACCGGCCACATCGTCTTCCAAGTCCTGCACTTCCAAAGGAAGTTCGCCTCTCAGCGTCTTGATCTTGTCAATTTCCGACAACATGGTTTGCAACTGATACAATGCTCTCAGCTTTTCCTCAACAGAATAATCGTTAGGATCTTTCTTTGCTTCTCTTGCCATATTCTTTACAAGTATTTTATGGGATTGGTATTCACCCTCGTCATTTTCACTTCGAGTTCCGGACACGCCTCCCGTATGATTGATTGAAATATTTCCTTGGTATATTGTTCACTTTCGTAGTGACCTATTTCCGCCACCAGAATCTGGTTTTCGTAGTAGAAGTAATCGTGATACTTCACCTCTCCGGTGATAAACACGTCGGCCCCGCCATCCACGGCCCGTGGCAACAGGAAAGCCCCCGAACCGCCGCACAAAGCCACTTTCCGTATCAGTCTTCCCGTCATCCGGTTATGCTTCACGCATCCCACTTCAAACAATTTCTTGATACGTTTCAGGAAATCCGTTTCCGTTTCCGGTTCATCCAGTTCGCCTATCACTCCGGCACCGGCCACCACCTCGCCCATACACTCCTTCGGGTCCAGCACCTGAACGTTCTTCAGCCCTATTTTTTCGGCTATCTTGAAGTTCACGCCCCCCTGCGCATTATCCAGGTTGGTATGAGCCGAATAGATCACGATTTCGTTGCGTATAGCCTTCATGATGCACCGTTCCACATAATCTTTTCCCGTGATGGATTTATAGCCTTTGAAGAGTAGCGGATGATGCGATACGATGAGGTTGTATCCCAACGCTATGGCTTCTTCTACAACGGCTTCCGTAACGTCCAGACACAACAAAGCCCCTGTTGCTTCCGCTTCTGTCAGTCCTATTTGCAATCCGGCATTATCGAATCCGTCCTGCAAAGGCAGAGGCGCGAACCTTTCAAGGGCACTAATTACTTCCTTAATTTTCATTTGTCCGCGAAAATTTGTGCAAAGATAACTGTTTTCTTTCACATTACCGCGGTTTTTCACAAGAATTTACCGTTTCCTGTTCCTTATCATCACCTTATTTTTCAGTGCATACCTCTCGTCCACCACCCGATCGGTAGGAAAGAAAGTGATATACATGCGCCATTCCCCCTCGTTGAAAGTAAATTTCCGAGCCGTAGCCCCTTGGTTTATCCGTTCCATCTTTTCCCGCACAAACCCCATCAATCCCTCGGGCAGAGCCGTCCCCACCCGTTCCATCTCCGCCGTAACGAAGAACCCCGGTGTATCCATATCGGCTATCGCCTTCCATATTTGTTCCTGTACCTCCATGTATATCAGGCTTTCAGAGAATCATTAATAGAACAGAAAGAATCGTAACCACCTGTACGAACCTACGGAACGCCTTTTCGGGGAGCAGCCGCACGATCTTGACTCCTATTACTGCCCCTACACCAATGACGGGCAACATCAACAAGTTCAGGCTAAGAGATTCCCAAGTAATATTCTTCCACACAAAGGCCTGCAACGGCACCTTCAGCAAATTCACCACCAGGAAAAACCACGCATTGATACCGATGTATTCCATCTTTTCCTTCCGCATCGATAGCAGATACACCGACATCACGGGACCCGCCGCATTCCCTATCATCGTCGTGAACCCGCCCAGCAAGCCGAAGATAGCCGCATACCATCCCTTCTTCATCCATCGGTTTTCCTTTCCGAACACCTCGCTACCTATCATCACCACCAGCGCCAGCATCAACGTCCACCCCATCAGTTGCCGGAATTGTCCGCCAGGCACAAACCTCTCCACACCTATAGCCATAAAAAAGCCCAGAATGGCCGTGGGCAAGAGTTTTGCCACCTCCTTCCAGTCGGCTATCCTCTTGTAGTATGCCACCGCTATGATGTCGGCCATACAAAGCATAGGCAAGATGATGCCGGTAGACTCCTTTGCCCCGAAGGCCATGGCCAGCAACGGCACCATCATCAGCATGATGCCCTGCACTCCCGTTTTCGACATGCCTACGCACAAAGCGCCCAGCACTATCACGGCCCATTGCATGTATGTCAGCGTCTCTATCATTTATCGGATTAGTGTCAAAACAAACATCCGTCAACAATAACGGACAGAACGTGAGCCAATAATTTTGGCTATATCATCCAATGCATGGTTGAGTGTCTCGATTTCGGTTTCGGTGAAGGTAGCCTTCTTGCCGTTCACCGTGCATCCGTTGATGCGTTGTGATAGCCACGATTGAGTACGTCCGAAATACTTTTTGGCGATGTAGGAAAGGTTCACGATTTCCAACACTTCTCCCATTTGGAGGCGATAGGTCATTTCTTCCATTTCGGCAACATCATCCTCTATATTTTCCAGCTGACGGGCTACAAACTCTTCGATGATAGCTTCATCTTCAGGGGTCGTAGCCATGGCTTTGATTTGTTCGATTTGTGCCATACTTTCAGCGGTGAGTCCACCTATCATCACGGCTTCCAATTTCTTTAGTTCTTCCTGAATATTCATATGTGCAATTTATTTTATTAGACTATGCCCCTTTCGAGGATTGTTTTACGACTTTTTTTCTAATTCTTTGAGTATTTCATCAATGTCATTCATTCGCTTTAGCAAGGCGTCTATCTGACGTTCGAACTTTTTTACTCCCATTGCCCGTAACACATCGAGTTTTGCTTTTGTTTCCATCCGTTTGGAAAGCAATTGTTGCTTAATCTCATTTTTATCCATTTCTCCACTTGCTTATTTTGACTACACAAAGATAATAATGTTATCATTATTATCCAAATATTTCTGATAATATTTTCATTATTATTAGATTTGCTTTCATATTAGTATCTTTGTTCCATTGGAAACAGCTCGTTCCATAGGTCGAAGTTCTTGAATACCTGGTTTCCTTCTGCATCGGTGTACGCCTTCAGCTTATCGACCAATGCCTTATAAATGTTTGCTCTCATACGTCTTTAAATATTTTGATTGCGTTCTTTCCTGCTATTTCAAAAATGGCCGCTTCCAGCTCCGGATGATTTCCGATGAACTGTCGTTTCGGTATCACTATCTTGCTGCCAATGGGTTTCAATGCCATGGCCCGATAGAACTCGGCGGCAGCTGTAAGTGTACGGTTCTTCTTGTTATTCCGTAAGTTCCCTTTCTTGTTTCTTTGGAAACGTTCATTAAAAGGTTTTTGCCCGTTTTTTGGTTTTTTGCTCCCTACGATTTGAAGATACATCTTCCAGAAGTGCTGCTTCATCCCTTTGGTTACGGTGATGGTACCTCCCTCGTTATGGATGCTTGCGTATGGCAGGGTGGTTTCGAAAACAATCTTGTTTCCTTCTACCTTGCTGATGATACTCTTTCGGAGCGCACCCGTACCGGTAAGGATATTACGGGTATCGTCGTCATTGAATTTCCGTCGTGCCCACTTTTCATTGAAGAAGGCTTCACGCTGGAAATTCTTGTCGAACATCTCCGTAGCTTCTACCCGAATGTCTGAAATGGTGAGGTCGATGTATTGTTTCACCAATTTTTCTAGGTCTTTTATTACTTTTTCACCTTCCATTGATTGTTAATTACAAAAATAACATTACCTTTGCAAAGAAGCATTGAAGGAATGGGCACCCGGCGCTTTAGTCCGACCGTCCGCCATCAGTGCTTTCTTCTTTTATATCATTCACTGAATACAAGTAAAACCTTACTCTTATACGTCCATTTTTCTTTGTTACTACTTCTTTCGCCACATTCAAACGTACCCATTTACTGTGTATCTTGGTCTTGAAATAATAAAACTCTTGAATATTATCATCTCTATCATGAGTTAGAGAAGATTTTTCAATATATTCAGAAGATTCGAGATATTTGCCTAAATCTTTTAAATCATCCTTCTTGACAATTTTAGTTCTCCCAAAAGTATCTGAATACAGATGTGAGTTCCCATTTTTGGAAAAACCGATATTTAGTTGTGATTTGCTTTCATTTTAGTATCTTTGTTCCATTGGAAACAGCCATTATGTTCATATTTCCTTCTTAAAATTCGTTGTGATTTGCTTTCATTTTAGTATCTTTGTTCCATTGGAAACAGCTATAAAATGAATCTACAATGCCATCTAATGTTGTGATTTGCTTTCATTTTAGTATCTTTGTTCCATTGGAAACAGCTCATTGTTCATTGACCATAATGATGGATTTGTTGTGATTTGCTTTCATTTTAGTATCTTTGTTCCATTGGAAACAGCGCTTTACTCAATTTTCTTCCGATGTACATGTTGTGATTTGCTTTCATTTTAGTATCTTTGTTCCATTGGAAACAGCTCAACACAGAATCTTTGTCGGGAAGATTATGTTGTGATTTGCTTTCATTTTAGTATCTTTGTTCCATTGGAAACAGCTTATATTTTATGCTAAATAAGAGAATTATGTTGTGATTTGCTTTCATTTTAGTATCTTTGTTCCATTGGAAACAGCTTCATCGAGGTATTGGAATCGTTCATGGAGGTTGTGATTTGCTTTCATTTTAGTATCTTTGTTCCATTGGAAACAGCCAATGACAGCTATATCCGTGACTTTGCCGAGTTGTGATTTGCTTTCATTTTAGTATCTTTGTTCCATTGGAAACAGCTGGGACATTTCGATTTGGACCCAGCCACACGTTGTGATTTGCTTTCATTTTAGTATCTTTGTTCCATTGGAAACAGCGATTGCTTCATGTGCAGCAGCTTAGCCCATGTTGTGATTTGCTTTCATTTTAGTATCTTTGTTCCATTGGAAACAGCTTCTCGTCCTACAATAGGAAAAGTGACACGTTGTGATTTGCTTTCATTTTAGTATCTTTGTTCCATTGGAAACAGCGGCTCATGAATTGACGGACTGGCTGGCACGGTTGTGATTTGCTTTCATTTTAGTATCTTTGTTCCATTGGAAACAGCTTGTCATTAGCAAGTTCCTGACGCAAGACGGTTGTGATTTGCTTTCATTTTAGTATCTTTGTTCCATTGGAAACAGCTTGATTACGCAATTCTGCCAATGGATTGTCGTTGTGATTTGCTTTCATTTTAGTATCTTTGTTCCATTGGAAACAGCTTTTTGGTGGAGAACCTCTGATTATTGAAGGTTGTGATTTGCTTTCATTTTAGTATCTTTGTTCCATTGGAAACAGCTATTTGGGAGTTACCCCTAAAGGGGTCGGGGTTGTGATTTGCTTTCATTTTAGTATCTTTGTTCCATTGGAAACAGCCCGCCTTTGTTACTTTGATGTAATAAGCCAGTTGTGACTTGCTTTCATTTTAGTATCTTTGTTCCATTGGAAACAGCAACACCATGAATGATGACTGGGGAACAAAAGTTGTGACTTGCTTTCATTTTAGTATCTTTGTTCCATTGGAAACAGCGACATCGACACGACCAAATGACCAACTCTCGTTGTGATTTGCTTTCATTTTAGTATCTTTGTTCCATTGGAAACAGCAAGACAAAAGAGGATCAACGATCCGACGTGTTGTGATTTGCTTTCATTTTAGTATCTTTGTTCCATTGGAAACAGCCTCATCTTCTGTAAGATTGGAAAATGATCCGTTGTGATTTGCTTTCATTTTAGTATCTTTGTTCCATTGGAAACAGCCGGTAAGATTGTCGGGTAAGGACTGAATCGTTGTGATTTGCTTTCATTTTAGTATCTTTGTTCCATTGGAAACAGCTTCTCATAAACTGTATTATTAAAGTTCCTGTTGTGATTTGCTTTCATTTTAGTATCTTTGTTCCATTGGAAACAGCCCATACAGGAGAGTTGTCTTCGATGCTTACGTTGTGATTTGCTTTCATTTTAGTATCTTTGTTCCATTGGAAACAGCCGTTGACAAGGTGGACGATACCGTCCGGCGTTGTGATTTGCTTTCATTTTAGTATCTTTGTTCCATTGGAAACAGCTCTCCTGAAAAATATGCTCAATGCAGAGAGTTGTGATTTGCTTTCATTTTAGTATCTTTGTTCCATTGGAAACAGCCTGATGTAACCGATACAGCCGACCTCTTCAGTTGTGATTTGCTTTCATTTTAGTATCTTTGTTCCATTGGAAACAGCAGCTCGTTCCAGTCCAGATATACAGATAAGTTGTGATTTGCTTTCATTTTAGTATCTTTGTTCCATTGGAAACAGCACTCTCCAGGTGTATAAGTTTCATTCCTGAGTTGTGATTTGCTTTCATTTTAGTATCTTTGTTCCATTGGAAACAGCTGTTACAAAGGCAAAGCTATTTTCTCTGCGTTGTGATTTGCTTTCATTTTAGTATCTTTGTTCCATTGGAAACAGCTTATGAACAAAATTGAATTGACTGCTGAGGGTTGTGATTTGCTTTCATTTTAGTATCTTTGTTCCATTGGAAACAGCTTCAAGAACTCGGAATATTCAACGTTCACTGTTGTGATTTGCTTTCATTTTAGTATCTTTGTTCCATTGGAAACAGCAGAATATTAGTATTTAGTTACTATTCAATGGGTTACACAACAAGTTAGAATCAAAAAAAGCAAACGTTTCCAAACAAAAAATCCCGCTAATCATGCGGGATTTTCTGTTTAAAACAATTCAAGTTGTTGACCGGGAGTATTGACATCAACTACTTTTTTCCCATAGAATAATTCTATATTACCAAATTGTTTGTCCGTAATACACATAATTCCTACCTGCCCATACTCAGGAAGAAAAGATTTAACTCTTTTTATATGTACAGCCGCATTCTCACTGCTGGCACAATGCCGTACATAAATAGAGAACTGAAACATCGTAAAACCATCACGTTGCAAATTCTTTCTAAAATCAGCATACGCTTTCTTGTCTTTCTTGGTTTCAGTCGGCAAATCAAACAAGACAAGCACCCACATAACACGATATTCACTAAAACGATCCATTACATTTCTGGATAAACTATTTTTCTCAATTCTCCACTAAAACATTTATATAATGAAGCTGTCGTTTGGCCAACAGCAACCATTAGAGGACTACGTTTACCCGATATTACTACATCCAATGTCGGAATCATCAATAATTTTGCCTTCAAATCCTTATTCAAAACATTGCAATCCATACCGCTAGCAACAATATTGTAAACCAATTCATCTACATAAGGACGATAAGGCTCCATAATGTCATCTGCCAAGCAATAGGCATTATATCTGTTATGATGGTGAATTCCCAATGTAGGTAAAAGACCACTCGTCACCAAGCCTCTTGCCACAACCGCTCGAAGTATAGCATAACCGTAATTCAACAAATTATTAGGTGAAATACCATCACGATCTCTTGTAAATCCATCAATAGGAAATAGCTTTTTCCAATAGTAAGCGGCAGCACGAGCTTCCATGTTATCAGAGTCACCACTCTTTACCTCCGAAGCCCACACTTTCATACACCTTATTTCTTCACCTGTGCATTTCTTCAATATTGCCGCCTGATTATCTATCTTTACCTTAATAGTCTGTTGCCAAAGTTGCTTCTTTAAAGGCAATGATGCATCTAACTGATAACGGAATCGTTCATTTTGAGTTGTATTCCCATACAAAGGAAGCATCAACCCAACAGGCATACTCTTGCTATCACAAGTAATGACCGCACAATTATTTTCAAGCAAGGCTTCCAGCAATCCCGAAGTGACCGTAATTTGCTTATTGTCTAACACTACAACTCCGATGTCTTCTATAGGTTTCGTGACTTCCGCCTTTTGCTTAAATCGTTCAGGTAAAGTATCATTCTTTACCACCTCCGGCAATTTAATAATTAATTGAGCATCACGCAATGATAAATATGCCGGATTTCCAAAGTAAAGTGTTTTCTTTATCATAGGCAACTGTATTTAACGGTTAATATGCAATATTCCTTTCTACCTACCGATCACCCCTCATTTCGAACTGTTGCAAAAAATGCAACAGTTCGATTTTCCTACAATTCATCACTTTCAGGGACATTTTTGATTTATCGCGAAATAGTTGATTTATTACGCTGACAACAATTCTTCCATTTGGTCAGTAGTCAACCAAACGATTTCATTGGCAACCGTTACTTCTATCCAACTTTCTCCATTTTACGTTTGATTGAAATTGATTTTGACCAGCATCCCTTGTGTCAATCTATAAAATGAATTCTTCCTATATCATCTACTTTAAAATCACGCCCTTCAATCAAGAATTTCATTGATGTAAAACCACAAGTCTGTAATTTATTATCATCACCTCCGGTTAAATGTGACTTGTAATGTAAACGGTCATTAAATCTTTGTACTACATATAGGCACATACTTAATTCTTCTATAGTCTTTTCGTATAACTCTTTTGGGGTTTTCTCCCACTTCAAAAGTCTTGTTCCTTTTTGAATAACAGCTAATAGATTATAAACATCACTTTTATATTCCAATTTATTATAATAAGGCTCATTCACCAAATCTTTAACATTTTTAATTCTGTATGTACCATCAGCATTTTTCTCTTGTCGCAATTTGGCAACCTCTAGAAAATTCACTATTCTTGATTTGTACAAAACCTTGCCATTTTTCGTTTTCCCATACAATAAAAGTAAATAATTGTCATCATTTTGCACATAAACATTTTTCTTATATGCCTTGTTGGCTAAATTTATAGTCTTCTTTGTTGATTCGTATATTTGCTTTTTGATTGCTAAAGATGTGCCGAATGTCAAATAACTCCCTCCTCCAGATTTCACTCTACATCTCACGTGACGTATAGGACACAATTTTCGTCCATGTTTGTTAGACTTGATTTCATTACCATCCTTATCAAGCATCCAAAACTCTCCAGTAATAGCTTCTTTGTATGATTTTCCTTCAGCTTTACGTCTTTCTATAATACGACATATAGACATTCTTACATTAGGGTCTATTATAATCTTATCAGCATCACCTTCTTTTATATCTTTAATAGGAATTCTCATTACAATCATAGGATCGCTATCATCATATACAAAACATCCATTCTCTTTTTTTGGCATACCATTCTCGTCTGTAACTGGATATTTGATCGCTCCAAAATAATGATCTTTATGCAATGAAGCCCTTATGCTATCACCAGTAGAAATATGCGGATGTACACTTCCATCTTTGTGTTTGAATAAAGTGACCTTCCCTCGCTTGCGAATAATTTTCTTTGCAGGTACAAGTGTTTTATCCGAAGAATGATAATTAACCAAAACTTGAGATTCGATAAGAGAAACCATCTTGCCAATATCATCAATATGACAATCTGTTATTTCTCGATCCAACTCATTTGTATAATACTCTTTCTCACAACCTTGAGCCTCCTCTTTTTGATAAAATAGTTTAAGCATACGCTCACGTTTTGCCGGCACAGGAATTAAAGTAAGCATCAGAGCATCAATAGCATGGTGCGACAAGAGGTCACGACTCTTCTTCTCATCGACTTTTTGTATACCCAAAATTTTTCGAAAAAGAGCAGTCACTTCACCTTTTTGAACATCAACATTATGAAACAAGCTCTTCAGATATATTGCTGTATGGCGAGTAATGAGTCCGGTATCTATCAACTGACGATTGCGGAATCCATCGGTTACTTCAATTTGCTTGAAGTGTTGAAGTTTAGTATCCCAATAATCAAGCTCCATCTGCCACAGATGCATTTGGCGAATGCATTGGTCTTTTCGGGCTTTATCTATAGCCTTTCGGGAACGTGCTTTCCATGCTGAAACATTATCTTCTATGCGTTCGACAAGGTCTTCCCATCTTTTCAGACGAGGACGTATAGCTGTATATATTCTACCATTTATGACTTCATCTTTTTCATAATTTG
This sequence comes from Bacteroides sp., assembly GCA_015060765.1. GTDB lineage: Bacteria > Bacteroidota > Bacteroidia > Bacteroidales > Bacteroidaceae > Phocaeicola. Next base: position 132,438 of record SUXW01000006.1, read on the forward strand.
GCAATTGGGTCGGGAAAAGATTTCCTTTAATTTTACCATTATAGTAAGCATCACAAATAGTCAGATTTGACAATGAATTATCATAGGAAATGCTTCTCGGAATAGTATGTTCTATTTCAATTCTGTCATCCTCACCAAATAATTCTGAAAGACTAATAACACGGCCAGTATATATACAAACACAACCTTGTTCTTTCCATAGTTTATACTTCTTTATGTCTTTCCCATACATATAATTAGTATAGATTTTATCATAATCGTCTTGCTGCTCAAAAAAGAAACGAGCTTTATCTAAATCCTTGTCTGACCAATCTCTATTTGGGAAAAATTCTTGTAATGCTGCTACAATCTCTTTATGTTCATTTTCTCTATTCTTCTGATATTCCCTAATAGCCCATCGCATATTAGCATCATTGAAGTTTCTTGTTGTTTCAATGACAACCCTTGTATCTTCCGGATCTATAATATTATTCTCAATCAACGCATTAACCTTTTTACGAATAATCTGTAAAGTTCGTAATGCTACAGGATTCTTAATCGCCCCAATATTGGGAGTTCCTAGTAAGCACTTCGATGTATTTTCCACATATTGAATAGAATATTTTGACAATTCAGAATGATGATATAACCTATCAAAATTATACGAATTCCCCAAGAATTCGCTTAAGGCCTTCCTAATCTTATCACCCAACTTAGGAGTATGGATATAATCACGATTGTTATCACTGAAGAAACTTTGATAGAGTGTATCAACTTGGTTTAAAATAGCATTTTGTTCTTCCGTATTCATTCTACACCAAGTATATTTACCTATATACTGTACAACCGCATTTAGCACATCATTTTTATCAGATTCATCTAAGACATAATTATAGTCTTTATAGGCAAAAACACCCATGGAATCTCCTAACGACTTATAGTTTGCAATAAGTCGATTAGTAATGTCACAAATTGTTTTTTGCTTCTTGGTCTGCTGCTTAACATCATTAAAAATATCAAGTATTTTGGGTAAGTATTCTTTTTCTTGATCGTTCCATTGTTCAAGACCTATAATATCAGGCAATTTGGCTAACATAACAGCATCAGAATAACCTAAGCCTTTGCGCAAAAAATAATTGATGTTTTTTATAGCTTTAAGGCTGAGCATTGCATAACCTTCCCTTATGTCACCCCATATCCGTATAAGTTGCTTGCTCTTATCTTCATCCCACTTTAACTTGTCTGCAGCAAATGAAATAACATCTGTATCCTCATCTGAAGAGTAACATAGATGCCATAAATCATATGCATCGTATAATGTTATATGTTTGGTCGGATTATTCTTGCTATGACTCCAACGTTCTTTTAACCCTTGTTGCTGATATTCTTCCCAGTTACTACCTAATAAATTTATAAACCTAGCGGTTATCGGACAACCCGGAACTTTTAACTGATCCTTATAATTGATTGTGCGCTTATTCTCTCTGCATTGCAATTTTGTCTGATAACGTTTTTCTATCCATTCCCGAATTTCTTTGAATGAAAAATCAGCACGTAGTTTTGAGGTGAATATCTCAGAATAGATTGTTTCCTTATCCTCTATGGATAATTCAGACCAATTATCTGACACATTCTTTCTGTACTTTATATTATTTATAAAACACCAAGCACGAAACTCTTCATATTTAGGATGGCTAATTGGACAACGTGATTTATTACGTTCCAATGTACATTTACCAACCAATCCCTTCTGCGATTTTAAAGGACACTTATAAAAGATAGTTCCTTCACCCTTTTTCTCGCTCACCAAACGCTTCAATAAATCAACTTCGTTTTTAAGCCCTTCTTGAAACTTGAATATTTTAATTATTTCATCCTTGTATTGTGAACGGACAGGCTGATATATACCATTTCGCACACGTATGCCTTCATCTTCAAGTTTTGCAAATGCACAACCTATAGTATCAAGGCCATACTTTTCCATATACTCTTTCAAGCAACTAGACAATTTTTCTTCCGCTCCTTTTAATTCGTTAAGCGCAGAATCACTTGTTACCTCAAAATCATCATTCTTTTCTACCAATTTCTCTAATTCTTTCAGTGATTCGCCTTTAGAACTCTTAAAACCTCTGCGCTGAGAGATATGATAAAGAGCACGACCTAATTTGTACCGTTCTATTTCTTGCGAAAAATCGAATTGGCGAGACATCAACTCACGACGTAACTGATAAGGACTTGAATAATCAGGAATTCCATCATTATCAAAATCCAAACGTATCCAACGTTCAAAGTGTATAGCATCTATAGGATATCTACGATAAAGACCTCTTTTCTTATCATAAGTAGTCCATTGATCCAATTCCATCAGCGTAAGAGGACACATCTTATATTGTATAAGAAGTCTTAACGTTTCCCAATTTCTATATCTACGACGTTCGTTAAGCAATCTTTTACGCTTACTTGTTGAACGCTCTGCGGCATACGAATATTCTCCGTTCTTTCCATTTCCAATACCGGAGTTAAAAGAGTCTACAGAATAATATACAATCTGATCTTTCAATTTGTCCCCTAATGTAGCATCTCTAATTACAGTTGCTAAAGAGTGTGTGCCTATATCAAGACCTAATACTTTCATTTTTGCTAAATTTATTTTGTTTACAATAAAATTGTACCTATCTTTGTATTCAGATACTAAAGTGAAAGACTTTTCACAACAAGGCTATAAGCCGTAGTAAGCTTAATCCCGCGAGTTTTCGTGGGATTTTTATTTTAAAACTTAAACCCGACATTCTTCTCATTATGATAGACCTTACGTTAAGGTACAAATTTATTTAATTAATATTGGAAATCCAAGAAAATAGATATACATTTGTGATACTAAAATGAAGCAAATCACAATAAGGATTATTCCGTTGTGAAAACATTAGGTTCCCTCGTCCTTTTACGGGGGATTTTTTCTATCCACAAAACAATCCTACTAAATCCAAAATAAACATTTTTAAAAGGGAAAAGTCACTCTTTTCAAGAAAAACATCGTACATCTACAACATCAAAAAAAGTGTATCACAATAGCTTGTAGCCTCTTACAGCCTTACAATCTTACAAATGACAATTAGGAAAATCATTTTTTGCTTAGGAACAACAGGATATATGTAAATATGTTTTACATATATTTATATAATTATATATATAGTATAGGCTGTAATATCTGTGTGTAAAGATTACAATTCCTAATTGTCATTTGTAAGATTGTAAGAAAGTGTATACAACATTACAACAATCTACATACAGTTGAATTTGTATATAAAAAGAAAATACAGATAAAGACGAACATATCCCACAGGTGATTATAGCTTTATGCCGTGCTATAATGGATAAAGTGCCACTTTAGCAACCAGAAAGTGGCACTTTACGAAGTGAAAAATGGCATGTTATTATTAGCGATTTCAAACCGATCGTTTCCATAATAGATAAAACAAAACGAGAATCGAAATGCACGAAACATTTCGATTCTCGCTTTCACGTTTATTATTCAATATCGTTGCATCAATAGGCTCTTGCAAACAATACACGGCGGGCCGATGGCTTACCGGTAACCATATCGACACCCGGAGTGAGGCTTTCTTCGTCGGCTTCGAAAGGCAGACAACGGATAGTGGCCTTGGTTTCTTCCTTGATGCGTTCTTCGGTTTCGGGGGTACCGTCCCAATGGGCCAGGATGAATCCGCCTTCTTCTATCTTCTGCTTGAACTCTTCGTAGGTGTCTACCTTGGTGGTGTGTTCCAAACGGTAGTTCAAGGCTTTCTGGTAGATGTTGGCCTGAATTTCATCGAGCAGGTTCTTAACGTATTCTTCGATGCCGTCGAACGATACGGTCTGCTTTTCGAGGGTATCGCGGCGCATCACTTCGAGGGTATTGTTTTCGAGGTCGCGGGCTCCCATAACGAGGCGCACGGGTACACCCTTGAGCTCGTAGTCGGCAAACTTAAAGCCCGGACGCTTGTTGTCGGCATTGTCGTACTTCACGCTGATGCCCATGGCCTTGAGATTGGCTACTATGCCGTCTACCTTTTCGTTGATCTTGGCCAACTGCTCGTCGTTCTTGTAGATAGGCACGATGACTACCTGGATAGGTGCCAGGGCCGGAGGAAGAACAAGGCCGTTGTCGTCGGAATGGGTCATGATGAGGGCACCCATCAAACGGGTGGATACACCCCAGGAAGTGGCCCATACGTAGTCCAGTTTGTTGCTCTTGTCTACAAACTGTACGTTGAACGCCTTGGCGAAGTTCTGTCCCAGGAAGTGGGAAGTACCGCACTGAAGGGCTTTACCATCTTGCATCAAGCCTTCGATGGTGTAGGTGTCGAGGGCACCGGCAAAGCGTTCGTTGGCGCTCTTCACCCCTTTCACTACGGGCACGGCCATGTACTTTTCGGCAAAGTCGCCATACACGCGGAGCATCTTCTGTGCTTCTTCTTCGGCTTCTTCGCGGGTAGCATGGGCGGTGTGACCTTCCTGCCACAAGAATTCGGCGGTACGGAGGAACAGGCGGGTACGCATTTCCCAACGCATCACATTGGCCCACTGGTTGCACAGAATGGGCAGGTCGCGATAGGAATTGATCCAATTCTTATAAGTACTCCAGATGATGGTTTCGGAAGTGGGACGAATGATGAGCTCTTCTTCCAGACGGGCTTCGGGGTCTACTACAACGCCCTTGCCATCGGGTGAGTTCTTCAGACGATGGTGGGTAACCACAGCACATTCCTTGGCAAAGCCTTCTACGTGTTCGGCTTCGCGGCTAAGGAAAGACTTGGGGATAAGCAAGGGGAAATAGGCGTTGACATGTCCGGTTTCCTTGAACATATCATCGAGCTGACGTTGCATCTTTTCCCAAATGGCGTATCCGTAGGGCTTGATGACCATACATCCACGCACGGCCGACTGTTCGGCCAAATCGGCTTTCACTACCAATTCGTTGTACCACTGAGAGTAATTTTCACTTCTCTTGGTTAGTCCTTTTAATTCTACTGCCATTGTTATAGTTATATTATTATCTTTCTGATTGAAAGCGCAAAAGTAGTAAAAAGAGAGAAAAACGCCAAGGAAATTCTCATCAATATTGATAATACCACCAATAGGTTTCTCCGCACTTGCGGCGCATCAGGTTGGCTTCTCCCCTCACTTGTGAATATTCGGCCCGGAATTCCTCATAGCGTTTCCATGCTTGATCCAGGGCTTCATCGGCCACTACCACACCGGCATGGGGATGCATACGGGCATACAGATACAGGGCTTCGCGATAGTGGCGGGGAAGCGTGGAAGCATCGCAACCGCTCTCGCGGAGAAGGGATACAAAGGTGTCGAGGTCCTTATGGAGCAACAGGGCGCAAAGGTAGTATTCCTTCAGCACGGACTGATGGGGATGGGCCTGATACAGACGGCGGAAGAACGGCAGGGCCTGCTCTCCTTCGCGGGGCTGCTCTCCCCAATGGGCGTAAAGGGCGGCAACGGAGGTGGGGAGGATGGCTCCACCGGTGGCGTCGGGCAACAGACCTTCGGCCCCGTAGGGTTGGGGGTATTGGAACAGGTATTCGCCCAGGGTTCCTTCGGCCGACAGGGCGTAGGCACGCAGGGCGGTAAAAGCGCGGTTGGGGTCTACTACCTTGGCTCCTATCTTTCGGGCTTCGGGGTAGTCGTGATTGCGCACGGCACGGGCTATGGCGAGCTCGTGATGGAGGTGGATATCGGTGTTGCCGATGCTCACGGTGAGGAAGCACAGAAGGAGGAAGAGGGTGAGGTTGCTGGTTGCCATGGCGGCATTGTCTACGGGGGCATCCATCCATTGCCTACAGAGGCGGCGGAAGGCAAAGCCCACAAGGATAAAGACGAGCAGCACAAGCGGGAGCAACCATGCCCAACGGGAGGCGATTCCTTCGTCGTACAGGGTATAATCCACATCGGTCATCACGCCCAGCAAGAGGAAGGACGGGAAGTACGAAAGGGCGCGTACATGGCCTTTCAGACCGAGGAGGACATTGATGCCCCAACGGAGGATGAGGAGGATAACCGTGACAAGCAGGGCTACCACCCAGGGGGAGCACACTACCCTATCCGACCAACTACGCAAAAGGGCTTCCAGCACATCGCCCTGAAACACGTACAGGTAGATGAAGCTGAATGCAAAGAAAAGAAGGCCGCACACAACCGTGAGGATGCGGGCGGCTTTCTGATTACTTAGGTGTATATGATTCATATTCAACCTTTCACTCTTTTCAATACGACCGCCGAACGGGCCGGAATATACAGCTTGAGCCATTCCTTCTTTTCCTTCTTATAGGCGGGGTCGAAATTGGTGAAATGACGGATGCTATCGTCCGACAATCCGTTGCCACCGAAGGCTTGGGCATCGGTATTGAGCACTACATCGTAGGCACCGGGCTTCACCAGGAAGCCATAGCCTTCGAACGACTTGGTAGGATTGAAATTGAATACAAATATCAAGTCCTTGCGCTGGTAGGCCAATATCTGATCGCCGTCGTTGTGCCAGATTTCGACTACGGGTGATTCCTGGATGTCTCTCACACCGGTGAGCAGGTGTACCATGGCGCTATCGAAATCGCCCAGGTAGTGGTAGCACAGGTTCTTGTTGTCCACCAAATCCCATTGGCGACGGGCGTACTTGTGCGACCATCCGTTGCCTTCGCGCGGGAAGTCGATCCATTCGGGATGACCAAACTCGTTGCCCATGAAGTTGAGGTAGCCGCCGTTGATGGTCGATGCGGTAAGCAGGCGGATCATCTTGTGCAGGGCAATGCCGCGATGCACGGTATAGTTTTCGTCGCCCTTCTGGAAGTGCCAGTACATATCGGCATCCACCAGGCGGAAGATGATGGTCTTGTCGCCCACCAAGGCCTGGTCGTGGCTCTCGGCATACGAGATGGTCTTCTCGTCGGCACGGCGATTGGTCACTTCCCAGAACACGCTGCTCGGCTTCCAGTCTTCGTCCACCCGTTCCTTGATGGTCTTGATCCAGTAGTCGGGGATGTTCATGGCCATGCGGTAATCGAAGCCGTAGCCGCCGTCTTCTACCGGTGCGGCCAGTCCGGGCATGCCCGATACTTCCTCGGCAATGGTGATGGCCTTGGAGTTGAGCTCGTGGATGAGCTTGTTGGCCAAGGTGAGATACACAATGGCGTTGTCGTCCTGATGGCCGTTGAAGTAGTCGGCATAGTTACAGAAGGCTTCGCCCAAGCCGTGGCTATAGTAGAGCATGGAGGTGACACCATCGAAACGGAATCCGTCGAAACGGTATTCTTCCATCCAGTACTTGCAATTGGAGAGCAGGAAGTGGAGCACTTCGTTCTTTCCATAGTCGAAGCAGAGGGAGTCCCAAGCGGGATGTTCGCGGCGTCCGCCTTCGTAGAAATATTGGTTAGGATCGCCGGCAAAGTTGCCCAATCCTTCGTTTTCGTTCTTCACGGCATGTGAGTGCACAATGTCCATGATGACGGCAATGCCCATCTGGTGGGCGGTGTCGATGAGTTCCTTCAACTCGTCGGGCGTACCGAAACGCGAGGACGGTGCGAAGAAGCTGGACACGTGATAACCGAAGCTACCGTAATAGGGATGTTCCTGAATGGCCATGATCTGGATGCAATTGTATCCGGCGGCGGCCACACGGGGAAGTACCTTTTCGCGGAACTCGTTGTAGGTGCCTACCTTTTCTTCCTGCTGGGACATGCCGATGTGACATTCGTAAATCATCAGCGGATTGGTCTTGGCGCGGAACACCTTCTTATGGAACTTGTACGGGTTCTCGGGGGCCCATACCTGGGCGCTGAAAATCTTGGTGGCCTCATCCTGCACCACGCGGTTGGCATACGAAGGGATGCGTTCGCCCTCGCCACCTTCCCAGCACACTTTCAGCTTGTACAGGTCGCCGTGATGGATAGCATCGTGCTTCAGCTCGATTTTCCATACACCGGCAGAGCGCTTGATTTTCTTCAAGCGGTATTCATGGCGCACTTCCCAATTGTTGAAATCGCCTACCAGGTAGATGTCCTTGGCATTGGGGGCCCATTCGCGGAACACCCAACCCTTGCGGGTGCGATGCAAACCGAAGTAAAGGTAACCGCTCGCAAAATCCGACAAGGTGGTCTTGCCGTTGCCAGTGAGTTCCTTTTCCTTCTTCACGACATTTTCATGCCGTCCTTCGATGGCTGCTGAAAACGGTTCCAACCACGGGTCGTTCTCAATCAGTCTCAACTTAGGTAATGTATTTTCTTCCTGCATAATTGCCTTTTTATTCTTTGACCAATACTTTCACTACAATCTTCTTGATGCTGACGGGTGACACACAAGGTGCATGGGCATCTTCGGGGAAGAAGATGGCGAACATACCGGGTTTGATGGTAAGATAAGTCTCGGCCAGGCCCGGATAGAAGGTAACGTCCTTTTCGGCGTTGTATTCTTCTTCCTTCAAGTCTACACGGGGGGTATAACCCATCAGTTCCACACCATCCAACGGAATCTGAATATCAATAAAGCGGTTGTGAGTTTCCAGACGGGCCTCTTCCTTGGTCTTAGCCTTGGCTTGTTGGAAGTTGACTACCAATTCGTCACCTTGCAACTTTACCTTGCCTATTTCCTGAGCCATCAGGTCTGTTGAATTGAAATACTCTACCACTTGGGCAAACAAAGGATTCAAAGAAACATAGTTCTTCAAGTTTTCAATCTTATCTACTACCATAATTATATGATTTTAATGGTTTATATACATATTAACACAAGTTAGCACATGACAAACTTACGAAATAAAATGTAACTAACCAACAAAAAAGAAAGTATTTATTTATTTTGGAGGATAGAGAGCAGTTCCGAGTGTATTTTTCCGTTGGTTGCCAGCACCTGATGACCGGAATAGCAATCGGGATTTCCTTCAAAATCGCTCAACCGTCCACCGGCATTCATCAGTATCAAGGCGCCAGCGGCTATGTCCCACGGGCCCAGGAACGCTTCGATACGGGCCTCGAAACGACCGGCGGCTACGTAGCACAATTCTACGGCGGCGGCTCCCTGGAGTCGCAAACCACCCACATTGCCGTACAAGGTGTGCACCAAATGGTCGGCTATGGGCTTGTAGGAATCGAAATCGTAGGGAAATCCGAGTGCGATGAAGGATTCGAACAGATCGGACACGGGGGATACGTGGATAACCTGTCCGTTGAGGTAGGACGGCGCTCCCTTGTGGGTCCAATAGAGTTCGTTGCGGCACACTTCGTACACCACACCTACCAACAACTCCTCGCGGTTGCGGAGGGCTATGCTCACGCAGAAGGGGGCGTTGTTGTGGATGAAGTTGGTGGTGCCGTCCAACGGGTCGACCAGCCAACAATATTCTTCGGTGGAAAGACTACCCGACCCCTCTTCGGCTATGAAGCCCGCTTCGGGCAAAAGGGCGCGCAACTGGGCCACGATTCTCTTTTCCGATTCCTTGTCGACATACGACACGTAATCGTGCGCATGCTTCTTCTCCACCTTGTTGAGGTTGAAGGTGCTACGTTCGCTCTGGAGGAAAGCACCGGCTTCGAGCGCGATTCTCCGGACCTCCGTGGTGATGTATTCCAAATCCAGCATATTTCCTTATTTTTGAGTGGCTTCGAGCATACCAAACTTATACGTTCCCTTGCGGATCACTTTTCCATCCTTGTCGGTCTCTACAAACGCTCCGTGCTTGCGGCCCTGCTTGAAGAATCCTTCGTAGCGGATGCCGTCCTTGTCGACCAGCACGCCCTTGCCTTCTTCCTTGCCTTTCACGAACTGGCCGCGATAGCGGCTTCCGTCCTTCAGGGTGAGCAGACCTTCACCATCGGGCATATCGTTCTTCCATTCGCCTTCGTATACGTCGCCATTGGCCCATACATACCGGCCCTTGCCGCTACGCACGTTGTTGTCCCAATGACCTTCGTAAACGGCTCCGTTGCTCCAGGTCAGGGTACCTTGTCCATATTGCTCGCCGTTCATGAAACCGCCCACGTACTTGTCGCCGTTCTTGTGGAGGTAGATGCCATGACCGGTGCGCTCACCTTCCAGGTAATCGCCTTCGTAGCGGTCGCCCCCATTGAAGGTATAGATTCCCTTGCCATGCTGGACATCGTTCTTCCAATCGCCGATATACTTGTCGCCATTGGCGTAGACAAACACGCCTTGTCCCTCGCGGGCATCGTTCACCCATTGGCCTTGGTAGGTCGACTGGTCGGGCCACACCATGTGCCCCTCTCCGTTCTTCTTGTCGTTCTTCCAATCGCCTTCGTAACGGGCTCCCGCCTTCCAGGTGTAGACCCCCTTGCCACTACGCAGGTCCTGATACCACTCGCCTTCGTACACATCGCCGTTGTAGTAGTACATGGTTCCCTTGCCCTGTTGATAATCGGCGTACCACATGCCTTCGTAGCGGTTGTTGTTCATGAAATAGAAGGTACCCTTGCCGTGTTGCTGGTCCTGGAACCAACTGCCCACGTACTTCTCGCCATCCTGGAAGGTGTAGACTCCTTCTCCTTGTCTTTTTCCCTTGACATACTGGCCTTCGTAGGTATCTCCGTTGCGGAAAGTGGTTTTTCCCTTTCCATGGGGGCGCTTGCCCTTCAGCTCGCCCATGTATTCCGAACCGTCCTTGAACTGATAGGTTCCAATCTTGATTTGGGCGGACGAGGTTGAGCTCAATATTGCTATCAGACTAAATATAATTAGGCTTTTCTTCATGATTTTTCATTTAATGGTTTCCAAAGATAGTGATTTTGCGGACAATTGGCGGCACGCTATCACATTTTTTTACCAGCTACGACCTCTATTAAGTTTTCTTTGCATAAATAGGTCTGCGCCAATTGGCGGACTTCCTCGCGGGTAATGCTCTGGATGGAATCCAGGGTGCGGACAAAGAACTGGTCGTCCAAACCGCCCGTCTCGATGTAGATCCAGGCGTCCGACATGGAGAACGGTCCTTCGTAAGAACGGCACCAGTCGCCCAACATGTAGTTCTTCACCATATCGAGCTCTGCCTGGGGTACCAGATCGTTGCACAAGCGGTCCATCTCCTTGTAGGTCTCATCGATGATGGCCGAGGCGTACTCATTGTCGGCCTCGGTACTGATGACCAGCACACTGAGGTCCGGATAGGTCACAATGCCGGCTCCGATGCCGTAGGTGTAGCCCTTCTCCTCGCGGATGTTCGACATCAGACGGCTCCCGAAATACCCGCCAAACAGGGTTACCATGACTCTGGCTTTCAGGAAATCGGGGTGCAGGCGGTCCATGACGAAGCCACCCAACTTGATGGAACTTTGCAGGGCATCGTCCTTTTCGACGAAGAAATGCTTGCCTTCGGCTTGTTGGGGATGGATGGGGACAATCGGGACCACCTCGCTCACGTTTCCCCACGGGGCATCGCCCAACAAATGCTCTATACTGGTTATGATCTCTTTCGTTACCTTGCCCGACACGTAGATGGAGCAATTGCCCGAGTGGTAATAACGGTTGTAAAACGCGCGGAGCAACTCGGGGGTGATGCGGTCGTAATCGTCGGCTTCGGCATAGCGCCCCAAGGGATGGGCCTCACCAAAGAGCGAACGGTTCAACTTCTTGCGGGCCATCATCTCCACCCGACTGGAATTGATCAGGAAGCGTTGTTTGTTTACCTCCAGCACCACATCCAGTTCTTTCTTCGGGAAAGTGGGATGCATCAGCATATCGGCCACAATCTCCAAGGTCTTGGGGAAATGCTTGTTCAAGGAATAGAGGGTAATGAAGCCGCAATTGACCGAGGACGACAATTCCATCACCGCACCGTAATAGTCCAATCGTTCGGCTATCTGGCGGGAGGTAAGCGACACGGTCCCTTCGCGCAGAAGGCGGTTGGTGAACATCGCTTGCAAAGATTGGGTCTGATGCCATTGGCCGGCTCCAACCAACAAATCGAAACGGACTACCTCCTCGGTCCCAGCCTGGATGATGTTCAACGGAATGCCGTTCTTCAGATGCAAGCGCTCGGGATAGAGGATGTTCAGTTCGTCCAACGAACGGACCGACGGTGGAATGGTTCGGTTCAGACTCATACCCCAGCCTCTCTCTGTTTCAAGAATAGTTCCGCTCTCTGCAAATCCTCGGGCGTGTCAATGCCGATGGTCTCCACATCTGTGGTACCTACCTTGATGACGTATCCGTTTTCCAACCAACGGAGCTGCTCCAGGGATTCCGCCACTTCCAGGGAAGATTGGGGCAAGGAGGTGATTTCCTTGAGCACTTCTGCCCGGTAGGCGTACAATCCGATGTGCTTGTAGTATACATGACCGGCCAACCAATCGCGCTTGTCGGCATTGCGTTGGTACGGGATGATGGAACGGCTGAAGTACAAGGCGTTCATCTTCTTGTTGACCACTACCTTCGGAGAATTGACATTCTCCAATGCTTCCCATCCGTCGCCGGGTGTAAAGGGCTTGACCAACGTGGCTATCTGGGTATCCTCATCCTCGAAACATGCCTTGACGGCTTCCAGTTGTGAAGCTTGGATGAAGGGTTCATCGCCCTGGATGTTAACAATGACATCGTAGCCATGGCCCACCCGGGTGTAGGCCTCGTAACAACGGTCGGTACCACTCTTGTGATGCACCGAGGTCATCACTACTTTTCCTCCAAAAGCCTTGACGGCCGCTTCAATGCGTTCGTCATCGGTAGCCACATACGCCTCATCGAGGATGCCGGCCACCTGTTCGTACACTCTCTGTATCACGGTCTTTCCACCCAACATAGCCAAGGGTTTGGCGGGAAAACGGGTGGATGCATATCTTGCGGGAATGATTCCGATAAATTTCATAAGCATCTTTTCTATTATTCGTGCAAAAGTACAAAAACATTTTCTACATTTGCATTCTATTCGAAATAAATCGTCATGAGTATACATCATTGTCTTCTTTGTCTGGGCTCCAACGAACGGTACACGGAAAGATTGGAAGCGGCCCGAAGGGCGCTGACCTCTCTTTTTCCCGATGTGACATTCGGGAAGGAAATGCTGACGGAGGCCATCGGAGACAAGTGGTTGTCGCCTTTCTGCAACCAACTGGCCGTGTGCTCCACTCCCCTTCCGGCCGAGGAGGTACGGAACCACCTGAAGCAAATTGAGCGGGACAACGGGCGGTTGCCGGACGACAAGAAGAAAGGGATTGTGAAGCTCGACATCGACCTGCTGATGGTGGACGAAACGGTCTTGAAACCCGATGACATGAAACGGGACTTCGTGCAAAGAGGACTGATGGAATGGTACGAAATTTTTAACTCAAATAATCCAAACTACATGAAATGTAAAGCTTTTATGATGGGGGTTATCGCTATGATGACAAGTTGTAGCCAACCCCTGATGGATATTGACGAGAAGGTCAATAGCCTCTATGAAAAAATGTCAATGGAAGAGCGGGTCGCTCAATTGAGAAGTTGTTATATGAACGATCTGTTCGACAAAGAGGGCAAACTGGATACGTTGAAGTGCAAGGAGCTGATTCCATACGGTATCGGGCACTTTTCGCAATATGCAAGCCAGAGTCTGACGGATGCCAACGTGTTACGCGACCAGGTAGCCCTTGTCCAAGAATGGTTGATAAACCATACGCCCAACGGAATCCCCGCCCTTTTCCATGAAGAGGTGCTTACCGGCATCAATACACCGGGAGCTACCATCTATCCACAACAAATCGGTCAGGCTTGTTCCTTCAATCCGGAACTGGCCGAATTGAAGACCTTACAAACGGGTACCGCTATGCGTAAGATGGGTGGTGTATTGTCGCTCTCGCCCATGGTGGATGTATGCCGTAACCCCAGCTTCAACCGTTTGGAAGAATCGTACGGAGAAGACGGATACCTATCGGCCGTCATGGGAACCGCCTTCGTGAAGGGTCTGCAACAGGGCGACCTCACCCAAGGTGTAGGCGCTTGTTCGAAACACTACTTGGGATATGGCGGTGGAGGTGATGCCGACGAAAAGGAAATGATGGAAGAGATTCTGTTCCCTCACGAAGCCATGATAAGATTGGCGGGAAGCAAGGTGGTGATGCCGGGATATCATGCCGTACACGGTACCAATTGCGTGGCCAATAGCGAAATATTGAAGGATATACTTCGCGACTATGTGGGATTCGACGGCATGGTGGTGAGCGACTATACCGCCATCGACCAGTTGCCCAATTGCGAAGACGTGGTGCAGAAGACGGCCGAAGCCATCAACGGAGGAAATGACGTGGACTTTCCTCACGGGGCCAATTACCAATATCTGCCGGAAGCCATCGAACGCGGTCTGGTGAAACCGGAAGTGTTGGAACGGGCCGTGAAGAATGTGCTCCGCCACAAGTACCGCGCCGGTCTGCTCGACCAAGATGCTTATCTGTATAGCACGGAACCCATCGTACTGGATACTCCGGAAGAACGTCAGACCGCATACGACATCGCTACGCAATCGGTGGTATTGTTGGAAAACAACGGTATCCTCCCGTTGAAGGATGTGAAGAACGTATTGGTAACGGGCCCGAACGCCAACTCCATGTGGGCTATGTGTGGCGACTACTCCTTCCCCGCCATGTTCTATTTCTGGAAACAATATGCGGGCGATTTGGAAAATCCCGAAATTATCAGTCTGCTCGAGGGGATGACCGCCCAAAAGCCCGAAGGTGTGAACATTCTCTATTCACGTGGATGCGACTGGACCGAAGAGGTGGAAACCAAGTATACCGAAAGCGGTGACGAACGGGCTTGGGAATATGCCCTCCTACACCGGAAGGTGGATTCGGGAGAAAAAGCCGACAAGCAGGAATCACTCCGTATGGCCAAACAGAGTGATGTAATCATAGCCGCCGTAGGCGAGAATGTGATGCTTTGTGGAGAGAACCGCGACCGTCAGGGTCTCCGTTTGCCGGGCAAGCAGGAACAATATGTAGAAGAGCTCTTGGCTACCGGTAAGCCCGTGGTACTGGTGATGTTCGGCGGTCGCGCGCAAGTGGTTTCGGGCCTCGCCGAACGTTGTGCGGCCGTAATTCAAGCCTGGTATCCGGGTGAAGAAGGCGGTAATGCCGTAGCCGATATCCTGTACGGAAAGGTATCGCCATCGGGCAAACTCAGTGTGAGCTATCCGAATACGGAGGTTTACGAACCGATCTGCTATAATTATTCGGCCGAAAAGGATCCGCGCGTGGCATGGCCCTTCGGTTATGGCTTGAGCTATACTACCTTTGAATATGCCAATCTGGAAATGGCGCACGAAGCGGCTACAACCGACAAGGACATCACCCTTTCGTTCGACGTGACCAATACCGGTTCGGTAAAGGCGGATGAAGTGGCGCAGATTTACCTCTCTCCGGCCGATGGCAATACGAACATACGCCCCATCCAGTTGCAAGGATTCGCACGCGTGACCCTTGAACCGGGAGAAACCCAAAAGGTGGAAGTGAAGATGTACGTAGAGCAATTGGGATACTATAGCAACGAGGGCCAACGCCAATGGAACATCGCACCGGGTACCTTCACCATCAAGGTGGGTGCATCGTGTGAAGACATCAAGTTGAACGGCGACCTGGTACTGAACGGTGAAAAGGTCAGCAAGCCGCTCAGAGAGTATTATTTCTCGGAAAACACCATCAAGTAAGAAACATGGAACAAATGGAACGCATCCGTCGGATGGAACAACTACTGGACCAGGTTTCGGTAGTTGTGACGGAGCTTTCGGGTGCTCTCGAAAGATACGAAGAAGTACAGGAAGCCATCGCTACGCTCAACGAATACTACGGTAGTGATGAGTGGAAACAGGACTTTGCCGCCGATAAAGCCGGGCTCTTGCCCCAAGACTTGAAACGGGGTGTGCTCTCGGAAGACGGTCTTTGGAACGTACTGGCCGATTGCCGGGAGGTGGAGAAAAAATTGAGCGCCCAAAGGAAATCCTCCAAGACATAATCCGAACGAAGTTTCAAGAATAAAGAAGTGCCGCTTTAATTGAATAAGGCGGCACTTCTTTATTATGTGTAGATGAATCAATTGAACATATTGTCCAAACCTTCGGTTTCTTCGATAGCCGGAGCTTCATCGCTATCCAATATATCCTTGCAAGGATCGAATCCTTCCGGGATATCGAACTTTTCTTCTTGAGAATATCCCAAAGACTTGTCGGCATATACTTTCTTCATGTAGAGTCCCCAGATAGGCAATGCCATAGCCGCACCCTGACCATCGGTCATGTTGTCGAAGTGGATGTCGCGCTCTTCGCCACCGACCCATGCACCCGATACCAACGACGGGGTAAAGCCCATGAACCAACCGTCGGAGTTGTTATTGGTGGTACCGGTCTTTCCGCCCATATCGGCCGTAATGCCATATACACGACGTACACGTCCACCCGTACCTTCATTGATTACCGCACGGAGCATAATCAACATCTTGTACACGCTCTCTTCACTGATGACTTCCTCCATGTGAGGAGTGAAATCGGCCAACACATTGCCCTCATTGTCTTCGATGCGTGAAACGAACAACGGAGCCGTGCGGATACCCTTGTTGGCAAAGGCCGTATAGGCGCTTACCATCTCGCCTACCGATATTTCGCACGGGCCGAGACACAACGATACAACCGGGTCTATCTGCTTGTTCTTCACACCAAAGGAATGGATGAGACGGACTAACTGATACGGACTCAACTTACCCATCAGATAGGCGGTCACCCAGTTGTCGGAATTGGCCAAGCCCCACTTGATGGTTACCATTTCGCCATAACGCTTGGCACTGGCATTACGAGGGCTCCATGCCTTGCCGTTTTCATCAATCAAAGTCTGCTCTACATGGCGCATCTGGTCGCACGGTGAGAATCCGTTCTCCATGGCCAATGTATAGAGATAAGGTTTCACGGTAGATCCTACCTGACGGCGTCCCACCATGGCCATATCGTATTGGAAGTAATTGAAATTAGGTCCGCCCACATACGCCTTGACATATCCCGTAACGGGGTCCATCGACATGAAGCCCGCACGAAGGAAATGCTTGTAGTACCGGAGTGAATCCATGGGTGTCATCAAGGTATCCTTTTCTCCCTGATACGTAAAGATGGTCATTTCCTGGGGTGTATCGAACGCTTTTCGGATTTCGGCTTCATTCGCACCCGCCTTCTTCATGAGGCGATAACGGTCGGTCTGCTTCATAGAACGGTCCATGATGGACTTCACCTCCTCGGGAGTCAGCTGATTGGTAAAAGGAGCCGTTTTCTTGTTGGCTTTCGCCTTGAAGAATCGCGGTTGAAGGTATTCGGCCACGTGCTCCTGAACGGCCTCTTCGGCATAACGTTGCATGCGCGAATTGATGGTGGTATAAATCTTCAGACCATCGGTATAGAGGTTGTAGTTGCTTCCGTCCTTCTTTTTGTTCTTGGCACACCAACCATAGAGAGGATCGGTCTCCCAAGCCAAAGAGTCTTCGTAGTATTGTTGCATCTGCCATCCTCGGTATTCGCTCTTCACGGGTTTCTCGGCTCTCAATATATCGCGCAGATATTCACGAAAATATGGAGCGGGACCTTCCTTGTGGTCTACCTTGCGGTATTTCAACTCCAACGGAGTGGCCTTCAGTTCATCGGCTTCGGCTTCCGTCAGATGTCCGGCTCTTTCCATCTGTCCGATCACCACATTACGGCGACCACGGGCACGTTCGGCAAAACGACGCGGGTTATAGTACGAGGGATTCTTACACATCCCCACCAAGGTAGCGGCTTCTACTATATCCAAGTCCTTCGGCTCTTTGGAGAAATAAGTATTGGCGGCCGTCTTGATACCAACCGCATTGTTCAGGAAGTCGAACTTATTAAGATACATGGTCAGAATCTCTTCTTTGGTATAGTATTTCTCCAACTTCACGGCGATGACCCACTCGATGGGTTTCTGCATCAATCGTTCGAACACACTACCCGCCTGTTCGGAATAGAATTGCTTGGCCAATTGCTGAGTAATGGTACTACCCCCACCGGCATTTTTCTGCATCAGGATACCACGCTTGATGAGCGCACGCAAGAAAGCACGTGCATCGATGCCCGAGTGTTCGTGGAAACGCTCGTCTTCCGTAGAAATCAACGCATTGATGAGATGGGGAGAAAGGTCATTATAGCCCACATACAAGCGGTTTTCCTTACTCAACGAATAGGTACCCAGTGTCACCCCATCGTCCGAGATGATTTGGGTGGCAAACTTCAGGTTCGGATTTTCCAATTCTTCGATGGGCGGTACATAACCGATCCATCCTTTGGCTATGGCCGCAAAAACACCTGCTATGCCCAATAAGGCAAGCAACAAGAGAGCCCAGAGGGTGTATATGAATGTCTTTCTCATGATTTCCAACGATTAATGTCGCAAAATTACGGAAATTCAACGGATAAATTATACAATATATAAAAGAAAGTACTGCTTTTTTCGATTTATTTACCTATTTTTGTGAACAAATCAATCTTAAACCCATAGCCATGATAAAAAAAATGTTCGCTATCATGATGGGGCTGATTTACGTTACGGTATTGTCTTCAGCTCCAATACGCCACAAGATGGAAGTCAAGGGAATTACCACCCAAGTAACCTTCTATTCTCCCGACATTGTACGGATTGTGAAATATCCGACCGATGTACAGAAAAACGAAAGAAAGAGTTTGGTCGTAACCATGGAGCCTCAGGACAATCTGGATATCCGGGTAAAGGAATCGGGAAGCAAAGCCACCGTGAGCAGTACGGCACTGACCGTTACCATCGACAAGCGCACCGGGTTGGTACAATTCCTAAGCAAGGGCAAGAATCTGTTGAAGGAAAAGTCGTACGGATTCGAACCACGCACAAGCGGACCCGACAAGGGTAGTTTCCGCACCACCATCGTCTACCAACTGGACAAGGACGAACCGATCTACGGATTGGGAGCTATTCAGGACGGAAAGATGAACCGACGCAACTCCACCCACCGCATGATGGAGCAATCCAATCTACAAGATTATCAGTATGTGATCCAATCGTTGAAGGGTTGGGGACTTTTCTGGGACAACTATTCGCGTGCCGATTTTATCGACAATGCCGATGGGATGACCTTCTCGGCCGAAGTAGGCGATGAAATAGACTATTACTTCATGCTCGGAAATGCGGGCGACGAACTGAACGCACAAATGCGTACCTTGAGTGGAAAGGTACCCATGTTCCCACTCTGGACCTTCGGCTATTGGCAATGCCGCGAACGCTACAAGACACCGGAAGAATTGCTCGAAGTGGTGCATTGGCACCGTGCTAACGGAGTACCCCTCGACGGTATCGTCCAAGACTGGCAATATTGGGGTAACAACTATTTGTGGAACGCCATGGATTTCTTGGGCGAACCTTATCATCGCGGCAAGGAGATGGTAGACGAAGTGCATCGTCAGAACGCTCACTTGATGATCAGTATCTGGGCAAGTTTCGGTCCTCAGACACATGCCTTCAAGCAACTCGAAGAAAAGGGATTGCTCTACGATTTCGAGACATGGCCTCAAAGCGGTCTTTCGCACATTTGGCCTCCACGCAGAGATTATCCGAGCGGCGTACGGGTATATGATGCACTCAGTCCCGAAGCACGCGAAATCTATTGGAAAAGTTTACAAAAGCTCGTCGACTACAACATCGATGCCTGGTGGATGGACTCTACCGATCCCGATTTCTTTGATGCACGCGACCATCATTACGACCATTCGGCTGGCGACGGTACCTGGAGACGCTATCGCAACGCATTCCCCCTCGCATCGGTCAGCGGTATCCACGATAACTTGCGCAACCATTCTTCCGACAAGCGCGTGTTCATCATGACACGTTCCGCCTTTGCCGGTCAGCAACGCTACGGTGCAGGACTTTGGAGCGGTGATGTGGGCTCTTCATGGGACATGCTCCGCAAGCAGATTCCGTTGGGATTGAACTACACCATGACCGGATGTCCCAACTTCAACACCGACATCGGTGGATTCTTCTGCGGTTCTTATAACACCAAAGGTTCGGGCTCCGCACCACGTAACCTCCAATTCCAGGAACTCTACGTACGCTGGATGCAATACGCCCTCTTCTGCCCCGTTTTCCGTAGCCACGGAGCCGATGCACCGAGGGAAATCTATCAGTTCGGCAAGAAGGGCGAACCAACTTTCGACGCCATTGAAAAGACCATTCGCTTGCGCTACCGGTTATTACCCTATCTATATAGCACCGCATGGCAGGTGACCGACAAGGATGAAAGTTACCTCCGTGCGTTGGTATACGATTTCCCGAAGGACAAGCGCGTGTGGAACATGAACGACGAATTCCTCTTTGGACGTAGCATCCTGGCCACTCCGATTGTAGCTCCCCAATACACCGAAGAAAAAGTGGTGCGCGAAGATGCTATGAGTGGATGGGACAAGAAGGAAGCCAAGGAAAGTAGCATACAAGCCGTTGACTTCACCCAATCCAAGACAACCACTAAATACTTGCCGAAGGGTGCCAATTGGTACGACTTCTGGACAGAAAAGTACTATCGCGGAGGTCAGGACGTAACCATTGAAACCACCTTCGACCAAGGTCCGATGTTCGTACGTGCCGGAAGCATCATCCCGATGGCCCCTGTCATGCAATATGCGGAAGAAAAGAAATGGGATAACCTGGACATCATCGTGTATCCGGGAGCCGATGCCACCTTCACCCTTTACGAAGACGAAGGCGATAATTACAATTACGAAAAGGGAGAATATACCACCATTACCTTCACTTGGAACGAGGCCAAGAAGCAACTGACCATAGGCGAATGCCAAGGCCAATTCAAAGGTATGCTATCCCAACGCAAGTTCAATGTACGCATCGCCGGTCAGAAAGATGTAAAGACAATGGAATACAACGGAAAAGAAATGAGCAAAGTCTTATAACCATCCGTCACCAATCAATCTTCAGACTATTTGAAAGCCTGAAGTAATACTGAATGGAAATGTGTCAAAATACCAACGGCCGACAGATGAAAGCATAAATTTGTAGCATTCACTATTTTTTTATAAAGAAAAGGATATGATATTATCCTTTTTTTTATACCTTTACACTCCGTAAAGTTGTTATAAAATCTACACTACAAATATGGAAAATAGAAGTCTTGTATCCATTGCCGGACATTCCAAGGAAAAAATCCTCTATCTATTGGAAATGGCAAAAGAATTCGAAAAGAATCCTAATCGTAAAATTCTTGATAGCAAGGTAGTTGCCACTTTGTTCTTTGAACCCTCCACACGTACTCGCTTGAGTTTCGAAACGGCCGCCAATCGGTTGGGAGCTCGGGTCATTGGGTTTACTGATCCTAAAGTGACGAGTTCGTCTAAAGGTGAAACTTTGAAGGACACCATCATGATGGTGAGCAATTATGCTGATATCATCGTAATGCGCCATTTTCTGGAAGGTGCGGCCCGATATGCAAGTGAAGTGGCCCCCGTACCCATCGTAAATGCGGGAGACGGTGCCAACCAACATCCTTCGCAGACCATGCTCGACCTCTACTCCATCTACAAGACTCAAGGTACGTTGGAGAACTTGAATATCTATCTGGTGGGCGACTTGAAATACGGACGTACCGTACACTCCCTCCTGATGGCCATGAGACACTTCAACCCTACCTTCCATTTCATCGCTCCGGAAGAATTGAAAATGCCCGAAGAATACAAGTTGTATTGTAGAAAACATGGCATCAAATACGAAGAACATACCGACTTCACGGAAGAAACCATTGCCGAAGCCGATATTTTGTATATGACCCGCGTACAACGCGAACGTTTCACCGACTTGATGGAATACGAACGGGTTAAGGATGTATACATATTGAGAAATGAAATGTTGAAACATACCCGCCCCAATTTGCGAATCCTCCATCCGCTTCCACGTGTAAACGAAATTACGTACGATGTGGATGAAAATCCGAAAGCCTATTATTTCCAACAAGCCCAAAATGGTTTATATGCTCGTCAAGCCATCTTGTGCGATGTATTGGGAATTACCTTGAATGATGTAATAGAAGACGGTAAAAAGTATTAAAGAAAGAAGTTATGAGCAACGATAAACAAGCATTACAGGTAGCCGCTCTGAAGAACGGAACGGTTATCGACCACATACCCTCCGACAAATTGTTTACAGTAGTCAATCTGTTGGGGCTGATTGACACGGATTTGAATATGACCATCGGAAACAATCTGGAAAGTAAGAAATTGGGAAAGAAAGGCATCATCAAGGTAGCCGACCGTTTCTTTACCGATGAAGAGATAAGCCGGTTGTCCGTTGTATCGCCCAACGTGAAACTGAATATCATCCGCAACTACGAAGTGGTTGAAAAGAAACAGGTAAGCATGCCCGAAGAATTGAAGGGTATCGTAAAATGCAACAATCCCAAGTGCATTACCAATAACGAACCGATGACCACTATTTTCCATGTGATCGACAAAGAAAACGGAATATTGAAATGCCATTATTGCGAAAAGGAACAGAACAAAGAAAGCATCAAGTTGCTATGAAACAAGACTGGAAACCTGGTACCATGATCTACCCGCTCCCCGCCGTTCTGGTAAGTTGCGGAAAGTCTGAAGACGATTACAATATCATCACCATAGCATGGACAGGTACCATTTGTAGCAATCCACCCATGTGCTATATCTCTGTACGTCCGGAAAGACATTCCTATCAGATTCTGAAACAGAACATGGAATTTGTCATCAACCTGACAACAGAGGAATTGGCATACGCTACTGATTGGTGCGGTGTACGTTCCGGAAAAGACTATAACAAGTTTGAGGAAATGAAACTCACACCCGGCAAGGCAAAGACCGTCAGCGCTCCCATCATTGAAGAATCTCCTTTATGCATTGAATGCAGAGTGAAGGAAATTATTTCACTCGGTTCGCACGATATGTTCATAGCCGAGGTACTGAACGTAAAAGCCGATGAAAAATACATGGATAAAACGACCGGTAAATTTGAATTGGATTTATCGAATCCATTGGTATATCTCCATGGAGGTTATTACGGTCTTGGGAAGAAGATTGGAAAATTCGGCTGGTCAGTAGAAAAGAAGAAAAAACATTAAAATGTTTCTTAATACATCTTTTTTACTTATTTTTGCAGCAAAATAATGGAATTGAACAATAAAATTAATATAAAGTAATGAAAAGAGACGATTTGATTTTCGACATCATCGAAAAAGAACACCAGCGTCAGCTTAAAGGTATTGAGTTGATTGCTTCCGAAAACTTTGTAAGCGAACAGGTTATGCAAGCCATGGGTTCTTGCCTGACCAATAAATATGCAGAAGGTTATCCTGGCAAGCGCTATTACGGTGGTTGCGAAGTAGTTGACCAAAGCGAAACCATTGCCATCGAAAGACTGAAAGAAATTTTCGGTGCTGAATGGGCCAACGTACAACCACACTCGGGTGCACAAGCTAATGCGGCCGTATTCTTGGCCGTATTGAATCCAGGGGATAAATTCATGGGATTGAATCTGGCCCACGGTGGTCATCTTTCTCACGGTTCATTGGTAAACACATCGGGTATCATCTATACTCCATGTGAATACAACCTCAATCCCGAAACCGGTCGCGTAGATTATGACCAAATGGAAGAAATCGCTTTGCGCGAACAACCTAAACTGATTGTCGGTGGTGGTTCGGCTTATTCTCGTGAATGGGACTACAAGCGTATGCGTGAAATAGCCGACAAGGTAGGTGCTTTGTTGATGATCGACATGGCTCATCCAGCTGGTCTAATTGCCGCAGGTTTATTGGACAATCCGGTGAAATATGCACACATTGTTACTTCTACTACCCATAAGACACTCCGCGGTCCTCGTGGCGGTATCATCTTGATGGGCAAGGATTTCCCCAACCCATGGGGCAAGAAAACTCCAAAGGGAGAAATCAAGATGATGTCTCAATTGCTCGATTCAGCCGTATTCCCAGGTATCCAAGGCGGTCCACTTGAACATGTCATTGCCGCCAAGGCCGTAGCTTTCGGCGAAATCCTTCAACCTGAATATAAGGAATATGCCGCACAAGTACAGAAGAATGCAAAAGTTTTGGCTGATGCTTTGATTGCTCGTGGATTCACTATTGTATCTGGTGGTACAGATAACCACTCCATGTTGGTTGACCTCCGTAGCAAATATCCTGACTTGACCGGTAAGGTAGCCGAAAAGGCATTGGTTGCGGCCGACATTACCGTCAACAAGAACATGGTTCCGTTTGATAGCCGTTCCGCTTTCCAAACTTCAGGTATCCGTTTGGGAACACCGGCCATCACTACTCGTGGTGCTAAGGAAGACTTGATGCTCGAAATTGCAGAAATGATTGAAATTGTTCTTTCTAATGTGGACAACGAAGAAGTAATAGCACAAGTACGTGCCCGCGTAAATGAAAAGATGAAGAATTATCCATTATTTGCATATTAATAATTACTAGCCTGGCGAATTCAACTTGCAAATGCAATCGAATTCTAATTTGTTAATATTGAATTAAATTTCTCATTTGGTGTGAGATAACCAAGCCTCTTTCTGGGTCTGTTGTTCAACTTGTTCTCAACCCAGGAAA